>NZ_JAUJQH010000019.1:0-135497 GCF_030482905.1 Burkholderia sp. AU45251 | reverse complement strand
CTTGGCAGACACGAGACTCTCCCTTGGGCGTCGTTTGTGCAAGATGCCTGAGGGAGACCCCCACCGCTACATCACGCAAGCTGCTCAAAACGCCCCGAATTCCCATCGATTTACGTGCTCACGCTCAATAGAGGTCCGTGTCGCGTGTCAGTTCGAGCCGACCGACTAGCGGCTTACCTGCGTCAGTCGCAACGAACTGTTCAAGGCTCTCCCACGAATCAACCATACAAACGGTCCTCGGGCTTCACCGTGCTGTTGTAGGTCGTGACGGAACGATACGTGATCATCGTCACGTCCGACGCGAGGATCACCCAACCCACTCCCGGAATTGCGCGGCCAACGAACGCACCTATGTTCCGCGTGAATTTGATACGCATCAGGATCAGGCTGGTGAACGAGGTCACGGTCGGAAGGATACGGTGTTTTATCTCGTACGGCAGCATGCGGCGGGAAACGACAGACGCGATCGACGTCCCCTTGACGGCCCCGGCGAACTTGCCGCGCGTCGGGATGAACCGCTGGCCCGACAGCACCATCGCGATACCGACTGCATCATCGATTCCTAGCTCCTTGCCCGTCTCGTCGATAAAGATCAGGAAGAAGAGTTCTTCACGGTTAAGCCCTCATGCATCCCGTACTTGTACGTATTCTCCATCTCTCAGAATTATGCGTGTTGGTGATCGCCAGAGAGTAGCGTGAAGATGCCGCGTGGACTTAAGAAGCAACTGAACGTAATCCCGGAGAAGTTCTCGCCGCTCCTCTCGATCGACGATATGTGAAGATTGTCGCCCCGAAGGCTTCGAGGCGCGGCCCTCGCCGCGCTACTCCGCTTTGCTGACGACAGTCGGCGCCCAGACGAGCGACCCGACCCAGCCGATGAGCGTCCAGCCGAGGGATGTCTTGTGCACTGCGATGGCGTTCTGGTTGTGGTGGTGGCCGCGAGCGATCGCGATGATGGTCTGACCTGCCCCCCGCGATTTCCCCTCCTTTCACCTCGCCTTTTCCCTCGCCTGGACCCGCCGCAACAAGGTGCAACGCTCCGCAACGGGGTGCATCAGAGTGAACTCAATCATTTGATTTAAAAGGGTTTTCCACAGGAAACCGCCGCAACGTTCCGCAAAGGCGAACTCTACGCTGCGACGGTGTTCGGTTCTATAATCGAACCCGCTATTTCGCTGAACCGCCGCAAGAGATGCAAGAGACTCGACGATGAAATGGGATGACATCGGCACGCTGAATTGTTCGGTCGCACGTACGCTCGCCGTGCTCGGCGACCGCTGGACCATGCTGATCCTGCGCAACGCGTTCCTTGGCTGCCGCCGTTTCGACGCGTTCCAGACCCAGCTTGGCCTCACGCGCCACGTGCTGGCCGAGCGGCTCGCGCGGCTCGTCGACGAAGGCGTGCTGGTCAAGCGCGCGTATCAGGAGCGACCGCCGCGTTTCGAATACCGACTGACGGACAAGGGCCTCGACCTCTACCCGACCCTGCTCGCGCTGACGGCGTGGGGCGACCGCTGGAAAGACGACGGCCAGGGGCCGCCGGTACAGTTGCGCCACCGCACTTGCGGCCATCTGATGCATGCGGTCACCGTATGCTCGGCGTGCGGTGAGCCGCTCGACGCACGCGACGTGCAGCCGGAGCGTGGCCCCGGGTGGATTGCGGCCGAGGCAGCCGGAGCGCCTGCGACCGAGGATTGACGCAGCGCACCCGCATGAGTACGTGATCGCGTAACGCACACGGATCGTTCGTTGCGTTCGCACTGCTGTCGTGGGTCGCATCGAGCCCGCCCGGCTGCACGTGCGCATGGCTTGCACGACGCTATCCCGCCGCCACCGCACGTGCATTCGCGCGCCGCGAGCGCGCCGATCCGCTGCTCACCGCGAGCGCGCACACGGATCCCGCGCAACGCAACTTTGCGTCACCGCTTCTGACATCGCAGGCCATCGCGACGAGTCATCTCATCTCATCCGCACGTGACCGGGCCGCCACGTCTGCGTTACACTCACGGCCCGCTGTCTCGAAATTGTTCGCTGTCCAAGATGTTGTCGCGCAATCGCCTCGCCGCTGCCTGCCTCGCCGCTTCCCTGCTCGCCACACCGTTCGCCGCCTTCGGCAAGACGCAAAGTGAATCGCTGCTCCAGCAAGCGATCGACTTCGTGTCGCGATGGCTGCCGGCCCCCACTCACGAAGCCCCCGCGACACAGGTCGTCGAATCGGCGTTTTCGCCCGACGGCGGTGCCGAAGCGCTCGTGCTGAAAGCGATCGGCGCCGCGCGCAGCTCGATCCGCGTCGCCGCCTATTCGTTCACGTCGCCACCCGTCACGCGCGCCTTGCTCGCCGCCAAGCGACGCGGCGTGAATGTCGCGGTGGTCGTCGACGACAAGGGCAACCGCGCGAAGAGCAGCAAGCAGGCGTTGAACCTGCTCGTCAACGCGGGGATCCCGACGCGCACGATCGATGCCTATGCGATCCATCACGACAAGTACCTCGTGATCGACGCCGAGCACGTCGAAACCGGCTCGTTCAACTACAGCGCGTCGGCAGCCAGCCGCAATTCCGAGAACGTCGTCGTGGTGTGGAACAACCCGCAACTCGCATCGCGCTATCTCACACACTGGCAAAGCCGCTTCGATCAGGGCACGCCGTACCGCTCCAGCTACTGACGCACACAGCGCGGCGCCCTGCCACATTCGCTCGACCGTGTTGCAGATGATCGGCGAGCTTGGCGCGATGTGCAATTCAGCCGAATGGCCAGCGCGCCGCTTCGCGTATCGCACGTCCGGCGCGACACCGTCGCGCTCAGTGGATGTCGGGCGTCCGCCCCGCCGCGACGCCGGCTTGCGTCGTCGGCGCACAGCGATTCGCCTGTCCGCTCACGCCGCTTGCCGAAGTCGTCGACAAGCCGCTGGCGCCGCCCGGCAGCGCGCTGCCCGCACATACGATGCCGAATGCCAGCGTGTTCTGAACCATCGGATAAAGGAGATACAGCGCAAACGCGAGATAGCCTGCGTACAGAATTCGAACCATGGTGCGATGGGAAGCGATGAACGATTGGTCTCGCCCTGTTTACGGCACGGCGCCGGGCACCTTGAGGCGCCGCGCATCGCATTGCGCATCGGGGCAAAACGCGGGCTCATGGCGCCCGCTTCCCAACGCATCTGCACCGATCCTGGCCGAGCGCGGGCGCATGCCGCCGCCCGGCCGTTCAACTGCGGTTGCGTGGCTGCATCAGCTTCCGCACGGCGGCGCACTGGCCATCGCCTCGGCGATCTGCTCGGGCGTCAGGTCGCGCTGGTGCGTCGCGAGCGACCAGCGATGCCCGAACGGATCCTCGACCTGCCCGTAGCGATCGCCCCAGAACATGTCGGCAGCCGGAATCGTGACCGTCGCGCCAGCCGCGACCGCCTTCGCGATCGCCGCGTCGGTGTCCGGCACGTACAGGTGCAGGCAGACCGGCGTGCCTTTCAGGGCCTTCGGCCCGAGCGCACCGTGATCGGGCATTTCATCCACCAGCATCAGTGTCGAATCGCCGATCACGAGGCACGCGTGCGCGAGCCGGCCGTCGGGCATCGTCAGGCGAAACTGTTCGCTCGCATTGAACGCGCGCTTGTAGAAGTCGATGGCTGCTGCTGCGCCGGCGCAGATCAGGTGCGGCGTCAGCGTGCGCATCCCTTCCGGGATCGGTTTGACGGACGTGGACATGGGTGTCGCTCCTTCGGGCGGTTGTCGTATCGGAATCGGGACGGACGCGCGATGCGCACGCCTCCGATGCTACGACGGACGAACCCGGTGGAAATCGACACGGCGCCCGACATTTTTTGCTTTCTCGCGTATCGGGGCCGCGGGCTCCCCGTGTCGGGCGTCATCGGCCCGTCCGGTCGGCCTCGTTGTCCGGCATACCGAACTGCCGACGGCATGCCTCCAGCAATCCGGCCACTGCATCGAGCGGAAGATCGACAAACCGGGAGATCGGCAGCATCACGCCGCCCGGCACCCTGGTGCGCGACGAATGCGCCGAGAACTGGTAGCCGATGTAACGATTACCAGCGACGCTGATGATCCGGAATTCGGTGACGTCGCGCCATCGCGTGACGGGTTGTTCGCGTACGGCCCCGATCAGCCTGAAGCCCGTCTCGTCGACCTGCAGCGCCATCCTGCGCCGCGACGACACGAAGAAGGCAACACCCGCCAGCGCAAGCAACACGGCCAGCGCCGCCACCGGCCAGAGCGCCGGCTCGGCCGCATAACCGGATAGGCCCGCCGCGGCCAGCACCGCGCACGCGACCGCCCTTTTTTTCAGGCCCCGGCTGTCGACCGCCAGCGTCACCGGCAACTGGCCGGCGACCGTTCCCGCGACGGGATCGACATACCAGCCGGAATCGGCGGTTTCGCGTTCGTCGTTCATCGCCCGATCGCTCACATCGACGGCAACCGGGTCATCGAGGTCGGACATCCTATCGACGCGCCGCGACGGGCGGCTTGTCGCCACGCAGTGGACGCGATCGAGGACGGTTCGTATCGACGCACGCCAACACGCTTGCGTCTGCGCGGAACGGGCAGCGCGCCATCGGCATCGGTCATGTTCAGTTGCACACCTTGACGGTGCCGTTGCTCGTGCATTGACCGGTGGCCCAGTGACTCTGCCCTGCCAGATGAGGCGCCAGGCCGATGCCGCGGATCGGTGCGGCCGGCGACGATGCCGGAACGGCTGCGGCTGTGGACGCGGTGTCGGGCGACGGCAGCAAAGGCGGCTCGGACGCGGTCTGGCAAGCCGACAGCGCCAAGCAAAGTGCGGATGCCAACGGGGCGATGAGCGATCTGGACATGGTCTCGTACGCGTGTGCGATATTCGCTTCCGGTAACGGGCTCGTTGAAGATCGCGTGGCTCGTCAAACCGTTCGGCGCAACCGTCAACCCAGCATGACGGTCATCCAATACTACGCCTCGCGATCGACGTCGTGCGAGCGGCCGTTCGGCCAGGTAGCGCCAGCCATGCGGCCGCACGCGCTATCGCCGGCGCGTGCCGCACCGGTCAGATTTGCGGCAGATCGCGCAACGTGCGCGACTCGCTCGTTGCATCGATGTCGAGCTCGATGCCTTCCGATGCATCGCGATACTGCACGCGTTTGAGCCTGGGCCCGATCGCCGTGGCGTCCGATGCCGAGAAGATTGCGCGGACATCGTTGCCGGACGCGAGCGCGCGCGCCACGTCCGCCACCGGCGCCTCGCTGGGCGCCGCCGCCCACGACCGGTCGGCCGGATTCACGGCCGCCCAGCGCACGTGCGTCACGCGCGCGCTGAGCGGATCGATTCGCACGCCATTCACCGCAAACATCGACATCGGCATCTCCTTTGAATTTTTTTCGGCCCGCCGCGCTGATACGGGTCACGGACAGCCCCAGATCTCGCAGACGTTTCCTGCCGGATCCGCCACGGAAATCGCGATCGTACCGTCGCCGTAGTCCCACTCGTTCAGGATACTGACGCGGCACGACTCGAGCCGCGCGACGGCTTCCGAGACATGCGCCACTTCGATGGCAAGCGCAATGCCATGGCCGGTCGGTCGAAACTCCGGATACGGAAACTCGCCAGCGCGGCCCGGATGAACGGTCAGCGTCGCTCCGTCGACGACGAAGCGATGCCACGGATTCCCCGCCGCCGACACGCCATCGGAATGCGCCGGCAGCGCGAGCGCCACACGATAGAAATCCACTACCGCCCGAAAGCGGTCGTATTCGACCGGCACCAGGATGCCCAGACTCGCAATCATGTGCGCCTCTCCGGCCGACGAGATTTTCGATGATACATTGGGACGCTTTGCAACCGTCAACAGACAATCGTGCACGGGAGAAACACATGACCGACGCCTGGGGAACCTTCCCTGCCAGAATGGGCGACCATCAGGCTTTCATCAGCTTCAACCACAGCTTTGCGGAAATCGCGGAAGGCGATCCGCGCGCGTCGCTGCTCAGTGTGCGCGTCCCCTTTGCGCATCCGACACCGGAAGGCCTGCCGGCCGGCGACGAAATCGCCGCGCTCGCGACGATCGAGGATCTGCTGGACACCACGATCACCGCGAAAGGTGGCGTGCAGGTTGGCCGCATCACCGTCGACGGCCACCGGGATTTCCTCTTCTACGTGCCGTTCGACGACGCGGCAGCGGCGGAGATCGTCGACGCACTGGCCGATCAGACGACCTATGCCCTTCAGTACGCGCACCAGGACGATCCGGACAAGGAAGCCTACTGGCAGACGCTCTACCCGACCGACGACGACTGGCAGATCATGCGCGACATGCGCGTGCTGGATGAATTGCGGAAGAAAGGCGACGCCAGCGACGTCAGCCGGCGCGTGATGCACTGGGCGTACTTCCCCGACCAAAGCGACGCGCATCAGTTCGCAGACTGGGCCGAAGCGAAAGGCTATCCGGTCGAATCGGTTGCGCCCACCGAAGACGGCAAGTCGGCCGTACGGTTTTCGCACGAAGGCACCATGGCACTGGCCGACATCACGCGCCATACGGTCGCGATCAATCGCGAGATACGTTCGTTCGGAGGGGAATACGACGGCTGGGAAACCAGCGTCGAACAGGCTCGCTGAGTGGGGTAACGTGCCTGCTGCGCGCGACGTGATGCAACGCATCCGGCGCAAAAAACATCCCGGCGGCAGGGTTGCGCGCCGCCGGGACCAAGGCATCACCGGCCGAAACCGGCGATGGGCCTGAGGGTTCGCTCAGGCACGAGGAAAGCGATTCGTACGGATCAGGCGATCGGATGCCAGGGCGCGCAACCGATGCGATTACGCCGCCCGCCGAACGCCTGTCCGGTTCCGCCGACGCAGCCTTCCGGCGTCGGACGGGCAAAAAGCCCCCGCTCCTGCGCGAGCGAGCGGGGAAACGGTTGACCGGGCCGGGGAAGAACGGTCAACCGGCCAAATTGTGAGCGCGGGCCGCGCAACGATCTGTGCGCCAACTCACCCTTTGGTGACAATGCTGCGGCAACCGGACCGCTCGCGTGCCGCGCGGATCGCGTCACGGTCCGAGCGCAACGCCCGCGACCGGCGCGAGCATCACCACGATGACGGGCGACAGCACCACTGCCCCGACCATCATCACGCCGTCGGCCGCGAGCGTGACGGGTGTCGCGAGCAAGCGCACGGCCTTGCCTGCCGTGGTAATGCGATCGGTGACCTGGATCTTGTACGAATGCTCAAACGACGACCACGTCTTGCCTTGCGCAAAACCATCGGCCAGATAGCGCGATCCGTCCAGCACACCATTCATCTCCAGATCTCTGCTTCCGAGCTTCGTGAAGCCGTCCTCCTGCGCGCGATCCCAATCCTCGTCGGTCATGCCATTGCGGGGGAGCCGCAGCGAAAACTTGCCCGAGATCTTGCTGCCCTGCGCGGCGAACCCATAGAGCGCCGCCTTGATCGATTTGCGGTAAGGCGATGCCAGCACAGCGCCGAGATGCTCGGGCATATCGAAGATGTAGTGATATTTCTTGCCGAGCACGACGAATTTCTTGCCGTCCTCGCTGACGAGAAATCGGTCGACTGTCTCTTCATATCTGCCGTCTTCGAACAGCATGGCGGTGCAGCCTGTCAGGCCGGCAGCGACAATGATCGCGCCCGCCGTCAGTAGCGTTCTTCTTTTCATGTCCGGAATTTTATTTTGTTTTAATTCAAGCAAATGATTTGAGGTCCGGGGCCAGTTTCCGGTAAGTAGCAAGTGTTGTCAAAGCAGGATCATTCTATTTTTTCCAGCGGCACGATTCGGACTTCATTTTTCGCTACCGATTTTTTCGAAACCGGGTTTCGCGAACCCAGGAACTTGCATCATGACAACCGGGTTTCGTCGTCGTGACAGTCAGCTGAAAAGCCATTCCGCAACCATCTCGATCCAGTCGAGATCGCTGGCGACATCAATGACGGTTTCGCCGACGATTTCGGCAGTCGACTCGGTCGATGCGCCCGTCGCCACCGCGCCGACAGCAACCGCGTTCGCCTTCGCTATTTCGACCGACGCGCCGGATCTCGGATCGGCCAGCCGCTCCAGCCAGTCGACGATATTGGCACGCGCCTCTTCTTCATCGGCGAAATCATGCCGCTCGAGAAAGCGGTCGAACACGATCCACGCAAGCGTCTTGCTTCGCGAAGCGGATTCGAGACGCCAATCGACAACGCCTGTCCGACCGGACTCCCTGATTTCGAGCGTTGCGGTGAAACAGTAATCGAGATACTCGATCTCAAGTTTCGACGGCATGGTTTTCTCCGGTCAATCTGCCCTCTCTGTTCCTATGATGATTCGTGCATGCCGAGTTTCGCGACGCCGCGTGAATCCCGAGTGAAATTCGCGCGGTGCGTCATTCCCGCTGGCAGTATCGCGACATTCCCGTGACCTGTCGATATCGATCGCCGACACAAGACCGCATTCGATTTTTCCACCCTTCCTCTCCGCGCTTTCATTCGCGGTTCAGATTCTGCTGCGAATCGCTCCGCTTTCCGGTTGCGGGTATTGCCCTGCTTCCCCGCCGCAATCGCGCTGCTAAACTTCAACAAAGACGACCGCTTGCAGCACCAGAGGAAGTAATGGCAATGGCACTCGCCCACGCACAACAGAATGGCGTAGAAGTCTGGATTATCCAGCTTCCCGGGCACGCCCCCTATGCCTATACGCACCTCAAGCGGGTATTCTCGTCCGACGATACGCGACACCGGGTCGTGGCGATCGACCTGAAGAAACTGCTGACATGCGCCGACCGAGACACGACGGACTACGTGTTGCCGTCAGTGCTGTACTGGGCCCCCGGAAAGGCCGCGGGCATTCGCGAATTCCTCGATCCGGACCAGGACAGGATTCCCGACATGCCGTACATCACGTTTCGCGAGACGAGAACGCGCACGCTGCTCGGCATCCCCGGCCTGTCGAAAGTCGGCGTGGCGTCGTTCCGCAACGGCCAGCATCGCGCGCGCTATCTCGCCTATGCGGGCGCAACGACCCTGCCCGTCGAGGTGCATGAGACGGAAGCCGATTTGCTCGTGCGGTACTGCAGCGAGTAGCGCTGGAGTACGTTTGGCCTTCGCCCGGCGATGGCCGAACGTCATGCGACCGTTCGCTCGAATGTCGCCAGGCCGCTACGCCTGTAGCGCGTAGATCCGGTCGGTGACCTCCGTCTGGCCGATGCGGCTCGTTGCGATACCCGCCAGTTGCCAGCCGTTGTGTTCATAGAAACCGATCGCCCGTTCGTTGCCCTCCAGCACCTTCAGGTGGACCCTGTTCACGCCGAGCCCGCGCGCCCACGCCCGAACGGCTTCGATCATGCGCTTGCCCGTGCCGCTTCCGTGATGAGAAGGATGGACGTGCAGGCAATCGAGCAGCACGCCAAGCGCAGGATCGACGGGACGCTCGGCACTGACGATGCCCACGGGCTCGCCGTCCACCTCGGCGATCAGCACGAGGCCCCACGCTTTTTCATTGCGATCGAGATATTGCCGCCACCGGATCGCGTGTTCCGTCGGCGCCTCGTCGGACAGGTAGGCCACCGGCAGGATGTGGCTGTACGCGGTTTGCCAGCTCAGCGTGTGCAGGCGAGCGATGTGGTTGGCGTCTTGCGCTGTCGCGGCGCGCAGCGTGGCCCGGGTTTCCGGCATCGGTGGTCACTCCTTCCGCTTGTTGTCTTGATCGGGACGTCTCGCCGCAAAATATACCGCGCGTTGCACGCATGCAAAAATCGACGTCGCCGCGCTCGAACCATACTTGTCGGCCCGACCCGGAACCACGGGTACACAAACCTTGGGGAATTCAAACAATGCGACGTGTGTTGGGAACGATCGGATTTGCGATCGCGGGCGTCATCAGCGTGATCGCGTGGGCCACGATCGACAGCCGCCTGTGTATCGCGTTTGATCGATTGTGCATACCGCCGGCCGGTTCCTGCGGTGGCGGCGTAGATGCGTGCGCAGCAACGATCCACGCCACCGTCGACCTGTTCGCGTATCTGTTCGGACCGCCTATCCTGTTCGCGGTGCTCGGAGCCTATCTGTTTTCAAGACGTCGCCCGCTGCACGTGATCGTCGCGTACCTTGCATGCGCCGTCGCCACACACTGGCTCGTGACGTTCGTGGGCGTTCGCCTCCTTCACGTCTGACGCGATCGCGTCAGCGCCTGCCTGCCGGGCGTCGCTGCAACTCGTTGCCAGCGCAACGGGATGCAGGCAAAAAAAATCCCGACACCTTCATGGGTTGTCGGGATCGAACGGCCCTGCAAAGCATGAGGGCACGAGGAAGTCGATACATTACACCAATGTAAGATTGTTGCGCATTGTCGGTTCACGCCAAGTCCCTGTCTCATTCGGCCATTCAGGCGACAAAGGGCGGCCATAAACGAAAAAAGCCTGCTCACGCGGAACGCGAGCAGGCAAGAAAACGGATCAGCATTCGAGGCACGAGGGCTGTCCAGGGAAGATAACGGCACGGGAAGCGAGAACCTTAATCGGGAAAGGAAACTGCACAACATCACGTCAACCGGATACGGCCATACGATCTCGCGGCAAAGATGGTTTGATGAAAACCTGCTACACAGTGACGATATCCTGTTGCGCTCAACCCTGCTTTCCGTCAATCGTTCGCCGTTCGACCCGGCTTGCGCGTAGCGGAGCGCCCGTCCGTTTCATTGGCCATGTATGGCAAACTTCGGCTCCGAATCGACGCAGCGCGCACTCTTTATCACAGGGGAATCATGTACGTCCTGATCTATATCGCAGCGGTCGCTGTCGCTAACCTGATGGTCGCTCATTTCGGACCGGCTGCTACGCCGATCATCGCGTTCCTTCTGATCGGACTCGATCTCGCGATTCGAGACCGGCTCCATCTGGACTGGCGCGGCCGCGCGCTTTGGTCACGGATGTTTGCGTTGATCGCAGCCGCCGGCGTCGTCAGTTACGCGCTCAATCCCGCCGCCAAGGAAATCGCCCTCGCGTCTCTGGTGGCGTTCGGTTCGGCAGCCGTGGCGAGCGCGATCGTGTTTCAACTCGCACGTCGCTTCCCGATACTGGCGCGTGCAAATGGCGCGAATGTCGCGGGGGCGGCTGTCGACTCCATCATCTTTCCGCTGATTGCGTTCGGGACGGTGTTCCCGACGATCGCCGCATTGCAGTTCGTCGCGAAGGTGGCTGGTGGTGCTTTGTGGTCGTGGTTGGTTTTTCGAAACGCTCGAACGGTGCAGGCGGGGATCGCGAGCAATGTGGTGGATCGGTGAGGACGGGTCGGCGTTTGGCCACGGGTCAAAGCCATCGAACGACTGCGATGTTACCTCGATCGACTGCACCCACTGCAGAGAAAAGATCGCGGTAGCGCCGTGTTCAATCGCCACGCACCTGCCGTCCATGTACGGGCGATGACGTATTGCTCGATCGACAAGATAATGACAAACCACGATAAAACGCGGAGCCAACCATATGCAGCCCTATGGGCCATCACCGGCATACTCGTACTGATCGATTTATTCTGGCTCCCAGCAGCCGGAATATTCGTGCCTATTTCTACTATCGCAAAAAAGGGCGTCGGAATAGTGCTAGCCATGTTGCTTGGCACTCTACTGTGGATGGTCTCGCGGGCATTCCGTAATCGATCTGAATCGCGGACCATCTTCTATCGTGAAATCGCCATCGTGCTGTGGTGGATCGGTGCCTTCTGTGCGTTCACCGACGCCGCTCTGGTACTGCAATACCTGACCGTAAGCGCTGGGCGCCCGCTGGTCGACACGGCGTTGCTACGGTTCGATTCACAATTCGGTTTCGAGTGGGAGGTACTCTATAAGTGGGTCGGCGCACATCCCACCATAAAAACCATATTGCACGTGGCGTATGAAACTGGATTAATTCAGCTTGTGATAATCCCGTTCATATTGGCTGTTGTCAGAAAATCGCAAGATTACTCGGAGCTGGTCCTGAACGCCACGATCTCGGGGCTCATTGTGGTATTGATTGGCTGGCTCTACCCGGCCAGCAGCGCGTACCTGCACTTCGGAATTCACGCGCCCGGGACAGCCGACACGGTTTCAGATTTCATCTTGCTTCGGTCCGGCGAACTACGGCAGATCGTCCTTGAGAACGCGCAGGGGCTCGTATCGATGCCGTCGTACCATGCGGCGCTAGCAATCTGTTTCGCATGGAGTCTCCGGCATGTCCGGCGGGTTTTTCCTGCCGCTTGCGTCCTGAACATCGCGATGATCCTGTCGACGCCCACGGAAGGTGGCCACTATCTAGCGGACGTCGTCGCCGGAATCTTCCTCGGCGTCGCCACGATATACGTGACGCGCGCTTTCCTGCCGGGCTACTTGCGGGCAACCGCCGATTCCCCGCTGGCCGATCGCGATCTGCCGATCGCCGCCCACCCCCTCTCTACCGACAAGCGCCAATAAGTCAGTGGCCGCCACGTCCGGCCGCTCCCGGACTACTTTCAGTGTTGCTCGCCTCGAACGAGCATTTTTTTGGTTTCACGGTTTAGAAACTGCTCGACTGTGCGTTAGAACTATCTGAGCTATCGGACATCCACGCAATTTCGAGCAGCAGGAGACGGCCATCAAGCAAGCTGCTCGCGTCCTTTTCTGGATCGCCGTCGGCGACGTCGTGAATAGCAAGTTGCACGCAGTGACCGACCGGATTCACGCCGCATTCATCGCGCCGTAACCAAGTGACCTGTCGTGGCCGCAGGTCGGCCGCCAGGCCGGTCACATTAAAGTGAAGCGTGGAAGAGGCGCAGCGAGGTAATCGAGCAGATCGAAATCATGACGACGCCTGGCACGCGCTACATTCGCGACGGCGTCAAAAAGTTGTTCTAGGGGAAGTTGCTGAACGAGGCAATCGAGGAAAAGGTATTTGCCGGCCGGTTCACGTTCCACGACCCGCGCGCATATTACGCGACCCATCACAAGGGCAAGCGCGGCGCACCGCCCGACCTTCACGCGAATCCAGCAACAACCGCACGCGTGTATGACCGAAACAAAATCGTAAAGCGCTGTGAATTCCATTTTGTGGAATTCCAAAACTTTTGTGGAATTCCAAAACAAAAACGGCACTGGATAAAATCTCAGTGCCGTTTCTAACTGCTTGATACCGCTTGGAATTCTTTGGGGTGGCTGATGGGACTCGAACCCACGACGACAGGAATCACAATCCTGGACTCTACCAACTGAGCTACAGCCACCACTGTTACTGCTTTTTGTTCTTCGCTGCTTTTGTGTTTCAGCAGCGAAGAACAAGATTATACGAACACTTTTGAATCTTGCAAAGCTTTTTTTTCAAAAATTTCTTCGGCCTCGTTCAGATGCGCGCGCGCCTCGTCGAACACGGCCAGATCGGCACGTGCGAGCTTCTTGTTGTCGGACAGCACACGACGCCAGCCGCGTGCGCCGGGCATGCCGCGATACAGTCCGAGCGCATGCCGCACGATCGCGCCGAGGTAAGTCCCGCGCTTCAGTTCGGCCGCGCAGTATTCGATCAGCTTCGCCTCGGCCTCTGCGCGCGTCGGCACCGCCGCGGTCGATCCGTAGAAGCGCGCATCGACCTCCGCGAGCACGTACGGGTTGTGATACGCCTCGCGGCCGAGCATCACGCCGTCGACATGCTCCAGATGCTGCGCAACTTCGTCGAGCGTCGTGATGCCACCATTGATGACGATCTCGAGCGACGGAAAATCGCGCTTCAACTGATACGCATAGTCGTACTTGAGCGGCGGGATCTCGCGATTCTCCTTCGGCGACAGCCCCTTCAGGATCGCATTGCGCGCATGCACGACGAACGTTTTGCAGCCAGCCTCGGCCACCGTGCCGACGAAGTCGCGCACGAACGCGTAGTCCTCGACCGCATCGACACCGATCCGGTGTTTGACCGTGACCGGCACCGACACCGCATCGCTCATCGCCTTCACGCAGTCGGCCACGAGTTGCGGCTCGTTCATCAGGCACGCGCCGAACGCGCCGCGCTGCACGCGCTCGGACGGGCAGCCGCAATTCAGGTTGATTTCGTCGTAGCCCCACTGCTCACCGAGCTTCGCGGCACGCGCGAGGTCGTCGCGCTCGCTGCCGCCCAGCTGCAGCGCAACCGGCGATTCGTTCGGCGTGAACGCGAGATGCCGCTGAGCATCGCCGAACAGCAGCGCGCCCGTCGTGATCATTTCCGTATACAGCCACGTGTCGCGCGTCAGCGTCCGGTGGAACGACCGGCAATGGCGGTCGGTCCAGTCGAGCATGGGCGCGACGGATACGCGGCGGGGAGGAAGCGAGGACGGTACGGACATGGATTTCGGGCAACAGGCCTGACGGCGCGGGAACAACCCGGCATTTTACCGCAAGACGGGCCGTGCCTGCCCGGCACGCAGGCTACCCTTCACCCAGCTCCGTATCGACCGCCCGCCGCGCCTCGTCGAGCACACGCTCGATCACGCGTCGTTCGGTCAGCAGCATCCCGTCGACCTTGACGAGCCGCCAGTCGATCCGCACGGCATCGCCTTGCAGCACGCGGTAATGCGCATGCTCGCCGTCCCAGACCTGCTCGGTTTTCACCTCGATCTCGAAGCCGCGGTACGGCTCGCTGAAATCGCCGAGGTCGCTGCCTCTCGGTTCCATCGCACGCTCCGTGGCGACGCAGCGCCGGGCCGCCCGCGCGGCCGGCGCCGTGCGCTCAATCGTATTCGTCGGATAAAAAGGATTTGCCATCAGCCGTCAGGTCGACCCGGTCGGCCGCCGCCTGGTAGATCAGCCCCTCGTTCAGCAACGCGTAGACGACGTCGTCGAACACGGCGGGAACCGGCCGGCTTTCACCGAACTGGTCGATCCACTTCAGCGCCTCGATGGCTTCGGGGGAAAGGATGGGGGTCATGCGGTGGCCTCCGGCATCGTTGTCGCTCCATCCTAGCACTTCGTCAGGACGTCGAATACCAAGGCAAACGCGCTACGGAAATGCCGGGCAGCGCCAACGGGCAGTTTGCCCGTGACGCCGCACCGGCGCTGGACACGCGGGCTCAGAGGCGCGCGATCGATACTTCGGTCGATTTCACGAGCGCGACGACTTCCGCGCCGACCTTCAGTTCGAGTTCGTCGACCGAACGGGTCGTGATCACCGACGTGACGATGCCGAACGGCGTCTCGACGTCGACCTCGGAGACCACGGATCCGCGGATGATCTCCTTCACCTTGCCCTTGAACTGGTTACGTACGTTGATTGCAGTGATGCTCATCAGGTTGATCGCTCCGAAGAAAAAGATCTCACAACGGGCGGCCGTTGCCGCCGCCCGGATTTAAACGGCCCAGCGGATCTGCCCGACCGGTCGAACGTAATCCGTCTCATGCGTCGCGTCCTGGCCGGCCGCACCGGGCCCGCCGGCAAGCACGCGTTTCAGCACGCGATCCTCCAGCGCCGCAAACGCGGCCGATGCGCGGGCGCGCGGCCGGTCGAGCGGCACTGGCTGATCCAGCGCCACCCGCCCCTGCTCGATGAGCAGGATGCGGTCGCCGAGCGCGACGGCCTCCTGCACGTCGTGCGTGACGAGCAACGCCGTGAACCGGTGTTCGCGCCACAACCGCTCGATCAGCGCATGCATCTCGATGCGGGTCAGCGCGTCGAGCGCGCCGAGCGGCTCGTCGAGCAACAGCAATTGCGGCCGGTGCACGAGCGCGCGGGCCAGTGCGACACGCTGCCGCTGGCCGCCTGATAGTTGCGCGGGCCAGTCGTTCGCGCGTTCCAGCAGGCCGACTTCATCGAGCACCGCGCGTGCCTGGTCGCGCGCGCCGCGCCCAAGGCCCAGCATCACGTTCTGCAGCACGGTCTTCCACGGCAGCAGGCGCGCATCCTGGTACATGATCCGCGTATCGAGTTCGCCGCCGCCCTCGCCGCGCGTCTCGAGCGCGCCGCTGCTCGGCTGCTCGAGTCCCGCGACGAGACGCAGCAGCGTCGATTTCCCGCAGCCGCTGCGACCGACGATCGCGACGAAGCTGCCGCGCGCGATGCCGAGCTCGACGTTGTCGAGCACCGTGCGCGCGCCGAAGCGCTTGCTGACGCCCGACAGCGTCACCGCATCGTCGGGTGCCGGGCCGCCTGCCCGCCGCCGTGCAAGCGGAACGACGGAGGCGCTGCCGTCACGTTCGAGGATTGCCGCATCGCGCGCGTCGCCGTCCGCGACGCGCGCCTGCGCCAGTTCGGCCTCGAGGTCTGCGCCGGCGAGCAGGCCGTAGGCGGCCGCCGAAGTCGTCGCATTCATGCCTTTGCTCCTGATTGATAAGCGGGGTGCCAGCGCAGCGTCACGCGCTCGAGCCATTTCGCCAGCACGTCGGCCAGCTTGCCGAGCACCGCGTACAGCAGGATGCCGACCACCACCACGTCGGTTTGCAGGAATTCACGCGCGTTCATCGTCATGTAGCCGATGCCCGACTGCGCGGAGATCGTTTCCGCGACGATCAGCATCACCCACATCAGCCCGAGCGCGAAGCGCACGCCGACGAGAATCGACGGCAACGCACCGGGCAGGATCACGTCGCGGTACAGCGCAAAGCCGCGCACGCCGTAGCTCTTCGCCATCTCGATCAGGTTCGCGTCGACCGAGCGGATCCCGTGGTACGTGTTGATGTAGACCGGAAAGAACACGCCGAGCGCAACGAGGAACAGCTTCGCCTTCTCGTCGATGCCGAACCACAGGATCACGAGCGGAATCATCGCGAGCGCCGGGATGTTGCGGATCATCTGGATCGTCGAATCGAGCGCGACCTCGGCTGCCTTCGACAAGCCGGTCGCGAGCCCCAGCGCGAGGCCGACGCCGCCGCCGATCGCGAAACCGAACAGCGCGCGCCAGGTGCTGACCTTCACGTTCGCCCACATTTCACCCGACGTCACGAGCGACCAGGCCGCTCGGACGACCGCCACGGGCTCGGGCAACACGCGGGTCGACAGCCAGCCGGTGCGCGCGCCGACTTCCCATACCGCCAGCAGCGCGAGCGGCACGAGCCACGGTGCGACGCCGCGCCATGCGCGGGCGGCCACGGCCGCGCCCGTCGTCGACGTTTTCGTTGTCATCGCAGGCCTCCCGTCGCTCAGCTCTGGGCCGCTTTCGGCAGATAGCTGTTGCCGACGATCTCGCCGAACGGGCCCGACAGCGGGCCGGTCGCCTTCGCCTCGCCGTTGCCCTTGATCAGCGGGAACACGAGTTCCGCAAAGCGGTACGACTCCTCCAGGTGCGGATAGCCGGACAGGATGAAGGTCTCGATGCCGAGATCCGCGTATTCGCGCATGCGCTCCGCGACCTGTTCCGGATTGCCGACGAGCGCGGTACCCGCACCGCCGCGCACGAGGCCGACACCGGCCCACAGGTTCGGATACACCTCGAGCGCCTCGCGGCCCCCGCGCTTGCCGCCGTGCAGCGCGGCCATCCGGCGCTGGCCTTCCGAATCCATGTTCGCGAACGCCTTCTGCGCACGTGCGATGGTTTCGTCGTCGAGGCGGCTGATCAGGCGCTCTGCGTCGCGCCACGCTTCGTCCTCGGTTTCGCGCACGATCACGTGCAGACGAATGCCGAACTTGATCTTGCGGCCGCGCGCCTCCGCACGGGCGCGAATATCCGCGATCTTCTTCGCGACGGCCTCGGGCGGCTCGCCCCAGGTCAGGTAGGTGTCGATGTGATCGGCCGCGATCTCATGTGCGGCCGGCGATGAGCCGCCGAACCAAAGCGGCGGATGCGGACGCTGCACGGGCGGATACAGCGCCTTGCCGCCCTTCGATTGCAGATGCTTGCCGATGTAGTCGAACCCGCCGTTGTCGTGCGACGCGGACAACAGCCCGCGCCAGATGTTCAGGAAGTCGTCGGTGATTTCGTAGCGCGTGTCGTGATCCGCGAACAGGCCGTCGCCTTCGAGTTCGGCGGCATCGCCGCCCGTCACGACGTTGATCAGCAGGCGGCCGCCCGACAAGCGGTCGAACGTCGCGGCCATCCGCGCCGACAGCCCCGGCGACGCGATGCCGGGACGGATCGCGACCAGGAACTTCAGGCGCTGCGTCGCCGGGATGAGGCTCGACGCAACGACCCACGCATCCTCGCAGGAACGGCCGGTCGGCAACAGCACGCCCTCGTAGCCGAGCGTGTCGGCCGCCACCGCGACCTGCTTGAAGTAATCGTAGTCCGCGGCGCGCGCACCTTCGGCCGTACCGAGATAGCGGCTGTCGCCGTGCGTGGGGATAAACCAGAACACATTCATTTGCTGCTCCTGCTTGACTGTCCTTGCCGGAATTTGAAAAAACACCGCCCTGCTCGCGTCGCGGATCAGCGGCGCATGCATGGTGTGCGTTCGAATCGGGATGGCTCGCCGGTCAGGCCGTGCAGCGGGCGAGGACGCGATTGCACGGCTGTTTCTGGGAAATCAGTCTAGGGATCGGTGCAGGGCTTTGGAACGATTTTTTTGAGCTTAGGTTTTCCGCTTTCGTGATTAGCACGACGCTGGAGCGAATATCGCGGCGGGCGGGCCCTATAATGACGCACCTATCCGAATAACTCCGCGCGGACGGCCCCGGCCGTGCGCGCCTGCGGTGCACTCATCGATGCAGAAAGTCATCCTGCCATTCCTGTCCGGCTTCCTGGCCGCCCTGTTCTTCCGCGAGGCCACGCTCGCACTCCTTCATACGGCCGACCTGATCGCCGCAACCGGCTTCTCCACGCAGCCGTTCGCGCCGCTCGGCATTCCTGAATTTGTCGCGAATGCGCTGATCAGCGCATGCTGTGCAGTCCCGATGGCGTGGCTGCTGCGGGTGTCGCCGGAACGCGAGGCATCGTGGATCGGCGCACTGGTGTTCGGCGGCATCGTGCTGACGGCCGCCCGCGTGTTCGCGATCGATCCGCTGCGCGGCATCTGGCCGTCCGGCAACATGATGCCCGTGCTCGCGGCCGGCTTCGCGGCGAACGCGGTATGGGGTTTCGGCGCGCTCGTGTTCATGCGTGCGTTCATGTCGGACGACGCAGGCGACGAGTAACACGGGCGCAAGCGCGACGTCCGTCGACCGCGGGCCGGTCGACCTCCATGAAAAAGGCCGCCTGCGTGCGCAGGCGGCCTTTTCGTTTCCAGCGTGTGCTTCGGTCAGTCCGACGTCAGTCTTGCAGATTCCGCAGCGGATGCGTGTCGGGCGTCCACGGGCTGTCGAACATCGCAAGCACGTCTGCACGATCGATGTCGGCGGTCGACTGGAAGCGCCAGACCGGCTGGTGGTCCTTGTCGACGATCAGCGCACGCACGCCTTCGATCACGTCGCCGTGCGCGAATGTCGAGCGCGTGAGATCGAGATCGCGCCGCAGGCAATCGGCCATCGTCGCGCCGCGTGCACGTTCGACGACTTCCAGCGACACGGCCATCGACAGCGGCGACAACTGTTCGCGCATCGCATGGGTCGCCTTCTCGACCCACCCGTCGACGGCCGCGCAATCCTGCTCGGCGTCGAGCGACGCGAGGATCGCGCCGATGTCCGCCTGCGCGAAATGGCGGTCGATCCCGGCGCGCGCGTCGGCCAGCGCCGACGTGTCGGGCGTCGGCACGACCTTGTGCGCGGCCGCCGCGTCGGCCACGCAGGCGACGGCCTGCTCGCCGTTGTCGATGCGCGCGCTTCGCAGCGTATCGAGCAGCGCGGGCAGCGCGGCATCGGGCAAGTAGACGTCGGCAAGCTGCGCGTACAGCGCGCCGGCCGCGTCGAGCGTCGCGCCGGTCACGGCGAGATAGCGGCCGATCGCGCCGGGCGTGCGCGCGAGGAACCAGCTCATCCCGACGTCCGGGAACAGGCCGATACGCGTTTCCGGCATTGCCATCTTCGTCGAGTCGGTCACGACGCGCAGGCCGCCCGTATGCCGCGCCGCCTGCGAAATCCCCATGCCGCCGCCCATCACGACGCCGTGCATCAGCGCGATGTAAGGCTTCGGATACGTGAAGATCGTGTGGTTCAGCGTGTATTCCTCGATGAAGAACGTGTCGACCGCGTCACGGTCGCCGCGCTGCCACGCCTCATGGAAGAAGCGCACGTCGCCGCCCGCACAGAACGCGCGCGGATGCGGGCTGTGCACGACCACCGCGACGACTTCGGGATCGTTGCGCCACGCGTCGAGCGCCCGCTGCATCAGCCGGATCATGCCGACCGACAGCGCGTTCAGCGCCTTCGGCCGGTTCAGTTCGAGAAAGCCGATGCGGTTCGCGACATACGCGCGTACGTCGGGCTGGGCGGATTCGGCGGAAACGGCAGCGGAAGTGGAATCGGTCATGAGGGTCATCCGGCAAATGGCAGTCGCACGCTCAGTGCGCCTGCATCTTCGAAAACAGGTTCAGCACCACGACGCCGGCGACGATCAGGCCGAGGCCGATCACCGCCGGCAGATCCGGCACCTGACGATAGAGCAGCATCGCGACGAGCGTGATCAGCACGATGCCAGCGCCCGACCAGACTGCATAGATGATGCCGACAGGCATCGTACGCAACGTGAGCGACAGGCAGTAGAACGCGATGCCGTAACCGGCGACGACGAGCAACGACGGCCAGAGGCGCGTGAAGCCGTCTGCCGCACGCAGCGCGGACGTGCCGATCACTTCCGCGACGATCGCGATCGCGAGCCATGCGTAACCGGGCAGTTGCATCGCTCAGCTCCTTGCGAGGGCCAGCACCGCGTAGTCGTGGCCGAGCTCCGCACACAGCGCCTCGACGACGAATTCGTGATCCGCGCGCTGCGGCAGCCCGGATGCGGTGATCGAACCGATCACGCCGGCGCCCGCCACGATCAGCGGAAACGACCCGCCGTACGGCGAGTACTCGGCGACCGGCAGCCCGTGCTTGTCCGCGAGCGTGGTGCCGGCCTGCTGCATGCGCAGGCCGATGGCGTACGAACTGCGGCGGAAATGCGCGACGACGTTGCGCTTGCGGCGCACCCAGTCGGCATTGTCGGGCGTGGCGCCAGCGAGCGCCGCGTAGAACAGCGGCTGGCCGAACGTGACGATGTCGATCGCGACCGCATGGCCACGCGACGTCGCGAGCGCATGCATCCGGTTGCCGAGCGCCCATGCGCGGGCCGGGTCGAAATGGGGAAACACGAGCGCCTGTTCCTGCGCGCCGATCGATTGCAGATCGTGAGCGATGTCCATGAATCCGTCGATACAGTAATGAGAGTCACAACGGCGCCGACGCGATCGCGCACAGCCCCGCTGCCGAAGAGACGAAACAAACCGCTCGATTCTAGCGCACGCGCCCACCGTACCGGCCCCACAAGCGGCGACAAGAAATTGTCAGAAAACGCTTGCACGCGTTCGGGTTACTCCTTATAATTCATTTCTTCGACGGACGCGGGGTGGAGCAGTCTGGCAGCTCGTCGGGCTCATAACCCGAAGGTCGTAGGTTCAAATCCTACCCCCGCAACCAACGTCCAGATTCATGCAAAAAGCCCGGCCTAGTGCCGGGCTTTTTGTTTTTCCGTCGTACTCCCCGCGCCGCTTCGCGCACCCGCACCCTCCACTTTGCGCGACACGCGGCCTGCTCGCGCCCGCGCCCGCGTTCGAGAATGCCGCATCCCGGTGATACACTCGCATCACCTCGTCCCTTCCACTCGACATGAAATTCTGCTCCGTCTGCGGTCACGAAGTCATCGCGCGCATTCCTCCGGGCGACAATCGCGAGCGCTTCGTCTGCGATCACTGCGGCACGATCCACTACCAGAATCCGCGCAACGTCGTCGGCACGGTCCCGGTCTGGGGCGATCAGATCCTGCTGTGCCGCCGCGCGATCGAACCGCGCTACGGATTCTGGACGCTGCCGGCAGGCTTCATGGAGATGGGCGAAACGACGGCCGAAGCCGCCGCGCGCGAAACGCTCGAGGAAGCCGGCGCGCGTGTCGAGGTGCAGAACCTGTTCACGCTGCTCAATGTGCCGCACGTGCACCAGGTCCACCTGTTCTACCTCGCGCGGCTCACCGATCCGGCATTCGAGGCCGGCGAGGAAAGCCTCGAAGTGAAGCTGTTCGACGAAGCCGACATCCCGTGGGACGAAATCGCGTTCCCGACCGTCAGCCAGACCCTGCGATTCTTCTTCGCCGATCGCGCCGCGGGCGACTACGGCGTGCACACCGGCGATATCTTCCGCTCGTTGCGCAACGGCTGAGCCCCCGCCCCATGGTCCCCTGGCTCGGCCCGGACGATCCCTTTCCGCCCATCGAACGCGCGCTCGGCCCCGCGACCGGCGCGCCGGGGCTGCTTGCCGCGAGCGCCGACCTGCTGCCGTCGCGCCTCATCGACGCGTACCTGCGCGGCATCTTCCCGTGGTATTCGGACGGCCAGCCCGTGCTGTGGTGGAGCCCCGACCCGCGCATGATCCTCGTGCCGGCCGAATTCAAGGTGTCGCCTTCGCTGCGCAAGACGCTGAAACGTGTGCTGCGCGCGCCCGAATGGGAAGTGCGCGTCGACTACGACTTTCCGGGCGTGATGCGCGCGTGTGCGCAGGCGCCGCGCCGCGGGCAGCGCGGCACGTGGATCACGGCCGAGATCATCGACGCGTACACGTCGCTCTACCGCTCCGGCAACGCGCACAGCATCGAAACGTGGCACGACGGGCGGCGTGTCGGCGGCCTGTACGGCGTGTCGTTCGGACGGATGTTTTTCGGCGAGTCGATGTATGCGGACGCGACCGACGCATCGAAAATCGCGCTGGCCACGCTCGTCGCGCACCTTCGCGAGCAGGGGCTGGAGATGATAGACTGCCAGCAGAATACGTCGCATCTAGCGTCGCTCGGCGGCCGCGAGATCGCACGCAAGGCCTTTGTCGCTCACGTGCGCAGCGCGGTAGCCGAACCGCCGATTCCGTGGCAGTTCGACAAGCGCGTGCTCGCCGCGCTGACGGGCCGCGCCGAAACGGCGGCCCCCTCCGGGATCGAGCGCTAGCGCGGCACTCCCTCCCTGCAACGAGAGCTGCCCATGACTCACCCGACTGAGCTGCCGCTTTCACCGCTTTCGGCGCTGCAATTCTATGCAACGGCGCCCTATCCGTGCAGCTATCTGGACGGCCGCGTCGCGCGCTCGCAAGTCGCGACGCCGAGCCACCTGATCAATTCCGACATCTACACCGAGCTCGTCAAGGCCGGCTTCCGGCGCTCGGGTGTGTTCACGTATCGTCCGTACTGCGACGGCTGCCGTGCCTGCGTGCCGGTGCGCGTCCCCGTCGACGCGTTCGCGCCGTCGCGCACGCAGCGCCGGATGTGGAAACGGCACCGCACGCTCGTCGCGACGGTCTCGCCGCTGCACTACGACGAAGAGCACTACGCGCTCTACATGCGCTACCAGTCCGCACGCCACGCGGGCGGCGGCATGGATCGCGACAGCCGCGACCAGTACGAGCAATTCCTGCTGCAGAGCCGGATCAACTCGCGTCTCGTCGAATTCCGCGACCTCGACGCA
This sequence comes from Burkholderia sp. AU45251, assembly GCF_030482905.1. Classification (NCBI taxonomy): domain Bacteria; kingdom Pseudomonadati; phylum Pseudomonadota; class Betaproteobacteria; order Burkholderiales; family Burkholderiaceae; genus Burkholderia; species Burkholderia sp. AU45251. The sequence continues at coordinate 112,047 of NZ_JAUJQH010000019.1, read as the reverse complement.
CCGGGCGGCGAGCCCGGCAAGCTGCGCATGGTCAGCATGATCGACATCCTCGGCGACGGGCTGTCGTCGGTCTATACGTTCTTCGAACCCGACGACGCGCACACCAGCTACGGCACCTACAACATCCTGTGGCAGATCGAGCAGGCGAAGAGCCTCGGCCTGCCCTACGTGTATCTCGGCTACTGGATCCGCGAGAGCCCGAAGATGGCCTACAAGGCGAACTTCCACCCGCTCGAAGGGCTGATCGACGGCCGCTGGAAGATACTCGACCCGGAACGGATCGACCTGCCGCCGGTCGACGCGGCACTGGCCCGCGCGCCCTTGCCGGGCGGGCATTCCGGCTCGGGCTGACGCGCGCCGCCGGGAGTGACGAAGCGAAGCGCGCCTCTGCCGCGCAACTCCCGGTAAAATAGCGGGTTGTCATTCATTCCGGCTGTCCGCCCTATTCCCGTGTTCAGTTCCCTCTATCCGCTGGCCCGCGCATCCCTGTTCAAGATGGATGCGGAAGACGCTCACCACCTCACGCTGCGCGCGCTCGGCGCGGCCGGCCGCACGGGCCTCGCCTGCGCGCTGTCGGCCCGCGTGCCCGATGCGCCGCGCACCGTGATGGGGCTCACGTTCCGCAACCCGGTCGGCCTCGCGGCCGGCCTCGACAAGGACGGCGCAGCCATCGACGGCCTGGCGGCACTCGGCTTCGGCTTCATCGAGGTCGGTACGGTCACGCCGCGCCCGCAGCCCGGCAACCCGCGCCCGCGGATGTTCCGCCTGCCGCAGGCCGAAGCACTGATCAACCGGATGGGCTTCAACAACCACGGCGTCGACCAGTTCGTGAAGAACGTCCAGGCCGCCCGCTATCGCGGCATCCTCGGCCTGAACATCGGCAAGAACGCCGATACGCCGATCGAGCGCGCCGCCGAGGATTACCTGTACTGCCTCGAGCGCGTGTACCCGTTCGCGAGTTACGTGACGATCAACATCTCGTCGCCGAACACGAAGAACCTGCGCCAGCTGCAGGGCGCGGGCGAGCTCGACGCGCTGCTCGCGGCGCTGAAGGATAAGCAGCAGCGCCTCGCCGACCTGCACGGCAAGCTCGTGCCGCTCGCACTGAAAATCGCGCCCGATCTCGACGACGAGCAGGTCAAGGAAATCGGCGACACGCTGCTGCGCCACAAGATCGAGGCGGTCATCGCCACCAACACGACGCTGTCGCGCGCGGCCGTCCAGGGCCTGCCGCATGCGGACGAAGCCGGCGGCCTGTCGGGCCGCCCCGTGTTCGACGCGTCGAACGAAGTGATCCGCAAGCTGCACGCCGAAGTCGGCAGCGAAGTGCCGATCATCGGCGTCGGCGGCATTTTCTCGGGCGAGGACGCTCGCGCCAAGCTCGCGGCCGGCGCGGCACTCGTCCAGCTGTATACGGGCTTCATCTACCGCGGCCCCGCGCTCGTCGCGGAATGCGTGAAGGCCATCGCCGGCGAACGCACCGCGTAATATAGGCATAAACAAACGATATTTAGAGATCGATTGCGTTTTTGCTATCATCGACCCCGTTATCAGAATCAATGACCCGGACAGGGCAAGGAAACACACGATGAAGATTGCGCTGCTGAAGAAGCTGCTGGTTGCCGGCCTGATCGGCACGTCATTCGCCGCCGCCACCGCGCATGCGGCCGACCTCCTCGACCAGGTGAAACAACGCGGCACGCTGCGGGTCGGCCTCGAAGGCACGTTCCCGCCGTTCAACTCGAAGAACCCGCAAGGTGAACTCGTCGGCTTCGACGTCGACATCGCAAAGGCCGTGGCCGCGAAGCTCGGCGTGAAAGCGGAATTCGTGACGACCGAATGGAGCGGCATCATCGCGGGCCTGCAGGCCGGCAAGTTCGACGTGATCGCCAACCAGGTCGGCATCACCGACAAGCGCAAGGAAACGCTCGACTTCTCGCCGGCATACACGTATTCGTCCGCGCAGCTGATCCAGCGCAACGACGACACGCGCCAGTTCAAGTCGCTTGAAGACCTGAAAGGCAAGAAGCTCGGCGTCGCGCTCGGCACGAACTACATGGACATGGCGAAGTCGGTGCCCGGCATCGACGTGAAGACGTACCCGGGCGCGCCCGAGTACCTGCGCGATCTCGCGGCAGGCCGTCTCGACGCGGCGCTCAACGATCGCCTGATGCTCGCGTACCTGACGAAGAATTCGCAGCTGCCGCTGCGCCCGGGCGCGAACGTCGGCTCGGCGAACCCGTCGGGCATCCCGTTCAAGAAGGGCAACCCGAAGTTCCAGAAGGCGATCGACGACGCGATGGCGCAACTCGAAGCCGACGGCACCTTCACGAAGATCTCGGACAAGTGGTTCGGCATCGACGTGACGAAGCCGATCAAGTAAGCACGCCTGCATTTCCCGCCTGACGGCGGGCCGGAAAGGGCGGCATCCGTAACGATGCCGCCCTTTGTTTTATTCGTCCGGTTTATGATTGCGCTTTCGCGCACGCATTCGATTCGTATTCCATGTCGACAACGTCCCTGCTCGTCCAATCGTTGCCGGTGCTCGCCCAGGGCGCCGTACTGACCGTCAAGTTCGCCGTGCTGTCGATGGTGTTCGGCCTGCTTGGTGCCGTCGTGCTCGCAATGATGGGCATCCGGCAAAGCGAAGCGCTCGAAGGCTTCGAACGCATCTGGGTCAACGCGCTCGCGTGGCTGGCACGCGCGTACGTGAGCCTGATGCGCGGCACGCCGCTGCTCGTGCAGATCTTCGTCATCTATTACGGGCTGCCGAGCCTCGGCATCTCGCTCGACCCGACACCCGCCGGCGTCATCGCGCTGTCCGCGAACGTCGCGGCTTACATGTCGGAAAGCATGCGCGGCGCGATCAACGGGATCGCACGCGGCCAGTGGCTCGCCGCATACAGCCTCGGGCTGTCGTGGGGGCAGACGCTGCGCTACGTGATCGGTCCGCAGGCGCTGCGCATCGCGGTGCCGAGCCTGTCGAACAGCCTGATCAGCCTGATCAAGGACACGTCGCTCGTGTCGGTGATCACCGTGACCGAACTGCTGCGCAGCGCGCAGGAAGTGATCGCGGCGACCTATCAGCCGCTGCCGCTCTATCTCGCCGCCGCGGCCGTGTACTGGATCCTGTGCCAGATCCTCGAATGGGTGCAGCGCTGGTACGAAAAACGCCTGTCGCTGCCGTCGCGGCACTGAGCGCACGTCATCCGCCGGGCCGCACCCGCGTGCCCGGCGCCCTCCTTCCCGCCTACTCGCCCGAATAGCGCACGCCGAGTGCCGCACGCGCGGCATCGGTCATCGCGATCATCTGCCGAGAATGGTCGTGCGTCATGATCGGGCTTTCGGTCTTGCCCGCGCGCAGCAGGTCGCAAAAATGCGCGGTCTCGTAGTTCAGCCCGCCGCCGTCTACCGGCGCGTCGAGTTCGACGGTGCGCCCGTCCGCGTAGCGAATCGTTGCGCGTGACGGGTTCCACCACTTCTCGTGAATCGTCACATGGCCGCCGGCCGCGGCGATCAGCGCGTCGCCGCGCCCCATCACATCGAGCCCGCAAAAGAGCTGCGCGATCCCGCCGTTCGCATGCACGCTGTTCAGGCTCGCGAACAGGTCGACACCGGTTGCGCCGACGCGGCCGAGCGTCTGCACGTCGCGCGCCGCGCCGAGCCAGTCGACCGCGAGAAACGCCTCGTAGATCCCGATATCGAGCAGCGCACCGCCCGCGCGATCGAGGCGATAGACGGAATGGTCGTCCGGCACCGACGACGACGCGCACCCTGCCCGCACGAGCCGGATCTCGCCGATCGGATCGTCATGCAGGTGCGCACGCAACTGACGGTACAGCGGAAAGAACGGCGGCTTCATCGCCTCCATGAAAAGCTGTCCGGCGTCGCGTGCCGCACGCAACACGGTCTCGAGCTGCGCCGCGCTCAGCGTCGCGGGCTTTTCGCACAGCACAGCCTTGCCGGCAGCAAGCGCGGCCAGCGTGTACTGTGCGTGACTGTCATGGAGCGTCGCGATGTAGACCGCGTCGATATCGCTCGCGAGGAGCGCGTCGAGACTGGCGGCTGGCGTACCGCCGTACGCTCCGCAAAATTCTGCCGCGGCATCGGCGCGGCGGGCCCAGGCACCGGCGAGCGTGGCGCCCGGCACATGCGCCAGGCTTTGCGCGAAGCGGCGCGCGATGCTGCCCGCGCCGACGATGCCGAAGCGCACCGGGCGATGGTCGTTGTCGTTCATCCTGATCTTCCGTGTCGGTCGTATGACGGTGGCCGGCATGCTGCCGGCCGGCCGTCATGATAAACGGCCCGGCGGCACACGGATGAGCGACACGCGCAGCGTCAGGCGCGCACGGGCACGTCGACGGAGAAATCGCGCGAGATCTCGTCGGCGCTGAAATCGATCAGCGCGAGCGAAGCGGCTTCGGCTTCGCGCGGATCGCGACGCTCGATCGCGTCGACCACACGCGCATGCGCCTTCACCGCAATGTCGTGCGCCCCTTCCTTCTGCACGACCCGCGGATTCACGAGACGCACTGCACCGCGCACGATCGCCGCCATCTGCTGGAAGAACTGGTTGCCGCTCGCCTGGACGATCCGCGTGTGCAGCAACTCGTCCGCCGTGTCGTAGCCAGGGTCGCCCGGCTGCAGCACCTTGAACGCATCGAACGCTTCGCGGATGCCCGCGATATCGGCCGCCGTCGCACGCACCGCCGCCTGCGCGGTGGCACGCGGTTCGATCAGCATCCGGAATTCGATGACGTCGCGCATGAACTGCGGATCGGGTTTCGCCCGGAATCGCCAGCTCACCACATCCTCATCGATCATGCGCCAGTCGCGCATCGGCCGCACGCGCGTGCCGACCTTCGGCCGCACGTCGAGCATGTCGCGCGCAAGCAACATCGACAACGCTTCCCGCATCACAGTGCGACTCACATCGAACTCTTTCGACAGCACGTCCTGCGGCGGCAAGATGCCGCCATACTTGTCTTCGACGATACCCGAGACAAGCCCATCCATCACTTTGGCGACCAGTGACCGGTCTTTGCCCTGCTCCATGACACCTCCCCGTGCGTCGATTTGCGAACACCTGCTCCGCAGTTCCGCCGGCCCTGGTTACGACTGTTCTTATGATCTATAAGTTGATGAGTTCGAGGACATTTCGCTATCTGGTAAACACCTGACAGGGTTATCCCTCTTTTTGACGGGGTGATTTATACGGCTAAAAATAAGGCCCGGGAAGCGCATTGCGCCTACCGGGCCCCGTTTTCCACAAGATTTAAACATTCAGTCCATTACGGCGTGTGACACATCATTACGGACTGCTTGCCATATCTTTCACTTAGCCGAATAAACGATCGTTTCAACGCCGCTTTCCGTGCCGAGCAAACACAGATTCGCGCCGCGCTCGGCGAACAGGCCAACCGTCACGACGCCCGGCCATGCGTTCACCTGCGCTTCGAAGCCGCGCGGATCGGCGATCTGCAGCCCCTTCACGTCGATGATCTCGTTACCGTTGTCGGTGATGGTCGGCGCACCGTCCTTCGTCACGCGCAGCACCGGCACGCCACCGAGCGCGGTCACGCGCCGGCCGATCGCCGTGCGTGCCATCGGCACGACCTCGATCGGCAGCGGGAACGCGCCGAGCACCGGCACGCGCTTGCTGGCGTCCGCGATGCAGACGAACGTGTCGGCCACCGACGCGACGATCTTCTCGCGCGTCAGGGCGCCGCCGCCACCCTTGATCATCGCGCCGCCCGCGTCGATCTCGTCGGCGCCGTCGACGTACACCTGCAGCGAGTCGACCTCGTTCAGGTCGAACACCTTGATGCCGTGCGATTTCAGGCGTTCGGTCGTGGCGACCGAGCTCGACACGGCGCCGCGATAGCGCGCCTTGACGACGGCGAGCGCGTCGATGAAGCAGTTGGCGGTCGAGCCGGTGCCGACACCGATCACGGCGCCTTCCGGCACGTTCTGGATCACGTAGTCAGCGGCGGCCTGGCCGACGAGGCGTTTGAGTTCGTCTTGAGTCATGGAGTGGTGATGCTGCGGGATTGCGGAAAACCACCAGTTTACCGGACTCGGATGACGGCCCGCGTTTTTCGGCGTACGGCGTGCCGCAGGTTCAGGGCGCACCCGCTCCGGGCGCGTTGTCCGCGGGTTGCGTGCCGGGGAAGTACTTGTCGAGCAATGCCTGCGCGATCGCGTCGGTTTCGGCGTCCGCGTTGCCCGCATAGTCGGACGGCCTGAAATGCATCTGGAACGCCGCGAACACCCGTCGCGTGCGTGCGTCGAGCACACCATCGGTGGCCACGTCGTAGCCGTAGCGCGCGAGCCTGAGCTGCAGTTCCCGCACGTCGACCGGCGCATGCGGATCGCGACCGCCGAGCCGGGCGGCCACGGTCGCATCGTCCGGCCATGCGCCGACGCCGGCCTGGGCCAACGCATGCCACGGAAACAGCGGCCCCGGATCGATCTTGCGTTGCGGCGCGATGTCGCTGTGCCCGACCACGCGCGTCGGCGGAATCCCGTAGCGGGCGACGATGTCCTTCGACAGTCGGGTCAGTGCCGCGACCTGTTCGGGCGGATAGGGCTGCCAGGTGCGGTTCTGCGGATCCAGCGGGCCGCGGTTCACGTTCTCGATGCCGATCGACACCGCGTTCAGCTCGGTCGTGCCCTGCCACTCGCTGACGCCCGCGTGCCATGCGCGCTCGGATTCCGGAACGAGCTGGTAGACAACCGGCATCCCGCGCTCGATGCGCGGCTGCGGCGGGATGACGTAATGCACGCTGACCGAATCGCCCGTCAGCGTGCGCAGCGATTTCGCCTCGTCGCTTTCGGTGTAATGCATCACGAGAAAGCGGATCCGCGAATCGGCCCCGCGCGCGTGCAGGCTCGTGTCGGCGTAGTAGGTACCGCGTTCGACGAGCGACGGCGCCGTGCAGGCAGCCAGCAGGCACAGCACGGCGCAGGATGCGCCAACGCGAAACAGGGTCATCGGTCGCGCGCTCCGGAGAGCCGCGTGCCGCATCGAATCGCGGCACGCGTCGTTCGGGTCATCGAGGACCGCGCAGGTCGCGCGGGACGGGCTGCGTCAGCCCTTCACGCGCCGCTGGCGCACGGCTTCGTACAGGCACACGCCACTTGCGACCGACACGTTCAGGCTTTCCACGCTGCCGGCCATCGGGATGCTCATCACTTCGTCGCAGGTGTCGCGCGTGAGCCGGCGCATGCCTTCGCCTTCCGCGCCCATCACGAGCGCGACGGGGCCGTCGAGCTTCGTTTCGTAGAGCGTGGCAGAAGCCTCGTCCGACGTGCCGATGATCCACACGCCAGCCTCCTTCAGCTCGCGCAGCGCGCGGGCGAGGTTCGTCACCGTGATGTACGGCACCGTATCGGCCGCGCCGCTCGCCACCTTGGCCGCGGTTGCGTTCAGGCCGACTGCACGGTCGCGCGGCGCGATCACCGCGTGCGCACCGGCCGAATCGGCGACACGCAGGCACGCGCCGAGGTTGTGCGGATCGGTGACGCCGTCGAGCACCAGCAGCAGCGCGGGGCCCTGGATGCCGTCGAGCAGCTCGGACAGGTTCTGCGCGAGCGGGATGTCCTCGACGCGCGCGACGACGCCCTGGTGACGCTCGGTATGGGCGAGGCCCCACAGGCGCGTTTCGTCGGCCGCGATCAGCCGCACGCCCGCTTCCTTCGCGGCGTGCAGGAAGTCCTGCATGCGGCGGTCGCGGCGCGTCTGGTCGTACAGCACCTCCGCCACCGTCGATGCATCGTGCCGCAAACGTGCGGTCACCGCATGAAAACCGTAAAGAACCTTCAGACGTGACATGACTGGAACAACCTTCGATCAAACGTGCGGCCGCGCGACGCGCGCAACCGCGATCCATGGAAAAGGAAAGCGCCGCGTTGCCGGCCGATGACCGGTGACGCGGCGTCTCTCGATACTGCAGGGCGGGCGCTTGGCGCCCACCCCGAACGCTCAATACTTCTTGCGGGCGCGAGTCTTCTTCGCGGTCGGCTTCGCCGCCACACCGCCACCGCTGCCGCCCTTCTTCTTCGCGGCGGCACGCGCGGCGCGCGCTTCGTTCACGGCAACGCTCGGCGCGCTCGCGGCCTTCTTGCGGCGCGGCGCGGGTTCCTCCGCCTGCGGCAGCGCGCGGACGCGCGGGCCATTACCGCGGTCGACACCGCCACCAGCGGAAGCCGGCGCGGGCGACGGACGCGGCGCCTTCACCGGCGTATCGCGCACGAGGCGGAAGTCGATCTTGCGCGCGTCGAGATCGACGCGGCTCACCTGCACGCGCACGCGATCCGACAAGCGATAGCGGATGCCCGTCCGCTCACCGCGCAGCTCGTTCTTGATCTCGTCGTACTGGAAGTAATCCGAGCCGAGTTCCGTGACATGCACGAGCCCTTCGATGAAGAGCGTGTCGAGCTGCACGAAGATGCCGAACGACGTGACGCCGTTCACCATCCCGCCGTACTCCTCGCCGAGCTTGTCGCGCATGAAGTAGCACTTGAGCCAGGCTTCGACGTCGCGCGACGCTTCGTCCGCGCGGCGCTCGTTCGCCGAGCAGTGCAGGCCGAGCTCTTCCCAGATCGCCGTGTTCGGGCGCGAGCGGCCGCGCGTTTCGTCGTCGGCCTGCTGCATCGCGCGGGCGCGCGGCGACAGCGCGGTGTTCAGCTCGAAACCGTCCGGCGCCTTCGGCACGTATTTCTTGCCGGACAGGATCGCGTAGATCGCGCGGTGCGTGAGCAGGTCCGGGTAACGGCGGATCGGGCTCGTGAAGTGCGCGTACGCCTCGTAGGCAAGGCCGAAGTGACCGATGTTGTCCGGGCTGTAGACGGCCTGCTGCATCGAGCGCAGCAGCATCGGCTGCAGCATCTGCGCATCGGGCCGGTCGCGGATCTGCGCCATCAGCGCCGCGTAGTCGCTCGCATGCGGCTTGTCGCCGCCACCGAGCGACAGGCCCATGCCGCGCAGGAACGCACGCAGGTTCTCGAGCTTCTCCGGCGTCGGCCCCGCGTGCACGCGGTACAGGCCCGGATGCTTGTTGCGCTTCAGGAAATCGGCCGCGCAGACGTTCGCGGCCAGCATGCATTCCTCGATCAGCTTATGCGCATCGTTACGCTGGCGCGGCACGATCTGCTCGATCTTGCCCTGCGAGTTGCAGACGATGTAGGTCTCGGTCGTGTCGAAGTCGATCGCGCCGCGCTTCTGCCGTGCGGCGAACAGCGACTTGTAGACGCCGTACAGATCCTGCAGGTGCGGCAGCAGGTCCGCGCGGCGCGCAGCCTCCGGCCCCTTCGTGTTCGACAGCACCGCCGCGACTTCGGTGTACGTCAGGCGTGCAGCCGAATGGATGACGGCCGGATAGAACTGGTACGCCTTGATCTCGCCGCGCGCGGTGATCACCATGTCGCACGCGAGCACGCAGCGGTCGACCTGCGGATTCAGCGAGCACAGCCCGTTCGACAGCTTCTCCGGCAGCATCGGAATCACGCGGCGCGGGAAGTAGACCGACGTGCTGCGCTCGAGCGCGTCGGCATCGAGCCCGCTGCCCGGCTGTACGTAGTGCGACACGTCGGCGATCGCGACGATCAGCCGGTAGCCGTCGCCGCGGCCGACCTTGACCGGCTCGCAGTAGACGGCGTCGTCGAAGTCGCGTGCGTCCTCGCCGTCGATCGTCACGAGCGGCACGTCGCGCAGATCGACGCGGAAACGCAGATCGGCCGGCCGCACCTTGTCGGGCAGCGCGGCGGCTTCGTCGAGCGCCGGCTGGCTGAATTCGTGCGGCACGCCGTACTTGCGCACCGCGATTTCGATTTCCATGCCCGGATCGTCGATATCGCCAAGCACCTCGACGACACGGCCGAGCGGCTGCGAATGACGGCTCGGGAAATCGGTCAGCTCGACGACGACGACCTGCCCGACCTTCGCCTTCTTCACGTTCTGCGTGATCAGGATGTCGTGGCCGATGCGCTTGTCTTCCGGTGCGACGATCAGCGCGCCGTTCTCGTTGAGCAGGCGGCCGATCACGCGCTTGTTCGCGCGCTCGGTGACTTCGACGACGTGCCCTTCCGGGCGACCGCGGCGATCGTAGCCGACGATCCGCGCGAGCACGCGATCGTTGTGCATCACCTTCTGCATTTCGCCGTTCGGCAAAAACAGGTCGTCCTGGCCATCGTCACGGATCACGAACCCGTAGCCGTCGCGATGCCCCTGCACGCGCCCGGCGACGAAGTTCGACGGATGGGTCAACTGGTAGTGGCCGCGCTTGTCGAGGCGGATCTGGCCGTCGCGTTCCATCGCGGCGACACGCCGGAAGAACCCCTCGCGCTCCTGACGCTTGATCGACAGGGCTTCGGCGATGTCGTTGGCGGCCAGCGGCGCGTCGCTCGTACGCAGCACGCCGAGAATTTCTTCACGGCTCGGAATGGGGTACGGATATTTGCTCAAGGGTTTGTCGATGGTTGTTCTCGTTGCGTTGATTGATGGTGCACGGCATCAACATAGAGGTGTCCTTCAGACAGTTCTATATTGACGGCGGCGGGTCATTCTATCACCCGCCTGTGTCACCAAATGACGGGAATGCCGCCAGCAGGCGCGGTGGAGGCCGGTTTGCGATGCATCGCAAAAAAGTGTTGACACGAATAATTGGGGCGCTATAATTTCGCTTCTTTGCAGCAAGTAGCTAACTGCAAAACGTGCCCAGGTGGCGGAATTGGTAGACGCACTAGGTTCAGGTCCTAGCGGTGGCAACATCGTGGAGGTTCGAGTCCTCTCCTGGGCACCATCTGTTTTTGAAAAGGTCGGCTTCTAGCCGGCCTTTTTTCATTTCCGGCGCAGGAAACAAAGCGCCTGCTCGCTTCGCGCGAGATCTTGAAAGGCTGCGCTTGCAAGCGCAGCCGGGGTCGCACATGTGTGACTGAGCTCCCCCTCGCGGGCACCCTCTGCTTCTTAAAAGTCTTCTAGCCGGCCTTTTAGCATTTCCGGCGCCCGCATGACAGCGCCCGACTTACTCGCCGATGAACTTGCGCAGCAGCCGGCTCAGTTCATCGAACTCGGTCTTCGAAAATTTCCGCAAGCGGGCATTGAGCACCTTAGGCGCGATCTCAGGAATCTGCGCGGCAACCGCCTGCCCCGCTTCGGTCAGCGCGAGGTCCACCACGCGCCGATCGCTCACACTGCGCGAACGCTCGACGAGCCCCTTGCCCTCCAGTTTGTCGAGCAAGCGCGTCATCAGCCCGGTGTCGACGCCGAGCAGCTTCGACAATTCGAAAGGCGTCGCCGCGCTGCCACTCCGCAGGGACAGCAGCACGCCCATCTGCTGCGCCGTGATATCGAGATCCTTCAATGCCGCATCCATCTCGGACGTGACCAGGTTGCGCGCCTTCGCGAGCACGAACCCCACGCTTTCGGTGAGCAGGAAATTCTTCGGCGTGTAGTGTTCCATCGTGCTCGCTGAGTCGGATATTGTTGACCGACACAATAATTGCGACATCATGATTTTTCAAGGCACGCGGCATCCCGCGTGCGCGCCGGCTCAATGCCCGCCGGCCGCCGCCCCGGCTGCCACGCCCTTGCCCGGTTTCGTCACCCAGACCAGCGGGATGATCAGCACGAAGATCACCGCCGACAGCCAGAAAACGTCGTTCAGCCCCAGCATCGTCGCCTGAGCATTCAACGTCGCTTCGAGGAACGTCAGCGCCTTCGGCATACCTGCATCCAGCGCACCCTGCACGCTGGAGAGCGCGCTCGCGAAGATCGGGTTGTTCACGCTGCCCTGCTCGGCCAGTTGCGCATGATGCAGAATCGTGCGGTCGTTCCACGCCGTGCTCGCGAGCGACGTGCCGACCGCGCCCATGAACACGCGCGCAAAATTGGACAGGCCCGCGGCCGCCGGGATGCGCTCGGGCGGCAGCCCCGACAGGATGATCGACGTGAGCGGCGTCATGAAGAACGCCGTCGGGATCCCTTGCAGCAACGTGGGCACCACGAGCGACCACGTATCGATGCCCGTCGTATAGCGCGAGCGCATGAAAAACACGCCGGCGAATCCGAGAAATGCGAACGTGACGAGCACGCGCATATCCGATTTCGGCATCACCTTCCCGACCACCGGCGCGAGGAGCACCGCGAAGATGCCGAGCGGAGCAGTCACGAGGCCGGCATTGATGACCGGGTAGCCGAGCGAACCCTGGATCCATTGCGGCAGGATCACGAGATTCGCGAAAAATACCGCAAACGCAATCGAAATGGCCACCGTTCCGCCAAGAAAATTTCGTTGTGCAAACAGCCTGATATCGACGATCGGACGCTCCTCGGTCAACTCCCAGATCAGGAAGAACACGAAGCCGACCACCGCCACGATGGTCAGGATCCAGATCGTCGACGAATTGAACCAGTCGAGATCCTTGCCCTTGTCGAGCATGACCTGCAGCGCGGCCACCCACACGACCAGCGCGATCAGCCCAACCTTGTCGATCGGCAGCTTGCTGGTTGGCGTCTCGCGGTTGCGATAGAGCGCCCAGATCACGGCGGCGGCGAACAACCCGACCGGCACATTGATGTAGAAGATCCACGACCAGCTGTAGTTGTCCGTGATCCAGCCGCCGAGCGCGGGGCCGGCAATCGGCCCGACGGTTGCCGTCATTCCCCACAGTGCCAGCGCGCTCGAACTCTTCTCCTTTGGAAACGAAGCCAGCAGCAACGCCTGCGACAGCGGCACGAGCGGCCCAGCCACGGCGCCTTGAACGATCCGTGCCGCGAGGAGCGCGGTGAGGTTGGGTGCAAGCCCGCACGCGGCCGACGACAGCACGAACAGCAGGATGGCCCAGACGAACAGCTTCACCTGCCCGACCCGCTGCGTCAGCCAGCCGGTCAGCGGGATCGACACCGCGTTGGCCGCGGAGAACAGCGTGATGACCCACGTGCCCTCGTCGGTGGACACGCCCAGATTGCCGGAAATGGTTGGAATCGCGACGTTGGCGATCGACGAATCGAGAACGTTCATGAACGTGGCGAGCGCCACCGCGAGCGTGCCCAGTGCGAAGCTGGCGCCGGTCAGCGGCGCCGGCGCGCCCGGACTTTCGGACGGTTTCATCGGAGGTCCTTCTGATCGGGCACCACGCGAACAGCCGCCGCGACACCGAGCAAAATTAACTGACAAGTCAGATAAATGAGGGAAAAAAAGCGACCGGCGCGGCGCGCGGATACTGTCCGCGCCAACGCCAATCGCTGACTCTGAGTTTTCTGCAATGAATATATTTGACTATGCAATCAAATGCAAGCAGGAAACGTCGATCGGCTGTCCGCAAATGATCGAGCGCGCCGCGACCACCGGCGCCTCCACCCTCCCCTTATGCTCGCCAGCCGGATCGATAGCAGAATTTATCGGTTACCGTCTGCCCGCCCCGTTGTAAGTTAGCCGGCTCGCTTCAATGCAACGAACCAGACCAGGAGCACGATCCATGACGTCGATGAACCGCCGCGCATTCGCACGCGTGATGCTGGCCGCAGGCCTCACTGCCGCCGGCGTCCGAACGCACGCCGAGAACGCACCCGATGTGTTGCGTATCGGCTACCAGAAATCGTCGACGCTCATCACACTGCTCAAGACGCGCGGCGCACTTGAACAGGCACTGGCGCCGCTCGGCTTGCGTGTGTCGTGGCATGAATTCGCGAGCGGATTGCCGCTGACCGAAGCGCTCAACGTTGGCGCCGTCGATTTCAGCGCCGACGTGGCCGATACGGTCCCGGTCTTCGCGCAGGCCGCGCATGCGCGTTTCGTGTACGTCGCGCAGGAAGCGCCTTCGCCGAAGGCGCAGGCAATCATCGTCAAGCAGGACGGCGCACTGCGCACGCTCGCCGACCTCAAGGGCAAGCGCATTGCGGTCACGAAGGCAGCCGGCAGCCACTACCTGCTGCTTGCCGCGCTCGCACGCGCGAAGCTCGGGCCTGCCGATGCGGCGATCCATTACCTGACGCCCGCGGACGGCCGCGCGGCGTTCGAGCGCGGCAGCGTGGACGCGTGGATCACGTGGGATCCCTATGTCGCGTCGGTCGACCGGAATCCCGACGTGCGGATTCTCACCGACGGCAACGGGCTCGCGTCGTACCAGCGCTATTACCTCGCATCGAGCCGCTTCGCCGCCGCGCGGCCTGACGTCATCCAGATCCTGTTCGACCAGTTGTCGCAGTCCGGCACGTGGCTGCGCGACCACCCGCAGGAGGCCGCGAATACCCTCGCACCGATCTGGGGGCTCGACGCGACGACGATCGCGCGCGCGAACGCGCGGCGCAGTTATCTCATCCGCGCGGTGGCCCCGCAAAATTTCGGTGAGCAGCAGCAGATCGCCGACACGTTCCTGGCCGCCGGCCTGCTGCCAACGCGTGTCGAGACGGGGCAGGCGCTGCGCTGGAATTTCGCTGCGAAACGGGCGGAGCCGGTCGGTGTGTGAGTGGCCGTTCAGTGAAGGGCGATAATTTTCATCGTCGTCGATGAAATTGTGTTGACAGCCCCTTCGGACACGCTATAATTGCGTTCTTTCGCGATGCAGCAACAAGCGAAACGTGCCCAGGTGGCGGAATTGGTAGACGCACTAGGTTCAGGTCCTAGCGGTGGCAACATCGTGGAGGTTCGAGTCCTCTCCTGGGCACCATCTGTTTTTGAAAAGGTCGGCTTCTAGCCGGCCTTTTTTCATTTCCGGCGCAGGAAACAAAGCGCCTGCTCGCTTCGCGCGAGATCTTGAAAGGCCGCGCTTGCAAGTGCGATCAAGCCCCTCCTGCTAACCACCATCTGCTTTCTACTTTTTTCATTTCCGGCATCCGGAAATGATGCGCTCGAGTTCCTGGTCGGCATCCCAAGTTCGACGACACGCGTCGACCGCCGCAATGTTTGCGCACCCCGCCCGCCCGATGCCCCGAACAGGTCCGCCACATTATTTTCGTTCGCGACCTCAAATTGTGTTGACAGCCCCTTCGGACACGCTATAATTGCGTTCTTTCGCGATGCAGCAACAAGCGAAACGTGCCCAGGTGGCGGAATTGGTAGACGCACTAGGTTCAGGTCCTAGCGGTGGCAACATCGTGGAGGTTCGAGTCCTCTCCTGGGCACCATCTGTATTTAAAAAGGTCGGCTTCTAGCCGACCTTTTTTCATTTCCGGCTCCGGAAAAACATCCCCCATCTTCACGAACGAACCCATCGGTTCCGTTTGCGCGATCAGCACCGGTGAGCCGTGACGGCGTGCTGCGAACCCGGCGACAGCCATTTGTCCCGCGCGAATGCCACCACCGGTATCACGTTGCGCCTGACTTTCCAGCGCGCCTCAATCCGCCCCCGATTCCCGACGCCTCACTCCGCCATCCCCGCCTCCACCCAAAACCGGGATTTCCCTAGGCTGACATGCCGGCGCTCACGCGGTTAAATAAATCAACGTGATTTATTTAATGCGCCACCAAACGGCGCACCATGGAAGGAGACGCCATGAGAAGCCCGCACTTCGGCCAAGGCAGCAACTCGGCCAACGTGCGCCGTTACAACGAGCGCCTGCTGTTGAAGACGCTGCGCCGCGCCGGCAGCGCGTCGAAGGCCGATCTCGCCCGTCTCGCCAGCATGACGGGCACGGCGGTCGGCAGCATCATCGCGTCGCTCGCCGACGCAAAGCTGATCGAATTCGCGGGCCGCACCGAAGGCCAGCGCGGCCAGCCGGCCTCGCTGATTCGCCTCGACCCGCGCGGCGCGTTCGGCATCGGCGTCCATCTCGACCGCATGCGCATCGAAACGGCGCTCGTCAACTTCGCGGGCGACGTGCTCGGCCGCCGCTCGCACGACACGCTGCTGCCTCCGCCCGCCGACGTGCTCGAGATCGTCCGGCACGACATCGACGCGATGCAGGCCCTGCTCCCCGACCACGAGCGCGCCCGCCTGACCGGCATCGGCGTCGCGCAGCCCTACAACCTGGGTGCGTGGATGCGCGAGCTCGGCCTTGCACCCGACACGTTCCGCGCGTGGGAAGACGTCGATTTCGCGGCCGACCTCGGTCGCACGCTATCGCTCCCGGTATTCGGAGAAAACGACGGCAACGCTGCCGCGATCGCCGAGCTGTTCTATGGATACGGCCGGCAGTGCGACGACTTCGTCTACCTGTTCATCGGGCCGGCGATCGGCGGCGGCATCGCGATCGACGGCGACTGCCTGCGCGGCGTAACCGGCAATGCGGGTGACATCGCCGTGATTCCCGTGCCGCCGAGCCGGCTGGCATCCGCACCGCCGCCGCGCGGCCCGTGGGACATCCTCCTCGCGCGCGCGTCGCTGCATGCGCTCGTGCGCCATCTGCGCCATCACGGCGAGACGGTCGACAACCGGGCCGATCTCGAAGCGTGCATCGCCCGCGGCCTGCCTGCCGTCGACGAATGGATCGACGATTGCGTCGACGCGCTTGCGCCGGCGTTGCGAGCGGTGCTGTGCGTGGTCGATGCGCCGGTAGTCGTGCTCGATGCCGATACCGACGCGGGCCTGCTCGACGCGGTCACGACCCGTCTGCGTGCGGCGCTCGTGGCCACCGCGCCCGAAGCGCGCGGCACGCCGGTGCTCGTACGCGGCACGTTCGGCGCCGACGCCGGTGCGATCGGCGCGGCCACGCTGCCGATGTTCTTCAACTTCTCCCCGCGGGCCGGCATCCTCAAAGGCGCCCGCACCGACTCGCAGGAGGCCAGCCATGTCACGATCTGAGTCGCCCCGCCCGCTGCTCGAGATGCGCGGGATCAGCAAGACGTTCCCGGCCGTGCGCGCGCTCGACAACGTCAGCGTGACCGTCTATCCCGGCGAGATCCATTCGCTGATGGGCGAAAACGGCGCGGGCAAATCGACGCTGATGAAGATCCTGTCGGGCGCATACCGCGCCGATGCCGGTGGCGAGATCCTGATCGACGGCGCACGCATCGACATCGACGGCCCGCTTGCCGCACGCGATGCGGGCGTCGCGGTGATCTACCAGGAGCTGTGCCTGTCGCCGAACCTGACCGTCGCGGAAAACATCTATATCGGCCGCGAACTGCGGCGCGGCAACCGGCGCTGGGGCACGATCGACCGCGCGGCGATGGCGCGCGGCTGCGAGGACGTGCTCGCGCGCCTCGGCGCATCGTTCGGGCCCGACACGCTCGTCGACACGCTGTCGATCGCGGAGCAGCAACTCGTCGAGATCGCGCGCGCCGTGCACACCCGCGCACGCATCCTCGTGATGGACGAGCCGACCACGCCGCTGTCGTCGCGCGAGACCGAGCACCTGTTCCGCCTGATCCGCCAATTGCGCGAAGAAGGTCTCGCGATCATCTACATCAGCCACCGGATGGCGGAGATCTACGAACTGTCCGACCGTGTATCGGTGCTGCGCGACGGCGCGTACGTCGGCACGCTCGACCGCGCATCGCTGTCGGCCGAGCGCCTCGTCGCGATGATGGTCGGCCGCGACATCTCCGGCTTCTACAAGAAGGAACACGCACCGTACGATCCCGGCCACCTGCTGCTGTCGGTCCGCGACATCGCCGACGGCGCGCGCGTGCGCGGCTGCAGCTTCGACCTGCACGCCGGCGAAGTGCTCGGCGTCGCGGGGCTCGTCGGCGCAGGCCGCACCGAACTCGCGCGGCTGATCTTCGGCGCCGAACCGCGCGTGCGCGGCGACGTGAAGGTGGGCGACCGCACGTTCGGCTCGCACTCGCCGCGCGACGCGATCGACGCGGGCCTCGTCTACCTGACCGAAGACCGCAAGCGCCAGGGCCTGTTCCTCGACATGAGCGTGCGCGACAACATCAACATCTCGGTCTGCAGCCGCGATGCGCGGCTCGGTGCGCTCGACCTCGCGCGCGGCGCCGAACGCGCACGCGACGCCATTGCGTCGCTGTCGATCCGCGTGCCGAACGCGAACGTCAACGTCGGCGCGCTGTCGGGCGGCAACCAGCAGAAAGTGCTGCTGTCGCGCCTGCTCGAAACGAAGCCGCGCGTGCTGATCCTCGACGAACCGACGCGCGGCGTCGACATCGGCGCGAAATCCGAGATCTACCGGATCATCAACGAGCTCGCCCGGGCCGGTGTGGGCGTGATCGTGATCTCGAGCGAACTGCCGGAGATCATCGGCGTCGCGGATCGCGTGCTCGTGATGCGCGAAGGCGAGATCGCGGGCGAACTCGGCGGCCACACGCACACGCCCATCACGCAGGAAGCGATCATCGCGCTCGCCACCGGCTCGCAGGCCGAACTCGCCGACGCGCACTGAACCCGCCCTTTCATTTCACTTTTACATTCAGGTTACCGAAATGATCAACCCGACCAAGCAGCGGAACCTCGCTTCCGCGACGGCCCAGCCGGTGGGCAACCGTACGCCGCTGTTGCGCGGCACCGATCACCGTGCCCGCGTGCAATCGCTGATCCGCACCGCCGGCATGCTGCCGGTGCTGCTGGTTCTGTGCATCGGCTTCGGCTTCCTGACCGACGGTTTCTTCACGCTGCAGAACCTGTCGATCGTCACGCAGCAGGCGTCGATCAACATCGTGCTCGCCGCCGGCATGACCTTCGTGATCCTCACGGGCGGCATCGACCTGTCGGTCGGCTCGGTGCTCGCCGCCGCGGCCGTCGCGGCGCTGCTCGCGTCGACCATCCCGGGCTGGGGCTGGCTCGGCGTGCCGTTCGCGCTCGTCGTCGGCCTCGTGTTCGGCGCGATCAACGGCGGCCTGATCTCGTTCCTGCGCCTGCCGCCGTTCATAGTCACGCTCGGCGCGATGACGGCCGTACGCGGCGTCGCGCGCCTGATCGGCAACGACACGACCGTGTTCAATCCGCAGTTGCCGTTCGCGTTCATCGGCAACGGCACGATCCTCGGTGTGCCGTGGCTCGTCGTGATCGCGTGCGCGGTGATCGCGATCTCGTGGTTCATCCTGCGCCGCACGGTGCTCGGGATGCGCATCTATTCGGTCGGCGGCAACCCGGAAGCCGCCCGCCTGTCCGGCATCAACGTGCGGGCGATCCAGTTGTTCGTGTACGCGGCGTCGGGGTTGCTCGCCGGCCTCGGCGCGGTGATGTCGGCCGCGCGGCTCTATGCGGCCAACGGCCTGCAGCTCGGCCAGTCGTACGAACTCGACGCGATCGCCGCGGTGATCCTCGGCGGCACGAGCTTCGTCGGCGGTGTCGGCTCGATCGTCGGCACGCTGATCGGCGCGCTGATCATCGCGGTGCTGACGAACGGCCTCGTGTTGCTCGGCGTATCGGACATCTGGCAGTACATCATCAAGGGGCTCGTGATCATCGGCGCCGTCGCGCTCGACCGCTACCGCCAGCGCGATTCCGCACGTACCTGAACCCCTTCCCGTTCATTCGACCTTGCGGCGCAGGCCGATCCCTGCGCCCGCTCGCCAGCCCACTTCTCGGAGACACAACGACATGTTCAAACACAAAGCCATCCTGACCGCCGCTGCCTGCGCACTCGCCTTCGGCGCTTCCGCCGCGCACGCGGCCGACAAGCCGCTCAAATCGATCGGCGTCACGGTCGGGTCGCTCGGCAATCCGTACTTCGTCACGATCGTCAAGGGCGCCGAGGCGCGTGCCAAGCAGCTCAACCCGAATGCGAAGGTCACGGCCGTGTCGGCCGACTATGACCTGAACAAGCAGTTCACGCAGATCGACAACTTCATCTCCGCGCACGTCGACATGATCCTGCTCAACGCAACCGACCCGAAGGCGATCGAGCCGGCGGTGAAGAAAGCGCAGGCGGCCGGCATCACGGTCGTCGCGGTCGACGTCGCGGCGGCCGGCGCGAACGCGACCGTGCAGACCAACAACGTGAAGGCCGGCGAGCTGGCATGCGATTACATCGCGAAGAAACTCAATGGCAAGGGCAACGTGATCATCGAGAACGGCCCGCAGGTGTCCGCCGTGATCGATCGCGTCAACGGCTGCAAGACCGTGCTCGCGAAAAATGCCGGCATCAAGGTACTGTCGAGCGACCAGGACGGCAAGGGCTCGCGCGAAGGCGGGATGAATGCGATGCAGGGCTACCTGACGCGCTTTCCGAAGCTCGATGCAGTATTCACGATCAACGACCCGCAGGCGATCGGCAGCGATCTCGCCGCGAAACAGCTGAACCGTCCGGGCATCGTAATCACGTCGGTGGACGGCGCGCCCGACATCGAAGTCGCGCTCAAGACCAACACGCTCGTGCAGGCATCGTCGAGCCAGGATCCGTGGGCGATGGCGCAGCAGGCCGTCAACGTCGGCTACGGGATCATGAACGGCCAGAAGCCGGCCAACCCGATGATCCTGATCGAACCGACGCTCATCACGCGCGACAACGTGAAGAGCTACAAGGGCTGGAGCACCCCGCGCTGATCGCGCCGCCCCGCCGCAAAACCGGGCGGTGCCCGGCCGCATCGCCGCACGCGACGGCCGGCTCCACCCGCCTGCCGACTTCCCCCCGTGCATGGCCGCGCGCAACGTCGCGGCACAAGGTTTCGACATGACGACGACGTTTCCCCGCCTGATCGTATTCGGCGAAGCACTGACCGATTTCATCCGCGACGACGCGCAGCGCTGGCACAGCGTCGCTGGCGGCTCATGCTGGAACGTCGCGCGCGTCGGTGCGCGACTCGGCGTGCCGACGGCCTTCGCCGGCACGATCAGCCGCGACATCTTCGGCGACGAGCTGATGCGCAAGAGCGCCGACGCGGGGCTCGACCTGCGCTTCATCCGGCAGGTCGATCGCGCGCCGCTGCTTGCGATGGTCGTGTCGAAGCAGCCGCCCCACTATTTCTTCATCGGCGAGCACAGCGCCGATCTCGCGTTCGATCCGGCGGACCTGCCCGCCGGCGCACTCGACGCGGCCGAGATCGTGCATGTCGGTTCGCTCGGTGTCGTGCGCGAGCCGCTCGCGTCGCGCCTGATCGAAGTTGCGCAAGCTGCGCGGGCGGCCGGCAAGCGGATCTCGTTCGACCCGAACTTCCGTGCGCCGATGGCCGCGCCATCGTATCGCGACACGCTGTGCCGGCTGGCCGGGCTCGCCGACTGGATCAAGGTATCCGACGAGGATCTGCACGGGCTGTTTCCCGAACTCGATGAAGCCGCCGCGCTCGCGCAACTGCGCACGTGGGCGCCGGACGCGACGATGCTCGTCACCCGCGGCGCGTCCGGCATGCAGCTCCTGCATCGCGACACCGTGCTGTTCCAGCCCGCGTTCCCGACCGAGGTTGCCGACACCGTCGGCTGCGGCGATGCGAGCATCGGGGGCTGGCTCGCGAGCCAGCTTGCGCGGCCCGATGCGTCAGCCGCCGAGCATCTGCGCTACGCAGCCGCCTGTGCGGCGGTCGCCTGTGCGCATGCAGGCGCCTATGCGCCGACGGCGGCCGAAGTGACCGACATGATCGATCGCTCGGCCGACGCTGTCGTTTCGCAATAACACGCGCCGGCGCGCCGCCCCGGCACCGTCAAGCGGCGGTCGTTCCGCCGCTACCGTTCGGCGGCATCCCGGCCTGCAGCAGCTGCAGGCTCTCGTCGACGCTCAATTCGGACATCGCGTCGTCGTGCAGCGTCTCGTCCGCTGCGCGGCGCAACGCATGCAGCGCGTGCACCTTGAGCCGTACGATCGCAAGGCGCAACCCGCGCGCCGTGCATTCAGCCGCGAACGTGCGCAACGATTCGATCGTCGTGCCGTCGACATCCGGCGTTTCCTCGAGGCTGAGCATCACCGTATGCGTGTCCGGCGCGGTCTTCATCAGCGCACGCACGCGGTTCAGCATCCGGTCCGCATTCGCGAAGAACAGCTGCGCCTCGGGCCGCACGATCAGCACGCCCGACACCGGCTTCGCATCGGCGTGGCTCGCCACGTCGACGAAGTCGTGACTGTCGCGCAGCCGGCCGAGCACGCTGACGTTCGGCTCGGACAGCTTGCGCAGCGTCAGCAGCAGGCTCACGCCGATGGCCGCGAGCAGCCCGTGCAGCACGCCGAGCACGAGCACTGCGAGCAGCGCGGCGATCACGACGAGCCGGTCGCGATGCCAGGCCCAATACGGCCGGAATACCGACGGATGCAGCGAGTGGCTGACCGCGAAGATCACGATCGCCGCGAGCACGGGCTCCGGCGTGCGCGCGAGCTGCGGCAGCAGCAGCCAGACGATCAGCGCGACCACACCCGCCGCCCACAGGCCTGCAAAGCGCGACTGCGCGCCGGCCGCTTCGTTCGCCGAGGTCGCCGAATAGCCCGCACCGACCGGCATCCCGTGCAGCAGGCCCGACACCAGATTCGCGCAGCCGAGCGCGACGAGGTCGCGATTCGGCGACACGCTGTCGCCATGCTTCAGCGCGAAGTTGCGGATCGATCCGTACGATTCCGCGTAGAGGATCAGCATCAGCGCGAACGCAAGCTCGATGGTCTGCATCCACGCATTGCGGTCGAGGGTCGGCAAGCCGAACTCGATGTGCTTGAAATCGATGTGGCCGACGATCGCGATCCCGTATCGCTGCCAGTCGATCGCATAGCCGGCCACGATCGACAGCACGATCACGACGAGCGTCGCGGGCACGCGCGAGCTCCGCCCGAGCGTGAACAGCAATGCCAATGCGGTCGCACCGAGCGCGACGCTGGCGAGATTCGCATGCGGCGCGCCGGTGACCAGGTCGAGCGCGACATGCGGCGCATCGCTGTGCTGCACGGAAATCGCGAGAATCTTCGGCAACTGCTTGATGACGATCGTCACCGCGAGGCCGAACGTGAAGCCGCGCAGCACCGGCCGCGCGACGAAATCCGACATGCCGCCGAGCCGCGCGGCGCCCGCCAGGATGAACAGCACGCCCGTCATCGCGACGAGCGCCGCCGCGAGCGCGAGCTGCGCGGCGAGCGCCATCCCCGACTCCGCGAGCACCGTCGCGGCCAGCACGGCGGCGGACGACGACGTCGACGACACGATCGCGAAGCGGCTGCTGCCGGTGAGCGCATAGACGACGAGACCCGACAGCAACGCGATGAGACCTGCCTGCGGCGGCAGGTTGGCCAACCCCGCGTACGCGACCGCCTCGGGTATCAGCAGGCCCGCGATCGACAGGCCGGCCAGCGCATCGAGGCCGATGCGTCGCTTGGGTGGCGGCGAAGTCGCGTCGAGCACGGCGAAATGGTCGGCATGCTGCGGGCCGGCCTCGGGACGGATCGGGGCGGTCGTCATGAGGCGGTCAAGGCTTGACGGCGATGACGCCCGACCAGCCGGGCAGATAGCGTGCATCCTGCTCATGTGCGCGATGCAGTGCGATATCGAGCGCCTTCGCGAAATTCTTGCGGATCTGGTCGAGCGACACGTGCTGGCGCAGGTAGTCGGCCCACAGGAATTCGCTGAACGGCGTCGCGTCCTTCGCATAGCCGCCCGCCGTGCGCAGCTCGCCGGCAAGGCTGCGGTACGGATCGTCCACGAGCCCCGTCAGCGCCTTCGGCAGATTCTCGTAGTCGCGGCGCGTGCCGTCCGCGCCGAACGGATGCACCCACTGATTGTGTTCCATCATCCGCCAGAAGATCGTGTGGTCGAGCCACGACAGATCCTTCAGCAGCATCGCGTTCACGCGCGCCTCGCCTTCCTCGATCAGTGCGAGGCCGAGATGGTGGTGATCGGTGATGTAGTGCAGCCCGTCCGGGCCGAGCACGGCCGGGAACCAGTGCGATTCGATCGCGGCCTTGCGCGCACGCTTGCTGAGCCCCTTCCAGTGCTTTCGCTTCGCCTTGACTTCGCGATAGCCGACCGTCATCTGCGTGGGACGCAGTTCTTCAAGCTTGACGGGAATCAGATGAACATCATTGCCGAGTGCCATGGTCGTACCCCATGTTGCGAAATTCCGGCAACGATACTCCTGATCGCGCGAGCCGTTAATACGTCATGACCTCGATACGCATCCGGTTGACGATCTCTGACATCCTCCTGCGCATGCGCTACGCACGCAGATCGTTGCGTTCGAGACGATGTCGAATGTAAGGAATACCGTCGTGCACGATGCTCACGCGACGCATCCCGAGCTTGCGCGCGACATTCAGCGAGCCTCTGTTGGCCTCCGCGATATCGGCGATCACGCGCGGCAGCCGCACCGTGTCGAAGGCATGACGCACGACGGCTGACGCAGCCTCGCTCGCGATGCCGCGCCCCCATGTCGTACGCACCAGCCGCCAGCCGATCTCGACGTCGCGCGCGCCGTCCGCATAGTCGGGAATCAGCAGGATCCAGCCGATGAACGCATCGGGCGCGGCCTTCTCGAAGATCGACCAGTAGCCGAGGCCCGGCGGATAGTCGCGCGTGATCCGGTGCGTGACGAAGCGTCGATGCTCGACCGGATCGTGCCACGGGCCCGCGATGTGCCGCGTGACCTCGGGATTGCGATCCATCTCGATGCACGCATCGAGGTCGGCCAGCACACGCGGACGCAGCCACAGCCGGGCCGTTTCGAGCACCGGCAGCGTGGCGGCGGAAGGTTCGGTCATCTGGACTCCTGATTCGGTGACGATGTGCATCGGGCGCATTACAAAACAACTACAAAAAGCCTGCCGGAATGATACAGATGCCTGTCGCCTGTTTCGTGCGACGCCGTTTCCATTTCCGAAACAGTTCATTTCCTAGGGATTATTCCCGATTCGACGTTATCGCGCCCTACATCGCCCGGCGCCGCGGCCTACACTCGATCAATGCCCCCGCACCGCGCGCAAGCCGGGCCCGCATCCGCATCCGCATGCACATCGCGAGCGCGCAAGCCAACGAGGAGACCTCGGACATGAGCTGGACCCGCGAACAACGCAACGTCACGATCGCCGCCTACCTCGGCTGGACGCTCGATGCGTTCGATTTTTTCCTGATGGTTTTCGTGCTGAAGGACATCGCCGCCGAATTCGGGTCGACGATCCCCGCCGTCGCGTTCGCGCTCACGCTGACGCTCGCGATGCGCCCGCTCGGCGCGCTGATCTTCGGCCGACTCGCCGACCGCTTCGGCCGGCGCCCGACGCTGATGGTCAACATCGCATGCTATTCGCTGCTCGAACTCGCGTCGGGTTTCGCGCCGAGCCTGACCGCGCTGCTCGTGTTGCGCGCGCTGTTCGGTGTCGCGATGGGCGGCGAATGGGGCGTCGGCTCCGCGCTGACGATGGAAACCGTGCCGACCCATGCGCGCGGCTTCGTGTCGGGGCTGCTGCAGGCCGGCTATCCGAGCGGCTACCTGCTCGCGTCCGTCGTGTTCGGCCTGTTCTACCAGTACATCGGCTGGCGCGGGATGTTCATGGTCGGCGTGCTGCCCGCGCTGCTCGTGCTCTACGTGCGCGCACACGTGCCCGAATCGCCGGCGTGGAAGCAGATGGAGAAGCGCCCGCGCCCGAGCCTTGGCACCACGATGCGGCAGAACTGGAAGCTCACGATCTACGCGATCGTGCTGATGACCGCGTTCAACTTCTTCTCGCACGGCACGCAGGATCTCTATCCGACGTTCCTGCGCGAGCAGCATCACTTCGATCCGCATACCGTGTCGTGGATCACGATCGTGCTGAACATCGGCGCCATCGTCGGCGGCCTGTCGTTCGGTGCGATCTCGGAGCGGATCGGCCGGCGTCGCGCCATCTTCATCGCTGCGCTGATTGCACTGCCCGTGCTGCCGCTGTGGGCATTTTCGAGCGGCCCGGTTGCGCTCGCCGCGGGTGCGTTCCTGATGCAGATCTCAGTGCAGGGTGCGTGGGGCGTGATCCCGGTTCACCTGAACGAGATTTCGCCCGACGAGATCCGCGCGACCTTCCCCGGCGTCGTCTACCAGCTCGGCAACCTGCTCGCGTCGGGCAACGCGACAATGCAGGCCTCGCTCGCCGTGTCGAACAACAACAATTACAGCTTCGCGCTCGCGCTCGTGGCCGGCATCGTCGCCGTCGTGATCGCCGTGCTGATCCTGTTCAGCCGCGAACGGCGCGGCATCGACATGACGCAATCGGTCAATACGCGTAGCACGGTCAGCTGACCCCGCGGATTGACGCATCGCACCATCGCGCGTGCCCCGCCCTGCCGAGGGCACGCGCGATACTTTCCGCATCCGCACATCGAACTAGAGGAATTTGTCCAGATTCCCCGCTTGCCCGCTCCGCCTGCCCTTTTTTATCTTAATAAAAACGACTGTTTGAATCAGACAAACAAATCACCAGTTCGCGGCCGGGCGACCGGCATGGGAGGCGGGACATGGCAGTAAGTCAGGAAGGACGGCCATCCGTGGGACGGCCGTCCGGGGCACGGTCATCCGGCACTCGGCAGACCGGCGGGACGAAGGCGCGCATCCTCGATGCGGCCGAGGATCTGTTCATCGAGCATGGCTTCGAGGCGATGTCGATGCGCCAGATCACCTCGCGCGCGGCGGTCAACCTGGCCGCGGTCAACTACCACTTCGGCAGCAAGGAAGCGCTGATTCACGCGATGCTGTCGCGCCGGCTCGACCAGCTCAACCAGGAACGCCTCGGCATCCTCGACCGCTTCGATGCGCAACTCGGCACGCACATCACCTGCGAGCACGTGCTCGGCGCGATGTTCATTCCCGCGCTGAAGGCATCGCGCAATCCCGAGCGCGGCGGGCCCGGGTTCCTGCGCCTGATCGGCCGTGCGTACACCGATCCGTCGCCGTTCGTGCGCAACTTCCTGACCGCGCACTACGCGAGCGTCGCGGGCCGCTTCTTCGACGCGTTCCAGCGGGCATTGCCGCACCTGCCGCGCACGGAGCTCGGCTGGCGCCTGCACTTCGCGATCGGCGCGCTGTCCGGCGCGCTCGCCGGCGCCGAAACGGAAAGCCTGATCGACGAGTTCTCGCAAGGCCGCACGATGAACGACGTGCAGATGATCGCGCGACTGTCGTCGCTGATCGTCGCCGCGCTGAAAGCGCCGATGCCCGACAGCGCGCAACTGTCGATCTTCGCGGCCGTGCTCGACGACGCAGGCGCGAGCGAAGCGTTCGGGCTGCCGCAGTCGGGCGCGACCACCGCCGATACGGCGACGCTGCATTCCACGAACTGAGCGCGCGAGGCCACGCGCGGCTTCCTGTTCACGATTTGATTGAAACGCGCGGTCACGCGGGGCGTCGAGACGCCCCCGTCGATCGACCGTGCGGCACGGGGCACGGGCGGGTGCTGAAGCACCCGCCGTCGCCGAGAGCAAAGACCGGAGACATGTCATGTCATCTTCCGCAGCACCCGCAGCGGCCCAGGTTCCGCCGAACTCCGACGGCATCTGGTACGCGTCATACCCGCCCGGCGTCCCGCACGAGATCGACGTCACGCAATATGCATCGCTCGTGCAATTCTTCGACGAATGCACGAGCCGCTTCGCCGAGCGCGTCGCCTATGTGAGCGCAGGCGCATCGATGACCTACCGCACGCTCGCGCAGAAAGTCGACGCGTTCGCATCGTATCTGCAAAGCCTCGGCGTCAAGCCCGGCGACCGCGTCGCGATCATGCTGCCGAACACGTTCCAGTACCCGGTCGCGCTGTTCGGCACGCTGAAGGCCGGCGCGATCGTCGTCAACGTCAATCCGCTCTACACCGTGCGCGAACTCGCGCACCAGCTGAAGGACAGCGGCGCGCAAACGATCGTCGTGTTCGAGAACTTCGCGCGCACGCTGCAGGACGCGCTGCCGGAAACGCAGGTGAAGAACATCATCGTCACCGCGCTCGGCGACCTGCTCGCCGACGGCTTCAATGCGAAAGGACGCCTGATCAATTTCGTGCTGAAGCACGTGAAGAAGCTCGTGCCGGCCTACCACCTGCCGCAGGCCATCCGGTTGCGCTCCGCCCTCGCGCTCGGTGCACGCGGCAAACCGCAACCCGTGAAGATCACGCGCGACGACCTCGCGTTCCTGCAATACACGGGCGGCACGACGGGCGTCGCGAAAGGCGCGATGCTCACGCACGGCAACCTGATCGCGAACCTGCTGCAAGCGAAGGCCTGGATCGCCGACCAGGTATCGGGCGACGTCGAAACCGTGCTCACGCCGCTGCCGCTGTATCACATCTATTCGCTGACGGTGAACGCATTCATCTTCATGGGGCTCGGCGGGCGCAACATCCTGATCGCGAACCCGCGCGACATGACGATGGTGATGAAGATCATCCGCAACGAGACGTTCACCGGCATCACCGGCATCAACACGCTGTACAACGCGTTCCTCGACAACGAGGAATTCCGCAGGCGCGACTTCTCGAAGCTGAAGCTCGCGATGGCGGGCGGGATGGCGATGCAGCGCGCGGTCGCGGAGCGCTTCCAGCAAGTGACGGGCCGGCCGGTCGTCGAAGGCTATGGCCTGACCGAATGCTCGCCGATCGTCACGATGAACCCCGTGGACCTGAACGACATGGCCGCGTTCAGCGGGTCGATCGGCCTGCCCGCGCCGTCCACCATCGTGCGCTTTCGCCGCGAGGACGGCACCTGGGCGCCCATCGGCGAACCGGGCGAGCTGTGCGTGCACGGTCCGCAGGTGATGCGCGGCTACTGGCAACGCCCCGACGAGACGGCCAAGGTGATCGACGCCGACGGCTGGCTCGGCACCGGCGACATCGGCGTGATGGACGAGCGCGGCTTCATCCGCCTGATCGACCGCAAGAAGGACATGATCCTCGTGTCGGGCTTCAACGTGTATCCGAACGAGATCGAGGAAGTGCTGGTGATGCATCCGGGCATCAGCGAAGCCGCGGCGATCGGCATTCCTGACGAGGTACAAGGCGAACGGATCAAGGTATTCGTCGTGCGCCGCGACCCGTCGCTGACGGTCGACGACGTGCTCGCACACTGCCGCAAGAACCTGACCGGCTACAAGATGCCGAAATTCGTCGAGTTCCGCGACGCGCTGCCGCAGACCAACGTCGGCAAGATCCTGCGCCGCGCGCTGCGCGACGAGGAACTCGCCAAAATCAAGGCCGCGAAGCAAGGCTGAACGATCCATCGCCCCGGGAGACGCCGTCGATGAACGAAGGAAAGAAGCGCCACGCGCGGCATGCCGCCGCCGTGGCAGTCGCCTGCCTGTTGTCGCTCGGACAGGCGGGCCTGCATGCACAGGAAACGGCCGCCGCCGCGGGCGCGGCAGCGGGTGCCGCACTGCCGGCGGATCTCGCGAAAGTCACGCGCGAGCCGGTCGCGCAGCAGGCGCGCTGGCTGCGCACGGCCGCACAGCGCGGCACGCTCGCGCAATTCGATGACGCGACGCTCACGGCGCTGTTCAAGGCACTCGATCCGCTCGCCGTACCGCTTTATATCCGGAACGGTCCCAACGGCTATCCGTCATACCAGTTCACGATGGTGCGCCAGGAGCGCATCAGCGGAAAATGGTCCGATACGCCCGACCACATGCTCGTGAAGACCACCCGCGAGCCGCTGCGCGTCTATGCGAAATGGCTGCCGGGCGGTGCGCACGCCGGCCAGGAGACCATCTACGACGCGACGCAGCGCAAGGACGAGATGTACGGTCACCTCGGCGGCCTGCTCGGCAAGATTCCGCTGTGGACGGCACTCGACGGCGCACTCGCGCGCGCCCAGTCGAATCACCAGGTGACGGATCTCGGCACCGAGTTCATCACGAACCTGTACCTGACCGAAGGGAAGAAATACGTGGAAGCCGGCGTGCAGCGGCCGACCGATGTGGAAGCCAGAACGATCGGCGGCGTGCGCGTGGTCGCGCTCACCTACGAAACGCCGACCGGCCGGCCGCAGTTCTACGCGAAGAAGGAAGTCCTCGGGCTCGACCTGCACGCGCCCTATTTCCGGACCGTCGAGTCCTATGACAACGACGGCAAGATCTTCGAGCGGATCGTCATCGAGAAAATCACACCGGCGACACTCGACGACACCGCATTCGACCCGAAAAACCCCGACTACGCGTTCTGATGCGCGCCGGCGGGGCCGGCCTCGGGCTCAATCGTCATCGTCGTCGCCGTGGTGCCGGTGCCATCGCTTGTAATAGTGCTTGCGCCACTTGCGATAGCGATCGTCGTCGTCATCGCCGTAGTAACCGTATCCGTAGCCTGGATAGGCGACCACGGCCGGCTGCGGCGCCACATAGACCGGCGCCGGTTCGACATAGACCGGCGCGACCGGTACGCCGATGCCGACCGACAGGTCGACATGCCCCGCCATCGCACTGCCGGAAGCCAGCAACGCGACGGCCCCGACCCACCCTGCCCATCGTCTCTTGTTCATGTTCTGAATCCCTGATATGCCGGCCCGCCCGGCTCGCCCGACCAATGTACGTGCGGCGCGCGAACCAAGGTGATACGGCACTGCGAGAGTCGTAACGCGGCGTAACGAAATGACATTAGCCGTTCGGTCGAATCGCGAAAATGCGCTGGAACGTCTATAGTGGGTTACGGTTCGACACAATCACGACTGCGCGCTCCCCGATTGAACAGGGTAGAATCCCGCCAAACACCTTGTGGACGAACACGCCACACACACGCACAACATATTCTCTGACGCAGGCTCCTGCCGCACCTCAATGGCCAATCCCGCAGAATCCCATCCGCAAAACGACTTCATCAATTCGGCGCGCAAGGAACGTAAGCGCGTTGAAATCTATCTCGTCAACGGCATTCGTCTGACGGGATGTATCGAGTCGTTCGACCAGTACCTGGTGATGCTGCGCACCCCCGTGGGTCTGCAAGGCATCTACAAGCGCGCGATTTCCACGATCCAGCTCGACACGGGCGGCTCGCGCCCGGGTGGCAGCGGCCCCCGCGGGCCGCGCACCGGCGGGCGCCCGGGTGGCCGTGAAGGCGGCGGTCACAGCCCGTACGGCTCGCACGGCGGCTCGCGCGAATCGCGCGGCGACGGCGGTTACGGCTCCCGCGAACCGCGTGAAGGCTATGGCTCGCGCGAACCGCGCGAAGGCTACGGCGCCCCGCGCGAACCCCGTGAACCGCGCGAAAGCTACGGCGCGCCACGCGACGCCGGCGACGCATCCGGCAGCGCATCGCCGTCGGATTCGCGCGGCGGCAACGGGCCGGTGATCGTGACACGCCGCCGGCGAATCGTGCCGGACGGCCAGTAAAACAAAAGGGCAAGCCAACCGGCTTGCCCTTTTTACTTGTGCGGCCGGCGCGGCATGTCGCCGCACCGCCATCGGGTTCAGTGTGCCGTCGTCGGCAGGCCCGCATCGGCCTCGCGCTGCAACGAACGCACCTGCTGCTGCAACGTACGCAGTTGTGACTGCAGCTCGGCCTGCTGCGCCTGCAATGCGGCCGTCTCGTTGCGTACGCTCTTCTGGCGATCCGCGACCGCCGCCTGCTGCTGGCGGGCGATCGAGATATCGGCCTGCAGGCGCCGCGCGCGATCCTGCGTGACTTCGATCTGCTTGTCCATTTGCGCTTTCTGCGATTCCAGCTTCGCTGCCCGCAGTTCGTTCACGGCCAGCCGCTCCGCCTGATGCGAGAAATCGCGATAGATCGCTTCCGCACGCGTTTCGTCGTAAGTCTTGATCACGCGCCAGAACGCCTTCTGCTGGAACAGTGCAACGAAGTACGCACCGTCCTTGACGTTGAACAGCAGGCTCGCGCCGTAGCTGCCGTTATAGCTCGTGCGCATTTCCGTCAGCGTGTGCGACTGGATCTGGCGCTGCAGGTCGTCGACCGTGCTCGGCCCCGTCGACTCGCCCGCCTGCGGCTGCACCGATGTCTGCGAATCGATCACCGGAATTGCCGCAACCGGCGCCGACGCCTGCTGTACTGCCGGCGAACCGCTGTCTGCCAGACTTTGCGCGTATGCGCCCTGCATGCCCCCCACCAGGGCGAGCAATACGCACGCCCTTCCCAACCCCGTCTTATGGCTCATGAAGTTCTATTCCCGCCCGAGTCGTTATAATTCAGCGCGATTTTATCTCATTAATTACTCACTTTCGCGGGTCTCGGGTTCCTCGTCGAAGATCTGATATTTACGCATTTTTTCCCACAATACCTTGCGGCTGATGCCGAGCTGCTGCGCCGTGTCCTGACGCCGCCAACCGTTTGCGTCGAGCGCCGCAATGACGCGACTGCGCTCGTTCATGTCCCACTTGCTGCGGTCGACGAAGACCTCGGCCGCGCTCTCCGCCGGTACCGGCTGCGCCGAATTGCGAGCGTGCGCAATCAGCCGCTGCAACCGCGCGGCATCCCACCCGCCCGTCTGCCGCACCGTCACGCCGACACGCTCGGCGAGGTTGCGCAGTTCACGCACGTTGCCGGGGAAATAGCTGTCGGCGACCGAATCCGTCAGCCAGTACGGCAGATCGGACAACTGAGCGAGCCGATCCTCGCCGACGATCTGCGCGACGAACGACTTGAACAGCGCGATCTTGTCGACCGCGCCGCGCTCTTCCAGCGACGGAATGCTCAGCTCGATCACCGCGAGCCGGTAGTAGAGATCGGCACGGAACAGGCCATCCTTCACGAGCTGCGGCAGCTTCTTGTTGCTCGCCGCGACCAGGCGGAAATCGACCTTGACCGACGTCGCCGCACCGACGCGCAGCACCGCGCCGTCCTCGAGCACGCGCAGCAGCTTGACCTGCTGGTACAGCGGCAGATCGCCGACTTCGTCGAGGAACAGCGTGCCGCCCCCCGCCTGCTCGAAATAGCCTTTATGCGCAACAACCGCGCCCGTGAACGATCCTTTCGCATGACCGAAGAACAGCGATTCGAACAGGCCGTCGGGAATCGCGCCGCAGTTCACCGGTACGAATTCGCCGTGCCGGTAACGCGAATGCTTTTCGTGCAGCAGTTGCGCGATGCGCTCCTTGCCGACGCCGGTTTCGCCGTGCAACAGCACGTTGGTGTCGCAGTCGGCAAACGTATCGACTTCATGCAGCAGTGCCTGCATCGATTCCGAGTGCGCGACGAGTTCGGTCGGATGCGACGTTTCAGCCGTATGCGCACGCAGCTGCGTGACGAGCTTGCCGATCATGCCGCGCAGTTCGGCGCAGGTGAAGTCGAGCGGCAGGATATGCGAATACTCGGGCGGATACTGCGACGCGTCGTGGTCGCGCGCCGCGCCGACCCAGACGACCGGCATGCCGATGTTGGCCTGCCAGTCGCGCAGGAACGCCGCGCCGGTTTCGATCATCGTCACGCTGATGATCGCCAGCGACGGCCGCAAGGCGGCGCGCTCCGGCGAGATTTCCGCATTGTCGGCGCGGATCACTTCGACGTCGAAGCTCGCCATGCAGCGGGCAACGCGGTCGACAATGTCCGCTTTGCCTTCCCAGACGTACAGGTCGAGCTCTTCGATTGCGGAGGTGTTTCTCATTGTTGATGCTTTCAATGAACGATTTGCGGGGCATTGCAAGTCAGGCCATGTTGTATCACGGTCACCTGGCCGATTTGCAATCCTAATGCCGTCAGCAACGGTGTGACCAACAGGTTGAGCAACGGGTTGACGAGCCCGAGCAGCAGAGGAATGAGCTGATCCGTGAGCGGCTGAAGTATCAAGGTCAGGATCGATAGATCCAGTCCTGCCACGCTGAGCTGGAGCGGCGTTCCGCTCAACAGATTGGTCAGTTGCACGTTGAGTGTGTTGGTTGCTGTCGACGACGTGGTCCAATTGGGTCCCGGAGACCATGCGGACGACGTGCATGCGCCGTTACTCGGCTTGGTATTGCAGAACGAGTATTGCGAATTGTTCGGATACACGATTCCCGTCCCCGACAACGGCAGGCTGGTGCTCAG
Source organism: Burkholderia sp. AU45251 (assembly GCF_030482905.1). Classification (NCBI taxonomy): domain Bacteria; kingdom Pseudomonadati; phylum Pseudomonadota; class Betaproteobacteria; order Burkholderiales; family Burkholderiaceae; genus Burkholderia; species Burkholderia sp. AU45251. The sequence goes on along the minus strand of NZ_JAUJQH010000019.1, from coordinate 78,335 downwards.
CGCACCTGGAGTCGAAGGCAATGGCGGCCCGCTGTAGATCGGCGTGCTGGTGCTGCTCCCAACGTACGCTACGGGGTTCGACAGCGACAGACTGAGTTGCAGAAGCGAGAAATTCACCACCCCTGACCCCGACAGTTTCGCCACAGAAAGCGTACCGCTGCTGGTCGCACAGCTCGGGGAATTGAGGTTCAACTTACCCCCGGTAGTCTGTCCGGCGCAAATCATCGCCACGCCCGGCAGCGCGCCGAACGTCGCGGTGCTCGATGCCGGGGTCGACTGGCAACTCGTACTGGCCAGCCAGGCCCGACCCGGCCCGCCCAGGATGATGTAGAGGGGCAAATGTGGCCCTGTCAGCTGAAACGTCAATACGTAGGGAATTCCCACCGGTGGCGGATCCGCCAGCACCTGCACGTCGACGAGGAGCCCGATCTCCGCTTGCGACGCCTGCGTGCGCCATATGCCGTTCACTTGTCCGGCTTCGCCTATTCCGATCGACGGCGGCGCCAGCACCTGCAATTGCAAGCTATTGACTCGAACCAGCGACGACACCGCTGAAATGAGCGGACAGAACGCACTACCGGGGCAGCTTGTTGAATTGACCGACAGTGTCAGCCCGCTGTTGTATGCACCGATCTCCGCCGTCGTGAGCAACAACTGAAGCACATTGATGCTCGCGTTCGCCGCCGCCTCCGCATTGCTGCCCGAGTATTGAAGGAGACTCCCCAAAGAAATCTTGTTGACATTGACATTGGCGCCAACGCTGTTGCTTAGCGCAGAGAGCACCGTGCCCACCGTGGTATTGCTGCCCACCGCCGTGGCGGTGAGGTTCAGGATATCCGAGACGGTCAGATTAAGACCGAGCAACTTCCCGATGCTGGCGGGGCTCGACATGCCCGCCGTGCCGAGTTGGGTCGCCACCGTCGCCAACTGACCCAGCGTAACGTTTGCTCCGGCCAACGCCTGGTAGTTGGCCAGGCCGACGTTGACGTTGGCCGAGGCCCCCAGCAATCCGGTGAGTAGCGGATCGAGTATCGCGGACGAGGAGGTATTCAGGCTCGCAAGCGTCGAACCCACGCTGAACGTGTCGATTGCCGACGCACGTGCAGTAGCCGTCGCGGAGACAGAGGTCTGTCGCCCGCTCAATTGGATCAGCAGCCCCAGGAAGAAGTAGTTCACCTGCCGGTACACCGTTACCTGCGCCGCATTCGCCGCAGTCGACGCCGGCGTCACGTAAGCGCTCGACGAATCCCAACTTCCGCAGCTGACGGCAATCTGGTCGTTTCCCGCGGTAGGATTTCCCGTCGCCGTGGCACCTATCAACGTAAATGCATAACCCTTGTCGTTGATGGTGGCACTCGTCGTCACATTGTTTTGTGCGTCGTTCAGGCAACTGATCGGATCGTTCGACATCGGCTGCACGGCCGCCAATGCGGCCATGTCCGCGATCCGCTGCAGATCCCGCTTCTGCAAATACAGATTCGCGATGTCGATCACCCCGAGCACAACGATCGCGACCATGACCCAGATCGCGGCCATGACCATGATGGAGCCGCGTTGACGTCGTTTGCCCGGCGAGCGAGCGCCGCGCCGCCGAGACCCATATGCTTGATCTGCCCGCATCGTCATCTCGCTTACTGCGCACTCTGCCCGCTACCCGACATGCCGCCGGACGAACTGCCCAGTGTGCTCATCATCGACTGCGGAATCTTGTTCTTGAACGAATCGAGATAACGCTGATAAACGAGCGACGCAACATCGCCGAGCATCGGCTGCACCGGTGCCGCCGCACGGTTGTCTCGCTGCATCGAAAGCCATGCCCTGGTCGAACGGTCGACGTCGGATGCGGCTGGCGCCGTACCTTGTTGCGCATGTACGACTGCGGTGCCCATTGCCATGCAAATGATCGCGCCCAGTACCGCGATCCGCCCCGCACGCATAGCCCGCTGATGGTTGTTATTCATGTCGTTCCCCGCCTGTCTGTTCTGTTCATTGTGCAAACCGTTGCAGCAATGGCACGGTCTGGTCATAGCCAAAATTGTTTGCCATCGGCGTGATCGGCGCGGTCGCGGTGCGCCGCGACACCACCGGTGGCGTTGCGACCGCACGCTGCTGTGCATGTGCAGCCGCCGTAATTTTTGCGGCATCGCCGACGATGTCCTTGCGAATATCCGCCGACAGATGCTGCTGGTTCATCAGCCGCTGCGCGTCCTGTGTGCGCCCTGCCGCGAGCAAATACAGCGCGAGGTTGCTGACGATTTTCGGATTGCGTTGATCCAGCTCCGCCGCCTTCATCAGCGGCACCCGAGCGCCGACCACATCGCCGCTACGCAATTTCGCGTAGGCGAGATCGGACAGCAGCGACGCGTCGGTCGGCTCGAGTTCGGTCGCCTGCGTCAGGGCCTGTACCGCGTGACCGAAATCGCCGGCCGCACCGGCGATCAACCCGAGCCCGCGGTAACCGCGAGCGGCGAGCGGCGTCTTCAGCAACTGCGTATAGGCGGCCGCACCGGCAGCAGGCTGGTCGGTCATGCGCAGTGCGTCTGCGCGCAGCAGGATCGTGTCCGGCGACACGCCGTACGCCTTGTCGTACGCATCGATATGCGCAAGCGACGCGTAATAGAGACCCTGTGCCTGCATCCGCTGGATCAGACCGAGATACATCGCGGGCGTATCCGGCACCGTCTGTTTCTGGTCAGCCGCATGAATCAGCGCCGCGCGTTCGGTCTGCGCACCGATGCCGTAACCGCTTTCCTTGGACGCGCAAGCACCCAGCAGCAGCACCGCCGCCACCATACTTGCGTGCCTCGTCATCCTGATGATCCGCTTCATCGTCGTCCCTTCCACCCATCATTGATGCGCCGACAGCGCATGCATCACGGCCAGCAACCCGGGCCCTGCCGTCACGATCAGCAGTGCGGGTAACAGCGTCAGGACCATGACACCCGTCATCTTCACGGTCAGTCGGCCGATCCGCTCGCGAAGCATCGCGCGGCGCGTCTCCCGCAGCCGGTCGCCGAACTGCTTGAGCGGCTCCTGCACCGCGCCGCCGTGCTTGTCGACCTGCACCATCAACCGGGCAATCGCACGCAAGTCCTCGTTTTCGAACCCGCCCGACAACCGCTGCATCGACTGATCGCGCGTGCGGCCTGCTGCGAACTGACGCTGTGCGATGCCGACCTCCGACGACAGCACCGGCATCATCCCGCGGAAATCGTTGGTCACGACCTGCAGGCTTTGATCCAGCGACAGCCCGACACCCTGCAACAGGCGCAGCATGTCGACGAACAACGGCAGTTCATCGACGACGCTTTGGCGACGAGCGGCGGCACGGCGTTGCACGTAAAGCTTCGGCAGCATGAAACCGAGCCCGAATGCGGCAAACATCCCGATCATCCAGTACGCGCCCTTCATTCGTCCGCTGGCGAATATCGCAAACAGAAGCGGCAACCCGATCCCGCAAGCGATCCGCGCGCTCAGGAACAGTCCGCGCGTGCGCGTATCGACGTAGCCGCATTGCTCGAGAATGCGGCGATCCTCTTCCGCGACAATGTGCTTGCCGAACCCGGTATCGAGCCAGCGCATCCCCGCCGCGGACAGTCGCGCAAGCATGCGCTCGATGCGCTGACGGCCGGGAGAGACCGGTTTCGCGTCGGTCGCGTCCTCCGCCGTGGGCCGTGCCTTGGCCGCGTCGCGTGTTGCCATGCGCTGGTCGAGCGCATCGGCCAGCGCGCGTTCAGCACGCGACGCCGCGCTCGCACGCATCAACGCAATCAGTCCAAACAACAGCACACCTAGCGCGCCAAGCGCCAGAGCAACCGATCCGATCTGAGTTGCCGTCATCGCATCACCTGAGTCGAGCCATTCGATACAACCACACGGTTCCCGCAACCTGCATCAGGAACGCGAAGATGAGGAGCGTTCTTCCGCCCGGGTCGATCCACATCCCTTCCAGATACTTCGGATTGGTCATCACGACAAAACTGCCGATCGCGATCGGCAACATCACAAGCACGAACGCCGATAGCCGCGTCTCGGCCGACATCGCCGTCAGCTCGCGCTCCGCCTGCTCGAGGTCACGCATGAACACGGCCATGCGTTCGAGCATCACGTCCGCGCGACCGCCATACTTGACCGACAAGCGCAGCACCGACCCGAGCAGTTCGAATTCCTGCGCCCGATAGATCTTCGCAATATGGAGCATCGCGCGGTCGATCTCGACACCCGTCCGCAACATTCGCGACACGTGATCGAGGCACCCGCGCAGCGGTTCCTCCGTCGTCAGCAGCGCTGCCTGAAATGCGGCTGGCACGCTGTTGCCAAGCGTCACCAGTCGCACGATCCCGTCGAGAAATGACGGGATCTGCCGGACGATCTTCAGGCGCCGCCGCTGGATGCGCGAAGCGATCCAGATGCCAAAAATCGCAGCCCCGCAGACCAGCGCGGCGAAGCACGCGAGCGCGCCACCGCGGCTGCCCGCGATGGACGCAATCGCGACGAGCACGGCCAGCGCGACGATCGCCTTGCCGCGCGCGCCTTCGATCCCGGCGCGGTTCACGAGGTTGGTCAGATACTCAGTCGCGACCGCGTACCAGTGCGCCCAGAAAGCACGAGATGTCGCGTTGCGCACGCCACCGGATGACGCCACAGTCCGCGACGCAGCGGATGACGCCGGTCTTGCGGACGGCGACGTCGCGCGTGCACCGGGTTCAAGCCGGCTGTCGATGAAGCGCTTTGCATCGGTGCGCACGCGCCGAGTTTCCGCATGTCGCCACAGCATCAGCGCCGATGCCACGCACACCATTGCGACCGCGAGCATCCAGACCATCGCGCTATACATTGAAGCCCCCGCCGCGACCGAAACCGCCGCCGCCGAACCCGGCGCCACCCAATCCGCTGTTCATCAACGTCTGGCGGAAACGTGCGAGCTTCGGCGAATGCGGATGGATACCCAGCGACTCCCAGTTATCGACCTCCTCGCCCTCCGGCGTCACGCGCGCTTCGTAGCGATACAGCTCCTGCGTCGCGATGATGTTGTCGGACAACCCGGTCACCTCGGTGATCGACAGAATCCGGCGGCGTCCATTCGACAGTCGCCCGATCTGCACGATGAAGTCGATCGCGTTCGCGATCTGGCGACGCAGGCTCGATTCGGTCCCCTGGAAGCCCGCGAAACCGGCGAGCATCTCGAGACGATACAGACACTCGCGCGGCGAGCTCGCGTGCACCGTGCCCATCGAGCCGTCGTGGCCCGTGTTCATCGCCTGCAGCATTTCCAGCACTTCGCCGCCGCGCACTTCGCCGACGATGATCCGGTCCGGGCGCATTCGCAGCGTATTGCGCAGCAGGTCGCGAATCGACACGACGCCGGTTCCGTCGAAACCGCCCGGACGGCTCTCGAGACGCACGACGTGCGGGTGATTCAGCGACAGTTCGGCCGTATCCTCGATCGTCACGACACGTTCGGCCTCCGGAATGTGGAATGCAAGCGCGTTAAGCAGCGACGTCTTCCCCGAACTCGTGCCACCCGACACGAGCACGTTGCAACGCGCCTCGACCGCCGCCTCGAGCAACGCGCCGATCTCTTCGTTGTATGTGCCGTTGCCGAGAAGGTCCGAGGGTTTGAGCGGATCCTTGCGGAATTTCCGGATCGACACAATCGGGCCGTCGATCGACAGCGGCTCGATCACGACGTTCACGCGTCCGCCATCCGGCAGTCGCGCGTCGACCATCGGGTTCGACTCGTCGAGACGACGCCCGATCGGCGCAAGAATCCGGCGCACGATGCGTAGCAAGTGCGCGTTGTCGGTGAAGCGCACCGGCAGCTTCGCGAGAATCCCGTGGCGCGACACGTACACGTCGTTATAGCCGTTGATCAGGATGTCCTCGACCGCCGGATCCGCGAGCAGATCCTCGATCGGCCCGAAGCCCGCGAGTTCCTTCGTCAGCGCTTCGGCGATCGTGCGCACCTCGTTCTCGTTGAGCGGAATGCGACGCAGGCGCACGAAGCTGTCAATCTCGAGATCGACGAACTGATTGATCGCCTCGCGGGACCATCGGCCGAACTCGGCGCCCAGTTCCTCGATACGCGTCAGCAGATGCTCGTGCGCGGCATTCTTGATGTCGTGGAATTGCTGCGTCTGGGAGAACGGCGCTGCGCCGTCGGCAAATTGAATGTCGTGTGCCATCGGTTATGACCGCTTGGACGAGGGTTTAATGAAACGCTTGAGCGCGGACAGGCCCGGCGCGGTGCGCGACGCGCCCGCCATGCCCGATACGCCGGGCAGCCGCGCGGCGAGGGATTCGAGTGCGCGTACATACGGATCGCGCTCCGCCGCATCGACGATGAGCCGTCCCTGGTTCGCGGCATGGCCGATCGCGACGCGACGCGCGGGCAAGGTGCCGACCAGCGACAAGCCGAGACGCTCGGCGATCTGCCCCGGCATCAGGTCCAGCGCGGGATCGTACTGATTGACCACGAGCTTGACGCGGTCGGTATCGACGCCCGCATCGCGCAGCCCGGTGAGCAAGTCGGCCGCCGACACGATCGATGCGACACCCTGATCGCACACAAGCCACGACTCGTCTGCCGATGCGGCGATCTGCATGACGAACTCGCGATTCGAGAACCCGCCGAGGTCGACGACCTGCTGGTCGAAGAACGCGCGAAAACGGTTCAGCAAACCGATGCATGACGCATAAGACACGTCGCGCAACGCGCCCAGGTCCGGCGGCAGTGTCGTCAGTGCGACGCCGCTCTGGTGCCGCGTGAGTGCGGTGTTGACGAACGTGCGATCGATGCGGCGCAGGTTCTGCACGGCGTCGATGAAATGGAATTCGCAGCGCGTATTCAGGAACAGCGCACCGTCACCGGCTGGCAACCCCAGATCGATCAGCGCGGTTTGGCGACCGGCCGGCACGCCGCCGTCCGGGCTGCCTGTCGCCCCTGGACCGAGCGCCCGCTTCTGCAGCCAGACCGCGAGATTCGCGGCAAACGTGCTGACGCCCATGCCGGCACGCGCCCCGAGCAGCGCAACGACCTTGCCGTGGCGGCTCGTCGGCTCGCTGACGTGAGTCAGCAGACCACGCGTCGTCCGCAGTGCATCCTCGGCCGAGGCCGACACGTCGATGAAGTCGCGCACGCCCGCACGCAGTGCAGCGAGCGTGCTTTCCGGCTGGGCGAGCGAGCCGAGCGCAACGATCGGCAACCCCGGATGCGCTGCGCGTACCGTGGCAGCGGCGACGCTCGCCGCATCGCTGCGTTCGGAGAAATCGATGAACACCAGGGCCGGATTGAGCCCCGTGATGCGCTGCGCAAGCGCACCCGGCTCCAGCGATGCGGCCTCGACCGCCCCGGCCGACACCAGCGTATCGGCCAGCCAGCGCACATGCGCTTCCTTTGTCGATGCGCAAACGAAGTAGTCGGTCACGGCGGGTTCACACAATGATTGAGTTCGTGCATTCATGTCGAACACCCCCGATTACGCAAGGCGTAGCGATGTGCCGCAACGCGCAATGCTTCACATTCATCTCGAAAACCCCGGTGCTGCATCCGGCGACGCCGCGCCGCCCAGATAGGATCGCCACACCGGCCCATCACGCTGCTCGGACAACTCGCCGGGCGTCGCCGGCAGTACCGCCCCCTTCGCAATCGGTGCGACGAGATGCGGGGTCACGATGATCAGCAATTCCTTGTCGTTCTGCTGGTAGTTCAGGTTCTTGAAGAACGTGCCGATAATCGGCAGGTCACCGAGCAGCGGCACCTTGTTCACGTTCGACATCGTCTGGCGGTCGATCAGGCCGCCGATCACGAAGCTCTCGCCGTCACCAAGTTCGACCGTCGTATCGGCACGGCGCGTTGTGATGCCCGGCACGGCAACGCCGCTGATCGTCACGCTGTTCACGAAGTCGAGCTGGCTCGATTCCGGTGCGACCTTCAGCGCGATCCGGCTCGGGCTCAGCACCGTCGGCGTCAGCGACAGCCCGACGCCGTATTGCTTCCACTGGATCGCAGTCGAGCCGAGCCCCTGCGGCGACGGCACCGGAATCTCGCCGCCTGCGAGGAAGCTGGCGCTCTGGCCGGACAGCGCGACGAGCGTCGGCTCCGCGAGCACGCGCGCCATGTTGTTTGCTTCGAGCAGCGACAGGTCAGCGAAGATGCCACGTCCCGCGGCGTTCACAACCAGATTGAACGCGGAGGCAACCGGTGCGCCGAGCGTGGGAATGTACCCGCCCGTGCCCGGCCCCGATCCGCCGCTGTACGATTGCACACCGCCCGGCGAGAACGAGCCGAACGAAAATCCGTTGCTCTGCTTGAAGAAGTTGAAGCCGACTTGCTTGAGCACCGAGCGGCTGAATTCCACCACCCGCACGTCGACCTGCACCACGTTCTTGCCGACCAGCGTCGAGCGATCGATCACCGTGCCCTTGGGGCTCATGTTTTTGGCAACCACCGCGGCCCGCTCGTGCGCATCGAGCGATGCCGACGTTCCCCGCAGCACCGACGTCCCGCCGTACGCTTTCACCTGCGGCGTCGAGCCGTCGAGTACCGCTTGCGCAGCCGCGTCGACGACTTCGACGCTCCAGACCGTCGGTTCGTCGTGACCGCGCTCCCACAACATCACGTTCGTCGCCCCCGGCGCTTTCGCGATCAGCAGCACCGAACCGGCACGACTGCCCTTCATGATGAGCACATCGGCGATCGCCGGATCGCCGACGGCGACCCGCTGCAGCGCGCGGCCGGCGGAAATCTGCCGCTGCGCGCCAACCGCGAGCTCGATCGTGCTGCTCGCGCTTGCAAAGGAGGCGAATGTCAGGGCCCAGAGAGCAATCGCGAATGCAATCAGTGAGTTTTTCATTGTTTATTGGACCGTCGCACGGCCGTTACTTGTCGTCGCTGATATCGATGGCCATCGATGTTGTTCAATACGCAACCGTTTCCGACCGGCCGCCCCGGATTACCTCGATGCTGCCGCTGCCACCGCTGCTACCGCTGCCGCCTGGCCGCACCGCAGGCGGCAGGCGCGACGGCAGCGGCGGCACATTCGCGTTGGCCACTGCGGTCCTCGACGTGCCGGACAGTTGTTGCAGCGATACGCCGGCGGCGGCGAGCGCCGACGGCGACAGCTTGTTGTCTGTGCGCACCGCCACCGTCTGCGTCGCAAGCTCGTCGTCGCGCGGGTTGCGCAGCGCGAGCGTCAGCCGGCCGCTCGCCTCGCCGAGCGTCAGTGCATCGACCTGCGCGGTCGGTATCGCGAGTACCGCGATGCGCGTGTTGCTCGGCTGGCCGTTATTGCCGTTCGTGTTGCTGCCGCTGTCGCGCTCCGGTGTCGCATCGCCGAACGACAGCACGCGAACCTTCGACATCAGCAGCCGCGCCTGCGTCTGCGACACTTCGCCATCGAACATTCCGCCGCCCCCTTCACGCTTCAGGTTCACGAATACGTCGACGAAGTTGCCGGGCCGCAGACGGTTGCCGACCGCATTGGTCTCGTCGACGCGAACCGCAATCGCGCGTTCGCCCGGCTGAACGTCCTCGGCGAGCCCGGACACCAGTGCGTCCGACACGACCGGCATCGACGCCGGGATGTCCCTCGCGGGGACGCGACCCACCAGCGTGGCCGGATCGGCAAACGCGCCGGCCGGCGCAGGAGCAGTCGGTTGAACCTTCAGTGCATCGGCGGCAATCGGCTGACCGACCGGCAGCGTGCGCGTCGCAATGACCACGGGTACCGGGTTCGCAGCGACGGTCGGTTGTACAGGGACGGGGCGCGACGTACTGCGCCCGAGCATCCATGCGTAGATTCCAAGCAGAACAGCGATCGCAATCAGCAACCCCGCGATGATTTTTGTCAGATTGTTGGCCATGTTGGTATGGGAATGCCGGAATCAGGTTCTGGAGCGTGTCAACGGTCGGGTGACTACATTCAATAGGTGTGCGATTCAAAGCATGCTGGGCTGAACCTGCACGGTCGCGCTACTCTGCAACTGCGGCGCATTGAACAGGAATATCCACGGAATCAGCGGATTCGCCGCGTATGAATAGGTCGTCGTCACCATCACGTTGAATGCGGACGTGGACGTCGATACGAATGCCGTGCCGCAGGTCACGCCGGGCGTCGATGTCGGTGCCGGCGCCGACGTGGAAACCTGCGCGGCGAAACTGACGTTACTCGACCAGGGCGCGCCGGCCAACGCTTGCGTCACCGCATTCCGCGCATTGACCTGCAGCCGGTCACACGGCACAGACGTGTAGTTCAACGCGGCGCGTGCGCCTTCGGATGCCGCGAATGTCAAACTTTGCTGGATGATGAAAACCATCCCGAACGTGACGATCGCGTAAAAGATAAGAAAGAACAAAGGAAACACGACAGCGAACTCGACCGCCGCCACCCCCCGTTGCCGCCGCCATGCGGACGGCTGGCGTGCTTGCGTCCCCCGAGCCATCACATCCCCCTCACATACACAAGATGCAGTAGCCATGCAGCCGCAGGCATCACCAGAAGCGCCGCGTATGGCGTCGCTCGACGGGCACCGAGCGTCATCGTGGGCGTCGCGCGCTTGTACAGTGCGGAGACTGGCGTACGCGACAGAAGCATCATCCAGAGCGCGTGCACGCCTGCGGCGAGGCTCGCGACAATCCAGAGCCACAACAGCGCTGGCGCACCACACCATGCACCCAGTACGGCGAATACCTTGACGTCGGCCGCACCCATTACACGCAATGCGAACAAGGGGAAAAAACAAACCAGCCCCACAGCCGCACCGACCAATGATTGGGACAACGAGATTCCGAACGGATTTCGATCGATGGTCGCAGCCACCAAAGCGCCGACCAACCCCGCGACGACCAGCGAGCTTCGAATACGCCGAAAGCGGATATCGCTAGACGCGACGAATGCCGCCCAGCACAGGAATGCCCCGATGAAGAAAAGATGAGCCATCACGTCGCGACCTGCCGCGACCAGGACAGCGGGCGAATTACGTCAATAATTCGCCCGCCGCAAAGCCGCAAGGTGTTTTCGGAACCGGCAGTTTTTACTTGTCAGGTAGCAGGCGTCGTCCAGCACGCGGCGCTCGGCGACGAGACACAGGTTCCGATTTTCGTGAAGGTGCTGCTGAGGCTAGTCCCCACCGATGAGGCGCCAGCAATGATGGCAACTGCAATCAGACCCGCGATCAGACCATACTCGATTGCGGTAACCCCGTCTTCTTCCTTAAGGAAGCGCTTGATGAGTGCTTTCATTTTATTCCTCGTGCCTGTATTTACGTTTTTTGGCCTTTTATACGTATACGTCCCCGCATATCTGGCCGCTTGCCCCACGCTGTTCGCCACATTTGCTGTAACGACAACCAGGTGCGCTTTCTTTATAGATTGCCCCGAGGGGCATGGCTCAACATTTGATGCAAGTTAACATTCGCGATAGTGCCCCTCCTCGAACGTTGTGTACCGAACCGTACATTTGCTTACATCTGCTCCGGATTCTATATCCGATCCTATTTAACTTCCAACCTCTTTTAACGACTCGGATCGAAAAAATGACCAGCAGCACTGCGTATTTGTACGGCGTTTCGGTATGACTTACACATAGGATTTACGATAGGTTAGATGTGCACACCTAATCCACCAGTAAAACAATTGCCTCGTCCACCAAGCCTGCGCGGCCACCACGTTACGCCCCACGCGTAACGCCAATGTTGTGACGTTACGTTACGAAACGGTCGAAACCGTTCTCATTTATCTGTACTTAAACAGATTCAACAATCTTTCAATTTCCATAACTTCCTTTTCCAACAAGGAATTGCCCCGTTTAAAACCTGTTGTCGAACCGTCGGGCATCGAAATGGCACGACTGTTGCAGAGTAGTCCGCGCACCACTCAACACAACGCAGTTCACAACACATTTTTAATGCGAGGACAAAATGGACATTAAGGTTATCCCTCATGGCGTGTTCCGGACGACTCTGATCGCGGCCACCGTTGCAGCCATGCTTTCCCTCTCCGCGTGCGGCGGCTCCGGCTCCATCAGCCAGGGGCTCGGCGGCGGCTCGAGCTCGGGCGCCGGCGATTCGATCTCCACGTCGGGTGGCGGTACGTCCGGCACCAGCGGTACCTCGGGCACGAGTGGCACCTCCGGCACCAGCGGAAGTTCGGGCACGAGCGGTACCTCCGGCACCAGCGGAACCTCGGGCACGAGTGGCACCTCCGGCACCAGCGGTACGTCGGGTACGAGCGGTACCTCCGGCACCTCGGGTGTGTCGTCGAACCCAGTGGGAACTGTCCTCGCAAGTAGCAGCAACATCGTCACGGGTGTCGGCGGAACCGTCTCGGGTCTCGGCTCCGTCATCGCCAGCCAGTCGCTGCCGGGCGTCAACCCGGCCACCACGCAGGCCGCTGGCGGCATCGTGCAGAACGTCGGCGGCGCCGTGACCGCACTCGGCAACGGCCTTGGCAACGGTCTCGGCCAGCTCGGCGCGACGAAGGATCCGCTCGGCACCACGCTCGCCAGCACGGGCGGCGTGGTCAACCAACTCGGCGGCGCGGTCACGCAGACGGGCAACCTGGTCTCGAGCCTCGGCAGCGGCCCGCTGACGCCGCTCGCGCCGGTCACGGGCGCCGTCGGCGGACTCGTATCGACGCTCGGCGGCGCCGTATCGAACGGTGGCACCACCCTCACCAACGCACTGTCGACCGGCCCGATCCAGCAGGTCACGCAGGCGGTCAGTTCGGCCATCACGCCGATCACGACGATGGTCGGTCAGACGACCCAGACGGTCGGCACGGCGACCGGCCTCGGCGCGCCCGTCAACACGCTGCTCGGCACGGTCGGCAACGGCCTGAACCAGGCCGGCGCCCTGCTCGCGTCGACCGGCGGCAACCCCGTCACGACGGGCCTTGGCAACACGGTCTCGTCGACGGGCAACACGGTGAAGGCCGTCGGCGGCCTGCTCACGGGCGGCACCGGCGGCGTGACCAACCCGCTCGCTCCGCTCACCGGCCTCGTCTCCACGGTCACCGGCGCACTGGGCGGCGCAACGGGTGGCGGCAGCGGTCCGCTCGCACCGGTCACCGGCCTCGTCTCCACGGTCACGGGCGCACTCGGTGGCGCAGCAGGCGGCAGCAGCGGTCCGCTTGCCCCGGTCACGGGCCTTGTCTCGACGGTTACCGGCGCACTCGGTGGTGCAACGGGCGGCTCGGGCGGCGGTCCGCTCGCACCGGTCACAGGCCTCGTCTCCACGGTTACCGGCGCACTCGGCGGCGCAACGGGTGGCAGCGGCAGCCCGCTCGCACCGGTCACCGGCCTTGTCTCCACGGTCACGGGCGCACTCGGCGGTGCAACGGGTGGCAGCGGCGGCCCGCTCGCACCGGTCACCGGCCTTGTCTCCACGGTAACGGGCGCACTCGGCGGCGCAACGGGTGGCAGCGGCAGCCCGCTCGCACCGGTCACCGGCCTCGTCTCCACGGTCACGGGCGCGCTCGGCGGCGCAACGGGTGGCAGCGGCAGCCCGCTCGCACCGGTCACCGGCCTCGTCTCCACGGTTACCGGCGCGCTCGGCGGCGCAACGGGCGGCACGAGCGGCGGCCCGCTCGCGCCGGTCACGGGTCTCCTCGGCACGGTGACGGGTGCACTCGGCGGCGCGACGGGCGGCAGCAGCCCGCTCGCCCCGGTGACGAACGCAGTGTCCACGGTGACCAGCACGGTTGGTGCGCCCGCATTGACCGGCGGTACGGGCGCCGTCACGAACTCGGGCTCGGCGTCGAATCCGCTCGCGCCGGTCACGTCGCTGATCGGCGGCCTGCTCGGCGGCACGCACGGCAAGTAAACCAAGATCCATCAATCGACAAGACAGCGAGGAGTCACTCATGTCCCAGCAACGTTCTCTCACGACAGCCACCCTGCGCCAATGGCGCGTGCCCCTCACGGCCTTCGCCGCAGCCTGCCTGCTGGCCGCCTGCGGCGGCGGCGGCGTCAGCTCGCCGCCGACCAGCAGCAACAACAACCCCAGCACGAGCGGTACGCCGAGCACGAGCGGCACCAGCGGCACGCCAACCGGCACCAAGGGAGTCGTCAGCACGGTTGGTCAGACGGCCACCGACCTCGGCAGCACGGTCGGCAACATCAGCCTGCCGGGCCTCGGCGACGGCGTGACGAAGGGTGTCGGCAGCACGATCTCCAGCACCGGTACGATCGTCGGCGCAGCCGCCGATGCCGTGAGCAACGGACTGGGACAGATCGGCACGACTAACGATCCGGTGGGCACGACCGTTGCAGGCCTCGGCAATGTGGTCGGCGCGACGAGCAACACGGTGTCCGGCCTGAGCTCGACGGTCAAGGCGCTCGGCACGGGCCAGCTCGCGCCGCTCGCTCCTGTCACGACGCCGGTCGGCACCGTGCTCGATACGGTGGCCAACGGCCTGACAGCCGCCGGCACGACGATCGGCTCGACGCTGTCGTCGGGCGCCGTACAGCAAGTGACGCAGCCGCTCAGCTCGGCGATCACGCCGCTCGTGATCACCGCCGGCCAGGTCACGCAACAGGTCGGCACGACGACCGGCCTCGGCCAACCCGTCTCGGGCCTGCTCGGCCAGGTTGGCGGCGCGATCAGCTCGGCCGGTAAGCAGGTCGGCGGCACGTCGAGCCAGCCGCTCGTCGGCGACGTCGGTCAGCTCGTGACCGCGGTCGGCAACACCGTGACCAACGCGGGCGGCCTCGTCAACCCGAACGGCCCGAACGGCGCAGCACCGATCCCTGGCCTGATCACGAGCCTCGTCGGCGGCTCGACGGCGACCGTACAAAACGGCGCATCGTCGGGTTCCGGCTCGACGAATCCGCTCGGCGGCCTGCTGTCGGGTCTCGGCTCGACGCCGCTCGGCTCGCTCACGGGCGCACTCGGCGGCGCGACCGGCGGTTCGGGCAGCGGCCCGCTCGCACCGGTCACGGGCCTCGTCTCCACGGTGACGGGAGCGCTCAGTGGCGCAGCAGGCGGCAGCGGCGGCCCGCTCGCCCCCGTCACGAATCTCGTGTCGACAGTGACTGGCACGCTCGGCGGCGCAACGGGCGGCACAGGCAGTGCAAACCCTCTCGCGCCGGTCACCGGTTTGCTGAATACTGTCACCGGAGCAGTGGGTGGCGCAGCAGGATCGGGGAGCGCTAGCCCGCTCGCGCCGGTCACGTCGCTGGTCGGCAGCGTCACGGGTACGGCAGCGGCGGGCGGCAGCTCGACGGGCCTGCTGGCACCGGTCACGGGGTTGCTGGGTAGCGTTGGCAAGTAAGGAGGACGGTCGCATCTTCGCAGCCGGAGCGAATGGCGCGGCCATACAAACACAACCGGCATTGCGGCACGCGGCGCGCGACACCCTGGTGTCGCGCGCCGGCATTACAAAGAAGACGAAAAGCAAGGCCTACGAGGAAGAACAATGAAATCCAGACTCGACAGATGGATGATGCTGCTCGCCATCGCGGCAGCAGGCACGGCACATGCACAAACGCGCGTCGGAGGTAACCCGCTCGACTCCCTGCCCCAGATCAACGCGCCGAAAACCGGCCCGAACGTGACCGTGCAGGTCGCACCGCAAGCACCGCAGTTGCAGGAGTTGCTATCGCGCCACGTGACACCGAAGACGTTCCAGGTCGAAGGCGTGAAGTCCGTGCCGTTCGAGGAAATCTCGCGTCGCTTCACCCCTCTCGTCGGCAAGGACATCACGATCGGCGAATTGATCGAAACCGCCAACGGCGTAACCAAGCTGTACCAGGATCGCGGTTTCGCGCTGTCGTTCGCGTTCATTCCTGCGCAGACGTTCGAGAACGGCGTCGTGCGCATCACGGTTGTCGAAGGCTACGTGTCGGACGTCAAGGTCACCGGCAAGCCCGGTGCGATGGAATCGAAGATTCGTGCGATCGCCGCGCATATCACTGCCGATCGCCCGCTGCGCCGCGCGACGTTCGAACGCTACGTGAACACGTTCGGCCTGTTGCCCGGCCTCACGGTAAAGGCGAACGTACCGCCGCCGCAAACCACCGACGGTGCGACGACGCTCGAACTCGCCGTCGACCGCAAGCCGTTCAACGTCAGCACCGGCATCGACTTCAACCACCCGGGCGTCCAGGGTCTCATCACCGCGACCGAAAACGGCCTCACGTCGTTCGGCGAGCAACTGAGCATTTCCGCGCTGGCGCCGCCGGGGCGCGACAAGCAGACTTACTTCGCATTCAGCGGTGCGCTCCCCGTCGGTAGCAGCGGCCTGATCACGCGCCTCGACGCAAGCACCTATCGCGGCAAGCCGACTGACAATCCCGGCCTGCCGTCGTACATCCAGCGCACGGTCAAGAACGAAAAACTGGGTCTTTCGGCATCCTATCCAATACTGCTGAACAATCAGCGCAGCCTGCTCGGTACCGTATCGGGCTATGCGGCGCATAACGAGGACAATTACCAGAACCAGATCACCGGCGCGACGCTCAACAATCGGTCGCAGGTTCGCGTGATGCAGTTGCAGCTTGACTACACGAGCGTCCAGCCGAAGCAGGTGCGAAAGTTCAGTGTCAACGTGGCCAAGGCGTTCGACATCCTCGGTGCGTCAAAATCGCAGACCGCCCAGGCGAATGGCTCGACGATTACGTACGCCGACCCGATTTCACTGACCTTCGTCCGTACCGGTGCGACCTTCACGCAAACCAACGAATGGCCGTTCCGGATCGGTACGTCGATCTCGCTGACCGGGCAATACAGCCCCGACTCGCTGCCGACGTCCGAGCAGATTTCGTTCGGCTCGACGCGCTACGCGCTCGGCTATCAGCCGGGCGAAGCGTCGGGTGACTCGGGATGGGGGATGTCGCTGGAGGTCAACCGCGGCTTCACACCGGGCTGGACGTATATGAAATCCGTTACGCCATACATCGCCTACGACATGGCACGTGTGTACCTGCATGCCGGCACACCGTCACCGAACCGCATGTCGTCGGTCGGCATCGGCGTGCG
This sequence comes from Burkholderia sp. AU45251, assembly GCF_030482905.1. Taxonomy (NCBI): domain Bacteria; kingdom Pseudomonadati; phylum Pseudomonadota; class Betaproteobacteria; order Burkholderiales; family Burkholderiaceae; genus Burkholderia; species Burkholderia sp. AU45251. The sequence continues at coordinate 61,358 of NZ_JAUJQH010000019.1, read as the reverse complement.
TTTCTCGGACAGCCGCTTCTACAGCCTCGATCTGAACGTCGCGAAGCCGGTGGGAGACGCGCCCGTCGAAAGCGCATCGCGCAGCCCGCGCATCAACGCCGCATTTTCGTATCAGCTCAACTGATCGGTCACCCGACAGCCCGCGCCACGCGGGCTGTTTCGATTAGAGTCCCCTCTATCAAACGTGGCGCGCGGTTTCACGTATTCTGGCGAAGCTCGCAACATGCCCGCCCCATGCAGACGGTTGTGCGTGCAAATCGAACACGACATGCAAAACAAGGAGGACGACAATGATTCAACTGACCCGCCCGTTGCGTGCAATCGCCGTCGCCGGCGCACTGCTCGCTTGCGCCGCCCCCACGTTCGCACAAGCTGACAACCCCATCGGCATGTGGCAGACGATCGACGACAACACCCATCAGCCGAAGGCGCTCGTGCAGATCGCCGAAGACAGCGACGGTGCGCTGACCGGCAAAGTCGTCAAGGGCCTCGGCGCGAACGATACGCCGGATCGCCGCTGCACCGCCTGCACGGACGAGCGCAAGGATCAGCTCATCAAGGGCATGACGATCATCAAGGCAATGAAGAAGGAAGGCGACCACTGGGACGGCGGCAACATTCTCGACCCGGAGAACGGCAAGGTCTACAAGTGCAAGATGACGCTTGAAGACGGCGGCCAGAAACTCGTCGTGCGCGGTTACATCGGCGTGTCGCTGCTCGGTCGTTCGCAGACCTGGGTTCGCTCTCAATAATGCGACTCGGGCTTAAACGCACGGCTCAATGAAAAAATCGGCCTGCGACAATGTCGCCAGGCCGATTTTCTTTTGGTGCAGGTGTAGCTGGAACCGATGGATATCACGCTGCATGCTTCAGCGTGTCCGACGCATAGCTGCCAGGTGCGCGATACGCGGGCGCCACATTGCTGCGCGCTTCCGCCGCCTTCGATTGCGTGTGCTTGCGCATCCGCGTGGACAACTCGTTGCACAGATTCACGCCTGCATCGCCATAGAGTTCGCGCATGACACTCATCAACGTACCCGTCTCGTGCCAGACCTTGAAGCGTCGATGGCAAGTCTGATACGAAGGGTAACGGCGCGGCATGGCCGACCACGTTGCGCCACTGTAGATTACCCAGAGCACGCCGTTCAGCACGGCACGCGTATTGGCCAACGGCCGGCCGCGCAACTCGGTGCGCGGCTGCATTTCGGGCAGAAGCGACGCGACGCAGCGCCACTCTTGATCGGTCAAATCGCGATACGGTGTCATGGACATCTCCAGCCTTGGTAACCATGACACAACGATATCGGCTCACCTCAACAATGAATATAAGACAAATCCGAAAATACCCCGAGATCGCCCCAATTTGACCGGAATTGACGTTTGAATCCCGCCCATTCCCGAAAATCGCAATCAGGTCAGCGACGTATCGACGATGCGGCGGGGTGTTTCGATATATTCCTTCGACTGCATTTCGACGATTCGCGAGACCGTCCGCGCAAACTCGTTGGCCATCGGGCCTTCGACATACAACTGCTCCGCCGGCACCGCCGCGGACATCAGCAGCTTGACCTTGTGGTCGTACAGCACGTCGATGAGCCACGTGAAGCGACGCGCCTCTGACGCCATCCGCGGCGACATCTGCGGCACCTCGGACAGCACGATCGCGTGGAAGCGGCTCGCGAGTTCGAGATAGTCGTTCTGCGAACGCGGGCCGCCGCACAGCGTCGCGAAATCGAACCAGACGACACCGTCCGCCTTGCGCAGCGCCTTCAGCTCACGCTTCTCGATATGCAGGAGCGGGCTTTCGTCAGGAACGGCAGCGAGCTTCTGGAACGCATGGCGCAGTTCGCGATCGGCGTCAGCGCCGAGCGGCGTGTGATACATCTTCACCTGCGCGAGCGTGCGCTGGCGATAATCGACGCCCGCATCGACGTTGAGCACGTCGAGCCTGGACTTGATCAGCGCGATCGCCGGCAGCATGCGGTCGCGATGCAGGCCGTCCGGATACAGGTCGTCGGGGTCGTAGTTGGACGTCATCACGAACTGCACGCCGTTGTTGAACAGGCGGTCGAGCAGACGATACAGGATCATCGCATCGGCAATGTCCGACACGTGGAACTCGTCGAAGCAGATCAGCCGGTAGCGCTTCGCAATACGCCGTGCGAGTTCGTCGAGCGGATCCGCCTGCCCTTTCAGTTCCTCGAGCTCGCGGTGCACTTCGCGCATGAATTCGTGGAAATGCAGGCGCGTCTTGCGCTGCACGGGCACGACCGCGTAGAAGCTGTCCATCAGGAAGCTCTTGCCGCGACCGACGCCGCCCCACATGTAGACGCCACGCGGGAGGTCGGGATGATTGATGAGCTTCTTGAATGCGTTCGAGCGGCGCGCCTTGTACTCGACCCACTCGTCGAAGCATTGCTGCAGGCGATCGACGGCCGCGCGCTGCGCGGGATCGGACTGATAGCCGCGCGTGGTCAATTCGCGCGTGTAGTATTCGGTGACGTTCATCGGGCAAACCAGAAAAAACGAAGGCGGACGGGAAACCCCGCCCGCCTTCGTCATGAGACGGCTGCGCCGGCCGTTGGCCGGCCGGCGCTATACCGCGCTCAGCTGTTCAGCGAGCGCTTGTCGACGGCGAGCGCCGCTTCGCGCATCACTTCCGACATCGACGGGTGCGGATGGCAAATACGGGCGATGTCTTCCGACGCCGCCTTGAACTCCATCGCGACCACGGCTTCCGCGATCAGGTCCGACGCGTTCGCAGCGATCACGTGCACGCCGAGCAGTTCGTCGGTCTTCGCATCCGCGATCATCTTCACGAAGCCGTCCGGCGCGTTCATGCCGAGTGCCCGGCCGTTGATCGAGAACGGGAACTTGCCCGACTTGATCTCGCGGCCTTCCGCCTTCAGCTGCTGCTCCGTCTTGCCGACCCATGCGATTTCCGGGTACGTGTAGATCACCCACGGAATGCAGTTGTAGTCGATGTGCGGCTTCTGGCCGTCGATCACTTCCGCGACCAGCACGCCTTCGTCTTCCGCCTTGTGCGCGAGCATCGGGCCACGCACCACGTCGCCGATCGCGAACACGTTCGGCACTGCCGTGCGGCAGTGGTCGTCGACGTCGATGAAGCCGCGTTCGTTCGCCTTCAGGCCGATTGCCTCGAGGCCGAGGTTGTCGGTGTTCGGCACGCGGCCGACCGACACGATCAGGCGGTCGGCGTCGAGCGTCTGCGCGTTGCCGTCTTTGTCCGTGTAGGCGATCGACACGCCGTCCGCGGTCGTCTTCACTTCGCCGATCTTCACGCCGAGATGGATGTCGAGGCCCTGCTTCTTGAACAGCTTGGCCGCTTCCTTCGCGAGCGCTTCGTCGGCTGCGCCGAGGAACGCCGGCAGCGCTTCGAGCACCGTCACTTCGGCACCGAGGCGACGCCACACCGAGCCGAGCTCGAGGCCGATCACGCCTGCGCCGATCACGGCGAGCTTCTTCGGCACCGCGTCGAACGTCAGCGCACCTTCGTTGTCCGACACGATCTTGTTGTCGACCGGGATGCCCGGCAGGTGACGCGCCTTCGAGCCCGTCGCGATGATCACGTTCTTCGCGGTCACGACTTCGGCTTCGCCTTCGCCGCTCACTTCGATCTGCACGCCGGCGTCGGTCTTGCCGGTGAACTTGCCATGGCCCTTCAGCCAGGTGATCTTGTTCTTCTTGAACAGGAACTCGATCCCGCTCGTCATCTTCTCGACGATCGCGTCCTTGCGGCCGAGCATCTTCGCGACGTCGATCTTCACGCCGTCGACCGTGATGCCGTGGTCGGCCAGGTGGTGCGACGTGTTCTCGAACTCTTCCGACGATGCGAGCAGCGCCTTCGACGGAATGCAGCCGACGTTCAGGCACGTGCCGCCGAGCTTCAGCGCGCCGGCCGGGTTCTTCCACTTCTCGATACAGGCAACGGTCTTGCCGAGCTGCGCAGCGCGGATCGCGGCGATGTAGCCGCCGGGGCCGGCGCCGATCACGACGACGTCAAATTCCTTGGACATGACAATCCTTTGTTCTTGTGCAACCGCACGGGCAGCGCGTGTCGCGCGCCCGTGCGGAGCGGGTCAATGCGGTGAAACTCGGCTTACAGGTCGAGCAGCAGGCGTGCCGGATCTTCCAGCGCATCCTTCATCGCGACGAGCGACAGCACGGCTTCGCGGCCGTCGATGATGCGGTGGTCGTACGACAGCGCGAGGTAGTTGATCGGACGGATCACGATCTGGCCGTTTTCGACGACCGGACGCTCCTTCGTCGCGTGCACGCCGAGGATTGCCGACTGCGGCGGGTTGATGATCGGCGTCGACAGCATCGAGCCGAACACGCCGCCGTTCGAGATCGAGAACGTACCGCCCGTCATTTCCTCGATCGACAGCTTGCCGTCCTTCGCCTTCTGGCCGAACTCGGCGATCTTCTTTTCGATCTCGGCGAGGCTCAGTTGATCCGCGTTGCGCAGGATCGGCACGACGAGGCCACGCGGCGAGCCGACAGCGATACCGATGTCGAAGTAGCCGTGGTAGACGATGTCGTTACCGTCGATCGACGCGTTCACGAGCGGGAACTTCTTCAGCGCGTGGACGGCCGCCTTCACGAAGAACGACATGAAGCCGAGCTTCACGCCATGTTCCTTCTCGAACTTGTCCTTGTACTTGTTGCGCAGTTCCATGACCGGGGCCATGTTCACTTCGTTGAACGTCGTCAGGATCGCGTTGGTCTGCTGCGACTCGAGCAGACGCTCGGCGATACGCGCACGCAGGCGCGACATCGGCACGCGCTGCTCCGGACGGTCGTTCAGCCAGGTCGTCGCCGACGCCGGCACCTTCACGTCCGGCAGCGACGGCTTCGCAGCGGCGGTCTTCGCCGGTGCGGCAGCCGGAGCAGCCTTCGGTGCGCTGCCTGCTGCCAGCGCGTCGCCCTTCGTGACGCGGCCGTCACGGCCCGAACCTGCGACGTCGCCCGCCGACAGGCCCTTCTCGGCCAGCAGCTTCGATGCAGCCGGCGATGCGGTGGTCGACGATGCGGCTGCGGCAACCGGCTGTGCTGCCGGCGCGGCTGCAGCAGGCGCTGCTGCCGGCTTGACTTCGGCGGCGCCCGCCGCGGCTTCGGCTGCACCTGCCTTCGCTTCGGTGTCGATCGTTGCGATCAGCTGATCGGCCACGACGGTGTCACCGTCGTTCTGCAGCACTTGCGCGAGCACGCCCGCGGCCGGCGCCGGCACTTCGAGCACGACCTTGTCGGTCTCGAGTTCGATCAGGATTTCGTCTTGAGCAACTGCTTCGCCCGGCTTCTTCTTCCACTGCAGCATGGTGGCTTCCGAAACCGACTCCGAAAGCTGGGGGACTTTGACTTCTACGATAGCCATGTGATTTTCCTGGATGCTTAATCTGGGTAATGACGAGGTTCGTGCGATTCCTTCGGCCGGTGCGGCGCGCTACGCGCCCGGCGGGCCAAAAGAGACGGGAAAGCGCATGATGCCTTCCCGTTTCGCTTCCGTCGGTTATTTCGCGATCGATGCGCTCTTCAGGCGGCCGAATGCACCTTCGATGAGGGCCTTCTGCTGCTCGTAGTGCTTCGCGTAGTAGCCAACCGCCGGCGAGGCCGAAGCCGGACGACCGCTGTATGCCAGCTTCTGCCCTTCCTTCATGCCTTCCTTCAGATGGTGCTCGACGTAGAACCAGGGGCCCTGGTTCTGCGGCTCGTCCTGCACCCAGACCACTTCAGTCGCGTTCTCGTACTTCTTCATTTCGGCTTCGAACTGCTTGTGCGCGAACGGATACAGCTGCTCGATACGGATGATCGCGACGTCGTTCGCCTTCGCTTCGCGGCGATGGGCGACGAGGTCGTAATACACGCGGCCCGAGCATGCCAGCACGCGCTTGACCTTCTTCGCGTCGATGCCGCCGTCGGTTTCGCCCAGCACCGGCTGGAACGAACCCTTCGCGAGTTCCGACAGGTCCGACACCGCTTCCTTGTGACGCAGCAGCGACTTCGGCGTCGCGATGATCAGCGGCTTGCGGAACAGGCGGATCATCTGGCGACGCAGCAGGTGGAAAATCTGCGCCGGCGTCGTCGGTTGAACGACCTGCATGTTGTGATCTGCGCACAGTTGCAGGAAACGCTCGATACGCGTCGACGAGTGTTCCGGACCCTGGCCTTCGTAGCCGTGCGGCAGCAGCATCGTGAGACCCGACACGCGGCCCCACTTCACTTCGCCCGACGAGATGAACTGGTCGATCACGACCTGTGCGCCGTTGACGAAGTCGCCGAACTGCGCTTCCCACAGCACGAGCGTATTCGGCTCGGCGGTCGAGTAACCGTATTCGAAGCCCAGCACCGCTTCTTCCGACAGCACCGAGTCGATCACCGTGAACTTCGCCTGGCCTTCAGCGATGTTCTGCAGCGGCACGTACGTGCCGTCGTTCCAGCGCTCGCGGTTCTGGTCGTGCAGCACCGCGTGACGGTGCGTGAACGTGCCGCGCCCCGAGTCCTGGCCCGTGAGGCGCACCGAGTAACCCGATGCGACGAGCGACGCGAACGCGAGGTGCTCGCCCATGCCCCAGTCGAGCGGCTGGTCGCCACGCGCCATGTTGCGACGGTCGTTGATCACGCGCTCGACGAGCGGGTGAACCTTGAAGTTTTCCGGGACCGTCGTGATGCGTTCGCCGAGGCGCTTCAGTTCTGCGAGCGGCACGGCCGTGTCGGCTGCATCCGTCCACTTGCGGTTCAGGAACGGAACCCAGTCGACCGCGTACTTGCTCTTGTAGTTCGACAGGACCGGGTCGACCGTGTGGTGACCGTCGTCCATCGCCTTGCGGTACGCCTTCACGTAGCCGTCGACGTCTTCCGCGGCGATCACGCCCTGCTGCACGAGCTTCTCGGCGTACAGCGCACGGGTGCCCGGGTGCTGTGCGATCTTCTTGTACATCAGCGGCTGCGTAACCGCCGGCGTGTCCTGCTCGTTGTGACCCAGCTTGCGGAAGCAGACGATGTCGATCACGACATCCTTGTGGAACTGCATCCGGTAGTCGATCGCGATCTGGATCGCGAGGACGACCGCTTCCGGATCGTCGCCGTTCACGTGCAGCACCGGCGCTTCGATCATCTTGACCACGTCGGTACAGTACAGCGTCGAGCGCGCATCGCGCGGGTCCGACGTCGTGAAGCCGATCTGGTTGTTGATGACGATGTGCAGCGTGCCGTGCGTGCCGTAACCGCGCGTCTGGGCGAGGTTCAGCGTTTCCATCACGACGCCCTGGCCAGCGAAGGCCGCGTCACCGTGGATCTGCACCGGCAGCACTTGCAGGCCGTCTTCGTCGCCGCGACGATCCATACGCGCCTTCGCGGAACCTTCGACCACCGGGTTCACGATTTCGAGGTGCGACGGGTTGAACGCGAGCGACAGGTGGACCGGGCCGCCTTCCGTCGACACGTCCGACGAGAAGCCCTTGTGGTACTTCACGTCACCGGCCGGCAGGTCGTCGACGTGCTTGCCTTCGAATTCGGCGAACAGGTCGGCCGGCATCTTGCCCAGCGTGTTGACCAGCACGTTCAGACGGCCACGGTGGGCCATGCCGATGATGATTTCCTGGACGCCGCGCTTGCCCGAGTGCTGGACGACTTCGTCCATCGCCGCGATGAAGCTTTCGCCGCCTTCGAGCGAGAAGCGCTTCTGGCCGACGTACTTGGTGTGCAGATAGCGCTCGAGGCCTTCCGCTGCCGTCAGGCGATTCAGGATGTGCTTCTTCTCGTCCGCCGAGAAGTTCGGCGTCGCGCGGATCGACTCCAGGCGCTCCTGCCACCAGCGCTTCTGTTCCGGGTCGCTGATGTACATGTATTCGGCGCCGATCGTGCCGCAGTACGTGTCGCGCAGACCCTTGACGATGTCACGCAGCGAAGCCTGATCGAAACCGAAGTACAGATTGCTTGCGCTGTACGTCTGGTCGAGGTCGCCTTCGGAGAAATCGTAGAACGCGGGTTCGAGCTCGGGAATGGCGGGACGTTCGCGACGCTTCAGGGGATCCAGATTGGCCCATTGCGAGCCGAGGAAGCGATAGGCGCTGATGAGCGACTGGACGTGCACTTGCTTGCGTGCCGCAGCCAGATTGCTGGTGCTTTCGCGCGGAATGAAGGCATTGGCCTTCGCGCGCTCGGCGAACGATTCGACGATCGGAAAATGGGCGACGTCATTGGCATTCGAACCGTCCGTTGCAGGTACGTTCTGCAGCGCGTCGAAATACTCTCGCCAGTTCTCCGGCACCGATGCCGGATTGTTGAGGTATGCATCGTACAGTTCTTCAACGTACGAAGCATTGCCGCCGAACAGATAGGAGTTCAGCTGAAACTGCTTCATTACATCTGACATTTTACGCTCACCTTTCTTCGAGCTTCTCGAGAAATAGCGGGTTACTCAACCTTCCGCGACACGGCCTGACCGTTTAGCGGATTGCGAATCAAGTCTTGCTTGGAAGGACCTAAACTTGCGTGCGCGCAGCATATCACAGAACCGATACCGGAGTTCACGGTGAAATGCGCCTGAAAGCCCGCCCGACGGGGTTTTGCCGGATTGCCGCGACCGGCAGAAACAGTGTTTTGCAGGCAACCCGATTGCACGTCGCGCAGATGCAAAAAAGGCTGCCCGCAGGCAGCCTTTTCCGTGATGCAGCGAACGGTCGAAATGCTTAGTCGACCGCGCCTTCGCGGCTCGCGCGGCGACGCTCGTGTTCCTTCAGGTGACGCTTGCGCAGACGGATCGACTGCGGCGTCACTTCGACGAGTTCGTCGTCGTCGATGAATTCGACCGCGTATTCCAGCGACATCTGGACCGGCGGCACGAGGCGCACGGCTTCGTCGGTACCCGACGCACGCACGTTGGTCAGCTGCTTGCCCTTGATCGGGTTCACGACGAGGTCGTTGTCACGGCTGTGGATACCGATGATCATGCCCTCATACAGCGCGTCACCCGGCTTCACGAACATGCGGCCGCGATCCTGCAGCTTCCACAGTGCGTAGGCCACGGCAGCGCCGTCGTCCTGCGAGATCAGCACGCCGTTGCGGCGTTCGAACACCGAGCCGTCCTTGACCGGTGCGTACGAGTCGAAGATGTGGCTCATCAGGCCCGTGCCGCGCGTGAGCGTCAGGAACTCGCTCTGGAAGCCGATCAGGCCACGCGCCGAGATCTTGTATTCCAGACGCGTGCGGCCGCGGCCGTCCGACGCCATGTCGAGCATCTCGCCCTTGCGGCGACCGAGCTCTTCCATCACGCCGCCCTGATGCTCGTCCTCGACGTCGACCGTCAGCAGCTCGTACGGCTCGTGACGGACACCGTCGATTTCCTGCATCACGACGCGCGGACGCGACACGGCCAGCTCGTAGCCTTCACGACGCATGTTCTCGACGAGAATCGTCAGGTGCAGTTCGCCGCGGCCCGACACTTCGAACACCGTTTCGTCGCCGGTGTCCTTCACGCGCAGCGCGACGTTGTGGTTCAGTTCCTTCATCAGGCGGTCGCGGATCTGGCGGCTCGTGACGAACTTGCCTTCGCGGCCGGCGAGCGGCGACGAGTTGACGAGGAAGTTCATCGTCAGCGTCGGCTCGTCGACGGTGATCATCGGCAGCGCTTCCGGCGTATCCACCGCGCAGATCGTTGCACCGATGCCGACGTCTTCAATACCGTTGATCAGCACGATGTCGCCCGCTTCGGCCGATTCGACCTGCACGCGCTCGAGGCCCGTGAACGACAGCACCTGGTTGATCTTGCGGTTCAGCACATCGCCTTCCGGCCCGAAGCGCATCGCGACCGGCTGGCCCGGCTTGATGCGACCGCGCGTGATACGGCCGACGCCGATCCGGCCGACGTACGTCGAATAGTCGAGCGACGTGATCTGCAGCTGCAGCGGCGCCTCCGGATCCGCCGGGCGGACCGGCACGTGTTCGAGGACTGCCTCGAACAGCGGGCGCATGTCGCCTTCGCGCGCAGCCGGGTCGAGCGACGCATAGCCGTTCAGGCCCGATGCGTAGACGATCGGGAAGTCGAGCTGCTCTTCCGTTGCGCCGAGCTTGTCGAACAGGTCGAAGGTCTGGTTGATGACCCAGTCGATCCGCGCACCCGGACGGTCGATCTTGTTGACGATGACGATCGGCTTCAGGCCGAGCGCGAGCGCCTTCTTCGTGACGAAACGCGTCTGCGGCATCGGGCCCTCGACCGCGTCGACGAGCAGCAGCACCGAGTCGACCATCGACAGCACGCGCTCCACCTCACCACCGAAGTCCGCGTGCCCCGGCGTGTCGACGATGTTGATGTGCGTGCCTTCGTACTCGACCGCACAGTTCTTCGCGAGAATCGTGATCCCGCGCTCTTTTTCGATGTCGTTCGAGTCCATCACCCGTTCCGCAATCTGCTGGTTCTCGCGGAAGGTGCCGGACTGGCGAAGCAGTTGGTCGACGAGCGTGGTCTTGCCGTGGTCGACGTGGGCGATGATGGCGATATTGCGAAGGGCGCGGGTCATAGAAACCTGGAAATCGTTTGAACGCGCAAAAGCGCCCGCTCGTTTTTCACGGGCGCGCGCATTGCAGCTTGGAAAGCCATAAATTATAGCACGTGAGAATGTCGAAAGCTGACGGGCACGTTGCGACGCGACAAGCTGGCCGGCACGCCCTCCCCTCGAACGCATCAATCATGCCGAAGCCGCATCGCCGGCGAGGTCAAAAACCTTATCCGTACAAGGGATTTGTCTGACGCGAAGCGCGCCCTTTGCCGTTCGATTAACATTTGCCGCGGCAAGCAACTGTGCCTATACTGCTGCCTAGTCAACTATTGCAGCTTCAGGGTTTTATGTCGGATTCTTCTACCCAACCGCCCGTTTCGCCGCTGTCTTCGTATCAGATGAACGATAGCGTCGGCTATCTGATGTCGCGCGTGAAGTCGGTGATGACCAACCTCGTCACGCAACGCACGCAGGAAGAGCTCGGCATCACGGGCACGCAGGCGAGCATGCTGTTCATGATCGCGGTCGGCAAATGCTCGACGGCCGCCGAGCTCGCGCGCGAGTACGGAATCGACGCGAGCGCTGTCACGCGCCTGCTCGACCGGGTCGAGAAACGCGGCCTGCTGTCCCGCGTCCGCAGCATCGAGGATCGGCGCGTCGTGCGCCTCGAGCTGACCGACGAAGGCCGTGCGCTCGCCGAGCGGCTGCCGCCCATTTTCCGCAGCGTGCTCGACCAGGTGCTGGACGGGTTTACGCCGGAAGAAGTCGGGTTCCTGAAGAGCATGCTGCGCCGCATTCTCAGCAACTACTGCGAGACCGCCGGCGGCAGCATCACGTAATAGTTGCCATAACAATTACTTTTGACAGATTAATGTAAGGAAATCCTTGCAGTGTCCATCATTCATTCCGAGTCAGGGATCAGCGCGATGAAATCCTCCCCGTTGTCCGTGCGCGCCGGGTCGTGCCGCGCCGCCGTCGCCGCCGCGGTCGCCGCACTGGCGCTGGCGGGCTGCGCTAATTACATCGGCATCAAGAGCGACAAGCAGATCGCCCCCGCGTCGCAATTCGAATCCGCCCAGAGCCTGCCGGCCCAGGGCGGCCAGTGGCCGGCGCTCGACTGGGCCGGCCAGTTCGGCGATCCGCAGTTGCCGAAGCTGATCGAGGAAGCCCTGCAGGGCAATCCGTCGATCGCGCAGGCGCAGGCGCGTATCGCCAAGGCGTCGTCGTACATCGAATCGTCGCGTTCGAGCCTGCTGCCGAAGGCGGAAGCCAGCTATTCGTGGACACGCGAGCTATATTCGTCGAATGCACTGTTCCCGCCCCCGTACGGCGGCCAGTGGTACAGCGAGAACAACGCGCTCGCGAGTGCATCGTGGGAACTCGACCTGTGGGGCAAGAACCGCGAACGCCTGCACACCGCCGTGTCGCAGGAAAAGGCGGCCGAAGCCGACATGCAGCAGGCGCGCATCACGCTCGCGTCGTCGGTCGCACGCACCTACAACTCGCTCGCGCAACTCTATGCGCTGCGCGATATCGCACAACGGGAGATTACCAACCGCGAGACGGTCGGCAAGATCACCGACGGCCGCGTGTCGGCCGGCCTCGACACCAACGTCGAACGCCAGACGGCCCGCGGCAATATCGCGACGACCCAGGCTTCGCTGTCGGATCTCGACGGCCAGATCACGACCGTGCGCTACCAGCTCGCGGCGCTGCTCGGCAAGGGCCCGGATCGCGGGCTGCAGATCGCCGCGCCCGTGATGAACCCGAGCGGCGAAGTCGCGCTGCCCGGCAACCTGCCGGCCGATCTCGTCGCGCGCCGCCCCGACATCGTCGCCGCACGCTGGCAGGTCGAAGCCGCGATGCACGACGTGAAGGAAGCGAAGGCCGAGTTCTATCCCGACGTAAACCTCGCGGCCGGCTTCGGTTTCGATGCGTTCGGCTGGGGCAAATTCCTGAACTTCGCGAGCCGCCAGGCGCAGTTCGGCCCGGCGATCCACCTGCCGATTTTCGACGCTGGCGCGCTGCGCGCGCAGCTCAAGGGCCGCTATGCGGACTTCGACCTGTCGGTGGCGAACTACAACCAGACGCTGATCAGTGCGCTGAACGACGTCGCGACGCAGGTCGCGTCGATCCGCGCGGTCGATCGCCAGATGGGCGATGCGCAACGCGCACTCGACGCATCGACGCGCGCCTATGACCTCGCGGTCATCCGCTACAAGGCCGGCCTGTCGCCGCAACTGCAGGTGCTGACCGCGGACAGCAACCGCCTCGCATCGGAGCAGACGGTGACCAACCTGAAGATGCGCCGGCGCGACATGCAGCTCGCGCTGATCAAGGCGCTGGGTGGCGGGTTCGACGCGACCGGTACGCCGCTCGCCGCGCCCGATGCCGACAAGCCGACGAAACAGGCCGCCAACTGATCCGGCGCCACCACTACGCAGACACTCGAAATAACGGACGGAGAAAATCGCCATGAGCGACCAACAAAACGCCGCCAGCGCGCAGCCGCAGAGCAACGGCAAACGCAAGCGAATGATGACGCTGCTCGTCGCGGTCATCGTGATCGCGGCCATCGCGTACGGCCTGTATTACTTCCTCGTCGCCCGCTTCCATGAAGGGACCGACGACGCGTACGTGAACGGCAACGTCGTGCAGATCACGCCGCAGGTCACCGGCACCGTGATCGCGGTGAAGGCCGACGACACGCAGACCGTCAAGGCCGGCGATCCGCTCGTCGTGCTCGACCCGGCCGACTCGCAGGTCGCGCTGCAGCAGGCCGAAGCCAATCTCGCGCAGACGGTGCGCCAGGTGCGCGGCCTGTTCGTCAACGACGACCAGTACCGCGCGCAAGTCGCACTGCGCCAGTCCGACCTGTCGAAAGCCGAGGACGATCTCCGTCGCCGCGTCGCCGTCGCGCAGACGGGCGCCGTGTCGCAGGAAGAAATCTCACACGCACGCGACGCCGTTCGCGCCGCCCAGGCATCGCTCGACGCATCGCAGCAGCAACTCGCGTCGAACCGCGCACTGACCGCAAACACGACGATCGCATCGCATCCGAACGTGATGGCCGCGGCCGCGAAGGTGCGCGATGCCTATCTTGCGAACGCACGTAACGTGCTGCCCGCGCCGGTCACCGGCTATGTCGCGAAGCGTTCGGTGCAGGTCGGCCAGCGCGTGTCGCCGGGCACGCCGCTGATGTCGGTGGTGCCGCTGAACGCGGTGTGGGTCGATGCGAACTTCAAGGAAGTCCAGCTCAAGCACATGCGCATCGGCCAGCCGGTCGAACTGACGGCCGACATCTATGGCTCGTCGGCGGTCTACCACGGCAAGGTGGTCGGTTTCTCGGCCGGTACCGGCTCGGCGTTCTCGCTGCTGCCGGCGCAGAACGCGACGGGTAACTGGATCAAGGTCGTGCAGCGCCTGCCGGTGCGGATCGAACTCGATCCGAAGGATCTCGACAAGCACCCGCTGCGCATCGGCCTGTCGATGCAGGTCGACGTGGACATCAAGGACGAACGCGGCGACCAGCTCGTGAACGCGCCGAACACCGTCTACGAGACCAACGTGTTCGCGAAGTACGGCGACGAAGCCGATGCCGAAATCGCCCGCATCGTTGCCGAGAACGCAGGCGGCAACGCATCGGCACCGGCCGCGGCGAAGTCGAACGCCATCGCGAAGATGATGTAACCGTTCCGACTCCGGAAAGACAACCGACATGGCACAGGCTCCTGTCTCTCACCCGCCCTTGCAGGGCGGGCAGCTCGTGATCGGGACGATCGCGGTATCGCTCGCGGTGTTCATGAACGTGCTTGACACGTCCATCGCGAACGTCGCGATCCCGACCATCTCGGGCGACCTCGGCGTGTCGTCCGACCAGGGCACATGGGTCATCACGTCGTTCGCGGTCGCGAACGCGATCTCCGTGCCGCTGACCGGCTGGCTGACTGACCGCTTCGGGCAGGTTCGCCTGTTCCTCGCGTCGATCATCCTGTTCGTGATTTCGTCGTGGATGTGCGGGCTCTCGCCCAACCTGCCGTTCCTGCTTGGGTCGCGCGTGCTGCAAGGCGCGGTTGCGGGCCCGATGATCCCGCTGTCGCAAGCGCTCCTGCTGTCGAGCTATCCGCGCGCCAAGGCACCGATGGCGCTCGCGCTATGGGCGATGACGACGCTGATCGCGCCGGTTGCCGGCCCGATCCTCGGCGGCTGGATCTCGGACAACTACTCGTGGCCGTGGATCTTCTACGTCAACATCCCGGTCGGCATCGCCGCCGCCGCCGCGACGTGGGCGATCTACCGCAATCGGGAATCGGCCGTGCGACGTGCGCCGATCGACGGCGTGGGCCTCGCATTGCTGGTCATCTGGGTCGGCTCGCTGCAGATCATGCTCGACAAGGGCAAGGATCTCGACTGGTTCGAGTCGACGACCATCATCGTGCTTGCGCTGACCGCCGTTATCGCGTTCGCGTTCTTCGTCATCTGGGAATTGACCGCCGAACACCCGGTCGTCGACCTGTCGCTGTTCCGCATGCGGAACTTCACCGGTGGCACGGTCGCACTGTCGATCGGATACGGTCTGTACTTCGGCAACCTCGTGCTGTTGCCGCTGTGGCTGCAGACGCAGATCGGCTACACCGCGACAGACGCCGGCCTCGTGATGGCGCCGGTCGGGCTGTTCGCCATCCTGCTGTCGCCACTCACCGGGAAGTATCTGCCGCGCACCGATCCGCGCTTTATCTCGACGGCGTCGTTCCTGACGTTTGCGCTGTGCTTCTGGATGCGGTCGCGCTACACGACGGGTGTCGACGAATGGTCGCTGACCCTGCCGACGCTCGTGCAGGGCATCGCGATGGCCGGCTTCTTCATCCCGCTGGTGTCGATCACACTGTCCGGCCTGCCCGGTCACCGCATCCCCGCGGCGTCGGGCCTGTCGAACTTCGTGCGGATCATGTGCGGCGGCATCGGCACGTCGATCTTCCAGACGGCCTGGGACCATCGCAACAACTTCCATCACGCGCAACTGGTCGAGCAGACGAACGTCTACAACCCGACGTTCAATCAGGCCGTCACGCAGATGGGCAACCTCGGTCTGACGCAGGACCAGGCGCACGGGCTGATCAACAACATGGCCACGCAGCAGGCCGCGCAGCTTGGCGTGAACGACCTGTTCTACATCTCCGCGGCGATCTTCGTGCTGCTGATCGGGTTGATCTGGATCACGAAGCCCGAGCGCTCAGGTGGCGGCGATGCAGGTGCCGCGGCATCGGCTGCACACTGAACACGCAGCCAGAACGCAAACAAAAAGCCCCGCTTCATGAACTGACCCCGCAAAGTTGGACGGGTTATGACGGCTAGGGCTGACAGGGCTGAGTTCTGTATTGCACGGGACTCAGCCCTTTTAGTTTCAGTTTGATACGGTCGTGATTGTAGTAGTGGATGTAGCTTGCCAAGCCGGTTTGCAGTTCGTCCAGGTTGCGGAATCGGTTCAGATGGAAGAACTCGGATTTCAGCGTGCCGAAGAAGCTCTCCATAGCGGCGTTGTCCAAGCAATTCCCTTTACGCGACATGCTTTGAGTGAGCGCTCGTTGCTGCAATAGGCGGCGATACGCCGGCATCTGGTATTGCCAGCCCTGATCGGAATGCAGGAGAGGTCGCTCGTGTGACTTCAAGCGCGCCAATGCCTTGCGAAGCATTGCGCTGACCATCTCGAACGCCGGACGCCTGGCGGTTTCATAAGCAATGATTTCGCCGTTGTACAGATCGAGCACTGGCGACAGGTACAGCTTCTGGCCGCCCACGTTGAATTCCGTGACATCCGTTACCCACTTCTCGTTCGGACGTTTTGCGTAAAACCGACGCTGTAAAACATGAGGTACAACACGCCCGACGCTACCTTTGTAGGAGCGGTATTTCTTTGGGCGCACACAAGACTTCAGCCGCAGTTCACCCATCAGACGTGCAACGGTCTTGTGGTTAATCACCTGTCCCAGATTGCGCAGAGCGAGCGTGATGCGTCGATAGCCGTAGCGGCCCTTGTGCCGTTCGAACAGCGCGCAGATCCTCGCCCTTGTATCGGCATATTTGTCGGCTGCTCCGAGCAATTTCTGGTGATAGTAGAACGTGCTGCGCGCCAGGCCGGCAACCTTCAGCAAGCCTAAAAGCGGATATTGCTGCCTTAGCTCGAACACGAATTGCGCTTTTTGCGTTGCGCTGATCGCTGCTGCGCTTGAGCCAAGGCTTCGAGCTTTTTTAGGTACGCGTTCTCCATGCGCAGGAAGTTCAACTCGTCGAGCAGTTCCTGCCGGGAGCGCGTATCGTCCTCGGGCAGCAGCGGTGGCGTGATCGGTGGTTTGGGCATCTTCCTGGGGCGCCCCCGCTGGCGCGGCGACAGTGCGTCTATACCGCCCTCATCATACTGGCGTTTCCACTGGCCGATGGCCGTACGGTTCCTAATGTTGAAGCGTGCAGCCGTCTCACGCTCTGACAGCCCCTCGCTACGCATTTGCTGCAGTACAAGCAACTTGAACTCCGGGCTGTAGCGCTCGCACTTCCTCTTCAGGCCTGCCGGACCATGTATTCGATAGGCCGCCACCCACTTGCGGATCGTCGCTTCATCGACGCCGTGGCGCTTGGACATCTCATGGAACCCGGCGTGGCCGCACTCGTACTCCTCCGCAATGGCTACCTTGAACTGCTCCGTGTACTTGCTCATGAAAAACACCCCAAAGGTTGGATCGATATCCAACTTTTGGGATGCAGTTCACCTCGACCGGGCTTTTTCATTTCGACACGAGCGCGTTCGCTCGGCGGCGTCAGCCAGCCGTGACGACGAGCCGTTCGGGCGCCAGTACGCCGTTCGCCTTGCGCGCCACACCGAGCAGCCGCGTCGCGTCGTAGACACGCACACGCTCGCCTTCTGCCGCATCGATCGGATCAAGCGCCGACAGCGGCAGACGTTGGCCGTGCAGGAACCGCTTCGCACTGGTTTCATCGAGACGAACCAGCGGAAACGTCGACAGCAACGCGTCGACCGGCTGGAGCCACGCATCGCGCGACGCTTCGTCGGCGTCGGACAGCGCATCCAGCGTCACCGCATGCTCGAGCGTCAGCGCGCCGACGCCCGTGCGACGCAGCATCGTCAGATGCGCACCGCAACCGAGCGCCTCGCCGATGTCCTCGGCCAGCGTGCGCACGTAAGTGCCCTTGGTGCAGGTCACGCGAAACGTCACGTCGGGCAGGTCGCACGCGAGCAGGTCGAGTGCGAGGATCGTCACGTTGCGGCCCTCACGCTCGACGGTTTGACCCGCGCGCGCATATTCGTACAGCGGCTTGCCATCGCGCTTGAGCGCCGAATACATCGGCGGCACCTGCACGATATCGCCGGTGAAGCGCACGAGTGCGGCTTCGACCGCCGCACGGTCGCATTCGACGGGCCGCGTGTCGATCACCTCACCTTCCGCGTCGCCGGTGGCCGTACGCTGACCGAGACGCATCGTCGCTTCGTAGGTCTTGTCGGCTTCGAGCAAATCCTGCGAGAACTTCGTCGCCTCGCCGAAGCACAGCGGCAGCAAGCCCGAAGCCAGCGGATCGAGCGTGCCGGTGTGACCGGCTTTCTTCGCGAGCAGCAGGCGCTTCGCGCGAATCAGTGCGTCGTTGCTCGACAGGCCGATCGGCTTGTCGAGCAGGAGGACGCCGTCCAGCACGCGCCGGGGCACGCGCGGACGTTGGGGTGCTGCAGTCGTCATAGGCCGGTCGAGCTCAGTCGTCCTTGGCGGCCGCGTCGGCCTCGTCATCGTCCTTCGCGCGCGTCGAGTTCGCTTCCTTGATCAGGCGCGACATTTCGACGGCCTTCTCGATCGTCTGGTCGTAGTGGAAATGCAGCGTCGGCACCGTATGAATGTGCAGGCGCTTGAACAACAGGTTGTGCAAGTGACCCGACGCATGATTCAGCGCTTCCTGCGTCTTGGCCGGATCGCCGGTCAACGCGGTGAAGTAAACCTTCGCGTGCGCGTAATCCGGCGTGAGTTCCACGCTCTGGATGGTCACGATGCCGATGCGCGGGTCCTTGACCTCGCGCATGATGAGTTCGGACAGATCGCGCTGAATCTGGTCAGCGATCTGCACGTTGCGATTGGGGGAAGTACGTTTCCTGGACATGATCGATCCGTGATCCGTTTATCAGGATAAAGCGGCGGCCAGTGTTGGCACGCCACCATGAAAATGGGCGGGACAGGCTCAAGCCTGCCCCGCCCATGAGCCGATGCGCGAGGGTTACAGCGTACGCGCGACTTCGGTCACTTCGAAGACTTCGAACTGGTCGCCTTCGACGATGTCGTTGAAGTTCTTCACCGACATACCGCACTCGAAGCCTTGCTTCACTTCCTTCACGTCGTCCTTGAAGCGCTTCAGCGATTCGAGTTCGCCCGTGAAGATCACGACGTTGTTGCGCAGCACGCGCACCGACGACGAGCGCTTGACGATACCGTCCGTCACCATACAGCCGGCGACTGCACCGATCTTCGGTACCTTGAAGACCTGGCGCACCTCGACCGTGCCGGTGATGACTTCGCGCTTCTCCGGCGCCAGCATGCCCGACATCGCCGCCTTCACCTCATCCACTGCGTCATAGATGATGTTGTAGTAACGGATGTCGATGCCGTTCGACTCGGCCAGCTTGCGCGCCTGTGCATCTGCACGCGTGTTGAAGCCGATGATGACCGCCTTCGATGCCGTTGCGAGGTTGACGTCGTTTTCGCTGATGCCACCCACCGCGCTGTGCACGATCTGCACGCGCACTTCGTCGGTCGACAGCTTGAGCAGCGACTGCACGAGTGCTTCCTGCGAGCCTTGCACGTCCGCCTTGATGATAAGCGGCAGGTTCTGCACTTCGCCTTCGCCCATCTGCTCGAGCATGCTTTCCAGCTTCGCGGCCTGCTGCTTCGCAAGCTTGACGTCGCGGAACTTGCCTTGACGGAACAGTGCGATTTCACGCGCCTTGCGCTCATCCGGCAGCACGATCACTTCTTCGCCCGCACCCGGCACTTCCGACAGACCCTGGATTTCGACCGGGATCGACGGGCCGGCTTCCTTCGTCGGCTTGCCGTTCTCGTCGAGCATCGCGCGCACGCGGCCGTAGGCCGTACCCGCCAGCACGACGTCGCCTCGATTCAGCGTACCGGACTGCACCAGGATCGTCGCGACCGGGCCCTTGCCCTTGTCGAGCTTCGCTTCGATCACGATGCCCTTGGCCGGCGCCTCGACCGGTGCCTTCAGTTCCAGCACTTCGGCTTGCAGCAACACGTTCTCGAGCAGATCGTCGATACCCGCGCCCGTCTTCGCCGAAACCGGCACGAACGGCGAATCGCCACCGTACTCTTCCGGCACGACGCCTTCCGCGACCAGCTCCTGCTTGACGCGATCGAGATTGGCGTCCGGCTTGTCGATCTTGTTGATCGCGACGACGATCGGCACACCGCCTGCCTTCGCGTGGGCGATGGCTTCCTTCGTCTGCGGCATCACGCCGTCGTCGGCTGCCACCACCAGCACCACGATGTCGGTCGCCTTCGCGCCGCGTGCACGCATTGCCGTGAATGCTTCGTGACCCGGCGTATCGAGGAACGTGATGACGCCACGCGGCGTGTCGACGTGATAAGCGCCGATGTGCTGCGTAATGCCGCCCGCTTCGCCAGCGGCAACCTTCGCGCGGCGGATGTGGTCGAGCAGCGAGGTCTTGCCGTGGTCGACGTGACCCATGACCGTGACGACCGGCGGACGCGGCAGTTGCTCCGCATCGGTACCCGTTTCGCCTTCGACGAGCAGCGCTTCAGGATCGTCCAGCTTCGCGGCAACCGCGCGGTGGCCCAGTTCCTCGACGATGATCATCGCCGTTTCCTGGTCCAGCACCTGGTTGATCGTGACCATCTGGCCCATCTTCATCATCACCTTGATGACTTCGGAGGCCTTGACCGACATCTTGTGCGCGAGGTCGGCAACCGACACGGTTTCCGGCACGTGCACTTCGCGGACGATCGGTTCGGTCGGCGCCTGGAACGTCGAGCTGTCCTGGTGACGGCCGCGACCCTTCGGGCCGCCGCGCCAGCCGCGGTCGACGCCGCCGCTCGAATCGCCGCGCGTCTTGATGCCGCGACGCTTCGATGCGTCGTCCTGCCAGCCGCCCTTGCCTGCGCCCGGCTTCTTGTTGCGGTCGCCCGCGCCTGCCGGCGCAGTCGTAGCCGGCGCAGCAGCACCGGCCGGCTTCTTCACGGCCGGACGCGCCTGCGCACCTTCCGGCTTTGCCGGCTTGTGCAGCGTGCCCTTCGCTTCGGCCGGCTTCGGCGGCTCGACCGGCTTCGGCGGCTCGACTGCCTTGACCACGGCCTTGCGCGGCGTGTTCATCATTTCGCGAATCGCACGCGCTTCGGCTTCTGCCGCCGCACGACGCTTGCTGATCTCTTCCTGCTCGGCGCGCGCCTTGTCCGCCGCCTCGCGGGCAGCGTCTTCAGCCTTCTTCGCCGCTTCGCGCTGTGCCGCACGTTCGGCGGCTGCGCGTGCTTCGTCCTGCGCGGACTGCGCAGTCGCCGCTTCCTGTTCGGAAGCAGCAGCCTGCTGTGCGGCCGCCTGCTGCTGCGCGGCTGCCTGCTGCTGTGCTGCCGCAGCTTCAGCCGCAGCACGCTTCGCCGCCGCTTCTTCCTCGGCACGACGGCGCTCGGCTTCAGCCGCTTCCTCGCGGGCACGGCGCTCCGCTTCCTCGCGCTCGAGGCGCTCCTGACGCTCGCGCAGTTCCTGCGCCTGCTTCTCGAGCAGCTCGGCCTCGCGGCGCGCTTCTTCTTCGCGACGCTTCAGTTCTGCATCGTCATCCGCTTCGGCGACCTGCGCCTGACCCTGTTCCGCACCCTCGCTCGCGTCGTCGCGCTTGACGAACGTACGCTTCTTGCGGACCTCGACCTGAATGGTGCGAGCCTTGCCCGTCGCGTCAGATTGCTTGATCTCCGACGTATGCTTGCGGGTCAGCGTGATCTTGCGCTTGTCGCCGTCGGTTGCGCCGTGCGACTTGCGCAAATGATCGAGCAGACGCGCCTTGTCCGTTTCGGACAGCGCATCGTCTTCACTCGCTTTCTGGACGCCCGCTGCCTGCAGCTGTTCGAGCAGCACACCAGCAGGCATTTTCAGTTCCGCGGCAAATTGGGCTACGTTGTTACTCGCCATTCATTCCTCTTAGTGCAAGGACCGATTCCTTGCTGTTAGCATCGGGTCAGGCCATACGGCCGCCATCAAATCAGTGCGCCATGGTCATTTCTCACTGGAACCAGTGTTCACGTGCTTTCATGATCAACGCCTTAGCGGCATCCTCTTCCATCCCGGTCATGTCGACCAGTTCATCCACAGCCAGCTCGGCGAGATCGTCTCGCGTCTGCATGCCGTGTTCGGCCAGCTTCGCAAGCAACTCCGGCGTGATGCCGTCGAGGCTCTTGAGATCCAGCGCTGCGTTCTCGACCTTTTCTTCGTTCGCGATGGCCATCGTCAACAGCGCGTCGCGTGCGCGGTTGCGCAGTTCGTGCACGGTGTCCTCGTCGAACGCCTCGATCTCGAGCATTTCGTTGAGCGGCACGTACGCGATCTCTTCCAGGCTCGTGAAGCCTTCGTCGATCAGGATGTCGGCAACTTCTTCGTCGACGTCGAGACGCGCCATGAACAGCGCACGCAGCCGGTCGCGCTCTTCACCCTGCTTCAGGGCGGATTCGTCCGGCGTCATGATGTTGATCTGCCAGCCGGTCAGCTCGCCTGCAAGGCGAACGTTCTGACCGCTGCGGCCGATCGCGACAGCCAGCTCGTTCTCGTCGACGACGACGTCCATCGAGTGCTTTTCTTCATCGACGACAATCGACTGAACAGCTGCCGGCGCGAGCGCGCCGATCACGAACTGGGCGGGATCCTCCGACCATAGCACGATGTCGATGTTTTCGCCACCGAGCTCGTTGCGCACGGCCTGCACGCGGGAACCGCGGATGCCGACGCACGTGCCGATCGGGTCGATCCGCTTGTCGTACGCGATGACGCCGATCTTCGCGCGCACGCCCGGGTCGCGGGCAGCCGCCTTGATCTCGAGCAGGCCCTGCTCGATTTCCGGCACTTCCATCTCGAACAGCTTCATCAGGAATTCGGGCGCCGTACGCGACAGCTCGATCTGCGGGCCGCGCGCGGTGCGGTCGACCTTCGCGATGTACGCGCGCACGCGGTCACCCACGCGCAGGTTTTCCTTCGGGATCAGCTGATCGCGGCGCAGCAGCGCCTCGACACGGCCCGATTCGACGATGAAGTTGCCCTTGTCGAGGCGCTTCACCGTACCCGTCATGATCTTTTCGCCACGCTCGAGGTAGTCGTTCAGGATCTGCTCGCGCTCGGCGTCGCGCACCTTCTGCAGGATCACCTGCTTCGCGGCCTGCGCGCCGATGCGACCGAACTCGATCGACGGAACGGGTTCCTCAACATACTCGCCGACTTCGACGTCGGGCTTCTGCTCACGTGCTTCGAACAGCAGGATCTCGCGATCCGGCTCCTGCAAGCCTGCCTCGTCGGGTACGACGAGCCAGCGACGGAAGGTTTCGTGCTCGCCGCTTTCGCGATCGATATGGACGCGGATTTCGGCGCCTTCGTCGAACAGCTTCTTGGAAGCGGACGCGAGCGCAGCCTCGAGGGCGCCCAGCACCACATCCTTGTCGACGTTTTTCTCGCGCGCCAGCGCATCCACCAGCATCAACACTTCGCGACTCATTATTTGCGGCTCCTAAAGTCAACTTGCGGAATCAGGCGGGCTTTGTCGATATCGGCCAGCGTGAAATCCAGCATGGCCGCCTCGCCCTTCTTCCTCTCAAATTCCAAACCGATCGTTTCGCCATTCGGCGCGTGCAGAATGCCCCGGTACGTCTTGCGCCCGTCCAGCGGCTTTTTCAAAGTCACGGAAACTTCGCTGCCGGCGAAGCGCTCGAAGTCGGCCAGCTTCTTCAACGGGCGGTCGAGCCCCGGGGACGAGACTTCGAGCCGTTCGTAATCGATGTTTTCGACCGTCAAGACGTGCTGGAGCTGACGCGTGACCTTTTCGCAATCTTCGAGCGAGATGCCGGCAGGCTGATCGATGTAGATGCAAAGCATGCCGCGCCCGGTGCGCTCGAGATCCACCAGCTCGTAGCCGAGCCCGGTGACCGTGGTTTCTATCAGTTCCGTCAGTTGCACTGTGTCCTCTCAGGTGTTCGCGCCCGCCGCTCGCGATTCACCCGCGGGCGCGCGCCTTAGCCGGCGCAGGAAGCGCTACCCGAGATGCCTAACCGTTTCAGCAAAAAAAAATGGGCGGAACGCCCATCTTCTTACTGGTGGTCGCACCTGAGCCGCACATTGAATCCGTACGCCCAGCGACTTCGCGATTATAGCGATTTTTGGCGCAAACGCCAAGCCAGCCGGTAAAA
The DNA here is from genome assembly GCF_030482905.1 of Burkholderia sp. AU45251. Classification (NCBI taxonomy): domain Bacteria; kingdom Pseudomonadati; phylum Pseudomonadota; class Betaproteobacteria; order Burkholderiales; family Burkholderiaceae; genus Burkholderia; species Burkholderia sp. AU45251. The sequence continues at coordinate 37,381 of NZ_JAUJQH010000019.1, read as the reverse complement.
GCAGCGTGTTGCCTGCCTTTACAGGCCCAAAATGCGAAATCGGGCTGCCCGATCGACCGGCGCCATCGTGGCACGCCGGCGATCGATTATGCCGACGGCCAAGCAGCGGCACGCGACATATATATAGCCGAAAGCAATAAACGCAATGCGTCGCACCGACAGAACCGGACGACTGCCGATCCTTCCGGTACGCCGGCGGCTTTGCACCGCCGCAGCCTGGACGCTTAGCGGCTGCGCGTGCGGCTGCGCTGCGGACGCTGGCCGCCGCGGGCACCGCCACCGTTGCCGGCGGCGCCCTCGGCACGATTGCCGTTCGGGTTGCGGTTGCCGCCCTTGCTGCCGCCGCGTTTGGGTCCCGCGCTGTCGCGCTTGGGGCCTGCGCCATACGACGCACGGTTGCCGTCGACATCGCCACGGCCACCGCCAGCGCGATTACCATCGCGCCCACCGCCCGCACGGTTGCCGTCCCGGCCGCCGCCAGCGCGATTGCCGTAGCCCGACGGCGCGACCGGCAGGCTGCCGTAGCCGCTCAGACCCGGCAGGCCCGGTCCGCCGCGGCGACCACCGCCGCGACGCGGCTGATCCAGCTGCCCGTGCGTCGTCAGCACCGGCTCGCGGCCGATGAAGCCCATCGACGTCTGCATCGGATCGGGCTGACGACGCTCGGCCTGGCCGGCACTGCCGCGCTTGCCCTTCTCCTCGGACGGCGCCTTCAGGCCGACGGTCGCCATCAGCTTGCGCACCTGCGCGTCGTCGAGCTCTTCCCAGCGACCGCGCTTCAGACCGCGCGGCAGCGGAATCGGGCCGTGGCGCGTACGGATCAGACGGCTCACCATCAGGCCGACCGCCTCGAACATACGGCGCACTTCGCGGTTGCGGCCTTCGGCCAGCGCGACGTGATACCAGTGGTTCGTGCCCTCGCCGCCACCGTCACGGATGCGCAGGAAGTTCGCCGGGCCGTCATCGAGCTCGACACCATGCAGCAGCTTCTGCCGCATGCCTTCGGCCAGCTCGCCGACGACGCGCACCGCGTACTCGCGCTCGACGCTGTAGCGCGGATGCATGAAGCGGTTCGCGAGGTCACCCGAAGTCGTCAGCATCAGCAGACCTTCGGTATTGAAGTCGAGGCGGCCCACCGCGAGCCATTTCGCCGTCTTCATCGGCGGCAGGCGGTCGAACACCGACGGACGGCCTTCCGGATCTGCGTGGCTGACGATCTCGCCCGTCGGCTTGTGGTACAACAGCACGCGCGGCGGCTTGTTCGGCAGCTTGCGCTTGACCGGCTTGCCGTTGATCCGCACCTGGTCGGTCGGCATGATGCGCTGGCCGATGTGTGCGGGCTCGCCGTTCACCGACACGCGGCCGGCGACGATCAGCTCTTCCATTTCGCGGCGCGAGCCCATGCCCGCTTCCGCCAGCACCTTGTGAAGCTTCGGCGCATCGTCGTCCGGCGACAGCACACGCTTGTTCGCCGGCTGGCTGCGGCCGCGACGCAGCATCGGCGCACGCACGCCGCTACCGCCCGCGGAATTGTCCGCATCGAATGCCGGCGACGTCACGTAGGCGAACAGCTCGTCCTGGGACGCATCGCCTTCCGCCTTCACCGTGCCGCTTTCAACCTTCGCCGCAGCGCCGCGACGGCCCTGGCCACCCTGGCTGCCTTGGGCCTTGGCCGCACCTTCACGCTTGGCAGCAGGCTTGCGAGCACCCTTGGCCGCCCCTTCCTTGCGCGGCGCACGCGCCGGCTGCTGCGCTTCGTCGGCTTCGGCCGGCTGCGCGTCAGCGCTTTCGCCGCTCTGCGGCTCGCCTTCGGCGCCCTTCGACTTGGCCGCCGCGCGACGCCGCGCGATCAGGCTACGCGGGCCTCGCCGCAGACCGCGGCGGGGACGCTCGTCGCCACCCTCGGCCGAAGCGCCCTGCTCCGGCGCATCGTCGGCACGCGCTGCCTGCACGGCAGGCGCGGACGATTCAATATCGTGGATATCTGTCAAAACAACCTCAAAATGTCAGGTCTCGCGCCCGGCTCGGGCGCGGCAAGAAGTTGGCCGCGATCAGGCGCGACGCTGTTCGGGTTCTGCTTCGTCGTCCGGCAGCGCGTCGGCACCGATCGGTGCACTGGCGCTTCGTACGGCGTCGGCGAGACTGTCGGACGTATCGTCCAGCATCTCGCCGTCCGCGGGACGGGAACGGGAGGCGTCGGCCTGGCCGGCCTCGCCGGGCATGTCGCCGGCCGCTTCCGCTCCGTCTCCGGCAACCGTTTCGGCAGCCGGCTTGCGATCTTCCTCGCTCCAATCCGCGCGCAGCGGCTCGGGCTGCACACCGGCAGGCACTGCTTCGGCGCCAGCCTGTTCCAATTGTTCCGTTTGCCCGCGACCAGCATCGAGCGTATCGCGGCTCGGAATTTCCTGCGTCGACGCGACGTCCGCCGCGGGACCATCCGGCAATCCTGCCAATTGGCCGGCGGATGCCTCGTCCGCGTGCGACGTATCGCCCGGTGCGTCGTCGGCAACCGGCATGCCCTCGTCGAAATCCATTGCCTGCTGAGCCAGCAGCGCAGCCTCGATGTTCGCGGCCGGCTCTTCGAGCGCAGGCAGATCATCGAGCGCCTTCAGGCCGAGGTCGTCGAGGAACTGCTTGGTCGTCGCATACAGCGCCGGGCGCCCCGGCACGTCGCGATGGCCGATCACTTCGATCCAGCCGCGATCCTCGAGTTGCTTGACCACCTGCGTATTGACCGTCACACCGCGAATCTCTTCGATGTCGCCGCGCGTGACGGGCTGCCGGTACGCGATGATCGCGAGCGTTTCGAGCACCGCGCGCGAATATTTCGGCGGCTTCTCGGGATGCAGGCGATCCAGATAATGACGCATCGCCGGCTTGCTCTGGAAGCGCCATCCGGTTGCCAGCGCCACCAGTTCGACGCCGCGGCCGGACCAATCCTGTTTCAGATCTTCGAGCAACGTGCGGACCGTGTCAGCCGACACGCCGTCGGCAAAGAGCTTGCGCAAATCGCCGAGTTTCAGCGGTTCCTGCGCGCAGATCAAAGCAGTCTCGAGGACGATCTTCGCCTCTTGGGTATTCATGCAGCTAGGTCAGACCCTGTGGTCAAACGAACCGGATCAACAAACAGACGAAAGGAACGGAAGACGCGCTCGCCCGATTCTGATCGGTCATATTGATGGGAGCACGAACCGGGGGCGGCGAACCAACTTCAGGCCAGGCCCAAACCGGACGGAACAGCACGGCTCAACGACGGAACCGCGTGACTGAGCGCCATATTACGCAAAATTGCCCGGTGCGTAAAGATGAGCCGAACGGGCTGCCGCCAGCGCGCCGTGTCCGCTCCGGCCCCGCTTCAGCGGGCGGCTCCGCCGCGCGCGAGGAACCGGCGCAGCCGTTCGACGCCCGCGTCGAGTCGAGCCGGATCGCATGCGTAGCACCAGCGCACGAACCCTTCCCCCTCCGGGCCGAATGCGCGCCCGGGCGCAAGGCCGAGCCCCGCATCGCGCACCAGTGTCTTGCAGAACGCCAGGCTGTCGGCCGCGCCCGGCAGGCGCAGGAACAGGTACATCGCGCCCGGTGGAGGCGGCACCTCGACGCCCGGCAGGGTGCGCAGCGCAGCGACCAGGTGATCGCGCGCATCGCGCAGCGCCGCGACGAACGACCGCACGAACGGCTCGCCATCGCGTAGCGCGACTTCGCCTGCGGCCTGCACGAAGCCGGGCGCGCACGACGTGTTGTACTCGACGAGCTTCGACAGGTCGCCCATCACCGCTGCCGGCGCGATGAGCCACCCCAGGCGCCAGCCCGTCATCGCCCACGCTTTGGAAAACGAATTCACGACGACGACCCGCTCGCCGCGCGACGCGATGTCGAGGAACGATGGCGCGCCGCCCGCGCCAAACGCGAGCCGCTCGTACACCTCATCGGCAACCAGCCAGATGCCGTGGCGGCGGCAATGGGCGAGCACGGCTTGCTGGTCGTCGCGCGACATCGTCCAGCCGGTCGGATTGTTCGGCGAGTTGATCAGCAGCATCCGCGTATCGGGCGTCAGCGCCGCAAGCAGCCGCCCGACGTCGAGTTGCCAGCCCGCATCGCCATAGCCTAGCGGCACGCATTCGACCTGCGCGCCAAGGATCTTCGGAATCTCGACGAGATTCGGCCACAGCGGCGTGACCGCGACGACCCGCTCACCCGGACCGACCAGCATCTGCGCGGCCAGCATCAGCGCGCTCACGCCCGAACTCGTCACGGCCACGGTATCGGACGCCGTCGCGCCGTGACGGGCACTGACGTAGGCCGCGATCGCGTCACGCAGCGGCGCAGTACCGAGGTTGTGCGTGTAGAAGGTTGCACCATCGCGCAGCGCCGCGGCTGCGGCGTCGCGGATGAAGTCCGGCGTCACGCGATCGGATTCGCCGAACCAGAACGGCAGCATGTCCGGCACGCCAAAGCCGGCGTTTGCCACCTCCCGGATCAACGACGGTCGCAACGCGTGCACCGCGTCGCGCGCCGCCGGCGCGCCGGCCACCGGAAGAAAGTCTGCGGAATGCGTCATCGAGCACCACCATCGAGGAACACGATCCGCGTAGTGTACCGGCCCGCAAGCCGGACCGGCGCGCGGCGCTGCGCTGTGCGTCAGTCGAGATCCTCCGCCCTTGCCGGCATCTGTCGCACGAGTTCCCAGATCGCCTGCGCAGCGGGCGACAACGACCGGTCGCGGCGGCGCACCAGCTCGACCGTGCGCTCGGTGCGCGGCGTGAGCGGCCGCGCGACGAGCGTCGAGCCGGCAGGCAGCGGCAGCGACAGCCACGGCTGTACGCTCACACCGACGCCGGCCTCGACGAGCCCGAACACGGTCGCCGAATGCCCGAGCTCCTGCATGACCGTCGCGTTGACGCGATGGGCAGCCAGCGCGGCATCGATCAGCGGCCGGCTTCCCGACGCATGATCGAGGAGCACGAGGCGCTCGCCGTCCAGCGCCGTCCAGGGCACCTCGGCACGCGCCGCGAGCGGATGGTCGGCGCGCGCGACCAGGCAGAACGAATCGGTCATCAGCGATTCGCAGACGAGATCAGCTACCGTGAGCGGCCCGATCACGACGCCGAAATCGACCTCGCTCGACTTCACCTTGCGCAACACGTCGCTCTGCACGTCGTCGCGCAAGCCGAGCGTCACGAACGGAAACTGGCGCTCGCACGACGCCACCACGCGCGGCATCAGCCGGCATGCGATCGTCGGGCTGGCCGCGACGATCACGCGCCCGCGGCGCTGCTCGCCGATCTCGCGAATCTCACGCAGCGTGTCGTCGAGATCGTCGAGCAGACGCGACACGCTCGCGATCAGGTTCGCGCCGACATCGGTCAGTTGCACGTCGCGCGTCGTGCGGTCGATCAGCTTCAACCCGAGCTCGGCTTCGAGCTCGCGCACGCAGCGGCTGACCGCGGACTGCGTGAGCCCGATCTCGCCGCCCGCGCGACTGAAGCTCTTGAGCCGCGCGACCTCGATGAAAACGCGAAGCTGGCGCAGCGTGACGTTCATTTCCCGACCTCATCAATCGTCGATATCGATGCGTGATTTTAATGCGCGAATCCGGCTTCGATGTGCGAATCAGGCACCTGCCCCACATGTTTCGCTGCGGTGCAATACAACCGCGAACGCACGTGGCGCGGGCGAACTGCACAAGATTGGTGATTGTCCCGATTTGCTGGCGGGTTATTTTGGCGTCTTATACGCCCCTAGCTGACTTAGCCGTTAGCTCGCTGCCAAGCGGCTCTCGAGGGAATTACCTCCGACATGGCACGCTTCGTGCATTACCTGGCGCACAGGGCGCAGGTTTCGTCGGACGGAAGAGCAGAAACGCCGCTGCCGGCCAACCGGACGCCCCCACCCGGCACTCGAGGATCGAGTGCTTGAAGAGTGCGCGGCGCAGGGCAGCGCACCGGAGTTAGCTTCGCTGAGGTGAGGACATGATGCTGTTCGACGATTTGAGAGATAACGAGTGGGCGCTGGTCGAGGGTCTGTTTTGCTCGGAACCCGCACGGAGTGAGCGGCGCGGCCGCCCCCGCGTGGAAGCCCGCTCGGTGGTGAACGCCGTGCTGTGGGTGCTGTCGACGGGTGAAGGCTGGTCGAAGCTGCCGGGCCGCTATCCGTCGCCGCCGACTTGCCGCCGTCGCTTCGACGAATGGCAGGCGGACGGCACGCTCGCCGAAATCGTGAAGCGACTCGGTACGAGCGGCCGGCAGATCTCCCTGCGCGGGCGTATCGGCGCAAGCGCGGCGAAGCCGCCCGCACCGCCGAGCCGCGACCGGCTGCGCGGCGCCTTCTGGACCAATCCGGAATCCTGGCGCGCGCCCGTCAAGATGGCGTAACGAATGCTCGATCGGGCGGCTACGGCCGCCCGGTCTCTTTCTGCGACGCGACCCGTTCGCGACGCCTGCATTGCCGTCGATTACCGTTGTCGTGCCGAGATACATCTATTTACCAATATTTACAGCAAGCCTGCACTCCCACGCTTACCTTAGCGACATATCAACAGGCCGCGTCGACGGCTTGAAGGGAGCCCCGCCATGAAACCAATGTCACTGCTCGTTGCATGCGGCATTGTCATTTCCTTGGCGCTGTCCGCTCCAGCCCGGGCCGATGATCGCGCGAAGCCGCCCCATCATCAGCAGGATCACCGGAACACCGTCCGCCAGCCACCGTCCGCCAACTCGCCCAGCCGGCAGACCGTGCCGCGTGGCGATCTGCGCGGCGACATCGCCAACAATGCGCGGGCGCGCATTGGCTCGCAGCCGTCCGACGGACCGCGCCATCCATAGTCCTGCCAATTTAAGGATTTCGCCAAAGAAAATGCCCGCAGTCGGGAACTGCGCCGCATGCGACGAGTCACAACGTTGCCATGAGCACAGCGTGGCAACAGCAAAAGTATCCGGTACGCCCGTATCCTCGCGATACGGGCTTTTTTTTGGCATCGCCAGCCGCCCGGCGATGCGCGCGACGGAATGATCGGCCGCTACAGGCGGCTTTCGAGAATCGCCACGGCACTTGCTTCGCTCAATGCGTAGTCGGCCATGCGGCGATCGGTCCAGGAAAGTAATTTCTCGTCGCGCTCGAGGCGCGAGAATTCGGCTCGACCGCTTTCGGTCAGCACGGCAATGTCGACCGGTGCGTGGAAGCCCGGCGCGGGAGCAACGGTTTTCTGCCTGACCGTGTCCATCAGCCCGAGTGAACGGAGATACTCGAACACACCCGGGCGGCGTGCCCACGGTACCTGGCGGTACTGCACTCGTCTCAATGCGTCGAGCACCGCTTCGTTGGAATACGTGGCCATCTCGATTCTTTCTTAAAGTGCAGCGACAATGCGAAGCGGCACGCCGGACGGAATCTCCGCCAGCCGATACCGCCACCGATTCTGGAGGCCGACGTTCGGCGTCGCGTCAGGGCCGGATCGTTAGCCGTCCATAAAAAGACACCATACCCCAATCAAATTGATTCTGTTCGATTCATTTGTACTTCTCTTCATCTGTTTCATGCTCTGCCACAAGCGGCGTCGAATCATCTCGATCGTTGCCGTTGTGGTGTTCTGGCTGCTCGCGACAGGCTGGCTCGCCGCGCCGCTGATCGCCTGGACCGAGGCGGGTGTCGTACCCGTCGAGCACCCGGACATGCATGGGCGAACCACACTGATTCTCATCGGCGCCGGAACGCAGCGCACCGACACCGGGCTAAGGCCACCGCCTGACGGAGCCGCACGCATCCACAAGGTCGCGGCGCTCTATCGCACTTGCCGGCAGCAGGCCGAGCGCTGCACCGTGGTGATGTCGGGTGGTGACCCGCAGCATCACGGCGAAACCGAGGCGGCCGTATACGGGCGCCAACTCGTCGCCGAAGGCATCGCTCCCACGGATCTCGTTCTGGAACCGGATAGCCGCACAACCTACGAAAATGCGAAATTCACTGCGTCTATACTACGCTCACAGTATGACGACGCGCGCATTCTCGTCACCTCGTCGTATCAGATGCGCCGCGCATTGCTCGATTTCCGCCGTTTCGGGATCGATCCGCAGCCCGTTTACGCGAATCGCCGACGCGCGCAAACGGGCTGGCTACCGCGCTGGCGCAATGTGGCCAACGCCGAGCAGGCGCTGCACGAACTGATCGGCATCGCGCAATTCCACGTCTATCGATGGCTCGGATGGTTCTGACAACTCGCACAAACCGGAACGAAAAAGGCGGCGGCGCCCAGGATGGCAGGCGCGTGACGAACTGCACGAAGTGTTGCGCGACTTCAACGGGGCCTTGCGTCGTGCCGCGATCGGATGCACATTGATCCGTCACTTTTGTTACACTCGACACGCACTCGATTGCAGTCGCCAGACAAAACGGCAACACTCGGGTTCATCACCACTTAGCGGAGGTAAAGCAATGAAGAAGACGTCCCTGGCTATCCTGGTAGCGATGTCGGCGCTGACTGGCGCAGCGTATGCGCAAGAGAGCACGGAAATCAAGACGATCACCGATCCGGCCAAGATCTCCGAGATCGAGCAGCGCGCACAAGCACTGCAGCAGCAGCAAGCGGCCGAAGCCGCACAGCCGGCGATGCAGGAAGAGCATCATCACGGCAAGAAGGCTGCTCACCACAAGGCAGCAGCGAAGAAGGCCGGCAAGAAGGCTGCCAAGGCCGCAGACGCTGCCAGCCAGTAAGTTCGGCGGCACCGCACAAGCGAAAAGCCGAATCCGGGCAACCGGGTTCGGCTTTTTTGGTTGCGGTGCCCGTGCGCTGTGCTAAAGTCGCGCACCGAAATTTTCCACCCGTGCGCACCCCGGTGCGGAGGACAGCATGAGCAACATTCAACTCGACATCGAGTGGACCGAAGCCGCCACTCGCCAGATCAAGCAACTGATGCCCCGCGGCTCGGCCGACGCGTTCCTCGCGCTGCCGCCGATCGAGTGCCTGCCGATGGAGGGCGACGTGCTTTTCCTCGGCCCCCAAGGCAAGCAGCAACCGTTCATCGTCGCAGAGCGCCAGTATCATCACGACGGCGACGCCGACTGGACGATCATCCTGATCCTCGACGTACCCAACACGTCGCACTGACGCACCCCGCGACCGGACGCGTCCGGTCGCCCCACCCGGCTCAGACGAGCTTCGACAGCACGCGGATTTCGGAACGCTCGATCCAGTTCGCGGCCGCTTCGCGATAAGCGAGAATGTGCGCGGAGCGCGCATGAGCGGCAAGTGCCTCCTCGCTTTCCCAGCGCTCGACAAATACGAACCGCGCGGGCTCCTTCAGGTCCCGATGCAGGTCGTATTGCAATGCGCCTGCTTCATTGCGGGTCGGCTCGACGATCCCTTCGAGCTGGGCGCGCAACATCTCTTCGGCGCCCGGCTTCGCCACGATCAGCGCCACGACTGCAATTTCTGCCATTCCCGCCCCCTTCATCTGGAAAAGTTCGAGAATACGCGAATCGCGAATCGCGCATCGGCTACGCCAGCACGGCACCGCACGACGGCCCCCAAAAAAATAGCCCGCGCTTCAGAGAAGCGCGGGCGAAACCGTCGCCCTACGAGGATAGGCGACGGGGCCATCGAGATCCGCACGCTGGCGCGGATCGTCATCTGTTGCGCCGACACTTGTCGCATCGGCATTCGAGGACGTCGATCCCGTTGATCGGGCGCTCGCGGCGCACCCCCGGCATCTGACGCCATCCTCCCTGTTCCAACGATTCCAACATATAAAGCAGATTGCATGCCAGCCGCCACACGCCGAGTACCCTATTGATTTATAAGGACAAAATTTTTGTTTGTGACAATGTGGCAGACGTTCTGCCGCCGTAACGCGCGGATGTTACGTAACGTCACGAGGAGGGACCGAACCTCCCGCACACGCGTGCGCAGACGAGCGGCCATGAAAAAAGCCCGCCATGTGGCGGGCTTTTCACGGATGCGGACAAACGTCGAAATCAGCGAAGCTGATTCACGAGCAGCCCCATGATCTGACGAGCCGCCGACGACGTGTCGACCGAACCCGAATCGTCGACGACCGCAACGCGGGTCTGGTCGGCCGTGAGCGCCTTCACGTTGACACGGTACTGCTTCGCCTGCTTTTCCTTCTTGCCGTGGAACAGCTGGCTCCAGAAGCCCTGCTCGGCCGAACTCAGATCCTTCGGATCGACGTAGCGCACGAAATACAGGCCCTTCGTGCGATCGCGATCGTCAACCGTGAAGTTCGCACGATCGAGTGCGAGACCGACGTGCAGCCACGACCGGTCGTACGGCTCGCCGAGCGTGACTTCCGACGGCACAGCGGCGTCGGCCGCATCGTTACCTTGCGCCGACGTGCGGGTGACGTTTTGCGCGGCAATCGCTGCAGCGGCCTTCGACGATGCGTCGGTGTCGGCTTTCTTGTCCTTCGCTACCGTGTTGTCCTTGATGTTCGCGATCGGCGGCTCGCCGTTCTTCGCGCGCTGCTCGTTCTGGGCGAGCACGGCCATCAACCGCTTCAGGTATTCGGTCTCGAGCGCCGGATCGTTCGGCTTCGGTTCCCACTTGCTCGAATCGTTGTTCGCGCCCGTGATCGCTTCGCGCATGCCCTTCTGGCTGATGAACACGTAAGTGCCGCCATTCGGTGCCGAATCGAGACGCGTGCGGTACTTGTTACGCTCGGCCGTCACGTACGAGTTGCCCATCGCCTTCGAGATCACGCTACGGATCAGGCCGTCGTTGATCTGCGGATGGGTTTCGTTCCAGTCGGTTTCCATCACGCCCTTGTCGCGCTGGTCGACGACGAGCAGGAAGCCCTGCTCCTGCCAGAAGCGGCGGACCTGCGGCCAGACATCGGCCGGCAGCTTGCCGTCGATCACGAGCCAGCTTTCGGTGCCGTCGCGCTGGATATGCATGCCGGCCACGGCCGGAGCCACAGTATCCAGCGCAGGCGCCGCCTGCTGGACCTGGTGAAGCGCGGACAGGGAAGTCGCGCCGCCCTGGGGCGGCAGCGAACGCTGATCGGCCGTCTCGTCGAGCATGTTGGGCGGCACTGCGAGCGACGCTTCCTTCGATTTCGAATCGCTCTTGTAGTCCACTTTCGTGGGCGACGATGTACCGCAACCGGCGACGAGCGCGCCGGTGGCGAGCACTGCAGCGAACCGCATGGTAAGACGAAGATCAGTCATGTTCGGGGAATCCTCTTCCGCTAAATCACGGCGCTTTCCGTGGATCAACCTTGCATTTTACCGGGGCCGCGCCGCGATGTGCAAAAAAGCGACCGGCAAGAAAAAACCCGCGTCAGCCTGAGCTGACGCGGGTTTTTTGTCTGGTCGGGGCGAGAGGATTTGAACCTCATCAAACCCTCGTTGGGACAAGGCTCTCCGGGCGGTGCGTCGGCCTAGGCCGTCATGGCAATTGACACGGAGTCGCACACCTTGGCACGGGACGTCCTCTCATCGATGGTCGTCTTATGGCCCTCGAGCGTCATCGGCGGCCCGAAATCCCACCATCCAAGCCTTCCGCAATCTCAAGCAGGCTGGCGCTCAAAGTAGGTGGAGTCCGCGGTTCTCCTTGCGTGCAATGAGAACCTCTGTCGCGCCTCGGGTCGACGATGGACTCCTCTCGAAATCACCTTGTCACCGCGCCCGGTTGTATCGATTACTGCTCCGGATCCATTGGCGTCACCCGCTTTGGTTTGGCCCCACAAGCCGTCTTCATGCCATCCAGCGCCACGGCGCCGTCATCTATCGCGCACCGGTTCGCCCCTTGGACAATCGGATAGGAGTCGCCGCATTTAGGGCACGAAACCATGTGACCGGCACCGGTCGCAGGCCATGCCATCCAGGTTCGCATGGCCAGCAGCTTCGAGCGGAATACCACCGTGATTTGTAGAGTCACCTTTACGAACAATGGCTTTCACAGCAGCAATATTTTCCGTCGCCAGATGCGAGATATACGAATACAAACAATGTGATCAACATGGAAATTTTTGACGGCTTACCGGAATTCAGCGCAGCCAATGCCATTGATTTTCCAAAACTCGCTTACTTTATTGCGGACAATATGCATCAAGCCCCTTCGATGCCGTCCATGCCACCCCCATATAATAATCAACTCCAGCAGCATCACGCGAGGCAACGATGTTAAGACTCATCCCGCCCTTGCAGAATTTAACGGCTTTCTCGCCATATTTATCCTTCTCACCAGATTCGATCCAGCCCAACCCAGGCAAAGTCGCTCTGCAATAGCCCAAGACATCATTTACGCCAGCGCTCGATTGAAGATGACCACTCACAGCGTTGACCGAATTTTTCTCGAACGATTGCGGGGAAGAACTCCAATTATCTCCATCACGGATTTTTATCTTGCAAAACTCCATCTTGAGCGTCGAAATCGCGGCCTCGTTTTTTGTCGCTCCAATCAAAAAATTTACAAAATTCTCTTGCTCCACAAAAACAAATACCAAACAAATTAAAGCTCAGAGAACATAAAGAATTTTATACTTGAGATTCATTCCCATTGCCCAGGCAAGCCACCGAACAGTTGATGCACGTATTCGACAGACTGAAACGCCACCCCAGGAGCCTCCAGGGAAAACTCAGTAAAAGACCGTGGATATGACCGCTACCGTAACGCTGCAAGCCACGGCACTCATGCCCACAACATGCGTTTCCTTGCGACCTACCACCGAGCCCAGTCGGTGTTGTAGCCGTCAGACGCGACCGTGATGCGACTGGATCTTGGCCGGTTGGCGCCCAATGGCGTCATACTCATACGTGAGCTGCGATGCCTCGCCGAACAGTGACGCGCCCGCGTAAGCAGGCCTCTTCGCGCTGTATCGAAATTGCCTGAACCGACCATCGAAGCCGATCTGTATAGGGTTGTTCGCTTCCACCTCTGATCAATTGCACAAGAAACGGGCACGAAGCGACGCGGCATTCCGGGAAACACAGATGTCAATATTAGAAGACGCTCCGCGCAGTTCCCTGTACACGAGGAACCCAAGATGCCCTCGGTGGCCCCTGCGGCCGCTTAAACGTGCTATCACCTGTCGCGGCAAGAAATGCGTCGTGCGCGAATCATTTGATCGCGCATGTGTCTGCATGCAGCCGGTAGGAGATTACGTCAGGATCGGCCGTTGCACCGTTTCATATACCGAGAACCAGCGACGCACCAGCCATATGGTCACGATACCCACGATCACGCCGGCACCGATATCTGCCAGGTAATGGCCACCTACCGAGAACGTCGATACCAACATTACAAAATTCAGCGCGAGCGTGAGGGGAAAAATGAAGCGCAGGTTACGCGTGACAAAGATCAACATCAGCGCGACGACCGCGTGAAATGACGGCAGCGAAACGATTCCCTGCATCGCCATGGGATTCATTACCATGGGCGCACCACTTCTAGCACTGAAGTAATCCGAAAGATGAGATGCCGGCCCCGAATCGTTAATACCGAAATGCGGAAACGCACTCGCCGCCGGATACCATGTCGAAATCGCAACCACGAATAGCAGCGAAATCACGAATATCAGCATCATCTCGCAAAGCTCTTGCCTACGACGCAATATTCCGAACAAGAAGCATAATAAAACCATCTGATATGCCATGCTTCGATATGCAAACTCAAGCACCTGCTGAAGAATATTGGAGCGGACGATCCATTGATAGGCTCTCAACCAATCGAATCCAAATGATTGCTCCCACGCCAGAAGCGCATCCTGAACCTCGGGACGGCCGACGGCCGCCCCGATATACGTCGCAACCGCTACAGCCTGCCCATACATTGCGATAATCCGAAAGCAAAGGATCGAAAGCGCGACATCCTGGCAGCGAAGCTTCTCCGCAACTATCCGGTATCGCGGGATACGTCCGATACCGACCAGGACACCGCAAATTAGCAGCGTCATGAGGCATGTCTCGACCGATTGCAGATACCATTCAGGAATGATGGATAGCCCAAACCGGCCCATGGTCGCGAAATCGACAGCGAACATTACAACGGTCAGAATCCACGCAATCGAAAACGCCCCCAATACCCTCATTTTCATATTTTCCCCGGCCATAATTGTTATTGACGGTGGGTCCGCCCTGTTGGCACATATTCAATCACGTCCCGCAAAAAATTTCACTGGGCGTTTGTCATGGGCTCCATCGAATCAGTCATCGCGGGACCGGCACCCGGAGCGGAAGCGGTTACGGTATATCCATCGTTGTAGATGGCGTTGCCGCGCCACGACCGCCATGCGTCGATCGAAGGAACCCGCGTAGTCGGTTGGCACTCGCACAATCGTTGCCCCATTCAGACTATCGAACGCGACGTGCGTCGCCTCGTTCGTGATCAGAGGCAAGAAAGGCAATCCGAAGGCGAACCAGGTTTACTGCGACGCATGGGATGGCGCCATCGAGCGCGTCGAAAAGTTTGATGCGTCGATCAAATATATCCGCGCGAAGGCGCCGACGGACGCGAAGCCGGCCGGCTACGCGATTGAGGAACTGCGCTTCGCCGGCGCTCACACCGACACCGCGACGACCAAGCCCTACATCAAGTCGCCCGAGGTGCCGCGATCGAATGTCGTCCCGCCCTTGCCGACGCCGAAATCGGCATAGGATGCAGCCCGATATTAGAGATTCTCCAATATGGTCTCTAATTTGCCCAAAAAATGAGCACCAAATAAAAAACCCGCACAGCCTTACGCTGTGCGGGTTCTTGTCTGGTCGGGGCGAGAGGATTTGAACCTCCGACCACCTGCACCCCATGCAGGTACGCTACCAGGCTGCGCTACGCCCCGAAAGAAAGAAAGTATAACAGACGGTTTCCCGATTTAGAACGGGTCGCATGCATTTTGTGAATGTTCTTGTGAATTTTTTTGCGCGACAGCGCCGATGCAAGCAACGACGCGCATGGCCTGGCGACTTGCGCACGGCCCCGCATCCCGTCACTGCTTGCGCGCGACACAGATGACCGTCAGGCCGGCGACGCGGTTGAAGCGGAACATCGGCAACTCGATCCGGCAGATCGTCTTGAGCAGGCCGTTGACGACCGGATGGTGGCGGCGCAATTGCGATACCGGTTCGCGCGGATGCCGACGCGCCCGCTCGCCGAGCCGCAACGCTGCCGCAAGTGGAAACGTGAGACCGAAATAGTAGGCGCCGTGCTCGACGTCGAGCCCCGCGCGACGCACCACGTCCTCGAGACTGCCGAGCGTATATCTGCGCTTGTGCTCGAGAAAATCGTCATGGCCGCTCCAGAGGAACTGGAACGCGGGAACCGTAATCAGGAACCGGCTGCCCGACGGCGCGCCCTTTACGTATTGCATCAGCAGGCCGACATCGTCGTCGACATGCTCGAGCACGTCCATCAGCAACACGAGATCGGCGTCGAATCGATCAACGGATCGCCGGAAGTGGATGGGCTTGCCAGCCGCCTCGCCGTCGGTATCGTCGACGTAACTCGTATCGACACACCACGCCTCCGACGCCTGCGTACGCTCGAGCAAGTGCTTCGAGAAGAATCCGGAGCCTGCACCGACATCGAGTATCCGGTTCGCGCCCGGCGACCCCAGGAATCGACGGATCGCACTCGCCTTCGACGCGTAGTACCAGTGATCGCCCACGCCCGCACCCAATACGTCGACTTCCTTGAGATCCATGACGTTTCCCCGTGATGGCTACTGTGCTTTGGTCGTCCAGCCACTGTTGCCGATCTTACCTTGCCGGCGCCACCGCTCCTATCCGTCCCGACGCGCAGCCAACTCCGGCAACCCGCACTCCGCCCGCATCGAAAAGGACGATGGCCGGTTCGCCGCAAATCACTAACCAGGTCATCGCATCGTACGGCTCGAAGACGTCGTATATCGCGAACGGCCTGCAACTCGACCAGGTGACGCTGAACGCGATCCGGCAGCACATGCTGACCTGGTCGGCCCGCGGGCCGCTGCGTCGGGGCCGGATCGCACCCGTGCTTCGACCGCACTGCCCCTCAAACCTCGTATCCGGCGAAACCCGCACTGGTCAAGGCTGGAGCGGGTTTGTCCGGGCGCGGAAACATCCGCCGACGACCGGCCGCGCAAACCAAACGACCGTTTGATCTGGCCGCCCCACCACCCCGAATCCGTTGCCCCGCAGCCCGCCGGCCTACCCTGCCCGGGTGGCCGTTGTTTGGTAACGCCGCTCTAGCACGCTATGCCACACTGCACGGCATCGACGCTCGCGCCGTGCAATGGCACGCGCTGCCGTCGATCACGACAAGACATGGAGACAGACGATGCGGAATGCGGTCCGGCGCGGCCATCGCTCGCCTTTGGCAATTTTCGACTGGATTTCCGGCCCGCATCGCGCGGCCCGCCCCATCTCGCCCAAGCCATCCCGCGTGTTCGGCTGCGGTGTGCTGGCGCTCGCGCTGCTGTGTGCCGGTTGCGCGGAATCGTCCGCGCAGCGCGACGGCAACACGTCGGTCGCGTCGACCAAAATCGAACGCGCGAAAGCCGAACGCCTCGCCCGCGAGCAGCAGGTCGCTCGCACCGTACCGTCGCTCGCATCGATCAACCTCACGCAGCCGCGCCCGTTCACGCTACGCGACTCAGGCCAGAATGGCGCGATGACGTTCCTGCGCGATGTCGACTTCCGCATCGTCAACAACCTCGGCTTCTTCATCCATCAGTTGTCAGCCACACTCGTGCCGACGCAGGCTGGTGCGCCGATCGTGTTCGATGATCCGACGAGTTTCGAGATCGACGTGCATGAAGGCACGGTCACGCTCGACAACGCGAAGCTGACCGCCCTCTTCAACACCTACATCTTCGGCTATCGCAACGCGCCGCTGCGCAAGCTCGCCGTGTCGGCCGGCGACGGCGTGATTCACCTGCAAGGCGAGATGCAGCGCGACGGCTGGGTGCCGTTCTCGCTGACCGGCACGCTCGCGATCCGCGACGGCAGTCAACTCGTGTTCCATCCGACGGGCGTGCGCGTCTCGGGCATCAACGCACAGCCGGTGATGCGCGCGGCCAACGTGAAGATGGCCGACCTGCTGAAAGTCCAGACGCCGATCGCGCAGCTCGCCGGCGACGATCTCGTGATGTCGGTCGACAAGCTGATGCCGCCGCCACGCCTGAAGCTCACGATCACCGCGCTGCGCGTGACGCCGGCCGGCCTCGACCTGAAGCTCGACGACGGCACGCATGCCGGCTTCGCGATGCCCGCAAACGCACCGCAGCAAGCGATGTACATTCGCGGCGGCGACGTGAAGTTCATGCGCTCGATGCCGATGAACGCGGACATCCTGATCGGCCCGGTCGATCCGGCGAAGCGCGACCAGACTTTCGTGTTCGACCTGTATCACTATCGCGACCAGGTCTCGGCCGGCTACTTCAATTTCGACGAAAACGGTGCGATGGCGATCCGGATGCCTTCGTACGCGGGCCCGGCCAGTGGCGCGCTGCTCGGCAACGCGGCCGCGCGCCTGAACGACAGCTTCCTCGCCGCGCAGCAGAATGCGCTGCGCGACATACGCCAGCACTGGGAAGCCTACGCACTCGCAGCGAACACCGTTCACCCCGGCATGCAGAAGGTCGCGATGCGGCGCACGTCGACCACGCCGTTCAACGAACGGCACGTGTCGAACCGCAACCCGACGATCCATCTGCGCAACGTCGACTTCAACCTGTCCGGCGATATCGGCTTTCACGTCGAGGATCTCGACGTGGAACTCGTATCGAGGCGGCCCGGCGAACCCGTCGACCTCGACGATCCGAACCAGTACGACATCCGGATTCTCGGCGGCACGGTCGTCGAGTCGTGGAAGGCGATGTCCGCGCTCTTCAACAACTATCTGCTGGACTACGCGCCGCGTTCGCTGAACGACCTGCAACTGAGCGCGGACGGCACCAATCTGCGCGTCCAGGGCGGCATCAAGCTGTGGAACCATGTGCCGGGCGTCTGGCTGCCGACCGACATGAAGGGTTCGCTGTCAGTGCTCGACGACCGGCACCTCGCGTTCAACCCGTCCCAGGTGTCGGTGCTCGGCATCCCGCAGGCGAAGCTGCTGCGTTCGCTCGGCATCGAGCTCGCTTCGCTGACGCCATTGCAGCGGCGCGGCGCGGAACTGCGCGGCGACACGCTCGTGCTCGACCAATACACCGTGTTCCCGCCACCCATGCTGAACGGCAAGCTCGGACAGGCAACGGTCGAGCGGGACGGACTGCGCCTCACGTTCAGGCGCCTGGCCGGCGCGCCTGCACCGCAACGGCCGCAGATCGATGCGCCGAGCTACATGTGGATGGAAGGCGGCGACATGAAGATGTTCAACGTGCTCGAACTGAACGTGCGCGCGCTGATCCGGAATTCGGCCGAGGCCGGCCCGATGCGTTTCGACCTGTACGGCTACCGCAGCCAGGTCGCGCAAGGCTCGGTGCGGATGCTGCCGGACGGCACGCTGGTCGTCGACATGGGGCAAAAGAATCCGCTCGCGTCGCGTTGATGCGCATGGGCGACGCCCATGAAAAAGCCCGGTTGGCACATCGCCAACCGGGCTTTTTGTTTCATCTCATTCGTGCTTCAGTCCGTCGATCACATCGAGCAGCGCCTGCCGCAACGCAGTGACGTCGACAGTTACGCCCGGCTTGGCCGACACGCGCGCATCGGTGGCCTGCACTTCGGGTTCGACAGGTGCCGCCGCACCTCGCTCGCCGCCCGGCGAATCGAGCCGGTTGCGCGCGCCGTTGATCGTGAATCCCTGCTCGTACAGCAACTCGCGAATCCGCCGGATCAGCAGCACTTCGTGGTGCTGGTAATACCGACGATTGCCGCGCCGCTTCACCGGCCGCAGTTGAGTAAATTCCTGTTCCCAATAACGCAGCACATGCGGCTTGACCCCGCACAGTTCGCTGACTTCACCGATCGTGAAGTAGCGCTTCGCGGGAATCGGAGGCAAGACGACTTTCTCAACCGTAGTGGTCATCGTCGGTTAACCGTCGGTAAAGGGTGCGCGGCGGCCGCGCGGGGACGTCAGCGCGCGGGGCTTACTCCGCGCCGTTTTCGACCAGCGCCTTCAGCTTCTGGCTCGCGTGGAAGGTTACCACCCGGCGGGCCGCGATCGGAATCGCCTCGCCCGTCTTCGGATTGCGGCCCGGACGCTGCGGCTTGTCGCGCAACTGGAAATTGCCGAACCCCGACAGCTTGACGCTTTCGCCGTTTTCGAGCGCGTCGCGGATCACTTCGAAAAACGCCTCGACCATGTCCTTCGCTTCACGCTTGTTCAGCCCGACGCTATCGAACAGCAGCTCCGCCAGTTCCGCCTTCGTCAGCGTGGGCGTCTCGGTGGACGCCGGCGCCGAAGCGTCGCGGTTCATGGCGCTGCGTTGCGCCGTCAGGAGGGCTTCGAATTCACTCGAGGTCATGTCGTTCATATCTGCCATACAGCGCGTTAAATCAAAACTTACGATCGGAAAAAGCCGCCCGCGAGCGGGCGGACCTTCTCCTTAGCCGCGCAGGCGCGCACCAGCACGAGCCATCCGCTCGACCAGCGTCTGGATCGCCTGATCGACGACCTCATCCTGTAGCGTGCCAGCCGCGTCCTGCAGCGTCACGCGGAAGGCAAGGCTCTTCTCGTGCGCGGCAAGACCACCGGAAGTATTTGATTTTGCACGAAATTCGTCGAAGAGTACAACCTTCTGAACGAATCGGCAGGCCTCTTCGGCAAGCGCCTTCTTCATTTCGTCGAAAAGTGCCTGAACCTCGACCGCCTGATCGACGACCACGGCGATATCGCGACGAACCGGCGGGAATTTCGACACATCGGTCGGCGCGGGCAACGCACGCGCAATCAGCGCGTCCGCATCGACCTCGAACATCACCGGCGCGTGCGGCAGCTCGTACTTCTGCATCAGGCGCGGGTGCAGTTCGCCGATCCAGCCGACCACACGGCCGTCGACTTCGATGCGCGCGCTGCGGCCCGGATGGAGGGCCGGATGCTCCGCCTTCACGAACCGTGCAGCGGCAGGCGCGAACAGCGCCTCGAGATCGCCCTTCACGTCGAAGAAATCGACCGCACGGGTCGCGACGCCCCACTGCTCGTCGAGCGCCGGACCGTAGGCAAGCGCACCGACACGCTTCGGCTGCACATAGCCCTCGACCGTCAACTCACCGGCCTTCGCCGACGCATCGGTGAGAAACACGCGGCCGGCCTCGAACACGCGCACGCGATCTGCACGGCGGTTCAGGTTGTGGCGCAGCACGGAGATCAGGCTGCCGAACAGCGTCGTGCGCATCACCGATAGCTGGCTCGCGATCGGGTTCAGCAAGCGGATCGGTTGATCGTTGCCCGCGAAATCCTGCTCCCACTCCGCATCGACGAAACTGAAGTTGACGGTTTCCGCGTAGTCGCGCGCGGCGAGCGCGTGACGGATGTCGTGGATCGAGCGCCGCGTTTCGTTGGTCGCGCGCATTTCGCTCGTCGCGACCGGCGGACGCGCCGGGATCTTCTCGAAGCCGTAGATGCGCGCCACTTCCTCGATCAGATCTTCTTCGATCTCGATGTCGAAGCGATGCGACGGCGGCGTGACGAGGAACGCGTCGTCTTCACGCTCGAACGGCAGGTCAAGGCGCGTGAAGATGCTGGCGATCTCGTCGCCACCGATCTGCACGCCGATGATGCGGTTCGCGCGCGACACGCGCATCTTCACCGGCGCGCGTTGCGGCAGGTTCACGGACTGATCGTCGACCGGGCCGGCCTTGCCGCCGCAGATCTCGAGAATCAGTTGCGTGATGCGCTCGACGTGCTCGACGGTCGTCGCGTAATCGACGCCGCGCTCGAAGCGATGGGCCGCATCGGTCGAGAAGTTGTACTTGCGCGCACGGCCGCGGATGCTGTCCGGCCACCAGAATGCGGCTTCCAGGTAGATGTTGGTCGTATCGAGCGTGACGGCCGTGCTGTCGCCGCCCATGATGCCGGCCAGGCTTTCGACCTGGCGGTCGTCCGAAATCACGCCGACCGTTTCGTCGAGTTCGACGGTGTTGCCATTGAGCAGCTTCAGCGATTCGCCACGCTTGCCCCAGCGCACCTCGATACCGCCGTGGATCTTGTCGAGATCGAACACGTGCGACGGACGGCCGAGCTCGAACATCACGTAGTTCGAGATGTCGACGAGCGCCGACACGCTGCGCTGGCCGGAACGCTCGAGGCGCTCGACCATCCACTGCGGGGTCTTCGCATGCGCGTTCACGCCACGGATCACGCGCCCCGAGAAGCGGCCGCACAGATCGGGCGCGGCAATGCGCACCGGCAGCGTTTCGTCGAGCTCGACGCGCACCGGGCGGATGTCGACCGGCGTCAGCGGCGCGCCAGTGATCGCGGCCGTCTCGCGGGCGATACCGAACACGGACAGGCAGTCAGCCTTGTTCGGCGTCAGCTTGATTTCGAAGATCGTGTCGTCGAGATTGAGCGTCTCGCGGATGTCCTGGCCGACCGGCGTGTCTTCCGGCAGCACCAGCAGGCCGCTGTGATCCTCGGACAGCTTCAGTTCGCGCGCCGAGCACAGCATCCCCTGGCTCTCCACGCCGCGCAGCTTCGACAGCTTGATCGCGAACGGCTTGCCGCCCTCTTCTGCCGGCGGCAGTTCCGCGCCGACCAGCGCGACCGGTACCTTGATGCCGGGCGCGACGTTCGGTGCGCCGCAGACGATATTCAGCGTCGCGCCGGTGCCGGCGTCGACCTGGCAGACATTGAGCTTGTCCGCATCCGGATGCTTGACGACTTCGAGCACGCGGCCGACGACGATCTTCGACGTCGGCGGCGCAGCCTTGCTCAGCGATTCGACTTCGAGCCCCGCCATCGTCAGCGCGTGCGACAGTTCGTCGGTCGTCAGCTGCGGGTCGACAAAGGTTCTCAACCAGGATTCAGGGAATTGCATGGATGTCTACGTTCGAAACAGGTTAGATCGACGCCCGGGCCCCGTCGGATCGTCCGTCGGGGCGTGCACGGGCACAGGTCGGCGCGGCGCGCGGCGTTACGCGAACTGGCGCAGGAAACGCAGGTCGTTCTCGAAGAACAGCCGGAGATCCTGGACGCCGTAGCGCAGCATCGTCAGGCGCTCGAGGCCGCTGCCGAACGCGAAGCCGATGTAGCGCTCGGGATCGAGGCCCATGTTGCGAATCACGGTCGGATGCACCTGCCCCGAACCGGAGATTTCGAGCCACTTGCCGGCGTTCTTGCCTTGCTCGAACATCATGTCGATCTCGGCCGACGGTTCCGTGAACGGGAAATACGACGGACGGAAGCGCACGAGGATGTCGTCGCGCTCGAAGAATTTTTTCAGGAAGTCGGTATAGACGCCCTTGAGGTCGGCGAAGCTGATGTTTTCGTCGATCCACAGCCCCTCGACCTGATTGAACATCGGCGAGTGGGTCGCATCGCTGTCGACGCGATACGTGCGGCCCGGCGCGATCACCTTGATCGGCGGACGGTTCATGCGCGCGTAACGCACCTGCATCGGGCTCGTGTGCGTGCGCAGCAGCAGCTGGCGGCCGTCGGCATCCTTGCCTTCGACGTAGAAGGTGTCCTGCATCGAACGCGCCGGATGGTTCTCCGGGCTGTTCAGCGACGTGAAGTTGTACCAGTCAGTCTCGATTTCGGGGCCGTCGGCCACATCGAAGCCGATCGAGCCGAAAATCTGTTCGACACGCTCCCACGTGCGCATCACGGGGTGCAGGCTGCCTGCACCGGCGCCGCGGCCCGGCAACGTCACGTCGATCGACTCGGCAGCGAGGCGCTGGTTCAGCAGCGCGTCGGCGAGTGCCTGACGGCGCGCGGTCAGCGCGGCTTCAACCTGCTGCTTCACGACGTTGATACGTGCGCCTTCGGTCTTGCGTGCTTCGGGATCGAGCTTGCCGAGGCCCTTCAGCAACTCGGTCAGCGCACCCGACTTGCCGAGAAATCGGGCTTTCTCGTTTTCGAGCGTGGTGATGTCGGCAGCCTGTTCGAAGGACTGCTGCGCGTCGGCGACAATCTGGTCCAGATCCATAGATCCCATCATTTCCAACGTCATTCGGTCTTGGCGAGCGAAATCGCCCACCAAACAAAAAAGGGGCTCGGAAGAGCCCCGTTTTCGCTGCAGCGGCCGAGACTACCGGAACGTCGCTGCAACTAACCACGCAGTGCTAATTTCGCAATTAGGCTGCAACGGCGGCTTTCACCTGCTTGACGATCGCAGCAAAAGCAGCCTTGTCGAACACCGCCATGTCGGCCAGCACCTTACGGTCGAGTTCGATCGACGCCTTCTTCAGGCCGTTGATGAACACGCTGTAGGTCATGTCGTGCTGGCGAACTGCCGCGTTGATACGCGTGATCCACAGTGCGCGGAACACACGCTTCTTGTTGCGGCGATCGCGGTACGCGTACTGACCAGCGCGCATCACCGCCTGCTTGGCGATGCGGTAGACGTTATTGCGGCGGCCGCGATAACCCTTGGCCAGGTTGATGATCTTCTTGTGGCGGGCCCGTGCGGTTACCCCACGTTTGACTCGAGGCATGTTTCTCTCCTTAGAGTATCAGTTAGGGGTTACGCGAACGGCAGCATCGCGCGGACGGAGTTCAGATCGGAATCATGAACTGCCGTTGCGCCGCGCAGGTGACGCTTGTTCTTCGTGGTTTTCTTGGTCAGGATGTGACGCTTGAAGGCTTGACCGCGCTTGACGGTACCGCCCGGACGCACCACGAAGCGCTTTGCAGCACTCTTCTTGGTCTTCATCTTAGGCATGACGAACAACTCCAGTTTATTAGATGGCGATGGGTGTGCGGTTGGCTTGCGCCCTTGACCCGCCCTTCGAAACCCAGTCCACTTGTGTACGGCAACCGCTTGCGCAGCCGCCGTCATTGTTGGCGCGCCGCCCTGACCGGGCCACGCGCCGAACCACTTCGAACCTGCGCGCGAAGCGCGCGGGCTCGTTACTTCTTTTTCTTCGGCGAGAGCACCATGATCATCTGGCGCCCTTCCATCTTCGGCATCTGCTCGACCTGGCCGACTTCCTCGAGATCCGTGCGCAGACGCTCAAGCATCCGCATGCCGATCTCTTGGTGAGCCATTTCACGGCCGCGGAAACGCAACGTGATCTTCGTCTTGTCGCCTTCCTCAAGGAAGCGCACGAGGTTGCGGAGCTTGACGTTGTAATCCCCGTCATCGGTACCCGGGCGGAACTTGACTTCCTTCACCTGGATGACCTTCTGCTTCAGCTTTGCTTCGTGCTGCTTCTTCGACTCCTGATACTTGAACTTGCCGTAATCCATCAGGCGGCAGACCGGCGGAACCGCTTGCGGCGCGATTTCCACCAGATCGACATCAAGTTCTTCCGATTTACGGAAAGCATCAAGGAGTTTTACGATACCGAGCGGTTCGTTCTCGAGCCCGACCAGACGCACTTCCGGCGCAGTGATTTCACCGTTGATGCGATGCGACGACTTATCAGTAGCGATGTTACGTTTCCTCTAAAAATTAAAAAAACGAGCCGCGCTGCCAGGGCGGTTACTTGAACGAGCGCAGGTTTTCCTGCAGACGCTCAACGAAGGCTTCGACCGGCATCACGCCAAGATCGACGCCGCCACGGGCACGCACGGCTACCGTTTGCGCATCACGCTCCTTATCGCCCACGACGAGGAGATAAGGCACCTTTTCCAGCGTGTGCTCGCGTATTTTATAGCTAATCTTCTCGTTACGCAAATCGGCCGCCACTCTAACCCCTTGTTTTTGCAACGATTGGGCCAGAGATTGTGCATATTCAGCCTGACTTTCGGCGATATTGAGCACAACTGCCTGGAACGGCGCGAGCCAGGCCGGCATCGCACCAGCGTGGTGCTCGATCAAAATGCCAAGGAAACGCTCCATCGAACCGACGATCGCACGGTGCAGCATCACCGGACGGCGACGGCTGCTGTCATCCGCGACATACTCGGCGCCGAGGCGCTCCGGCAGCACCATGTCGAGCTGCAGCGTGCCGCACTGCCACGAACGGCCGAGCGCATCCTTGATGTGGTACTCGATCTTCGGGCCGTAGAACGCGCCTTCGCCCGGCAGCTCTTCCCACGTGAGGCCGCAGGCCGTCAGCGCATCGCGCAGACCCTGCTCGGCACGATCCCAGGTTTCGTCCGTACCCGCGCGCTGGTCGGGGCGCAGCGACAGCTTGATGTCGATATGCTCGAAGCCGAAATCCTTGTACACGCTCATCGCGAGCGTGTTGAACGCGATCGACTCGGAGATGAACTGCTCTTCCGTACAGAAGATGTGCGCATCGTCCTGCACGAAGCCGCGCACGCGCATCAGGCCGTGCAGCGCGCCCGACGCTTCGTTGCGGTGGCACGAGCCGAATTCCGCATAACGCAGCGGCAGGTCGCGGTACGAGCGCAGGCCGTGCTTGAACACCTGGACGTGCCCCGGACAGTTCATCGGCTTGATCGCGTAGTCGCGCTTCTCCGACTCCGTCGTGAACATGTTCTCGCGGTAGTTCTGCCAGTGGCCCGACGCTTCCCACAGCGAGCGGTCCATGATCATCGGCGTCTTGATCTCGAGGTAGCCGGCTTCATTCACGCGGCGGCGCATGTACTGCTCGACCTGCTGCCACAGCGCCCAGCCCTTCGGATGCCAGAACACCATGCCCGGCGACTCTTCCTGCATGTGGAACAGGTCGAGCTGCTTGCCCAGCTTGCGGTGGTCGCGCTTTTCCGCTTCCTCGAGCATGTGCAGGTACTGGTCCTGGTCTTCCTTCTTCGTCCAGGCCGTGCCGTAGATGCGCTGCAGCTGCTCGTTCTTCGAGTCGCCGCGCCAGTACGCACCCGCGACCTTCATCAGCTTGAAGACCTTCAGCTTACCGGTGGACGGCACGTGCGGGCCGCGGCACAGATCGGTGAAGCCGCCATGCGAATACAGCTTGATTTCGTCGCTTTGCGGAATCGATTCGATGATCTCGGCCTTGTACTTCTCGCCGATGCTGCGGAAGTAGCCCGCCGCTTCGTCGCGCGACACGACACGGCGCGTCACGGGCTCATCCTTCTTCACGAGCTCCTGCATGCGCTTTTCGATCTTCTCCAGATCTTCAGGCGTAAACGGACGGTTGTACGAGAAGTCGTAATAGAAGCCGTTATCGATCACCGGACCGATCGTCACCTGCGCATCCGGATACAGCTCCTTCACCGCATACGCGAGCAAGTGCGCCGTCGAGTGGCGGATGATGTCGAGGCCATCGGCATCCTTGTCCGTCACGATCGCGAGCGACGCGTCGCGGTCGATCACGGCCGACGTATCGACGAGCTCGCCATCGAGCTTGCCACCAAGCGCAGCCTTCGCAAGGCCGGGACCGATCGAGGCTGCAACCTCGGCAACTGTCACCGGATGCTCGTATTGTCGAACTGAGCCGTCAGGCAAGCGTATCGAAACCATAGCAATCTCCGTGATGCCGACAGTGGGCGGCAGACCAGGTACGCGATTCAAAAATCACGCGGGAAAATTTCGCGACAAAAAAAATGCGGCCCCGCTTTCGAGGGGCCGCATTCGATACTTCACTCAAACTGAAAGGGCGAAAGGGTTCCTCGACTAGCGTCGCTCCGAAAAGGTTTCGGTCAACGTTCGCGGTGTCATAACCGTATTCGCCTTGTTCGCGTTGAGTTATTTGCTGCATCGAACACCCGGAGACCGGGCATTCTCAATTCGTTGGTAGGCTCGATTGGACTCGAACCAACGACCCCCACCATGTCAAGGTGGTGCTCTAACCAGCTGAGCTACGAGCCTAGTGAAGCCAAGATTATATGGAGCCGCTACCCGCTTGGCAAGTATTTTTATGCGGTCGCAGCAAAATAACGGTGCTCGAACCCCACATCACGCCTTCCGCCCGGCCCGCACGACACCCTGTATCTCACCGAGCAGCGTGCACGCGCGCTGCACCTGTGCCGAATTCGACACCTCGACCGTGAACTGCATGAATGCCGCATTGCGGCGACTCTGCGTCTTCACGCCCACCACGTTCATCTTCTCGCGCGCGAACACTTCGGAGATATCGCGCAGCAACCCTTGCCGGTCGCTCGCCTCGATCATCAGGTCGACCGGATAGACGGACGCACCGCGCCCGCCGAGCACGTCGGCCGACCAGGTCGTCTGCAGCACGCGCTCCGGCGCGCGCTCGACCATCCGGCGGAACGTCGGGCAATCGGTGCGGTGGATCGACATGCCCTTGCCGCGCGTGACGAAACCACTGATCGGATCGGGCGGCGCCGGACGGCAGCAGCGCGCGAGCTGGGTCAGCAGCGCATCGACGCCCACGACCAGCACGCCGGTCGACGCGCCGTGCGCGACGCTCGCGCCGCTGCTACGCTTCTCGAAGTCGGCAGGCGCTTCGGGCGCCGGTTCGGGCGGCGGCGCATCGGACAGCGCGTGCTCGACATTACGCAGGCTGAACTCTTCCTTGCCGACGACCGAGAACAGCTCCTCGGGCGACTTGAAGCCGAGCTTCGCCGCGAGGTTGTCCAGATTGACCGACGTCTTGCCCTCGCGTTGCAGCGTCTTTTCGACGAGCGCGCGGCCGTGCGAGACGTTTTCTTCCTGCTCGATCGAGTTGAACCACGCACGCACCTTCTGTCGCGCGCGCGGGCTCTTCATATAGCCGAGCTGCAGGTTCAGCCAGTCGCGCGACGGCCCGCCCTCCTTCACCGCGACGATCTCGACCGTTTGACCGTTGGCAAGCGGCGTGTTGAGCGGCACCATCGCGCCGTCGACGCGCGCGCCACGGCAGCGATGGCCGAGTTCGCTGTGCAGGTGGTACGCGAAATCGACCGGCGTCGCGCCCTGCGGCAACGCGATCACGCGCGCCTGCGGCGTCAGCACGTAGATGTGGTCGTCGTCGAGCGACGTCTCGCGCAATTGCGCCCACGCCTTGTCGCCCGACTTTTCCGCGCCGTCCTCGACGTCATCCTTCCACGCGAGCAACTGGCGCAGCCATGCGATCTTCTCGTCGTACTTGTCGCTCGCCGAGAACTGGCCGCCGTAGCCGCGCGCGCCGGCCTCCTTGTAGCGCCAGTGCGCAGCGACGCCGTACTCGGCGAATCGGTGCATCTCCTGCGTGCGGATCTGTACTTCGAACGCGCGGCCGTCGTCGCCGATCACGACCGTGTGCAGCGACTTGTAGCCGTTCGGCTTCGGCCGCGAGACGTAGTCGTCGAATTCCTTCGGCACCGGCTGCCACAGGTGATGCACGATGCCGAGCACCGCGTAGCAATCCTTGATGTCCGGCACGATCACGCGAAACGCGCGCACGTCGTACAGCTCGGAAAAATCGAGCTCCTTGCCGCGCATCTTGCGCCAGATGCTGTAGATATGCTTCGGCCGGCCGCTCACGTCGGCCTGGATGTGCACGTCCGCCAGCTCTTGCCGCAACCGGTCGATCGCCTGCGTGACGTACGCTTCGCGCTCGATGCGCTTCTCGTCGAGCAGCTTCGCGATCCGCTTGTAGGTGACGGGATCCTCGAAGCGGAACGCGAGATCCTCGAGCTCCCACTTCAGTTGCCAGATACCGAGACGGTTCGCGAGCGGCGCATAGATCTCGAGTGTCTCGCGCGCGACATCGGGCGGCGGATCGATCTTCGCGGCCGCGTAGTAGCGCAGCGACTGCAAGCGCGACGCGAGCCGGATCAGCACCACGCGGATGTCTTGCGCGAACGCAAGCAGCATCTTGCGCAGCGCCTCGATCTGCGTACGCCGCTCTTCCGCCTTGTCGCGCCCCGCGTCGGGCACCGCGTTCTGCGCGGCTCGCAGGCTGACGGTGCCGAGCCGCAACAGCTTGCGCACGTCGGACACGAGCCGCGCCACTTCGTCGCCGAAACGCTCGGTGAGTTCACGCTCGGGGTCGCTCAGGTGCGGCGTCAGCACGAACAGCGCGGCCGCCTGCATCGCGGGCGGATCGACGTTCAGCGTGCGCATGATCGACGCCGTGCCCGCCGAGTGATCGGCGAGCAGTTCACCCGACGACAGGCGCACGTCGCCGGCCCGCTCGCGCACGAACGCGAGCACGTCGTCGAACGACGGCGCCGCGACGGGGGAAGCGGAAACGGACTCGGTCATTGCTCGGCCTGGCGGAATGCGGTCATCGTCGGATTACGTTCAGCTCAGCTCCGTTGCGCGGCGACCACCACGATCTCGACGAGCAGCGCGGGATCCGCGAGCTTCGCCTCGACGGTGGCGCGCGGCGGCGTGTTGCCCTGCGCGACCCATGCATCCCACTCCGCATTCATGCCGTCGAAGTTCGCCAGATCCGAGATGTAGATCTGCACGGACAGCAGATGCGCCTTGTCGCTGTTCGCTTCGGCGAGCAGGCGGTCGATGTGGCCGAGCACTTCGCGCGTCTGGCCCTTGATGTCCTGCGTGGTGTCTTCGGCGATCTGGCCGGCCAGATACACGGTACCGTTGTGGATCGCGGTTTCGGAGAGACGGGCCCCGACGTGATGACGAATGACTGCCATGGAATGTTCCGGTCGTTTGATGAATGAGTGAAGCGTTCGGCGACGACGCGGCCCGCGCGCCGTCGAACCGCATATTATGACGCGTTTATGCGCCGGTTTCGACGAAAAACCGTCGTGCGAGCGCGATCTGGTCGGCATTCAGGAACGCCGGCGCATGCCCGGTGCCGGGAATTTCCGCCTGCGTCACGTGGCGGCCGCGCTGCACCATCTCGGCGACGGTCTCGCGCGACAACAGATCCGACTCGGCACCGCGCACGACCAGCAGCGACGCTTCGGTCGTCTCGACCGCACGCCACAGCGCAGCCTCGCCGAGCGCCGCGAGTTCGGGCGTCGTCGTCTTGAACGGTTCGGCGATGCGCGGATCGTAGCGCATCGTCCAGTCGCCTTCGGGCAACTGACGTAGCAGCGGCGCGTTGATCTCGCGCCACTCGTCGCCGGTCAGCGCGCCGAACGGCAGCGACAGCGACGTCAGGTAGTCGATGCCCTCCTGCTCGGTCGCGAAGCGCGGCTGCACGCCGAGATACTCGCCGATGCGCGTGAGCGAATCGGGTTCGATGCGCGGGCCGACGTCGTTGACGATCATCCGGCGCACCGGCGTACCGGGCAGCCCCGCGAGCGCCATGCCGATCAGGCCGCCCATCGACGTGCCGAACCAGTCGACCGATTCGGCGCCGGTGCGCGCGATCAGCGTCACCATGTCGGCCACGTATTGCGGAATTGCATAGAGCCGCGGATCGGCGAGCCAGTCGGAGCGACCGCGCCCGACGACGTCGGGGCACACGACGCGATACGTATCGGACAGCGCCGCGGCGAGCCGGTCGAAATCGCGCCCCGAGCGGGTCAGCCCGTGCACGCAGACCAGCACCCGCGAATTGGCGGGGTCGCCCCATTCGGTATAGGCGACGTGGTGAAGGCCGGCCGCGCTCGCGCACTGCACGCGCCGCTGGCGGGGGATCGAGGAATTCACGGAAGAAGTGGGCATCGGAAGCATCCTGTCGAACGGTGCGGTGCGACGCGATGACGTGCGCCGGGCCGGCCCGAAGGGTGGGCGGGGACGCAACCGATTGTAAACCCGTTCCGGATCACGAGTCGGTTCATCGCGCCCGCAGGCGTTCGAGTCACACCCGGCACCGGCGAGTCGGGCGTCGTACTGCATGCTCGGCGGAGGAGAAAGAAACCGGCGGGCGGCGACACGCTGCCTCCCCCTCGCCTCCCGCCGTGCCTCGCCCATGCCGTCGCGAGCGGCGCTTCCGCCAAGCGGTCGCGCGGCCAGCCCCGACGGCTCGGCACCGCGGCGCCGGCCGGCGTGTTACGGAAGCTGCGCAGCGTCGTACCGATCGCGAAACCGACAGGAAAAAGATTGCGCGGCTGCACGCACAGCGCCGCGAACGCACCGTCCTCGCGCCGGCTTGCCATGGCCGGAACGTCCCGGCTACTTCATCTTCACTTCTGCACGACCGCGCCGATGCTCGCGCCGACCACGCACAGCGTCCCGGCAATCTGCAGCGCCCCCATCGGCTGCGCCAGTACGACGAAGCCGATCGCCGCCGCGATCGCGGGCTCGGCGCTCATCAGAATGCCGAATGCCGACGCACTCATCCGTCGCAGCGCGATCAGTTCCAGCACATACGGGAACAGCGGGACCAGCACCGCCAGATACGCGGCATCGACCAGTTGCCCGGCCGGCAGATGGCCGCCGCTCTGCGCGAGCCCGAACGGCGTCGTCACGAGCGCGGCCACGATCAGCGACGTGGCGAGCCCCTGCAATCCGTCGAACAGCGTACCGACGCGCTTCATCAGCAGGATGTACGCGGCCCAGCCGAGCGCCGAGCCGATCGGAAAGATGAGCGCGGCCGGCGTCGCCACCCACATGCCGTCCTGCCGCGCGAGCAGCAGCACGCCCGTCAGCGCAAGCACCGGCCACACCAGCATCGCCGGCTTGCGCACGCCGAACGTGGCGACCGCCAACGGCCCGAGGAAGTTGATCGCCACGGCCAGCCCGAGCGGCACGCGCCTGACCGCCGCGAAAAAGCACAGCGTCATCGCGGCCATCGCACCGCCGAGCGCGATCGCGGCAATCCAGCGCTGCCGTGAATACGTATGGAGCGGCGGCCGCACGACGAGCGCCAGCGCGAGTGCGGCGAAGCAAAGCCGCAACCAGGTCGTGCTGACCGTGCCGTACTCGATCGTCGCCGGCCGCGACAGCGCGGCGCCGAGTTGCACGCTGCACATCGACGCAACGGCAAGCAACGGCGCGACCGCATGCGCAAACGACGGGGCCGCGCGCTCGGCGCCATTCGGTCGTGCGGTGCTCAATTCGTCGCTCATTCGGTCGCTCCAGATCGTTGACACGACGATGCTAACCGCGGTCGCACGCTTGATATAAGCTGATAATTCTTATGCTCGCATCAGGAAAATTGATGATCCGCGATCTCGACAGCACGCTGCTGCGCACGTTCGTGACGGTGGTCGAAACAGGCAGCGTCAGCGATGCGGCGACGGCGCTGCATCGCACGCAGGCAGCCGTCAGCATGGCGCTGCGCCGACTCGAGGATGAAGTCGGCCAGCGCCTGCTCGAACGCTCGTCGCGCGGTGTGAAGCCGACGGCGGCCGGCAGCGTGCTGCTGCCCTATGCGCACCGGTTGCTCGACGTCGGGCTCGCCGCGCGCGCCGCGCTCAATGCCGGCGACATCTCGGGCACCGTCCGGCTCGGCATCCTCGAGGACATCGCCGTCGGCCATCTGCCGCATGCGCTGCGGCAGTTCGCGGCAGCGTTTCCGCGCGTCGCGCTCGAGATCGTCGTCGATTCGAGCCCCTCGCTGTCGCAGCGGCTCGCGACCCATACGCTCGACTTCGTCATCGGCGATCCCGCGCTGATCCGGGCCGAACCGCTCGCCACCTGGCGGCATCCGCTTCGCTGGGCCGCCGCGCGTGCGCAGGACGCGCTGCCGCGCGACGAACCGTTGCCGATCGTCGCATTCGGCGGCACGTGCCCGTGGCAGGAGAAACTGTTCACGGCGCTGCGTGAAGCCGGCCTCGCGTGGCGCGTCGTCTGCACGAGCACGAGCCTGTCCGCCATCCAGTCGGCGGTCGAAGCCGGCCTCGGCGTCGCAGTGCTGCTCGACCGGAACGTGCGCGGCGACACGATGCACGTGCTCGACCCGCAGGCCGCCGGGCTACCCACACCGCCTGCCGCCGACTTCGGTCTGTTCAGCCATGCAGATGCCGGCGACCGCACGTCGGCGGCCGCCACGCTGCAGCGCTTCCTGTTTCATGCGTTGCAGCTCGGCTCGCCTGACGCCGACGACGACACGCCGGCAACCGGGCGCAGCGTCGCCTCGTTGCGGGTCGCCGTCTGACGCGTCCGCCGCAACCTCCGGAGCGCCACTGCGGCGGCCCGGAAACGAAAACGCCCCGCATGCCTGCCGGCATGCGGGGCGAATCGCTTCGCGCCGAAAAACTCAGCCCACCGCGCTCACGTCGAGCGGTGCGCCCGTCTTCGCCTTGATCTCGTCCGCGCTCACGCCGTCGGCGAGTTCGAGGACCTTCAGGCCGTTCGGCGTCACTTCGATCACGCCGAGATCGGTGATGATCAGGTCGACCACGCCGACACCCGTCAACGGCAGGTTGCATTCCTCGAGGATCTTGTGCTGGTCGCCCTTCGCGACATGCTCCATCAGCACGACGACGCGCTTCACGCCAGCGACGAGATCCATCGCGCCGCCCATCCCCTTGATCATCTTGCCGGGGATCATCCAGTTCGCGAGGTCGCCCTGCTTGCTGACCTGCATCGCGCCGAGGATCGCGAGGTTGATGTGACCGCCACGGATCATCGCGAACGAATCGGCCGACGAGAAGATCGACGAGCCCGGCAGCGTCGTGACGGTCTGCTTGCCGGCGT
Organism: Burkholderia sp. AU45251; assembly: GCF_030482905.1. Lineage (NCBI taxonomy): Bacteria > Pseudomonadati > Pseudomonadota > Betaproteobacteria > Burkholderiales > Burkholderiaceae > Burkholderia > Burkholderia sp. AU45251. The sequence continues at coordinate 3,995 of NZ_JAUJQH010000019.1, read as the reverse complement.
TGATGAGATCGGCGTCGACTTCGTCTTCGGTCGGCGACGGACCGATGCCGAGCAGGCCATTCTCCGATTGCAGCCACACCTCGACGCCTTCCGGCACGTGGTTGGCAACGAGCGTCGGCAGGCCGATGCCGAGGTTCACGTAGAAGCCGTCCTGCAGTTCCTTCGCCGCGCGCGCGGCCATCTGGTCACGATTCCAGGCCATGTCAGTCTCCTTTCGCGCGTACGACGCGTTGTTCGATGCGTTTTTCGGGCGTCGCGTTCAGCACGATGCGCTGCACGAAAATCCCCGGCGTGTGGATATGGTCCGGATCGAACTCGCCGTTCTCGACGATCTCCTCGACCTCCGCAACGGTGATCTTGCCGGCCATCGCGCACATCGGGTTGAAGTTGCGCGCGGTGCGGCGAAAGATCAGGTTGCCGGACTTGTCGGCCTTCCAGGCCTTCACGAGCGCGACATCGGCCGTCAGCGACGGCTCGAGCACGTAGTGGCGATCGCCGAACTGGCGCGTTTCCTTGCCTTCCGCGATCACCGTGCCGTAGCCCGTGTTCGTGAAGAACGCCGGGATGCCCGCACCGCCCGCGCGCAGCTTTTCGGCCAGCGTGCCCTGCGGCGTGAATTCGAGTTCAAGTTCGCCGGCCAGGTACTGGCGCTCGAACTCCTTGTTCTCGCCGACGTACGACGAGATCATCTTCTTGATCTGGCGCGTTTCCAGCAACAGGCCGAGGCCGAAGCCGTCGACGCCCGCGTTATTGCTGATGCAGGTGATGCCCTTGACGGCCGAATCGCGCAATGCCGCGATCAGCGCCTCCGGAATCCCGCACAGGCCGAAGCCGCCCACCGCGAAGGTCTGTCCGTCGCGGACGATCCCTTCCAGCGCGGCAGCCGCGCTTGGATAGACTTTGTTCATCTGTTGTCCCTTCCTCTATGGAAACCAGCGAAACCGGTTCACGCGCCCACGTGGCCCGCAAGCCCGCCGCATCATTCTATGCATGCACGGCGATGCCTGCGTCGAGGCGCGCTGTTTTTATGTCGCAGCCAACCGCCGCGAGATGCCTGAAAGGGTACGATGCGGCGCGGATGCGGCACAATACGCAAAAATACATAAGCATTTGCCATCGTCTGCCCGCGTCCATGACCGCCCTCGATTACCAGACCGCCTTCCACCTTGCGCCGCTCGGCCTCGTCCTGTCGCGCGACCGCGTGATCGAGGACTGCAACGACGCGCTCGCGTCGATCTTCCGCTGCGTGCGGGCCGACCTGATCGGGAAATCGTACGAGGTGCTCTACCCGTCGACGGACGAATTCCAGCGAATCGGCGAACGCATCGCGCGCGTGATGGCCGCGAACGGTATCTACTCGGATGACAGAATCATGAAGCGCGCGGATGGCGAGCTGTTCTGGTGCCACGTGACGGGCCGCGCACTCGACCGCACCGCGCCGCTCGCGGCGGGCGTCTGGACCTTCGAGGACTTGAGTGCGACGCGCCGGGTCGCCGTGGAACTGACCCCGCGCGAGCGCGAGATCGCCGCGCAGCTCGCGACCGGCAAGACCAGCAAGCAGATCGGGCGCGTGCTCGACATCAGCTCGCGCACGGTCGACATCTACCGCGCGCGGCTGATGCGCAAGTACGGGACCAACAATACGCCGGAGCTGCTGCAGCGCCTGCTCGGGCAGTGAATGACGGCTCCCGGATGACAATCGGCCGCGCATGGCGGCCGGTTCGGGAAACAACGGGCATCGCGTGCCGCCGGCGCCCTGGCGCCGGCCTCGCCGTATCGACGCTCAGCCGACCTTCGTCGCGAGCGCACGCTCGATCGTGTCGCGCAGCAACTGGGGCAGCGGCGCCGACTTGCCGAGCGCGTAGTCGACCCACACGCAGCGCGCATTGCCGCGCGCATAGACATGCTGCGGATCGTCGGCGCGAGTCAGCTCGAAACCCGTGTCGAAGCTGCTACGACCGGGTTTCGCAGCCGACATCTTCGCGATCACGTCGCCCGGATAGTGCAGTTGCTTCAGAAACTCCATCGACGCCGTGACGATGACGGGCCCCTGCCCCTCGCCGTTGCCGCCGGCAATGCCGAGCTCCTCGAACCACGAGATCCGTGCCTGCTCCATGTAGCGGAAATAGACCGTGTTGTTCACATGGCCGAACGCATCCATGTCGCCCCAGCGGATCGGCATCGACATCTCAAAAACGGGGGAATAATCGCTCATTGCAGTCTTCTTTGTTGCTGAATGTCATCCGCTCAGGCGAGGCCGAAGCCGTCGTCGGCGGAGATAATCGAGCCATTGATGAACTGCGACTCGTCGGCCGCGAGCAGCAACAACAGCCCGTCGAGATCCTGCGGCTTGCCGACGCGCCGGCGCGGCAGCATCGACTGCAGCTTCTGGCCCTGCTCGGTTTCCCACAGGTAATGATTGATTTCGGTATCGATATAGCCCGGACAGATCGCGTTGACGTTGATCCCGTGGCGCCCCCACTCGAGCGCCATCGCACGCGTCATCTGCACGACCGCGGCCTTGCTCATCGCGTACAGCCCGATCTGCGGAAACACGCGCAGCCCGGCCACCGACGCGATGTTGATGATCCGGCACGGCGGCTTGCCGTTGCCGCTCCCGTTCGCACGCATGATCATTCGCTTCGCGACTTCCTGCGCGACGAAAAACGCGCCGCGCGTGTTGGTGTCGAATACGAACTCGAAATCGGCCGGCGTCACGTCGACGAGCTTCTGCATCGTCGACACGCCCGAGTTGTTCACGAGGATGTCGATCGTGCCGGCCTCGGTCTCCGCGTGCGCGACCGCCGCCTTGATGCTCTGGACGTCGGTGACGTCGAGCGACACGACGTGCGCGGCGCCGCCCGCCGCCTCGATCTCGGCACGCAGTTCCTTCAGGCGCTCAACACGACGGCTTGCGAGCACGACCTTCGCGCCGGCCTGCGACAGCACTTGCGCAAAGCGCTGCCCGAGGCCGCTCGACGCGCCCGTGACCAGCGCAACCTTGCCTTCCAGATTGATCGACCGACCCATTTGCACTTCCCCTTTCGATGTCGTTTCGCCGCCATGGACAGTACGGCCCGAGCGGCATTACCCTAGCACGAAAATAGAACGATCGTGCTAATCTAGCCGCATGCTGTTGCGGCAAGCGTTTCGTTTCGCAGACAATACGCTCCCGAATAAAAGCATTCTAACGGTTAGAGGAACGCCCATGACCCCCGCAAGCCTCATCGAGCAATACGGCCCGCGCGAATCGATGGAATACGACGTCGTGATCGTCGGCGGCGGCCCCGCCGGGCTGTCGGCAGCGATCCGGCTCAAGCAGTTGGCCGCCGAGAAAGGCACCGAGATCGGCGTGTGCGTGCTCGAGAAGGGTTCCGAGATCGGCGCGCACATCCTGTCGGGCGCGGTGATGGATCCGCGCGCGATCAACGAACTGTTCCCCGACTGGAAGGAACGCGGTGCACCGCTCGACGTCGAGGTGACGGAAGACCGCTTCCTGTTCCTGTCCGAGAAGAGCGCCGTCACCACGCCGAACTGGGCGCTGCCCGCCAACTTCCAGAACCACGGCAACTACGTGATTTCGCTGGGCAACGTCACGCGCTGGCTTGGGGCACAGGCCGAAGCCCTGGGCGTCGAGATCTTCCCAGGCTTCCCGGCCGCCGAGATCCTGTACAACGACGACGGCTCGGTGAAGGGCGTCGCGACCGGCAACATGGGCGTGGGCAAGGACGGCGAGCCGACCGAGAACTTCCAGCTCGGCATGGAACTGCACGCGAAGTACACGCTGTTCGCCGAAGGCTGCCGCGGCCACTTGGGCCGCCAGCTGATCTCGAAGTTCAAGCTCGACGCGAACGCGGATCCGCAGGCTTACGGGATCGGCATCAAGGAGCTGTGGGAGATCGACCCGGCGAAGCACAAGCCGGGCCTCGTGATCCACACGGCCGGCTGGCCGCTGAAGTCCGATACGTACGGCGGCTCGTTCCTGTATCACATGG
>NZ_JAUJQH010000018.1:0-157547 GCF_030482905.1 Burkholderia sp. AU45251 | reverse complement strand
AATATGAATTGCTTCATAAACCTGACTTACTTTAGTGTGAGACTCTTGATACTTTCGCTATCTGATCCGAGGATCAGCTCGCTTCCATCAAGCGCCCACACTTATCGGCTGTTAATTTTTAAAGAGCATTTCTGCGAGAAACTTCGTGTTTCTCAGCAGCGCTGCGTTTTCAGCAGCAGAGAAGCGAGATTATGAACCGTGTTTCGCATTTCGTCAACAACTTTTTTCACTACATCGTTGCGACTGCGGGGTTCAACTTCCAGGCCAGTGGCGCGCTCCAGACTGCAGCACACCGCCAACCTTGCTTCCCTCTTCCGCGCCGCGTTTCCGTTAGCGCGAAAGAGGCGTGATTATAGGTAGCTTGCGACATTCGCGCAAGGGGTTTGAAGCAACTTTTTTACAAAAGCTGCAATTCGGCCAACCAGCCATGCGTCGGCACGAGACCGCTTATGGTGCAAAGAACGGACTAGAATGTGAGGTTCTTCGCCTCTTTCTATATACGTCTTTAATATGCGCCAGCGAATCGCCAAACGCCTCCCCCCCGATGCCGACAAACTGGTCGGTCTGTCGCTTGCGCTCTTCGCCTCGGGCAGCCGTATCGAGGATCGCTTCTGGGAAGCGAAGCTCGACGCGCTGCTCGCCAAGATTGTCCGCAACGGCAACCAGACCACGCTCGACGCAGCGCTCGACCATCTTCAGCAGAATCACCCCGATGCCTATGGCGCACTCGCCGACATGGCCGAGACGCACAGCGAGTCGATGGTGATCGAGCACGACGGCCAACCGTTCGACGCACTGCTGGTCGCCGTCCCGGTTCTCGCATGGACGCGCTACATGATTCCGTCGGGCCCGCTCAAGGGTGACGTTGCCGATGCGCTGCGAACGCACCTGCAGGCTCACGTCCTGGCGAACGGCACCTTGGTCGGGCTTGCTCCGTTCCTCTACAGCATCGACCAGTTGCCGCGGCACCACGTCGAGACCTACCGGCTGGCCCAGCAGCTCGCGCATGCGGCGATCAGCCAGCACACGCCCAAGCTCAGCTTCGGCGACCTGCCGGAAACCTCGCCGATCCTGGCCGACCCGCGCTTCCTGCTCGCCGTCGTCGCTGCGCCCGCCGGCGCACCGCTGTTCCGCTGGCAGGAAGAAGAAGGCGGCAGCCGGATCGAACGTGGCCAGTGCCTCGAGCAATGGACCGCCCAGGGCGGCCCGAACCTGTCGATCGCCCTGCCCGGCTGCGAGTTCGAATGCCTGCTTCCGGACGCGTACTATTCGGCCTGCCGGGATGCGGACGAACGCGTGCGTCCGCACACGGTCAGAACCGCCATTCGTTATCTTTTCGACACACTTGGTGCGGCACCGCAAGAGCTGCGCGCGGTGGTCGCCGGCTTCGGCGAACGCCGTATCGACGAGTATCGTGTCGGCTTCACGCGACGTGCCAGCAACGACGTAATCTACGGCGTCGTATGGCCGCTCTACGGCCGTGAAAACGGCGACGTGTCGATCGACAGCGCGACGCTTGAAGGCGAAGCACCGATCGAAGGGCCGCTCGAGGAAATCGTGAGCCTGCTGAAGGAATGCGGTGTAACCGACGTCCGGCGGCACGCGGGCCGCTTCGAGCCCGAATACTGCGATGACTGCGGCGTGCCGCTCTACGCCGATCCGCTCGGCGAAATCGTCCACGCGGAAATGCCGGAAGACGCGTCACCCGCCCAGCCGCACTTCCACTGACCCGCAGCACAGCAGGCCCTGACGGCCTGCCCGCCTGAAGCCGCTCACGGTTCCCGCCGGAGCGGCTTTTTACTTGTCCGCCATCCCGCCGCCCGAAATTTCATACTTTTCCTAAGCCTTTCAGCCAAGCAGACATCGTGTAAGGTCTTTGTCATCATCAGACCCAAGGCATGCCAGACGGCAGATCAATGGCTCACATTATGGAGGTTGAATATGCGGTTCCTGATGCTCAATTCAGACGCCGAACGGCGTGACGGACTGAAGGCCCTGTTGCGACAGATCGACCGTCACGCCAGCATCAACGATGCGCCCGACAGTTTTCAGGCGCGCAGGCTGCTGCGCAACCAACGTTTCGACCTCCTCGTGATCGACTGGCTCGATGTCGGCCGGCTCAGCGAGCTTCAGGCGCTCTGCAGCGCGTGCTCGCCGACACCCGTCGCCGTCCTGGTCGACGAGACATCGCCGGAAGCCATTCAGCGCTTCTTCAACTATGGTGTTGCCGGCGTGATCCCGCACTCCACGCGGCCGCACCTGATCGTGCGTGCACTCGAGATCGTGCTGCTGGGCGGGCACTACATCCCGCCGATCGCGCTCCGTCTGCTGCCTTCCACCGCCTCGGCGCGCTACGATGCCCATTTCCAGACGCTCGCCGGATCGCTTCCCCGCCGCCCGCCGAGCGGTCTCTTGTCGCCGCGGCAAGCGCAGATCATGCGCTTCGTCCACATGGGCAGCACGAACAAGATGATCGCCCGCACGCTCGGCATCAGCGAAGGTACCGTCAAGATCCACCTCGCCAGCATCTTCCAGCAGCTTGGTGCCGCCAATCGCGCCGCCGCGGTCGCGATCTACAACGGCTGGCTGTCGCCCCATCTCGAGGTGCTGCTGGCGAACCGCAGTCGCCCGCGCAAGCCGCCCACCGGCGAACACGGCCCGGTTCCGCTGCGTCCGCAACGGCATGACCGGCCATACCCGTTGCCAGCCTCGATCGACGGCGCACAGGACCTGCCGATCGCCGCCGAGCCGCCAGCGCGGTTCCGGCGCGAACGCTAGGCAAACAGTCTCGATATTGCGACGGTCGGTATGTGCGGATTCCCACCTTTGATGCTCAACGAGTAATATGGACGCATGGGTTTTCTTTTCACACCGCTTCCGCTCTGGGTTGGCATCGGTGGCTGGATCGCCGCCGTGGCCCTGCTCGCGCTCGCGATCTGGAATCGTCCCTTCGTGCGCCTGCAGGACTCCACGCTCCAGCACGTGTGGCTCGCGCTCGTGACCGCCATTGCAGTCCTCTGGGCCTCGAATGCCTGGCTCGAAGATGGCATCGTCATGCATCTGCTTGGCGCGACGCTGCTCGTCACACTGTTCGACTGGACACTCGCACTGATCGCGATGGGCGCCATCACGGCGGTCGCCGCGATCATCTTCGACGCGCCTTGGCAGGGTATTGGCCTGACCTATCTGATCTACGGCGCGCTGCCTGTCGCCGTGTCGGCGTTGCTGCAGCGCGCAGCGCTCGCATGGTTGCCACACAATCTCGCGTCGTTCATCACGGGCCAGGGATTCCTGTCGCCGGCGATCGCGATCATCGCGGTCGCCGCTGCCGCGGCCGGGGTCCAGCTCGCACTCGCGGATGGCGTGCCCGTCGTGATTCCGGCCGGCTATCTGCTGAACACTGCGCTGCTCGCACTCGGCGAAGCGTGGTTCACCGGCATGGCGACGGCACTCATCGCCGTCTATCGCCCCGCATGGGTCACGACCTTCGACGTCCGGCGCTATCGCCTCGGCGGCCCGCGCGCCTGAATGACCTGACCCACTGGTAGCGGCACCGCCATCACGTACCGGCGGTACCTCGTGCAGCGCGGCAGAATACGACATCTACTGCCGCACAACTTTTTTACGCTAAGATTGAACTCCGGTTCTTCATCGGACATCTATACGTGCCCGATGTCTCATTCGCTCCTCACCAATAACCAGATGGACAGCTCTCCTGCGTCGCTCCGGATTTTCCGAGCGCTCGGCAAGCTGGCAGCCTGTATTGCGGGCCTGTCGCTTGCGCTTCCGACACCGGCATTCGCCGACCTGCTCGACCAGCGCTCCGAACTGATCAACAAATTCGTCAACGAAATGCATGCCGATCCGCTCGCCGCCGATTGTGCGGCGCACGGCAGCTTCATCGCCAGTACGTCGTCGGCGTTCGACCGCGTCGACTTCGCGCCGAACGCATTCGACAGCGGCAACGCGACGATCACGCCTTGGAACGACTCGTTCGATCAAGGCAAGCAGCGCGTGAAGGTCGACAATATCGTCACGGTCGACGGACTCGGCATCCACAGCGACGGCAGTGACCCGACGCCACTGAAATTCCGATGCGGCTACGTCGGTCAGCAAATGCTTGCGTTCAGCTGGAACGACCCGGTTCCGCCGCTGAAGCCACGCGTCGAGCGCTCCTCATCCTCGACGAAGAAATTCAAGGGCAAGTCGCACCGAGGCAAGGTCAAGGCATCGAGCCGCACCGGCAGCAAGAAGGCCGTCGCAACGAAAAAGTCGAGCGGCCAGAAGAAGGTCGTGAAGAAGAAAGCCGCGAAGAAGTCCTGATACGACGTAGCGACATCGACAGACGCAAAAAAGCCGGGGCATCTCAAGATGCCCCGGCTTTTTTCATACGGCGACGCGACGCTACGCTTACGCGAACGTGTCGACGTGCACCAGGATCGCCGCCAGCATCGCTGCGCCAAGCGCCGCACTGCGCTCGCCGTTCCAGCCGACTCGCTCGTCGGGCAGGTTCGCGTTGTCCTTGAACGGCATCTCGAGCGTCAGCGACAGGCAGCCGAACTGGTGGCCGATGTACTTCGACGCGAGCTTGAGCGCGTCCTCCTTGTATTTGCTCGCCGCATAGCCGTGTTCAGTCTGGAAGTCGGGGCTCGCGACCTTGAACGCGTCGATGAATGCGGTCTGCTCCTTGCCCTGCTGCTCGGTAAAGCTCGGCAACATCTCCGACCCGGCAACGAACACATACGGCAGATCCTCGTCGCCGTGAATGTCGAAGAACATGTCGCAGCCGATCGCATGGATCGCATCGCGCACCGCCAGCACCTCGGGGCTGCGCTCTGCATCGGGCGCCATCCACTCGCGGTTCAGGTTCGCGCCTGCCGCATTGGTGCGCAGGTTGCCATGCACGCTGCCGTCCGGGTTCATGTTCGGAACGATGTGGAACGTCACGCGATCGTACAGCTTGCGCGCGACCGGATCACCGGCCCAGTCGCCCCAACCGGCCAGCCGCTTGACGAGGCCTTCGACGAACCACTCGGCCATCGACTCGCCGGGATGCTGGCGCGCGATGATCCACACCTTCTTCTTCGGCGTGCCGTCGGTTTCCGGCGTACCGAGCGTCAGCAGCGACATCGGACGGCCTTCGACCGTGCGGCCGAGTTCGACGACGCTCGCCTGCGGCAGTTGTTGAACCGCGCCGAGAAATGCCGCGTGACGCTCTTCCGAGTACGGTTCGAAATACGCGTAGTAGATGCTGTCGAATTCAGGCGTATGGTCGATGGTCATCGTCTTGCCGTCGAACGTCGTCGGCACGCGGAACCAGTCGACCCGGTCATAGCTCGCCACCGCACTGTAATTGCGCCAGCCCGACGGATATGCGCATTCGGCAGCATTCTCGAACGTCATCACGCAGCGCTCGCCGCGTGCGCCCGTCAAGCGGTAGTAAAACCATTGCGCGAATTCCGACTGGTTGTCGCCACGCACGCGCAGCCGAATCGCATCGGGACTGTCGCACGACACGACGTCGATTGCGCCTGCGTCGAAATTGCTGGTGATCGAAAGGGCCATCTGTCTCTCCTTTATCGACCGGAGTTGGCGCTTTAGCGCTTACGCCGGTCCTATGCAAAGCTGGCGACCGGAACAAGCGGTGTAACGCCTGCCCGGCCTCATGCATGCGTCGGCCGTCTCGTGAACGGCCGACAGGGTCACTCGCCGACGCGCCGGCGATATACGTAAGTCGAATCGTTCGACGCAGCCGCATCGAACGCATAGCCTTCCGTCGCGAAATCCTTCAGCGCCTTCGGGTCGGTAATACGGTTCTCGACGATAAAACGCGCCATCAGGCCGCGCGCCCGCTTCGCATGGAAGCTGATGATCTTGTAGCGGCCGCCCTTCCAGTCCTCGAACACCGGCGTGATGACGGGTGCGGCCAGCAGTTTCGGCTTGACCGACTTGAAGTATTCGGTCGACGCGCAGTTGACCAGCACGCGCGCCGCGCCGCTGCGCGTTTCGAGCTGTTCGTTCAGCGCCCGCGTGATGCGATCGCCCCAGAACGCATACAGATCCTTGCCGCGCGCGTTCGCGAAGCGCGTACCCATCTCGAGACGGTACGGCTGCAGCAGATCCAGCGGACGCAACAGCCCGTACAGGCCCGACAGCACGCGCACGTGCTGCTGCGCATAGTCGAGATCGGCGGACGAGAGCGATTTGGCGTCGAATCCTTCATATACATCGCCGTTGAACGCGAGCACGGCCTGCTTCGCGTTGGCCGGCGTAAAGGTCGGCGACCAGTCCGCGTAGCGCTGGAAATTCAGGCGTGCGAGCGGATCGGAGATATCCATCAGCGTCGCGATGTCCTGCGGCGAAAGCTTGCGCAGGCCGTCGATCAGCTCCGACGCGTCGTCGACGAATGCAGGCTTCGTGTAAGACTGGACGTGCGCGGGCGTATCGTAGTCGAGGGATTTGGCTGGAGAGAGAACGATTATCATATAGGCTCGCTGGCACGCCGTGCCTTGCGGTCAGACGAAAACCACCGATTGTAACGAATGACCCGCTCTCTCGCCCCGCATGCCGCACATCGCGTCGTGCTCGACTCGAACGTCTGGATCGACATCCTCGTATTCGACGACCCCGCTACGCGCCCGATCCGGGCCGCGCTCGAACGCGGCACGCTTGCCGCCGTGATCGACGGCCGCTGCCTGACCGAACTCGAGTATGTGCTCGACTATCCGCAGTTCCAGTCGCGCGCAGTCGACAAGGCGGCCGCGCTCGCGACCGTCGCCCGCCTGGCGAGCCTCGTCGAGCCGCCGTCCATCGACGCCGACGCGCCGCCATTACCGAAGTGCAAGGACCGCGACGACCAGAAGTTTCTTGAACTCGCCCGCGCCGCCCAGGCCGAGTGGCTCGTATCGAAAGACCGCGCGCTGCTGAAGCTCGCGAAGCGCACCGCACGCGACTTCGGCTTCCGGATCGCGCAGCCTGCACCCTTTGCCGAGGCCTGCGCGCTCGACGCCACGCCGGCCTGACGCACGCACCTCCACCCGCTTTCGACCGTATCGATGAACGCTCCTTCAGACATGCCAACGACTCCCGTTTTCCCCTCGCGCCTGCCGAACGTCGGCACGACGATCTTCACGGTCATGAGCGCGCTTGCCGCCGAAAAAGGCGCGGTGAACCTCGGCCAGGGCTTTCCGGATTTCGACTGCGATCCGCGCATCGTCGATGCGGTTGCCGCCGCGATGCGCAACGGGCACAACCAGTATCCGCCGATGGCCGGGGTCGCGCCGCTGCGCAATGCGATCGCGGACAAGATCGCGCAGGTCTATGGCCGGCGCTACGATCCGGCGACCGAAATCACCGTGACGGCCGGCGCGACGCAGGCGCTGCTGACCGCGATCATGTGTACGGTGCATCCGGGTGATGAAGTGATCGTCGTCGAACCGACCTACGACAGCTACCTGCCGTCGATCGAACTCGCGGGCGGCAAGCCCGTGTTCGTCACGCTGGAAGCGCCCGACTACGCGATTCCGTTCGACCGTCTGGCGGCCGCCGTCACGCCGAAAACGCGCATGATCCTGATCAACACGCCGCATAACCCGACGGGTACCGTGTGGCGCGAGGCGGACATGCGCAAGCTCGAAGAGATCGTGCGCGGCACCAACGTGCTGATCCTGTCCGACGAGGTTTACGAACACATGGTCTATGACGGCGCGCGCCACGAGAGCGTCGCGCGCTATCCGGAACTCGCCGCGCGCAGCTTCATCGTGTCGAGCTTCGGCAAGACTTATCACGTGACGGGCTGGAAGGTCGGTTATGTTGCAGCGCCTGCAGCGCTGACCGCGGAATTCCGCAAGGTCCACCAGTTCAACGTGTTCACGGTGAACACGCCGATGCAGATCGGGCTCGCCGATTACCTGCGCGATCCGGCGCCGTACCTGACGCTTGCCGACTTCTATCAGAAGAAGCGTGACTTCTTCCGGGCCGGCCTCGAGCGCACGCGCTTCAAGCTGCTGCCCTGCACCGGCACGTACTTCCAGTGCGTCGACTATTCGGCGATCAGCGACCTGCCGGAAGCGGAATTCTCGAAGTGGCTCACGTCGGAGATCGGCGTGGCCGCCATTCCGGTGTCGGCGTTCTATCACGAGCCGCACGAATCGGGCGTCGTCCGATTCTGCTTCGCGAAGCAGGAAAGCACGCTCGCGTCCGCGCTCGAGCGGCTCGCCCGCCTGTAAGTCCCGCACGGGCGGCGTCGCGCCGCCCCGCCGGCCCCGCGCTTTACGAACGTGCGCCGCTCGTCGCTTCGATATAGGCCTTCCGATCGGCCGCCACGCGCTGTGCAGCAGGCCGCTCGCCGACCTGCTTCGCGTGAGCCTTCCAGTCGATGTCCGCATCGAGCAGGAAGTCACGTCCGAACACGGCCTTCGTCGCCATTCCGATGACCGGCAGATGGATCGATGCGGCGATGTCCGCCAGGCTGAACGACTCGCCGAGCACATACGGCGAAAACTGCGTCATCTGCTTGAACGCATCGATCGCGCGTGGCAGGCGCTTCTCGACATGCGCCTTCATCCCGTCGCTGACCTTGCCGCCGAAAAACGCTTCCGTATAGACCTCGCGCGCCATCCATTCGAGATACAGTTCGAGCGTTTCGACCAGTTCGCGCACCTTCGCCGCCGCGAACGGGGTTGCCGGGAAAATGCCCTTCTCGGGATAGCGTGCCGCCAGGTACTCGACTATCACCTGCGACTCGAACAGCGCGCCTTCCTCCGTTTTCAGGAACGGAATCTTGCCGAGCGGCGAATCGGCGAGCTGGGCCGGATCGCTGATCGGCAAACCGCACACCGACTCCTCGAACGGAATGTCGTGTTCGAGCAGGACGAACTTCACCTTGTTGTAATAGTTGGACAACGGAATACCGCACAGCTGTAGCATCGGAGTCTCCTTCGTTGCTGGAACGCGGCCGCAACGGTGCCGGCCGCATCGGGATTCGTCGCGCTGAAAAGCACGTTCGTGCTAGTCTAAAGCAAGTTTTTCGTCCGTCACGACAACAATACATCTGCTACGGCACCGGCTGCATCCGCGCGTGCCATGCGCCCGCCGCCATAGCCCCGCCATCCGATGGAGACACGCCGCATGAGTGCTGAACTGCTGGCCTCGCGTCCGCCCGAGAGCGAATCGACGCTCGTCCTCACGCTATCCAATCCCGGCGCACGCAACGCGCTGCATCCCGACATGTACGCGGCCGGCATCGAAGCGCTCGCCACCGCCGAACGCGATCCAGGGATTCGCGCAGTCGTGCTCACCGGCGCCGATCGCTTCTTCTGCGCCGGCGGCAACCTGAACCGGCTGCTCGACAACCGCTCAAAGGATCCGTCCTACCAGGCCGACAGCATCGATCAGCTCGCCGCATGGGTAACGGCGATCCACGCTTCGACGAAGCCGGTGATCGCGGCGGTCGAAGGCGCCGCGGCCGGCGCGGGCTTCTCGCTCGCGCTCGCGTGCGACCTGATCGTCGCCGCGCACGATGCGAAGTTCGTGATGTCGTACGCGCGTGTCGGTCTGACGCCCGACGGGGGCGGTTCGTGGTTCATCGCGCGCGCACTGCCGCGTGCGATCGCGGCCGAGATCCTGTTCGAAGGCAAGCCTGTCGCAGCCGAACGTCTGCACACGCTCGGCGTCGTCAACCGGCTCGCCGTGCCCGGCGCGGCACTGACCGACGCGCTCGCATGGGCCGATGCGCTCGCCGGCATCTCGCCGAACGCACTCACGCGCATCAAGTCGCTGCTCGACGACGCAACGATGCAGCCGCTCGACGCGCATCTCGGCACCGAGCGCGATCATTTCGTCGCATCGCTGCATCATGCGGACGGACTCGAAGGCATCACCGCATTTCTCGAGAAACGCCAGCCCCGCTACAAACGCTGAGCCGTCGCGCCCGCTTTCGAATGGACGCGTCGCCACCGCATCGACCCGATGCTGCACGGCGACGCCCCCAATCTCGGCGACTCGGCACGACACGCGATTGCCCCCGACACCATGCGACTCGACGCGCGCACGACTGCGCATACGCACTGGCACGCACGGTACCGTCGCCAGCAGCCCGCATCGATCCATGCTCTAATGACCGCCTGTCGCGGCGCTGCCGGCGCCGTTTTACGCGCATGCAACAAAGGAGTTCACAATGATCGACGTCTATAGCTGGGCGACCCCGAACGGCCACAAGGTGCACATCATGCTCGAGGAAACGGGCCTCGCCTATCGTGTCCATCCGGTCGATATCGGCGCAGGCGACCAGTTCAAGCCGGACTTCCTGAAGATCAGCCCGAACAACAAGATCCCCGCGATCGTCGATCCGGACGGCCCCGGCGGCCAGCCGATCTCACTGTTTGAATCGGGCGCGATCCTGATCTACCTCGCGGAGAAGACCGGCAAGTTCCTGCCGACCGATCCGGCCGCGCGCTATGCGACGCTCGAATGGCTGATGTTCCAGATGGGCGGTGTCGGCCCGATGCTCGGGCAGGCGCACCACTTCCGCCTGTATGCGCCGGAGAAGATCGAGTATGCGGTCAACCGCTACACGAACGAAGCGAAGCGGCTGTACAACGTGATGGACAAGCGGCTCGGCGAATCCGAGTATCTCGCGGGCGACGAGTACACGATCGCGGACATTGCGACGTTCCCGTGGACGCGCTCGTGGCAGAACCAGGGTATCGTGCTCGACGAATTGCCGAACGTGAAGCGCTGGCACGAAGCGATCGCCGCGCGACCGGCCGTGCAGTGCGGTGTCGAAGTGCTCGCATCGATGCGCAAGGCGCTGCAGGACGACAAGGCACGCGAGGTGCTGTTCGGTGCGACGCAATACGCGAAGCACTGACACGCATGTGACGAGCGGAGCGGCATCCGTGGATGCCGCTCCCCGCTTCAGAAGTAATGCAGCGTGATGAATTCCGCCGCACAAACCGGCAGTGGCGCGTCGGGACGCTCGACCTGCATCGTCACCGACCACGTCACCTGCACACCGCCTTTTGCGGCCTCGGCGGTTTCCTTTACCGCAAACAGCGCGCGCACACGTGCGCCGACCGGCACCGGCTTCAGGAACCGCACGCGGTTCAGTCCGTAGTTCACGCCCATCTTCTGCTCGAAACGCATCGCGTCGGCCATCAACGCCGGAATCAGCGACAGCGTCAGGAACCCGTGCGCGATCGGGCCGCCGAACGGCGACTCGCGCCGCGCTCGTTCGGGATCGACGTGAATCCATTGATGATCGCCGGTCGCATCGGCAAAGCCATCGACACGACGCTGGTCGATCGCGAGCCAGCCGCTCGCGAGCGGCTCTGCGCCGACACGCGCCTGCAGCGCCTGTACCGATGCGATCAGCGGCAAGGTCACGTCGGTCATGCTTGCTTGCCTCCCGGATGGCGCAGCCCGAAGATCACCTTGGTATGCACGGTGATCACCGTTTCGCCGGCGCCGTTCACGCCGACCCACTCCGTCGACACGATGCCGCGGTCGGGCTTGCTCTCCGACACGCGCTTGTCGTGGACCTTCTGATACATCGTGATCGTGTCGCCGGCGCGCACCGGCTTGAGCCAGCGGATCGAATCGATACCAGGCGAGCCCATGCTCGTCGAGTCCGACCCGAGCTTCTTGATGAGCAGGCTCATGAACACCGAACACGTATGCCAGCCGCTCGCGACGAGCCCGCCGAAATGAGATGCTTTCCCGGCTTCTTCGTCGAGGTGGAACGACTGCGGGTCGTAGCGTTGCGCGAACGTCTTGATGTCGTCCGGTTCGAACGTGTAACGGCCCACTTCAGTGGTGCTGCCCACCACCAGGTCTTCGTAACTGATGCCCACTAGATGTCTCCTTGTCTGGTGCGCTCGCGCATCGCCGTCACGCTGCGTCGGCCTGCGCGAAATCGGGCAGCGCCGCGATGCGGGCAAGATGATGATCGGTATCGCCGAGCGTCGTCTCGATGATCGTCAGCCGCTTGAACAGGTGTGCAGCGGCGACCTCGTTGGTCACGCCCATGCCGCCATGCAGTTGAACGGCCTGCTGGCCGACGAAGCGCGCGGCGGCGCCGACGCGCGCTTTCGCGGCCGACACGGCCTTGCGCCGCGCATCGGCATCGCCGCTCGCGTAGCGCACGGCTGCCAGGTAGGTCAGCGAACGCGCCTGCTCGGCATGGATCAGCATGTCGACCATCCGGTGCTGCAGCGCCTGGAAACGCGCGATCGGCACGCCGAACTGCTCGCGCGTCTTCGTGTATTCGACCGTCGCGCGATTCAGTTCGTCGAGCGTACCGACCGCTTCCGCACACAGCAGGAACGTCGCGTAATCGGCAACCTGCTCGAGGGCCGCCGCATCGCGCGCACCGCCCGTCAGCAGTCGCGCCGGCGTTTCATTGAGCTCGATCGTCGCGGCACGCTGGCCGTCGATCGTCCGGTAGTCGACCACCTTCGCATTCGCGGCATCCCGTTCGACGACGAAGAGGCCAATGCCGCCGCCGTCGACGCGCGCGGGCACGATCCACGCATCCGCCTGTGCGCCATGCTGAACGACCGACTTCGTGCCGGTCAGCCGGTACGTGCCGCCCTGCTCGTGCGCATGGGTATCGAGTTCGAACAGGTCGTAGCGCGCATGCGGTTCGTGGAACGCGACTGCCACGCGCTTCTGACCCTGCGCGACGGCCTCCAGCAGCGCGGCGTCCTCACCGGCGCCGGAGCCGGCGATGCGCAAGGCCTCGACGCCCACCGCCGTTGCCCAGTACGGCTCGATCACGAGCGCGCGGCCGAGCTCCTGCATCACGACCAGCATGTCGACCGGGCCACCGCCGAAGCCACCCTGTGCGTCCGGCACTGGCAGCGCGGTCAGCCCCAGCTCGGCGAACGCGCTCCATTGCGTGTCCGACACGCCAGCGTCGCTGTGCACGATCGCCTGGCGTGCTTCGAAACCGTACTGCTCGCCGAGATAACGGCGCAGCGCGTCGGTAAACTGCTGCTGTTCATCGGTAAAGCTGAAATCCATGGTTGTCTCCGTTCCCTGATCACAGCCCCAGAATCATCTGCGCGATGATGTTCTTCTGGATCTCGTTCGAACCGCCGTAGATCGACGTCTTCCGGTAATTGAAGTAGTACGCGGCAAGCGGTGCCGCATCGTCGTCGCCCGCGATGCTGTGCTCGCGCTGGCCGTCGAGGAACGGTACGTCGAACGGTGCGGCGAGCGGGCCGATCGCATCGACCATCAGCTCGGTGAGCGCCTGCTGCACTTCCGTGCCCTTGATCTTCAGCATCGACGCCTCGGGGCCCGGCCCCTTGCCGCTCGTCTCGCGGCTGACGACGCGCAGCACCGTCACTTCAAGCGCCATCAGCTCGACCTCGAGCGCCGCGACCTTCGCGGCGAACACGGGATCGGCGAGCAACGGCTTGCCGTTCTTGCGCTGGTTCGACGCCACGCGCTTCAGGAACGCGAGCTCGCGCTTCGACGCGCCGACGCGCGCGATCCCGGTGCGCTCATGGCCAAGCAGGTATTTCGCGTAGGTCCAGCCGCGATTCTCATCGCCGACGAGATTCTCGACCGGCACCTTCACGTCCTCGAAGAACACCTCGTTGACCTCGTGGTCCTCGTCGAGCATGACGATCGGGCGCACCGTGATGCCGGGTGTCTTCATGTCGATCAGAAGGAACGAGATCCCCTCCTGTTTCTTCGCAGCCGGATCGGTGCGCACGAGGCAGAACATCATGTCGGCGTACTGACCGAGCGTCGTCCAGGTCTTCTGGCCATTGACGATGTAGTGGTCGCCATGGCGCTCGGCGCGCGTGCGCAGCGATGCGAGATCGGATCCCGAACCCGGCTCCGAGTAGCCCTGGCACCACCAGTCCGAGCCATCGAGAATGCGCGGCAGATAATGACGCTTCTGCGCTTCGCTGCCGTATTTCATCAACACCGGCGCGACCATCGATACGCCGAACGGCAGCACGGTCGGCGCGCCGATCCGTGCGCACTCCTCATCCCAGATATGCCGCTGCGTCGCGTTCCAGCCCGGGCCGCCATATTCGACCGGCCACGCGGGCGCGGACCAGCCGCGCTGGCCGAGAATCCGGTGCCAGCTCGCGAAATCCTCGCGGTTGAGTCGTTTGTGATCGAGTACTTTGGCGCGCAGTGCGTGAGGCAAGTTGGCCTCAAGCCAGGCGCGAACGTCGACGCGGAACGCGTCGTCCGAGGGGGAATAATCCAGATCCATGCGCAGTGTCTCCTGTCCGCAGCCATCCGGCCCGACGAAGACTCACTGCATACGTTATTGCAGCGGTTCTTTCAGCGCGGCAGGAATTGGCAGCGGCATCACGTCGATGCCTTCTTCGGCCAAGGATTGCGCATCTTCGGGCGTCGTGACGCCACGAATGCTGCGTGCCGGCGCCTCGTTGTAATGGATGCGCCGCGCTTCCTCAGCGAAGCGCTCGCCCACATTCTCGGTTTTCTCCAGCACCTCGCGCAGCGCACGCATCACCTGCGCCTGCAGTGCACGCGGATCGGCCGGCTGCGCCTGCGTCGCGCCCGACAGGTTCAGGCGCGGCGCCGACGGCAGACGGTTGACCTCGGTCGTTCCGCACACCGGGCATTCGACCAGCTTGCGGGACAACTGCGCTTCGAATTCATCGGCGGAAGCGAACCAGCCTTCGAACCGATGACCGTGCGGGCACTGTAAATCGAGGACCTTCATGCTGAATCAGGGCGTGTGACGAGTGTAGCGCAAAAAGCGGTTTTGTGAACGGTCGTGCTAAAAATCGGACGCGCGACGCGGAGGCGTCGCGTCATCGGATTGTAACGCGGCGCCCCACCCGCCGCTGACGCCGCACTCAGGGTGTCAGGACCGGCCCGAGCGGCCACGTGCCGGACAGCACCTTGTCGAGCCACATCGTACCGATGATCGTCTTCACGTCGGAGATCTGGCCCGTGCGCACCCATTCCTGCAGATCGGCTTGCGTCGCGGTGAAGGTTTCGAGGAATTCGCCTTCATCGAGCTTGCGCTCGCCGGCCGTCAGCCCGCGCGCCAGGTACAGGTCGATGAATTCGGTCGAATAGGAAATGATCGGGTGAATCCGGGCCAGGAATACATACTCGCGTGCGGTGTAACCCGTTTCCTCGCGCAGTTCGCGCACCGCGCATGCGAGCGCGCCTTCGTTCGGATCCAGCTTGCCAGCCGGGAATTCGGCCATCACCTTGCCGATCGGGTAGCGATACTGGCTTTCCATCAGCACGCGGCCGTCGTCGAACAGCGGGATCACCATCACCGCGCCCGGATGCTGGACGTATTCGCGCGTGGCCTGCTTGCCGTCCGGCAGACGGACGGTATCGCGCTTGAGCTTGAGGAACGCGCCTTCGAAGATCGCCTCGCTTTCGAGGCAGGTTTCGGTCAGTGCGGCGTCGTGATTGGGTAGTTCGGCCATCGGCGGCTCCAGGAATGAGCGCGACGGCCAAGGGCCTGTCCGCGCTAATAACAAGCTTGCGCTGGCCGCCAGAAGGGCCGAGCGCAAGGAATGCGACGAAGCGAATACTCGACGTATTCGCGAGGAGCATGACGCCACGATCGGCCCTTCTGGCGGCCAGCCCCACTACAGCATTTTTCCGATCAGGGGAACGCGCCTTACCGGCCGTACTGCGACGTCGATCGTCGCTTGTCCCCCAAGGGGACTTCCTTCGGGGCGTTTGGCGCGGCCAAACGGCGCTCCTCACTCCTTGCATTACGGCCCGTAAGGCGCGTTTGCAAGCTTGTTATTAGCGCGGACAGGCCCTTGTCAGCGTCGTTTGACGAGATATTGGAACGTGAAGCCGGGAAACGCGAACACGACGAACAAACTGAACGTGATCGCGTAGAACTGCCAGCCCTGTTCGAAGCGGTTGCCGGCGCGCGACTCGAGCCAGAAGCCGAGCGCCCCAACGATGAAGTACAGCACGATCAGCTCGCCGATCCGTACCCACCCGCTCTTCTTCGTCGCACCGAACGGCACGACGGCGAAGAGGCGTTGGTTCAGGAACGGCAGGTTGGCGCAGACGAGCGCCAACAGCACGATAAACCAGCCGGCTGCCGACATTACAGCGGCAGCGTGTGACGAATTGCCTGCAGGCAAGCCGTCAGCAGCGGGCTCGGGATCAGGCCGAGCACGACGACCGCGAGGCCGTTCAGCACGAGGATCGTGCGCTTGCAGAAATCGCCCGAGATCGGCGTCACATCCTGCGGTGCATCGAAGTACATCAGCTTCACGATGCGCAGGTAGTAGAACGCGCCGAACAGCGACGTGATCACGGCCAGCACGGCCAGCCACGTGAGGCCCGCGTTGACGGTCGCCTCGAGCACGGCGAGCTTCGCGTAGAAGCCGACGGTCGGCGGGATACCTGCCAGCGAGAACATCATGACCATCATCACGAACGCGAACACCGGGCTGCGCTTGTTGAGGCCCTTGAAGTCGTCGATCGTTTCGGCTTCGAAATCGCGGCGCGCGAGCAGCATCACCACGCCGAACGAGCCGAGCGTCGTGATCAGGTAGACGATCGCGTAGAACATCGCCGAGCTGTATGCATTCGCCGGTGCCGCCGCGTCGCCCTTCACGATGCCCGCGAGCAGGCCGAGCAGCACGAAGCCCATGTTCGAGATCGCCGAGTAAGCGAGCATCCGCTTGATGTTGCGCTGGACGATACCGGTGATGTTACCGACGATCAGCGACAGCGCAGCGAGGATCACGAGCGCGGTCTGCCAGTTCTGTGCGAGCGGCAGCAGGCCCATCACCAGGAAACGCAGACCCCACGCGAACGCGGCAACCTTCGGGCCGCCGCCGACGAACAGCGTCATCGCGGTCGGTGCGCCTTGATAGACGTCCGGCACCCACATGTGGAACGGCACGGCGCCGAGCTTGAACGCGATACCGGCGACGATGAAGACCACGCCGAACATCAGCACGGCTGCGTCGGTGTTGCCGCCGACCGCCTTGTACACCTCGCCCAGCTCGAGCGAGCCGGTCGCGCCGTAGAGCATCGAGATGCCGTACAGCACGAAGCCCGACGCGAGCGCGCCCAGCACGTAGTACTTCATCGCGGCTTCGCTCGACTGCGCGGCGTCACGGCGCAGCGCGATGACTGCGTACAGCGACAGCGACATCAGTTCGAGACCGAGGTACAGCGTCAGGAAGTTGTTGCCCGACACCATGACCAGCTGACCGAGCAGCGAGAACATGCCGAGCAGGAACACGTCGCCGCGGAACATGTCGCGATCTTCGAGGTACTTGCGCGAATAGACGAGCGAGACCGCGAAACCGAACGACACGACCGCCTTCATCATGCTCGCGAACGAGTCGACGACGATCATCTTCGAGAAGAAGTAGTACTGCTGCGGGTCGAGTGCCTGCACCGCGAACCACACGCCGGCAACGACCGACGATACGACCGCGATCAGATAAGTCAGACGGCGGCCGGAAGCACCGGTAAAGGTGTCGTTCAGCCATGCGACGACGATGGCGGCCATCACCAGCGCGTCAGGCAACAGGACATTCATAGGAGCGTTCATGATCTTGAGTTCCTCCGCTCGCGATTACTGGGCCAGCGGCAGCTTCGACTGCGCGACATGGGAGAGGAGGTTTTCCACGGAAACGTGCATCACGTCGGTGAAAGGCTTCGGATACAGGCCCATCAGCATCGTGAACGCGGCGAGCACGGCCAGCATCACGAATTCGCGACGGCCGATGTCCTTCAGCTTGGCAACGTGATCGTTCGCAACCGCGCCGAAGTACACGCGCTTGTACATCCACAGCGTGTAAGCAGCACCGAGGATCAGCGTGAATGCCGCACCGAATGCGATCCAGAAGTTGTACTGGACGGCAGCGAGAATCACCATGAACTCGCCGACGAAACCCGACGTGCCCGGCAGGCCGCAGTTGGCCATCGAGAACAGCATCGCGAAGGCCGCGAACTTCGGCATCACGTTGACGACACCACCGTAATCGGCGATCTGGCGCGAGTGCACGCGGTCGTACAGCACGCCGATGCAGAGGAACATCGCGCCCGACACGAAGCCGTGCGAGATCATCTGGATGATCGCGCCTTCGACGCCGAGCTGGTTGAAGATGAAGAAGCCGAGCGTGACGAAGCCCATGTGCGCGATCGACGAATACGCGACCAGCTTCTTCATGTCGGACTGCACCATCGCGACGAGGCCGATGTAGATCACCGCGATCAGCGACAGCGTGATCACGACGGGTGCCAGGAAGTGGCTCGCGTCAGGCGTGATCGGCAGCGAGAAGCGCAGGAAACCGTATGCGCCGAGCTTCAGCATGATCGCAGCCAGCACGACCGAGCCGCCCGTCGGCGCTTCCACGTGCGCGTCCGGCAGCCAGGTGTGAACCGGCCACATCGGCACCTTCACTGCGAATGCGAGGAAGAAGGCAATGAACAACAGTATCTGCGGCGTCATCGCGATCTTCGCGTTCTGCCACGTCGCGAGGTCGAACGAATGCGTTTCCGTGTACAGATAGATCAGTGCGACCAGCATCAGCAGCGAGCCGGCCAGCGTGTACAGGAAGAACTTGAATGCTGCATACACGCGGTTCGGGCCGCCCCACACGCCGATGATGATGTACATCGGGATCAGGGTCGCTTCGAAGAACACGTAGAACAGCAGGCCGTCGGCCGCCGAGAAGACGCCGATCATGATCCCGGACAGGATCAGGAACGCCGCGAGGTACTGCGCGACGTTCTCGGTGATCACTTCCCATGCGGCGATCACGACGATCACCGTGATCAGCGCGGTCAGCACGACGAACCACATCGAGATGCCGTCAACGCCGAGGTGATACGCGATGTCGAAGCGTTCGATCCAGGTCGAGTTCTCGACGAACTGCAGCGCAGCCGTGCTCGAATCGAAGCCCGTGATCAACGGGATCGTGACCGCCAGGCCGAGCAGCGAACCGATCAGCGCAATCCAGCGGGCCGTCCCCGGATTTTTATCGTTACCCACCGCAAGCACGAGGAGGCCGAAAACGATCGGCAGCCAGATCGCGGTACTGAGAATCGGAAAAGCGTGCATTAAGTTGTCCCCCGCCTTATTTGCCGCCGAGCGTTACAAACAGGGTCAGGAGCCCCAGCATGCCGATGATCATGGCGAACGCGTAGTGATAGATGTAACCGGATTGGAGGAAGCGGATCACGCTGGCGAACCAGCCAATGAACCGGGCGCTGCCGTTGACGAGGCCGTCGATCACCACGACGTCACCCTCCTTCCACAGGCCGCGGCCGATCGCCACCGAACCGCGGGCGAACACCACTTCGTTGATCTTGTCCATGTAGTACTTGTTGTCCAGCAGCGTGTAGATCGGGCCGAACGCGCGGCGGATCGACGCCGGCAGTTCCGGACGCTTCAGGTACAGGAACCACGCGACAACGACACCGGCGAGTGCGAGCCAGACCGGCAGGCCCGACACCGAGTGCAGGCCCATGCCCACCCAGCCGTGGAACTCTTCGGCCATCTCGGCCAGTGCCGGATGGTTTTCGCCGATGAAGATCACCTTGTCGAATGCAACGCCGTGCTGGAAGAAGTCACCGAACAGCATCGGGCTGATCGCGAACGCACCGATGATGACCGACGGGATCGCCAGCAGGACCAGCGGCACCCACACGACCCACGGGGTCTCGTGCGGCTCGTGCGCGTGGTCGTCATGACCGTGGCCATGGCCGTGATCGTCGTGGCCGTGTGCAGCCGCCATGCCCATCGGCGATTCCGGATGCTTCGGCTTGCGGAAGCGCTCTTCGCCGTGGAACACCAGGAAGTACATGCGGAACGAGTACAGCGCCGTGACGAACACGCTCGCGACGACCGCGAAGTATGCGAAGCCCGAACCCGGCAGGTGCGACAGCTTCACTGCGTCGATGATCGAGTCCTTCGAGTAGAAGCCCGAGAAGAACGGCGTGCCGATCAGCGCGAGCGAACCGACGAGCGACGTGATCCACGTGATCGGCATGTACTTGCGCAGGCCGCCCATGTTGCGCATGTCCTGGTCGTGGTGCATGCCCATGATGACCGAGCCGGCGCCGAGGAACAGCAGCGCCTTGAAGAACGCGTGCGTCATCAGGTGGAACACGGCGACCGGGTAAGCGGACACGCCGAGCGCGACGGTCATGTAGCCGAGCTGCGACAGCGTCGAGTACGCGACCACACGCTTGATGTCGTTCTGGACGATACCGAGGAAGCCCATGAAGAGCGCCGTGATCGCGCCGATCACCGTGATGAACGACAGCGCGGTATCCGACAGTTCGAACAGCGGCGACATGCGCGACACCATGAAGATGCCGGCGGTCACCATCGTCGCCGCGTGAATCAGCGCGGAGATCGGGGTCGGGCCTTCCATCGAGTCCGGCAGCCACACGTGCAGCGGGAACTGTGCCGACTTACCCATCGCGCCGATGAACAGGCAGATACAGGCCACGGTCAGCAGGCCCCAGTCGGTGCCCGGGAAGTGCAGGCTCGCGAGTTCCGCGCGCTTCGCAAACACTTCGCCGTAGTTCATCGAACCCGCGAATGCGAGCAGCAGGCCGATGCCGAGCAGGAAGCCGAAGTCACCCACGCGGTTCACGAGGAACGCCTTCATGTTCGCGTAGATCGCGCTCTCACGCGTGAAGTAGAAGCCGATCAGCAGGTACGACACCAGACCCACCGCTTCCCAGCCGAAGAACAGCTGCAGGAAGTTGTTGCTCATCACGAGCATCAGCATCGAGAACGTGAACAGCGAGATGTACGAGAAGAAGCGCTGGTAGCCGTCTTCTTCCGCCATGTAGCCGATCGTGTACACGTGCACCATCAGCGAGACGAAGGTCACGACGACCATCATCATCGCGGTCAGCGAATCGACGAGGAAGCCGACTTCGAGCTTCAGCGAACCGACGTTCATCCATTCGTAGACGGTCGCGTTGAAGCTTGCGCCGCCCATCACGTCGAAGAAGACTTTCGCCGACAGGAGGAACGCGATCATTACGCCGAGGATCGTGATCCGGTGTGCGCCCTTGCGCCCGACTGCGTTCCCGAACAGCCCCGCAATCAGCGAGCCGGCCAGCGGAGCGAGCGGAATCGCCAGCAGCAGGTTTTCATTGAGTGTCGTTGACATAACAGCGTTGCCTGAAATTAACCTTTGAGCTGATCGAGATCCTCGACATTGATCGTGTCGAGCTTACGGAACAGGGTCACCAGAATCGCGAGGCCGATCGCGGCTTCCGCTGCGGCGACCGTCAGCACGAAGAACACGAAGATCTGGCCGTGCACATCGCCGAGGTAATGCGAAAACGCGACGAAGTTGGTGTTCACCGCCAGCAGCATCAGTTCAATCGACATCAGGATGATGATGACGTTGCGGCGGTTCAGGAAGATCCCGACGATCGCGATCGCAAAGAGGATCGCGCCGAGTACGAGGTAGTGAGCCAGTGTCAGCATGGTTTTCTTTTCCTCCGCTTAGCCGTTGGTGCTCGAACCGGCTTCGCTCTGCGCCGTTTCCGGCTGCGGCTTTTCCGCTTCCATCTTCACGAGGCGCACGCGGTCGTTGCGGCGCACCTTGACCTGATCCGACACGCGCTGGCGCTTGCTGTCCTTGCCCTTGCGCTCGGTCAGCCCGATTGCGGCAATGATCGCGACCAGCAGCACGAGGCCGGCGATTTCAAACGCGAAGATGTAGTCGGTGTAGATCACCTTGCCGATCAGTCGCGTGTTCGACCAGTTGGCCATCTCGCCCGTCGTCATCGCGTGCACCGTCTGCGTGTCGCCGTAGCCGCGCCACAGGATCAGCGCGGTTTCGATCACGATGATCGCACCGACCACGGTCGCCATCGGGACGAAGCGTTTGAAGTCGCGACGCAGGTAGTCGATGTTGATGTCCAGCATCATCACGACGAACAGGAACAGCACCATCACGGCGCCCACGTAGACCAGCACCAGCAGGATCGCGAGGAACTCCGCTTCCAGCAGCATCCAGATCGCGGCGGCGTTGAAGAACGCCAGCACAAGGAAAAGCGCAGACGCCACCGGGTTGCGCGAAGTGATCACCTTCAGCCCTGATACCACCAGGAGCAGCGCGAAGATGTAGAACAGTACGGTCGTGAATTCCATGATTACCGGTTCATCGTTAGGCCATAGTCAGGCGCGGCTTGCGGGACGCTCTTGCGAGCCGCACCCGTCGCGGCGGCTCGGCCCGTGCTTCGGGCCGGCACTGCAAACACAATCAACGATACGGCGCGTCGGCAGCCTTCGCCGCTGCGATGTCCTTCTCGTAGCGATCGCCCACTGCGAGCAGCATTTCCTTCGTGAAATACAGGTCGCCGCGCTTTTCGCCGTGGTACTCGAGAATCTGCGTCTCGACGATCGAATCGACCGGGCAGCTCTCTTCGCAGAAACCGCAGAAGATGCACTTCGTCAGGTCGATGTCGTAGCGCGTCGTGCGGCGCGTGTTGTCCGCGCGCGTTTCCGATTCGATCGTGATCGCCATCGCGGGGCACACGGCCTCGCACAGCTTGCACGCGATGCAGCGCTCTTCGCCGTTTTCGTAGCGGCGCAGTGCATGCAGCCCGCGGAAACGCGGCGAAATCGGCGTCTTTTCTTCCGGGAACTGCACGGTGACCTTGCGCTTGAACGTGTAACGGCCGGTCAGCGCGAGCCCCTGCAGCAGCTCGGTCAGGAAGAAGGTCTTAAAGAAGTGTTGGATTGCGCTCATGATTTCGTCCGATTACTTCACCCAGATGTTGAGCGGCGACATCATCCAGAAGCCGACCACGACCACCCAGACCACCGTGACGGGCAGGAACACCTTCCAGCCCAAGCGCATGATCTGGTCGTAACGGAAACGCGGGAACGTCGCGCGAACCCAGATGAACACCGACAGCAGCGCGAATATCTTCAGCACCAGCCAGAAGATGCCCGGAATGAACGACAGGAATTCGAACGGTGCATCCCAGCCGCCGAGGAACAGCGTCGCAGTCAGCGCCGAGATCACGATCATGTTGATGTACTCGGCGAGGAAGAACAGCGCGAACGCCATACCCGAGTAATCGATCATGTGACCCGCGACGATTTCCGACTCCCCTTCCACCACGTCGAACGGGTGGCGGTTCGTTTCGGCGATGCCCGAGATGAAGTACACGACGAACGCCGGCAGCAGCGGCAGCCAGTTCCACGACAGGAAGTTCACGCCGTGGCCAGCGAAGAAGCCGTGTTGCTGCGAGCCGACGATTTCCGACATGTTCAGGCTGCCGGCCGTCATCAGCACGAGCACCAGCGCGAAGCCCATCGAGATTTCGTACGAGACCATCTGCGCCGCGGCGCGCATCGCACCGAGAAATGCGTACTTCGAGTTCGACGCCCAGCCGGCGAGAATCACCGCGTACACGCCGATCGACGAGATCGCCATCGCGTACAGCAGGCCCGCGTTGATGTCCGCGAGCACGGCCTTGGCCTGGAACGGGATCACCGCCCACACGGCGAACGCCGGCACGACGGTCATCACCGGCGCGATCAGGTACAGCCAGCGGCTGGCGGCGCTCGGCTGAATGACTTCCTTCAGCAGCAGCTTCAGCACGTCGGCGATCGGCTGCAGCAGGCCGCCGGGGCCGACGCGGTTCGGGCCGAGACGCACGTGCATCCAGCCGATCAGCTTGCGTTCCCACAGAATCAGGTACGCGACGCACAGCAGGATGACGACGGAGACGACGAGGATGCGCACGACTGCCCACACCGTCGGCCACGCGAAGCCGAGAAGCTGGGACCCGCCCGCGTTGATCGTATCGAACAAGCTCATTTACGCCTTCTCCACCACCAGTTCACCGGACAGGCTACCGAGCGCTGCGCCGGCAGGCGTCGCCGCCGACACGCGAACGACGGTCTCCGCAAGATTCGCGTCGCGCACGGCCGGCAACTGCACCGCACGCTCGCCCTGGCGCACGCGCACCGCGTCGCCCTCCTTCAAGCCCAGCTTGTCGAACAGCGCGGCCGGCAGGGCTGCGGCATTCGCCGCCTTCGCAGCGGCCGTCAGGTGCAGCGCACCTGCGCGGCGCACGAGTGCGTCGGCGTGATAGATCGGCACATCGGCCAGGCGCTCGAACCCGCCGTTCGCGGCATTCGCCGCGACGCGCACCGGTGCGACCGACGTCTGGTTCGACAGGCGGCCCGCGACGCCGGCGTCGCCGAGCGCTGCGAGACGCACTTCTTCCGAGGTCTCGTATTCGAAGTTCGGCAGGCCGAGCAGGCTACCGAGCACGCGCAGTACCTTCCAGCCCGGACGCGTGTCGCCGAGCGGGCGCACGACGCCGTTGAAGCTCTGCACGGTGCCTTCCGCATTCACGTACGTGCCGGCCGTTTCCGTGAACGGCGCAACCGGCAGCAGCACGTCGGCGTAGTCGAGGCCGTGCTTGAACGGCGACATCACGACGACCATTTCCGCCTGGTTCAGGGCGGCAAGCGCCTGCGCCGGGTCGGCAGTGTCGAATTCCGGTTCGACGTTCAGCAGCACGTAGCCCTTGCGCGGCTGCGCGAACGCTTCGCGTGCGTTCAGGCCGCCTTCGCCCGGCAGTGCGCCGACGACGTGCGCACCGACCGTGTTCGCCGCTTCCGTCAGGAAACCGAACGTGGCGCCGGTGTTGTCGGCGATCCACTTGGCGACAGCGTGCAGCTTGGCGAATTCCGGATGGCGGACCGCGACGTTGCCGAGCAGCACCGCGCGGCGTTCGCCGTTCGCGAGCGACTGGGCGACAGCCTGTGCAGCCGGCGATGCCGTGACGCCCGCGAGCGTGTCGGGCAGCGCGACGCCGCGCAGTTGCGCGACGGCCGCGGCGATGCCGGCCAGCTCGTCGAGCCACGCGGACGGCGCAGCAACGATGCGTTGCGCGGTCGGGATCAGCGCGTCGTCACCGGTTGCGTGCAGGAAGTGCAGCTTCGCGCCGTTCTTCGCGGCCTGACGCAGGCGGGCGGCGAACAGCGGGTGGTCGCGGCGCAGGAACGAACCGACGACGAACGCGGCGTCCACGTTCGACAGGTCGGCGATCGGCATGCCGAGCCACGGCGCGCCCTGGACCGGCGCCGAGAAATCCTGCTGGCGCAGACGGAAGTCGACGTTCGGCGTCTTCAGTTCGTTGGCGAGCTGCTTCACGAGGAACAGCTCTTCGGCCGTGCTGTGCGCGCTTGCGAGCATCGCCAGCGCGTTCGCGCCGTGATCCGCAGCGATGCCCTTCAGGCCCTTCGCGACATATTCGAGTGCGGTCTGCCAGTCGGTTTCGATCCACTGGCCGCCCTGCTTCAGCATCGGCTTCGTCAGGCGCTCTTCGCTGTTGAGGCCTTCATACGAGAAGCGATCCTTGTCCGAAATCCAGCATTCGTTGATGGCTTCGTTCTCGAACGGCAGCACGCGCATCACGCGGTTGTTCTTCACCTGTACCACGAGGTTCGCGCCGACGGAATCGTGCGGGCTCACCGACTTGCGGCGCGACAGTTCCCACGTCCGGGCGCTGTAGCGGAACGGCTTGCTGGTCAGCGCGCCGACCGGGCACAGGTCGATCATGTTGCCCGACATTTCGGAATCGACCGTCTTGCCGACGAACGTCGTGATTTCCGAGTGCTCGCCGCGGCCCAGCATGCCGAACTCCATCACGCCGGCGATTTCCTGACCGAAGCGGACGCAGCGCGTGCAGTGGATGCAGCGCGACATTTCTTCCATCGAGATCAGCGGGCCCACGTTCTTGTGGAACACCACGCGCTTCTCTTCCGCGTAGCGCGACGACGACTTGCCGTAACCGACCGCCAGATCCTGCAGCTGGCATTCGCCACCCTGATCGCAGATCGGGCAGTCGAGCGGGTGGTTGATGAGGAGGAATTCCATCACCGACTGCTGCGCCTTCACGGCCTTGTCGGATTGCGTATGGACGATCATGCCGGCCGACACGGGGGTCGCACAGGCAGGCACGGCCTTCGGCATCTTCTCGACTTCGACGAGACACATCCGGCAGTTGGCCGCAACCGACAGTTTCTTGTGATAGCAGAAGTGAGGAATGTACTTATCCGCCTTGTGCGCAGCCTGGATCACCATGCTGCCTTCGGGCACCTCGACCTTCTTGCCGTCTATTTCAAGTTCAACCATGATGGTGAATGGTCCTTAACCTATTTCCGCCCGTTCGCGCCTTCGCCCGACCGTGCGCTCAAATTCCGCAACCGGGTACGCTTCAGGCTGCCGCTGCGTGCGCGTGGCCGCCGACCATGCAGTGCTTGTGCTCGACGTGGTACGCGAATTCATCCCAGTAGTGCTTGAGCATCCCGCGTACCGGCATCGCCGCCGCATCGCCGAGTGCACAGATCGTGCGGCCCATGATGTTCTCGGCAACCGAGTTCAGCAGGTCCAGATCTTCCTGGCGCCCTTCGCCGTGCTCGATACGATTCACGACGCGATACAGCCAGCCGGTGCCTTCACGGCACGGCGTGCACTGGCCGCACGATTCCTCGTAGTAGAAGTACGACAGGCGCAGCAGCGAGCGCACCATGCAGCGCGTCTCGTCCATCACGATCACCGCGCCGGAACCGAGCATCGAGCCCGCCTTCGCGATCGAATCGTAGTCGAGATCCGTCTGCATCATGATGTCGCCCGGGATCACCGGCGCCGACGAACCGCCCGGAATCACGGCCTTGATCTTCTTGCCGCCGCGCATCCCGCCGGCGAGCTCCATCAGCGTCGCGAACGGCGTGCCGAGCGGCACTTCGTAGTTGCCCGGACGCTCGACGTCGCCCGACACCGAGAAAATCTTCGTGCCGCCGTTGTTCGGCTTGCCGATCTCAAGGTAATTCTGCGGCCCGATGGACAGCAGGAACGGCACCGCGGCGAACGTCTCGGTGTTGTTGATCGTGGTGGGCTTGCCGTACACGCCGAAGCTCGCCGGGAACGGCGGCTTGAAGCGCGGCTGGCCCTTCTTGCCTTCGAGCGACTCGAGCAGTGCCGTTTCTTCGCCGCAGATGTACGCGCCGTAACCGTGGTGCGCGTGCAGCTGGAACGAGAATTCCGAGCCCATGATGTTGTCGCCGAGGAACCCGGCAGCGCGCGCTTCATCGAGCGCGGCTTCGAAGCGTCGATACACTTCGAAGATTTCGCCGTGGATGTAGTTGTAGCCGACGGTGATGCCCATCGCGTACGCGCCGATGGCCATGCCTTCGATCAGCGCATGCGGGTTCCAGCGCAGGATGTCGCGATCCTTGAACGTGCCCGGTTCGCCTTCGTCCGAGTTGCAGACGAGGTACTTCTGCCCCGGGAACTGGCGCGGCATGAAGCTCCACTTCAGGCCGGTCGGGAAGCCCGCACCGCCACGGCCACGCAGGCCCGACGCCTTGACGTCGGCGATCACCTGCTCGGGCGGAATCTTTTCTTCGAGAATGCGGCGCAGCTGCTTGTAGCCGCCACGCGCGACGTAATCTTCGAGATGCCAGTTCTCGCCGTTCAGACCAGCGAGGATCAGCGGTTTGATGTGACGGTCGTGGAGGGACGTCATTTCGAGAGCTCCTCAAGCAGCTGGTCGATCTTCTCGCGGCTCATGAAGCTGCACATTCTGTGGTTGTTCACCAGCAGCACCGGTGCATCGCCGCACGAGCCCATGCATTCGCCTTCCTTCAGCGTGAACTTGCCGTCGGGCGTGGTCTCGCCGAAGCCGATGCCCAGCTTCTGTTTCAGGTAGTCGGCAGTCGCTTCCGCGCCGCCGTGCGGGCCAAGCTGGCACGGCAGGTTCGTACAGAGCGTGATCTTGTGCTTGCCGACCGGGTTGAGCTCGTACATCGTGTAGAACGTCGCGACTTCCTGCACGGCAACGGCCGGCATGCCGAGATAGTCCGCAACGAACTGCATCAGTTCGGGCGACAGCCAGCCGTGCTCTTCCTGAGCAACGGCCAACGCCGACATCACGGCGGACTGTTTCTGATCGGCGGGATACTTCGTCAACGCTCGATCGATTTCCTTCAGGCCTTCAGCTGAGATCATTTTCAGACACGACTCTTTCAATTCCTACCGAACGAACAACCTGCCGCACACTGGGGTGCATGGACGGCAGACCTGGCGCTCACTGTTGACAGCTTACGAAGCCGCGCCGGTTCAGCGCGCATCGCGTGTGACTTGCTGCTCGCCGCCCGCTCGCGCGGGCGGCGCTAACCATTAGCGATCGATTTCGCCGAACACGATGTCCTGCGTACCGATGATCGTGACGGCATCGGCGATCATGTGACCGCGTGCCATTTCGTCGAGCGACGCCAGGTGCGCGAAACCCGGCGCGCGAATCTTGAGGCGATACGGCTTGTTGGCACCATCCGACACGAGGTAGATGCCGAACTCACCCTTCGGATGCTCGACCGCCGCGTACGCTTCGCCTTCCGGCACATGGAAACCTTCGGTGAAGAGCTTGAAGTGGTGAATCAAGTCTTCCATGTTGGTCTTCATGCCGACGCGCGACGGCGGGGCAACCTTGTGATTGTCCGTCATCACCGGGCCCTGATTCTTGCGGAGCCACTCAATACACTGTTTCGCGATACGGATCGACTGGCGCATTTCTTCGACGCGCACCAGATAGCGGTCGTAGCAATCACCGTTCACGCCGACCGGCACATCGAAATCCATGCGATCGTACACTTCGTACGGCTGCTTCTTGCGCAGATCCCAGGCGATGCCCGAGCCGCGCAGCATCGGGCCCGTCAGGCCCATCTGCAGCGCACGTTCCGGGCTGACCACGCCGATCCCGACCAGACGCTGCTTCCAGATCCGGTTGTCGGTGAGCAGCGTTTCGTATTCGTCGACGCACTTCGGGAAGCGCGTGAAGAAGTCGTCGATGAAGTCGAGCACCGAGCCGCTGCGCGCTTCGTTCATCTTCGCGAGCGCCTTCTCGTTACGGATCTTCGACGCCTTGTATTGCGGCATTGCGTCAGGCAGATCGCGATAGACGCCGCCCGGACGGTAGTACGCCGCGTGCATCCGGGCACCGGACACCGCTTCGTACACGTCCATCAGGTCTTCGCGTTCGCGGAATGCGTACAGGAACACGGCCATCGCGCCGACGTCGAGTGCGTGCGCGCCGATCCACATCAGGTGGTTCAGCACGCGCGTGATCTCGTCGAACAGCACGCGGATGTACTGCGCGCGCTCCGGCACTTCGATGCCGAGCAGCTTTTCGATCGCGAGCACGTAGCCGTGCTCGTTGACCATCATCGACACGTAGTCGAGACGATCCATGTACGGCACGGACTGGATGAACGTTTTGGATTCCGCGAGCTTTTCGGTCGCGCGGTGCAGCAGGCCGATGTGCGGATCGGCACGCTGGATGACTTCGCCGTCGAGCTCGAGCACGAGGCGCAGCACGCCGTGCGCTGCCGGGTGCTGCGGGCCGAAGTTGAGCGTGTAGTTCTTGATTTCTGCCATGACGCCCCCTTAATGTTTCAGACCGCCATAGCGATCCTCGCGGATCACGCGCGGCGTGATTTCGCGCGGCTCGATCGTCACCGGCTGGTACACGACCCGCTTCTCTTCCGGGTCGTAACGCATTTCGACGTAGCCCGACACCGGGAAGTCCTTGCGGAACGGGTGGCCGATGAAGCCGTAGTCGGTGAGGATGCGGCGCAGGTCGGGGTGGCCTTCGAACACGATGCCGTACAGGTCGAACGCTTCGCGCTCGTACCAGTTCGCGGAGGTCCAGATGTCGACCAGCGATGCCACGATCGGCAGGTCGTCGTCCGGCGCGAATGCACGCAGGCGCAGGCGCCAGTTGTTCGTGACCGACAGCAGGTGCGACACGGCCGCGAAACGCGGGCCGTCGTAAGCGCCGTCGCCGAAGGTCTGGTAGTCGACGCCGCACAGGTCGATCAGTTGCTCGAAACGGAGCTTCGGATCGTCGCGCAGCATCTTTGCGACTTCGAGGTAATCGCTCGCCTTTACGACGAGCGTCAGTTCACCGATCGCTTCGGTGAGGCTCACCACGCGCGCGCCGAGCGCGGCTTCGAGGTTTGCCTTGAGGGTCTCGATTTTGCTTGCCATATTGAGGGGACGCTCGGGGCTTTATTGACGGGCGATGGTATTGGTGCGGCGGATCTTCGCCTGAAGCTGGATCACGCCATAGACCAGCGCCTCTGCCGTGGGCGGACAGCCCGGCACATAGACGTCGACCGGCACGATCCGGTCGCAGCCGCGGACCACCGAGTACGAGTAGTGGTAGTAGCCACCGCCGTTCGCGCACGATCCCATCGAGATCACCCAGCGCGGCTCGGCCATCTGGTCGTACACGCGACGCAGCGCGGGCGCCATCTTGTTGCAGAGCGTGCCGGCGACGATCATCACGTCCGACTGACGCGGACTCGGGCGAAACACGACGCCGAACCGGTCCAGGTCATAACGGGCCGCGCCCGCATGCATCATTTCGACGGCGCAACACGCGAGCCCGAACGTCATCGGCCACAGCGAGCCAGTACGCGTCCAGTTGATCAGCTTGTCAGCCGTCGTGGTGACAAACCCTTCCTTCAAGACCCCTTCGATACTCATTTGCTTTCCACTCCAGACGAGCGACCGAGCGTGGCCGCCCATGCAAACCGGCGATTAACCCATCACTCCCAATCGAGGCCGCCTTTCTTCCAGATATAGGCAAAGCCCAGCAGGAATTCGAGCAGAAAAATCATCATTGCGATGAAACCCGGCCAGCCGATATCCCGGAGCGCGACGCCCCACGGAAACAGGAATGCGGTTTCGAGATCGAAGATGATGAACAGGATAGCGACGAGGTAGTACCGGACGTCGAATTTCATCCGGGCGTCTTCAAAGGCTTCGAAGCCGCACTCGTACGGTGCGTTCTTCTCGACGTCCGGCTTGTTGGGACCAAGGAGCTTGCCGATGCTGACCAGCGCTATACCTAAACCAGTGCCCACGAGGAGGAACAACAAGACGGGGTAATAGGCTGCGAGGTTCAAGGCAATCCTCTATCGGTTGGTTCTGAGCGTCCGGAGAATACCACTTCCGGCGGAAGGAATCATTTCGGAGTGCATGCAATCGCAAGACAACCGCAAGCACACCCCAGAAATGAAAAATGCCAGCCACTAGAAGCGGCTGGCATTGAGTAACTTTGGTGCCGACGGCGAGACTCGAACTCGCACAGCTTTCGCCACTACCCCCTCAAGATAGCGTGTCTACCAATTTCACCACGTCGGCACTGCATGCAACCGGGGTTGTAACTACTTGTTTCCCGCGAATCGCTTCAAGAATTAAATTCTAACCTGACTTCCAGAATTGTTCAACGCACAAACGCAAAAATTTGAACTTTTTATTTCGGGACGTCCTGGCCCGGCGCGCTTGCAGCCGAACCCGCGGCAGCGGATGCCGCGACAACCGGTGCCGATGCTGCAGGCGCCGATGCCGGTGCGGTCGCAACCCCACCCAGCACGCCTGCCGACGGCGTCGACTTGTACGAACCGAGGTACGTCAGCGCGAGCGTCGCGATGAAGAAGATCGTCGCGAGAATGCCCGTCGTGCGCGACAGGAAGTTCGCCGAGCCCGTTGCACCGAACAGGCTGCCCGACGCGCCGCTGCCGAACGCAGCGCCCATGTCGGCACCCTTGCCGTGCTGCAGCAGCACGAGACCAATCACACCGAGTGCAGACAGCACCTGCACCACAATAATCAGCGTCTTGAATAACAGCATCACACCCACCCGAATGGATCAGGCGACCGGATCGACCGGCCGCCATCATGGTTCAATTCGATCGCGGACCGCTCAGCGCGCGGCCCGGCAGATCGCCAGGAAATCTTCCGCCTTCAGCGACGCGCCGCCGATCAGGCCACCGTCGATGTCCGGCTGCGCGAACAGCTCTTCCGCGTTGTCCGGCTTCACGCTGCCGCCGTACAGCACGGACACGTCCGCCGCGCCCTTTGCCGCGAGACGCGCACGCAGGAACGCGTGCACATCCTGTGCCTGCGCCGACGTCGCGCTCTTGCCCGTGCCGATCGCCCAGACCGGTTCGTACGCGACGACAATCCGTGCAGCCTCGTCGACCGTCAGCACGGCCAGCACTGCGTCGAGCTGCGCACCGACCACCTGCTCGGTCGCACCCGACTCGCGCTCGTCGAGCGTCTCGCCGACGCACACGACAGGCGTGAGCCCCGCCGCGAGCGAGCGCTGCGTCTTCGCCGCGACCGTCTCGTTGCGCTCGCCGTGATACGCGCGGCGCTCCGAGTGCCCGACGATCGCATAGCGTGCGCCGAACTCCGCGACCATCGCGGCCGCCACTTCACCGGTGAACGCGCCCTGCTCGTGCGCGGACACGTCCTGCGCACCCCAGGCGACACGGCCGCCGTCGAGCTGCGCCTGAACCTGCGCGAGATAGGGGAACGGCACGCACACGCCGACCGACGTTTCGGCCGCCACCGCGCCCGCGCCCTGCACCACTTCGTTCAGCAACGCCTGGTTGCCGGCCAGCCGGCCGTGCATCTTCCAGTTGCCGATCACACGCTTAGTTCTCTGTTTCGACATCGTGTCTGTCTCGTCACCGCTTGGTCATTAACGCGCCGGAAACCGGCCGTCAGGTTTGATCTGGCGAAGCAAACCGGCGATTTTACTGCGCGCGGCTTGAACCGGTCAAACCGCGCATGTCAAGCCCGGCCGCATGGGCCGTCAGGCGTTCGTACCCCAATCGAGCACGATCTTGCCGGTGTGCTCGCTGCTTTCCATCAGCGCGTGCGCCTGCGCCGCGTCCGCAGCCGGCAATACGCGATAGATCACCGGCTTGATGCGGCCATCGGCAAGCAGCGGCCATACGCGCGACTTCAGTTGCGCGGCGATCTGCGCCTTGAACTCGACCGGACGCGGGCGCAGCGTCGAACCCGTGATCGTCAGCCGGCGACGCAGGATCTCGCCCAGGTTGACGTCGGCCTTCGCGCCACCGAGCAGCGCGATCAGCACGAGACGGCCGCCATCCGCGAGCGCGGACAACTCGCGTGGCACGTATGAGCCCGCCACCATGTCGAGGATCACGTCGACGCCGCGATCGTGCGTCAGCGACTTCACGACCTCGACAAAGTCTTCCGTCTTGTAGTTGATCGCGCGTTCGGCGCCGAGCGCCTCGCATGCGCGGCACTTGTCGGCGGTACCGGCCGTCGCGAACACGCGAAAGCCGAGCGCATGCGCGATCTGGATCGCCGTCACGCCGATGCCGCTCGACCCGCCCTGCACGAGCAGCGTTTCCTGCTCGCCGCCCTCGCCCGCGCCGAGCTGCGCACGGTCGAACACGTTGCTCCATACGGTGAAAAACGTTTCGGGTAGCGACGCGGCCTCGATATCGGTCAGTCCTTCGGGCACCGGCAGGCACTGCAGCAGCGGTGCGACCGCATATTCCGCATAGCCACCGCCCGCGAGCAACGCGCACACGCGATCGCCCAGCTTCAGGCCGAACGGGTTCTGCGCGGCGTCGGACAGGTCGCCACCAACGATCTCGCCCGCGACCTCGAGGCCAGGCAGATCCGACGCACCCGGCGGCGGCGCATAGGCGCCCTTGCGCTGGAACACGTCAGGCCGGTTCACACCGGAAGCCGCCACCTTGATCAGCACTTCGCCGCGCTTCGGTTCGGGGCGCGGGCGCTCCGCAAGCTTCAGCACGTCGGGGGCACCGAATTCGGTGATTTCGATGGCTTTCATGGTGATGGTCGCTCCAGGATCAGGATCGGAATCGGATGGCGCGCCCGCACGCGGCACGGGCGCCTGACCGGCGCTGCTGCGCCGCACAACGATGCTACAGAAAAAACGGCCGGCACGCTTTCGCACTGCCGGCCGTTGGTCCGCCTGTCCGCTTACTGCTGCGGCGGCGTGTCCGACTGCGACGCCGCCGCTGCTTCATTCAGCAGCGCCTTCGCCGACAGACGCACACGACCCTTTTCGTCCGTCTGGATGACCTTGACCTTCACTTGCTGGCCTTCCTTCAGGTAGTCGTTGATGTCCTTCACACGCTCGTTGACGATTTCCGAGATGTGCAGCAGGCCATCCTTGCCCGGCAGCAGGTTCACGATCGCGCCGAAATCGAGCAGCTTCAGAACCGTGCCTTCGTACACCTGGCCGACTTCGATTTCTGCCGTGATGTTCTCGATGCGCTTCTTCGCTTCGGCCATGCCGTCGCTGTTCGTGCTCGCGATCGTCACGACGCCGTCGTCGGAGATGTCGATGGTCGTGCCGGTTTCTTCCGTCAGCGCGCGGATCACCGAACCGCCCTTGCCGATCACGTCGCGGATCTTTTCCGGGTTGATCTTGATCGTGATCATGCGCGGCGCGAATTCCGACAGTTGCGTGTTCGCCCCCGAGACCGCCGACGTCATCTTGCCGAGGATGTGCATGCGGCCTTCCTTCGCTTGCGCGAGCGCGACCTGCATGATTTCCTTCGTGATGCCCTGGATCTTGATGTCCATCTGCAGTGCCGTCACGCCTTGCTCCGTGCCGGCCACCTTGAAGTCCATGTCGCCGAGGTGATCTTCGTCGCCGAGGATGTCGGTCAGCACCGCGAACTTGTTGCCTTCGAGGATCAGGCCCATCGCGATACCCGCGACGTGCGCCTTCATCGGCACGCCGGCGTCCATCAGTGCGAGACAGCCGCCGCACACCGACGCCATCGACGACGAACCGTTCGATTCGGTGATTTCCGACACGACGCGGATCGAGTAGCCGAATTCATCGGCGCTCGGCAGGCACTTGACCAGCGCGCGCTTCGCGAGGCGGCCGTGGCCGATTTCGCGGCGCTTCGGCGAGCCGACGCGGCCCGTTTCGCCGGTCGCGAACGGGGGCATGTTGTAGTGGAGCATGAAGCGCTCGCGGTACTCGCCTTCGAGCGCGTCGATGATCTGCTCGTCACCCTTCGTGCCGAGCGTCGCGACGACCAGCGCCTGCGTCTCGCCGCGCGTGAACAGCGCCGAGCCGTGGGTACGCGGCAGCACGCCGGTGCGGATCTCGATCGGGCGCACGGTGCGCGTGTCGCGGCCGTCGATACGCGGCTCGCCGTTCAGGATCTGCGAACGGACGATCTTGGCTTCGATGTCGAACAGCACGTTGCCGACCGTTGCCTTGTCGGCTGCGACCGTACCGGCTGCCAGCGCATCTTCCTCGAGCTTCGCCGAGGTTGCTGCGTAGACTTCCTTCAGCTTCGCCGAACGTGCCTGCTTGTCGCGGAGCTGGTAAGCAGCGAGCAGTTCGTTCTGTGCCAGCTCGGTCACGCGCGCGATCAGCGCTTCGTTCTTCGGTGCCGGCTGCCAGTCCCACTCAGGCTTGCCGCCTTCGCGCACCAGTTCGTGGATCGCGTCGATCGCGACCTGCATTTGCTCGTGGCCGAACACCACGGCGCCCAGCATCACGTCTTCCGACAGTTGATCGGCTTCCGATTCGACCATCAGCACCGCACGTTCCGTACCGGCGACGACGAGGTCGAGGCTCGATGCCTTGATCTGGTCACGCGTCGGGTTCAGCACGTACGCGTTGTCGATGTAGGCCACGCGAGCGGCACCGACCGGGCCGTTGAACGGCAGGCCCGACACGGCGAGCGCAGCCGATGCGCCGATCAGCGCGGGGATGTCCGCCGGGATTTCCGGGTTCACCGACAGCACGTGAATCACGACCTGGACTTCGTTGTAGAAGCCTTCCGGGAACAGCGGGCGCAGCGGACGGTCGATCAGGCGCGACGTCAGCGTCTCATGCTCCGACGGACGGCCTTCGCGGCGGAAGAAGCCGCCCGGGATCTTGCCGGCCGAGTAGGTCTTTTCGAGGTAGTCGACGGTCAGCGGGAAGAAATCCTGACCCGGCTTCGCCGACTTCGCGCCGACGACGGTTGCCAGCACGACGGTGTCTTCGACGTCGACGATCACCGCACCGCTCGCCTGGCGAGCGACTTCACCGGTTTCGAGGCGCACCTTGTGCTGACCCCACTGGAATTCCTTCACGACCTTGTTGAACATGGACATGGTTGCTCCTTTGAATTCATGCATTTCATTCGCCGCGCCGGCCATCCAGCACGGCGGCGTCCCGACCGAATCACCCGGAGCAAGGTGTGTTTTTTATGCCATTCCAGCGCGGCGCTCATGCAGCGACGCGCTGGAATGACACAAATCCTGCCCCGGTATCAGTCGTTGCGGCAGCCCCGCACGAACGTGCCGGACAGCCTGCGATGCGTGTGACGCTACGCACCGCGCAAAAACAAAATGCCTGTATCAGCGGACTGACACAGGCATCTTGCTGGCGGCAATCGCCTCGATTACTTACGCAGACCCAGCTTCTCGATCAGTGCGCGGTAACGGTCGGCATCCTTGCCCTTGAGGTAGTCGAGCAGCTTGCGGCGGCGGCTCACCATGCGCAGCAGGCCGCGGCGGCTGTGGTGATCCTTCGCGTGGGTCTTGAAGTGACCCGTCAGTTCGACGATACGTGCGGTCAGCAGAGCGACCTGGACTTCGGGCGACCCCGTGTCGTTGGTAGCGCGGGCGAACTGAGCAACGACTTCCGACTTCTTGATATCTGCAACAGACATGTGATTTCCTTTCTAACTGAACAGGCGGACACGGAAGAATGGCCGTGCCGTGACTTACAACCGGCGCGCATTGTAGCACAACTCCGCGCCGTTCTTACCGCCCCCTGTCACGGGCGCGTCATCGAGCACGTGGACGGCATCTCCGTGCGTTGCGCCGGCACCGCGAGCACCGTCCGGAAGCCGTAGCCCGAACCCTCGTTGTCGAAGCGCACGCCCGGCGTGCCGACCTTGTCCATCTCCATTACATAAAGGGGCTGGATCAACTGGTGATCCAGCGCGCGCATCCGCGACGCGTGGAAGCCGTCGTCGAACGACAAGCCCTCAAGCGCGCGCGCAACCGCGACGGGGTCGACCGACCCCGCGCGGTTCATCGCCGCGGCCAGCATCTCGATCATCAGGCTCATCCGGCGCACCGGATAGTCGTCCTGGGCGGCCGGAAAACGGTTCCGGAACGCGCGGTAGAACGCATCGGATTTCGCGCCGCCCGCGTTAGGGTGCCAGTCCGCCACGGCCACGACCCGCCCGACACCGGCGTCGCCGAGTGCCGCCGGCGCGCCGAGGCTGTTGCCGTAGAACGTATAGAACTTCGCATTCAGCCCCTGCTCGCGCGCCGCCTTCACGAGCAGCGTGAGGTCGTTGCCCCAGTTGCCGGTCACGACGGCATCGGCGCCGCTCGCGCGGATCTTCGCGATGTACGGCGAGAAATCCTTGATCCGGCCGATCGGGTGGAATTCGTCGCCTGCGATCGTCACATCCGGGCGCCGCGTGGCCAGCGCCTGCCGTGCGAGCGCGCTGACGTCGTGGCCGAAACTGTAGTCCTGGTTCAGCAGGTAGACCTTGCGCAGCGCGCGGTCGCGCGCCATCACGTCCGCGAGCGCGGCCATCCGCATGCCCGCGTGCGCATCGAAGCGGAAATGCCAGAAACTGCAGCGTGCGCCGGTCAGCGCCGGATCGTCGGCTGAATAGTTGAGGAACAGCATCCGGTTGTCCGGATCGCGCGCGTTCAGCTTGTCGAGTGCCACGACGAGCGCGGCCGCGACGGCCGAGCTGTTGCCCTGCGTGACGAACCCGATATGGCGGTCCGCGGCCGCGCGCAACTGCACGAGCGCCTCCTCGGGGCTGCCCTTGCTGTCGAGCACGACCAGTTCGAGCGGATGCGCGCCGTCGCGCAGCTTCACGCCGCCGGCCGCGTTGACCTGCTCGACGCCGAAGCGCAGGTTGCGCTCGACTGCCGCACCCGCGTTCGCGAACGGGCCTGACATCCCTTCGATCACCGCGATCCGCACCGGCTCGCCGCCGGCAAACGCGGACGACACCAGCATCCACCCCGCGCTCAACGCGAGCGCGCACCGCTTCCACCCCTGCATCGGCCACCTGCCCTTCAATCTGCCCGAGAAGCGCGGATCATAGGCCGGCGCCCGTGCCGCCCGCAAGCGCGACGGCGCCGGCGATCCGCACCGATTTTTTCCGCACGATGCGCGGCCGCGCGCCGTCCGTGATAAAACGGGACTTGTTTCCGTGTTCGGGAGAATCCCATGCGCATTCGCATTACCGCGCGCGTGCCGGTGCTGCTTGCCAGCGCTGCCGCGCTGCTGGCCGGTTGCGCGCAACCGTGGCAGCAATACCAGGCCGGCCAGGACGAGTCGGCGATCGTCGCGCGCATGGGCCCGCCGCGCGAGATCTACGACCTGCCCGGCGGCGGCAAGCGCCTGATGTGGCCGACCCAGCCGATGGGCGAAGTCACCGTCGCGGCCGACGTCGACGCGGCCCACAAGATCGTCAACGTACGCCAGGTCCTGCAGCCGAGCGAGTTCTATCGCGCGGAG
This sequence comes from Burkholderia sp. AU45251, assembly GCF_030482905.1. Classification (NCBI taxonomy): domain Bacteria; kingdom Pseudomonadati; phylum Pseudomonadota; class Betaproteobacteria; order Burkholderiales; family Burkholderiaceae; genus Burkholderia; species Burkholderia sp. AU45251. Next base: position 119,165 of record NZ_JAUJQH010000018.1, on the reverse strand, counting down.
ATCGGCAAGTGGACGAAGACCGACGTCCTCGTCAACTTCGGACGCCCCGTCGAGACGTCCTACTTCCCGCTGATGAAGCGCGAGGTGTGGACCTATCGGTATCTCGAGGACAACGTCTGGTACATGATGTACAGCTTCTACTTCGATCCGCAGGGCATCCTGCGCATCACGCAGAAAACGCCCGACCCGCTGCACGACCCCGACCGCCGCAACCTGTTCTGACCGATTACGCATCGGCGCGCAATTTTCAACATGGCCATTCACGAATCATTGCGTGAATGGCCATTTCGTTTTTTCCGCTCTTCTATTTAATTCGGCAAATACGACGGAAATCTTTTCCGATCGATGACAAGCCGATGGCAATACGCTGACATCCCCGTCATGCGGGCCTTTGCGCGGAAACAGGCACACGCCGCGCATGTCATGCGGCGATATGGTGCACGCAATGCACTACGCCAAATCAATTTGAAACAAATTGTTTCGGCACCCCCGAAGTGCTAGGGCATACCCCTAATATCAGTCGAAACCAAACCTTTCAATTTAGAAAGAATGCCATTGCGTCATTTCTGCCGATATTCGTTTGCCTTTATCACAAAGGAGTCCTCATGAATCGTCCCAAGAGCATGCTGGTTGCCAACATCGCCTGGGCCCGCGAAACGCGCGAATACACGCCCGGCTTCTTCGACGCGCTCGCGCGCGGCCAGAACCCGCGCGTGCTGTGGATCGGCTGCGCCGACAGCCGCGTGCCGGCCGAAACCATCACGCACTGCGCACCCGGCGAGCTGTTCGTCCATCGCAACATCGCGAACCTGTTCCATCCCGACGACGACAATTCCGCCAGCGTGCTCGAGTACGCGGTGCGCGTGCTGCAGGTCGACCACGTGATCGTGTGCGGGCACTACGGATGCGGCGGCGTACGCGCGTCGCTGCTGCCGCCGCCGTCCGACCTGCCGCACGTCGCACGCCGTATCGCGCCGCTCTGCGCGCTCGCGCGGCGCCATCGCGACACGCTGGACGGGCTCGACGACACGGCCGCCGCCGACCGCCTCGCCGAACTCAACGTGCTTGAACAGGTGCGGCTGCTGCGCACGTCCCCGATCGTGCAGGGCCGCGAACGGCCGCCGCTCGTGCATGGCTGGATCTTTTCGCTCGCCGACGGCCGCCTGCTGGAGCTCGATTCCGGCTACACGACTCAGCCCGTCGACGTCGAACCGGCGCAGGCCGCGACGTCCGACGCGCTCGGCTGACCCACCCCGCCCCCCAAGCCAATGAAATCGCCCCAACCATGAAACTGAACGAGCGCCTGTCCACCCTGCCGCGCGACATCGTCGCCGGCGTCGTCGTTTTCCTCGTCGCGCTGCCGCTGTGCCTCGGCATCGCCAATGCATCCGGCGTCGAACCGTTCGCCGGGCTCGTGTCCGGCATCGTCGGCGGGATCGTCGTCGCACTGCTGAGCGGCTCGTCGCTGTCCGTCAGCGGGCCGGCCGCCGGCCTCGTCGTGATCGTCGTCGAAGGGATCGCCCAACTCGGCAGCTTTTCCGCGTTCCTGCTCGCGGTCCTGCTGTCCGGCGTACTGCAGTTCGGGTTCGGCATGCTGCGCGCCGGCCGCTTCGCGGCCTACGTGCCGTCGCCCGTCATCAAGGGCATGCTCGCCGCAATCGGCCTGCTGCTGATCTTGAAGCAGGTTCCGTTCGCGTTCGGTATCGGCGGCTCGACCGCGCAATCGTTTGCGAGCTGGCCAGGCCTGCCGGTCGCGTGGGCCGCCACGGCCATCGCGCTCGCCTCGCTCGCGCTGCTGGTCGCGTGGGACACGCCCGCGCTGCGTCGCTTCGCGCTGGTGCGCTCGGTGCCGGCCCCGCTCGCGGTGGTCGTGCTGGGTATCGGCGCCACGCTGGTGCTGAGCGTCGTCGCACCGTCGGTCGCGCCGGGCGCCGGCCATCGCGTGACGCTGCCCGAACTCGGATCGTTCGCGGCCTTCGCGGCGTCGCTCAAGCATGCGGAGCTCGGGCCGAACTTCGCGCAGCTCGTCAATCCGGACGTGTGGCGCGTCGCGATCACGCTTGCGGTCGTCGCGAGTCTCGAGACGCTGCTGAGCCTCGAAGCGGTCGAGCAGATCGACCCGAAGCGCCGGCCGACCCAGCCCGATCGCGAGCTCAAGGCCCAGGGCGTCGGCAATCTCGTCGCGGGCGCGGTCGGCGGGCTGCCGATCACGTCGGTGATCGTGCGCAGCTCGGTGAACGTCAATGCGGGCGCACAGAGCCGGATGTCGGCGATCGTCCACGGGATGCTGCTGCTCGCGAGCGTGTTCGCGCTCACCGGCCTGATCAACCTGATCCCGCTCGCGAGCCTGGCCGCGATCCTGATCCACACCGGCTTCAAGCTCGCGAAACCGGCCCTGTTCCGCGCGGTGATGAAACAGGGCCCGGCCGCGTTCGTGCCGTTCGCCGCGACCATCGCCGGCGTACTCGCGGTCGACCTGCTGTTCGGCATCGCGCTCGGCCTCGCATGCAGCGTGCTGGCAGTCGCCGTCGCGAACCTGAAGAGCCCCGTCACGCTCGCGCAGCACGACGACCACTTCCTGCTGTCGTTCCGCAAGGACGTGTCGTTTCTCGGCAAGGTCCAGGTCAAGCACCACCTGCGGCACATTCCCGACCGGGCCGCGGTGATCATCGACGCGACGCGCGCCGACTACATCGATCACGACGTGCTCGAACTGCTCGACGCGTTCGTCGCCGATGCGCCGCGACGCGGCATCGCGGTCGAGTTCCGGCGGCGCAGCCCGGCGCCGCGCAAGGCGGCGCGCCGCTGGCTGTTCCGCGCGCCGGCCGCCGAATGAGCGGCGCATGAAAAAACGCCCCGGCGGCACAGGGCCGCACGGGGCGTTTCGGCGATGCGCAATGCGCGGCGCTTATGCGCGCTGCGGATTGAGCTTGTCGTCCTTCGAATGCAGCTTGTTCAGTGCGGAGATGTACGCCTTGGCGGACGCAGCGACGATGTCCGGATCGGTGCCGACGCCGTTGACGATCCGCCCGCTCTTCGACAGACGGACAGTCACCTCGCCCTGCGCCTGCGTACCGGTCGTGATCGCGTTCACCGAGTACAGCAGCAGCTCGGAACCGCTGCCGACTTCGCTCTCGATCGCATTGAACGTCGCATCGACCGGACCGTTGCCGCGGGCCTCGCCGGTCACTTCCTTGCCTTCGACCCCGAACACGACCTTCGCGTGCGGCTGCTCGCCCGTTTCCGAGTGCTGCGACAGCGACACGAACTTGAAGTGCTCCTGCTCGTGCGCGAGCGCCGATTCCTCGGACACGATCGCGATGATGTCCTCGTCGAAGATCTCGGCCTTGCGGTCGGCCAGATCCTTGAAGCGCATGAACGCGGCGTTCAGTTCGCTTTCGCTGTCGAGCGACACGCCGAGCTCCTGCAGGCGCTGCTTGAACGCGTTACGACCCGACAGCTTGCCGAGCACGATCTTGTTCGCGGTCCAGCCCACGTCTTCCGCGCGCATGATCTCGTAGGTGTCGCGCGCCTTCAGCACGCCATCCTGGTGGATGCCCGATGCGTGCGCGAACGCGTTCGCGCCGACCACCGCCTTGTTCGGCTGCACGACGAACCCGGTGATCTGCGACACGAGCTTCGACGTCGGCACGATCTGCGACGTGTCGATGCCGACGTCGAGACCGAAGTAGTCCTTGCGCGTCTTCACGGCCATCACGATTTCTTCGAGCGACGTGTTGCCCGCGCGCTCGCCGAGACCGTTGATCGTGCACTCGACCTGACGCGCACCGCCGATCTTCACGCCGGCGAGCGAGTTCGCAACGGCCATCCCGAGGTCGTTATGGCAGTGCACGGAGAAGATCGCCTTGTCCGAGTTCGGAATGCGTTCGCGCAGCGTCTTCACGAGGTTGCCGTAGAGCTCCGGCACGCCATAGCCGACCGTGTCGGCGATGTTGATCGTCGTCGCGCCCTCGGCGATCACGGCTTCCAGCACGCGGCACAGGAAGTCGAGATCCGAACGGCTGCCGTCTTCCGGCGAGAATTCGACGTTATCGGTGAACTTGCGCGCGAAGCGCACCGCGAGACGCGCCTGCTCGAACACCTGGTCCGGCGTCATGCGCAGCTTCTTCTCCATGTGCAGCGGCGACGTCGCGATGAACGTGTGGATCCGCGCGCTGTTGGCCGGCTTCAGCGCGTCGGCCGCACGCTGGATGTCCTTGTCGTTGGCGCGCGCCAGCGAGCAGATCGTGCTGTCCTTCACGAGACCGGCGATCGTGTGGATCGCGTCGAAATCGCCGTTCGAGCTGGCCGCGAAGCCGGCCTCGATCACGTCGACCTTCATCCGCTCGAGATGCTTCGCGATGCGGATTTTCTCTTCCTTCGTCATCGACGCACCGGGCGATTGTTCACCGTCACGCAACGTCGTATCGAAAATGATCAGCTTGTCTGTCATGGGGGGCTCCAGGGCTCTTTATACGGAAATCAAACGTAATGAGATCGCGCCACCGCTGGCGACGCTCAACAACAGACGAGGCTTGACGGGGGGCGAGAACGGTCAGCGCGGCAGGCGCGCCAAAGCTAGCGCGCGTAGCGGCGCACCGGCTAGAAGGAGGGAGAGGCGGGGAAATGCGGTCATGCCGAAGACTATAGCGGCATTCCGCTGGGTGCGCAATCGGACGGCACCCGGGGCTTGCGGCGGCCCGGCTCGAAACAGGGGCAAAAGAAAACGGCGGCCTGGAGGCCGCCGTTTCCGGGCGAAAAACCCGCGTCAGTGATCGCGCTGCGACGAGCGCGCCGGATTCGCGCGCCCACGCACGGCCTGGTAGGCCCAGAACACGTAGCCGGACAGCCCGTACAGCACGAACAGGCAGAACAGCATCAGCGGCGGATCGGACGACACCAGCACGAACGCGACGACGACCAGCAGGATCGCCGCGAACGGCACGCGGTGCCGCACGTCGAGCGCCTTGCCGCTGTAGAACGGCGCGTTCGACACCATCGTCACGCCCGCGTAGATCGTCAGCGCGAACGCGACCCACGGCAGCCAGCCGAGCTTCATCGGTACGCGGTTGTCGGTGGCGAGCCACACGAAGCCGGCGATCAGCGCGGCGGCCGCCGGGCTCGGCAGCCCCTGGAAGAAACGCTTGTCGACGCTGCCGATGTTCGTGTTGAAACGCGCGAGCCGCAGCGCGGCGCCCGAGCAATAGACGAATGCGGCGAGCCAGCCCCAGCGGCCGAGATCCTTCAGCACCCACTCGTACATCACGAGCGCGGGCGCGACGCCGAACGACACCATGTCCGACAGGCTGTCGAACTGCTCGCCGAACGCGCTCTGCGTATGCGTCATGCGCGCGACGCGCCCGTCCATCCCGTCGAGCACCATCGCGACGAAAATCGCGATCGCGGCGATCTCGAAGCGCACGTTCATCGCCTGCACGACCGCGAAGAAGCCGCAGAACAGCGCGGCGGTCGTGAACGCGTTCGGCAGCAGATAGATGCCGCGCGTCTTCAGGAACCGCTGGCGTGCAGCCCGGCGGCTCTCGATGGGCACGGGATCGGGCGCCATCACCTTGTTACGGCGGAACGGGCGTGGCGTCTGGCCGTTGCGCGGCCGACGCGGTTTGAATGCGGCCATCGTGCGTCCCGCCGCTTACTGTTCGAGCTCGGCGAGGATCGTCGACGACGCGTAGACCTTCTCGCCGATCGACACCTTCGCGCGGCTGCCGAGCGGCAGGTACACGTCGACGCGCGAACCGAAGCGGATGAAACCGTAGCGCTGGCCGCGCGACAGCGGTTCGCCGGCGCGCACGTAGCAGAGGATCCGGCGTGCGACGAGGCCCGCGATCTGCACGGCGGTCACGGTCTTGCCGCTCGCCGTCTGGATCACGACCGCATTGCGCTCGTTTTCCGTCGACGCCTTGTCGATCGCCGCGTTCAGGAACGCGCCCGGGAAGTACTCGACCTTGGAGATCGCGCCATCGACCGGCGAACGCTGCGAATGGACGTTGAAGACATTCATGAACACGCTGATCTTCAGCGCTTCGCGGTTCGCGTACGGGTCCTGCGCGGTCTCGACCGCCACGATGCGGCCGTCTGCCGGGCACAGCACCGCATTCGGCTGCGCCGGGATCGGGCGCTGCGGATCGCGGAAGAACTGGACGACGAAGACGAGCAGCAGCCAGAACGGCCACGCGAAGCCGAAGCCCCCGACGGCATGGATCAACAGCGCGACGACGGCTGCAATCGCGATGAACGGCCAGCCTTCGCGCGCGATGATCGGATGAGGATAGTTCATGGATTCGTTCTGTGTTCGGTGAATTGCAAAGCCCGTAGGATAGCAAAAGCCGCCCGGGGCACTGCTGCCTTCGGGCGGCTTTTTGGTACCGGCCCTCTATTCGAGGGGCCGGAACAGCTCACGGTGCTTAGTTCTTCGTCTGGTCGACGAGCTTGTTCTTCGCGATCCACGGCATCATTGCGCGCAGCTTCGAGCCGACCTGCTCGATCTGGTGCTCGGCCGTCAGGCGGCGGCGCGACTGCAGCGTCGGTGCGCCTGCCTTGTTCTCGAGAATGAAGCTCTTCGCGTACTCGCCCGTCTGGATGTCGGTCAGGCACTGCTTCATCGCCTTCTTCGTCTCTTCCGTGACGATGCGCGGGCCCGTCACGTACTCGCCGTACTCGGCGTTGTTCGAGATCGAGTAGTTCATGTTCGCGATGCCGCCTTCGTAGATCAGGTCGACGATCAGCTTCAGTTCATGCAGGCACTCGAAGTACGCCATTTCCGGCGCGTAGCCTGCTTCGACCAGCGTCTCGAAGCCAGCCTTGATCAGCTCGACGGTACCGCCGCACAGCACGGCCTGCTCGCCGAACAGGTCGGTTTCGGTTTCTTCACGGAAGTTGGTTTCGATGATGCCTGCACGGCCGCCGCCGTTCGCTGCCGCGTACGACAGCGCGATGTCGCGTGCCGCGCCCGACTTGTTCTGCGCAACCGCGATCAGGTGCGGCACGCCGCCACCTTGCGAGTACGTGCCGCGAACCGTGTGGCCCGGTGCCTTCGGCGCGATCATGATCACGTCGAGGTCGGCACGCGGGATCACCGCGCCGTAGTGGACGTTGAAGCCGTGCGCGAATGCCAGCGCCGCGCCCTGCTTGATGTTCGCGTGGACTTCCTTCGCATACACGTCGGCGATCTGCTCGTCCGGCAGCAGCATCATCACGACGTCGGCGCCCTTCACCGCTTCCGCGACTTCCTTGACCGACAGGCCGGCGTTTTCGGCCTTGCTCCACGACGCGCCGCCCTTGCGCAGGCCGACCGTCACGTTTACGCCGCTGTCCTTCAGGTTCAGCGCGTGTGCATGGCCTTGCGAGCCGTAGCCGATGATCGTGACTTGCTTGCCCTTGATGAGGGAGAGGTCAGCGTCTTTGTCGTAGAAAACGTTCATGATGGTTCCTTCGCTAATTCAAAAATTCAACAATTCGTTCGGATGGAGTACTGCGGGCCGGGACATGACGGCGCACCCGGCGTGCCTGTCTGGCATCACACCTTCAGGATGCGCTCGCCGCGTCCGATGCCGGAGCTGCCGGTGCGCACGGTCTCTAGGATCGCGCTCGCGTCCAGCCCCTGGATGAATGCGTCGAGCTTGTCGCTCGCGCCCGTCAATTCGATCGTGTAGGTCTTTTCGGTCACGTCGATGATGCGGCCGCGGAAAATGTCCGCCATCCGCTTCATTTCTTCGCGCTCCTTGCCCACTGCACGTACCTTGATCAGCATCAGCTCGCGTTCGATGTGTGCACCGTCGGTCAGGTCCACCACTTTCACCACCTCGATCAGGCGGTTCAGATGCTTCGTGATCTGTTCGATCACGTCGTCGGAGCCAATGGAAACGATGGTGAGCCGCGACAGCGATTGGTCTTCGGTCGGCGCCACCGTCAAGGTTTCGATGTTGTAGCCGCGTGCGGAAAACAGACCGACGACGCGCGACAACGCGCCCGGTTCGTTCTCCAGCAGGACGGAAATGATGTGTCTCATGTTCGCTTCTTCCAGAATGTGTCCGTGTCGATTCACCCGCGCCGCGCGCCGCCGCATGCCGCTCCGCCCTTCGTGAAGGCGGGCCGCAGGGGCCGGGCGCGCGTCGCGCCGTTACAGATCTTCCGATCCGAGCAGCATCTCGGTGATGCCCTTGCCGGCCTGTACCATCGGCCAGACGTTTTCGGTCGGATCGGTCTGGAAGTCGAGAAACACGGTGCGGTCCTTCAGGCGCAGCGCTTCCTTCAGCGCCGGCTCCACATCCGAGGTCTTTTCGATCCGCATGCCGACGTGGCCGTATGCCTCGGCGAGCTTCACGAAATCAGGCAGCGCATCCATGTACGAATGCGAATAGCGCTTGCTGTATTCGATCTGCTGCCACTGGCGGACCATGCCGAGATAGCGGTTGTTCAGCGAAATGATCTTCACGGGCGTGTCGTACTGCAGGCAGGTCGACAGTTCCTGGATGCACATCTGGATCGAGCCTTCGCCCGTGATGCACAGCACGTCGTCGTCCGGGTGCGCCATCTTGACGCCCATCGCTGCCGGCAGGCCGAAGCCCATCGTGCCGAGGCCGCCGGAGTTGATCCAGCGACGCGGCTTGTTGAAACGGTAGAACTGCGCCGCCCACATCTGGTGCTGGCCGACGTCCGAGCACACGAACGCATTGCCGTCCGTCAGCTCCCACGCCTTCTCCACCACGTACTGCGGCTTGATGATCTCGCTTTCGCGGTCGTACTTCAGGCAGTCCTTCGAGCGCCAGCCCTCGATGTCCTTCCACCATTGCGCGAGCGCCTCGGTGTCGGGGCCATGCTCGGCCGTCTGCAGCTGCTCGATCAGCTCCTTCAGCACTTCCTTCACGTCGCCGACGATCGGGATGTCGACCTTCACACGCTTCGAGATCGACGACGGGTCGATGTCGATGTGGATGATCTTGCGCGGACGCGACGCGAAGTGCGCCGGATCGCCGATCACGCGGTCGTCGAAGCGGGCACCGATCGCGATCAGCACGTCGCAGTGCTGCATCGCCATGTTCGCTTCGTAGGTGCCGTGCATGCCGAGCATGCCGAGGAATTTCTTGTCCGACGCACGATAGCCGCCGAGGCCCATCAGCGTGTTCGTGACCGGGTAGCCGAGCAGGTCCGCGAACTGGTTCAGTTCACGCGACGCGTCGGCGAGGATGATGCCGCCACCCGTGTAGATGTACGGACGCTTTGCCGTCAGCAGCAGCGACACGGCCTTGCGGATCTGGCCCGAATGGCCCTTCGTGACGGGATTGTACGAACGCAGCGACACGCTCTTGACGGGCTCGTACTGGCACGGCGTCTTCGAGATGTCTTTCGGGATGTCGATCAGCACCGGGCCCGGACGGCCGGTGCGGGCGATATAGAACGCCTTCTTGACGGTTTCCGCGAGGTCGCGCACGTCCTTCACGAGGAAGTTGTGCTTCACGCACGGACGCGTGATGCCGACGGTGTCGCACTCCTGGAAGGCATCCTGGCCGATCGCGGCCGTGGGCACCTGGCCGCTGATCACGACCATCGGGATCGAATCCATGTAGGCCGTCGCGATGCCGGTCACCGCATTGGTGACACCGGGGCCGGACGTCACGAGACAGACGCCGACATTGCCGGTGGAACGCGCATACGCATCGGCTGCGTGCACGGCCGCCTGTTCGTGGCGCACCAGCACGTGCTGAATCTTGTCCTGCTTGTAAAGCTCGTCGTAGATGTAGAGTACCGAGCCGCCGGGGTAGCCCCAGATAAATTCGACGTTTTCATCGGCCAGTGCCTTCATGAGCACGGTACCGCCGATGGAGTCGCTATCGGGAGGGGAAAGGGGTTCCGACGTGGAGAATTCCGCGCTGGGCATGTTCATTTTGACCTTTCGAATTTTCGGCAAAAAATTGATCGGGTGCTCTCTGCCGGGCTTGTGGCTCGGGTTCAAGCGGCGCGTCCAGTTTGAAGGGCAGGCTTCTTGGGCCAGCCTCAAATGAGACCATCACTTCATGTTGCGAATCATTGACGATAGCGGGTCGCGATTGGGTCGTCAAGCAAAATATCCCGCAGCGCATCATGGGTACCGCCCGGCACCCGTCGCCGCGGCTCGCGCGCAACGTGCGGCGCCCAACCCGGTGCCAAGCGGCACGAAAATTTGATAGCATCCGCGGGTTTTACGAAATTTTTCGACCTTTTACACCACGCAGCGGTCCGCAGCGCATACCTTCACGGAATGGCATCAGACAAGGAACTCGCCGACTTTCTGGCGGGCGTCGAAAGGCGCGCGTTCAAGCAGGCTGCGTACGCCGTGCGTGACGACGATGCGTCGCTCGACATCGTGCAGGACGCGATGATCAAGCTTGCGGAGAAGTACGGCGACCGGCCGGCGGCCGAATTGCCGCTGCTTTTTCAGCGGATCCTGCAAAACGCGATCCACGACTGGTTCCGCCGGCAGAAAGTCCGCAACACGTGGGTCACGCTCTTCTCGTCGCTAAACAACACCGACGACGACGACTTCGACCCCCTCGAAACACTCGAATCCGCGAACGACAACGTGGGCGTCGAGAGCAGCGAGCACCGCCTCGAACGAGAGCAGGTTCTGGCCCTGATCGACGAAGAAATCCAGAAACTTCCGGCGCGTCAACGGGAAGCGTTCCTGATGCGTTATTGGGAAGATATGGATGTCGCCGAGACTGCCGCCGCAATGGGGTGCTCCGAGGGCAGCGTGAAGACGCACTGCTCGCGAGCCACCCATACGCTGGCGCACGCGCTCAAGGCCAAAGGAATCACGCTATGAGCTCCGCTCCCGCAAATCGAGAACACGAATTCGCGCTGAAGGTGCGCCGCGCGCTGGACGAGCGCGCGGCCGACCTGCCTGCCGCGACCACCGACCGTCTGGCCGTCGCCCGCCGGGCTGCGCTCGCGCGCAAGAAGCCCGAACCCGCGACCGTGCCGGTGTTCGTGCCGGCCTTCGCCGGCGCGGCCGGTGCGTACGGCACGGCGCCCGCGAGCCGCCCGCAGGCGTCGTTCGCGCGCCGCCTGCTGCGCGCGTGGCCGCTGGCGCTGCTGCTCGCGGGGCTCGTCGGCATCGCCTACTGGGAAGACATGCAGCGCACCGCCGAACTCGCCGACATCGACGCGGCGATGCTCAGCGACGACCTGCCGCTCAACGCGTATCTCGATCACGGGTTCAACGCGTATCTGTCGCGCGCTCACTAACAGACAATAACGAGGGGATCGTACGGGTGAGTCAGAAGCGCGGCCTGGCCGTATTTTTCGGATGCGTAATCGCGATCGCCGTTTCCTACGTCGCCACGTACCCACGATTCCACCCGGCCCCCGCGACGCCCGCCGCCGCGGCCAGCAGCCCTGTCGCGCCCGCCTCGGCTGCGACCGGGCTGACCACCGAACTCCCCCCGCTGCCCCTGCCGTTGCCGGCCGCTACCGGCCCGCTGTCGTGGGCGCGCCTCACGCCGGCACAGCACGCGGCACTCGCGCCGTTCGCCGACCAGTGGGACGGCTTCAGCGACGCCCGCAAGCGCAAATGGCTCAAGATCGCGTCGCGTTTCGCGAAGTTGACGCCCGATGATCAAAAGCGCCTGCAGGACCGGATGACCGAATGGGCGCGGATGACGCCCGAGCAGCGCCGCGTCGCGCGCGAGAACTACCAGAGCGCGAAGGAGCTTTCCGCACAGGCGCGCGAGCGTGCGTGGAAGGCGTACCAGCAACTCCCCGAAGAGCAGAAGCAACGTCTCGCGGCCGCCGAGCGCCGCCGCCGGCCGAGCGTCGTCAGCGCACCGCCGACCGTCGCCGACCGTGACGTCCGCCGCCTCGTCAATTCGCGCGAACACGCGGCAAGCGGCACAGCCACCGCACCGGCGCCCGTCTCGGCCGCCGTCGCGCCGCCGGTGCCCGCGTCGTCGACGGCCGGCACCGCATCCGCACCGGCTGCCGTGGCGCCGGTGTCGCCCGCCGACGCACCCTCGCTGTTCAAGGGCTCCTGAGCGCCCGTGGCGAACGCCCGCGCCCCCGACACCCCGGCCGCCGCGCCGACCGTGCGGCGACGCCTCGCCGCGCTGCTCTACGAAGGCGTGCTGCTGTTCGGCGTGGTGTTCTTCGCCGGGCTCGCGTTTGGCCTCGCGACGCAGCAACGCAATGGCCTCGTCCATCACAACCTGCTCGCCGCCTGGATCGCGCTCGTGGTCGGCGCGTACTTCGTCTGGTTCTGGACGCACGGCGGCCAGACGCTGCCGATGAAGACCTGGCGGCTGCGGCTCGAATCGTCGAGCGGCCGGCCGCTGAGCGCGGGCCACGCGCTCGTCCGCTATGCGCTCGGCTGGCTGTGGTTCCTGCCGCCGCTCGCACTGCATCCGCTCCTCGGCCTGTCGGTGCCCGTCACGCTCGCACTCACTGCGGCGTGGATCGTCGCGTGGGCCGGCGCCGCCCGGCTACATGCCGGCCGGCAGTTTCCGCACGACCGGATCGCACGCACGCGCGTCGTCGCGATACCACGCTGACGCACCGCATTCGCCAGACGAAAACACTTTCCTGGGGCCACACCCACCCGCCCCGACAGCCTTGCCGGACAACGATCGGACGTTCCGTACGGCAGGTTACGCAACGTCCCGTCATTCACTGCTAAACACCCTACAGCGGTCGTAATAAGAACGTCTCGTGACTGTCACGGCACAGTCACGCCCGCATGGCGGAATGCCGGTAATGTCAACCGGCGCGAGTCATGCATGGGCCAGAAAACGTCCGCGACCTCCCTGTTCCGTCACCCCATCGGCGCCCGCGCCGCCACCGCTTTTCTGTCCGGTTCTGCCGCAACCGACGGGCTGGTGTCGCAAGACCCGCCTGCCGGGCACGCCACGCAGCATGAGGACCCCGATTCGTCCACCCATCGCTACCGCACCATCTGGCTGTCCGACATCCACCTCGGCTCGAGCGGCTGCCAGGCGCCGTACCTGCTCGACTTCCTGCGCCACAACGATTCGGAGTACCTGTACCTCGTCGGCGACATCATCGACGGCTGGCAGCTGAAGAAGGGCTGGTACTGGCCGCAGGCGCACAACGACGTTGTGCAGAAGATCCTGCGCAAGGCGCGCAAGGGCACGCAGGTCGTCTACATCCCCGGCAACCACGACGAAGGGGCGCGGCAGTTCTGCGACCTCGCGTTCGGCGACATCCAGGTGCGCGGCGAGGCATTCCACACGACGCTCGCCGGCAAACGTTTGTGGATCGTGCACGGCGACCTGTTCGACGGCGTGATTCAGCATGCGAAATGGCTCGCGTACCTCGGCGACACGCTCTACACGCTGATCCTCGTGCTGAACCGCTGGTTCAACCGGATCCGCAGCCGGCTCGGCTTCCAGTACTGGTCGCTGTCGCAGTACCTGAAGCACCAGGTCAAGAACGCCGTGAACTTCATCTCGCAGTTCGAGACGGTGATGACCGACGAGGCGCGTCGCCGCGGCTGCGACGGCGTCGTGTGCGGCCACATCCACAAGGCGGAGATCCGCGACATCGACGGCGTGCTGTACTGCAACGACGGCGACTGGGTCGAAAGCCTGTCCGCGCTCGTCGAGACGATGGAAGGCGAACTGAAGATCGTCTACTGGACGGTGATGCGCGCCGCACCGTCGGAGACCACGTCGCGCAAGGCCAAGGCCACTGCCTGACACACCCCTACTTACAGGACAAAGCCGCGATGAAGATCATGATCGTCACCGACGCGTGGGAACCGCAGGTCAACGGCGTCGTGCGCACGCTGAAGAGCACGTCGCGCGAACTCACCGCGCTCGGCCACCGCGTCGAAATGCTGACGCCGCTGGAATTCCGCACGGTGCCCTGTCCGACCTACCCCGAGATCCGCCTGTCGATCCTGCCGTATCGCAAGCTGCGCGCGCGGATCGATGCATTCGCACCCGACGCGCTGCACATCGCGACCGAAGGCCCGCTCGGCCTCGCCGCGCGACGCTATGCGCGTGCGCGCAAGCTGCCGTACACGACCGCGTACCACACGCGCTTTCCGGAATACGTGCAGGCGCGCTTCGGCATCCCGCTCGCCGCGACCTACCGCTTCCTGCACTGGTTCCACGGCCCGTCGCTCGCGGTGATGGCGCCGACGCCGGTCGTCAAGCAGGACCTCGAGAAATTCGGCTTCACGAACGTCGTGCTGTGGACCCGTGGCGTCGATCTCGACGTGTTCCGGCCGATGGAATCGAAGGTGCTCAATACCGCGCGGCCGATCTTCCTGTACGTGGGCCGCGTCGCGATCGAAAAGAACGTCGAGGCGTTCCTGCGCCTCGACCTGCCCGGCTCGAAGTGGGTCGCGGGCGAAGGCCCCGCGCTCGCGGAACTGAAGTCGCGCTATCCGGAAGCGAACTATCTCGGCGTGCTGTCACAGGCCGAGCTCGCGAAGGTGTATGCTGCGGCCGACGTGTTCGTGTTCCCGAGTCGCACCGACACGTTCGGCCTCGTGCTGCTCGAGGCGCTCGCCTGCGGCACGCCGGTGGCCGCCTATCCCGTGACGGGGCCGATCGACGTGCTCGGCGAAAGCGACGCCGGCGCGATGCACGAGGACCTGCAGGAAGCCTGTCTCGAGGCGCTGAAGATCGAACGCACGACTGCGCGCGCGTGGGCCGAACGCTTCTCCTGGCGCGCGGCATCCGAACAGTTCGCGTCGCATCTGAAGCCGCTGCCGAAGACCGCGTACTCGCCAGCCGAAGGTGCCGCCGTTTGAAACGAGACCTGAACGACAAGACCCCGCCCCCCGACGCCACGCCGCAACGGCACCGCCCGTTCGACGAGGACGAGCCGCACGCCGAAGCGGACGTGCACGCGCACGAGCCGCTCGGCCCCGACGATCAACTGACGCCGCTGCCGCCGAACCCGTACAAGCGCCACCGCGGCATCACGCGCGCCTGGTACGCCCTCAAGCATTCGCTGAACGGCTTTCGCGTCGCGATCCGCGAGGAGAGCGCGTTTCGCCAGGAACTCACGCTCGCCGCGCTGATGCTCCCGATCGGCGCATTCGCGCCGGTGCCGGCCGCCTCGCGCGCGCTGCTGATCGCGTCGGTGCTGCTGGTGCTGATCGTCGAGCTGCTGAACTCGAGCGTCGAGGCCGCGATCGATCGCATCTCGCTCGAGCGCCACGAACTCTCCAAGCGCGCGAAGGACCTCGGCAGCGCCGCCGTGACGGTCGCGCTGTTCGCGTGCGTGACGACGTGGGGCTTCGTGCTCGGCCCGGTCGTCGCACGCTGGCTCGGTTTCTAGACGGCTGCCCTGCGGGCACCCGGCGCACCGCCCGCGTGCGGCGCTGCACCATGCGCCGCGCGGGGGCGATGAATACGAAATGCCCCGATGTGGCGAAACCCCGGTTTATAATCGTCCGCTAGACATAGAACAGCAACCCGCGCCGGACGAATCACGCAGCATCGATTGCAGCGCCCGCCAGTCCGGCACACACAGGGCCGGACGACATGGAAGCGAAACCTCCCCGCCGCACCCGCGAACGGATTCTCGAGTTGTCGTTGAAACTCTTCAACGAGATCGGCGAGCCGAACGTCACGACCACGACGATCGCCGAGGAAATGGAAATCAGTCCAGGCAACCTGTACTACCATTTCCGCAACAAGGACGACATCATCAACAGCATCTTCGCGCAGTTCGAGCAGCAGATCGAACGGCGGCTGCGCTTTCCCGAAGATCATCGTCCAACCATCGACGAAACCTGGTCGTACCTGCAGTACATGGCCGATTTCATGTGGACCTACCGGTTCCTGTATCGCGACCTCAACGACCTGCTCGCCCGCAACCGCACGCTCGAGACACATTTCAAGCAGATCATCAGCCACAAGGTGCGCTTCGCGCACGACATGTGCGAGCTGCTCGTGTCCGACGCCGAGATGGTCGCGACGCCCACCGAGATCGAGGTCATCGCCACCAACATGGCCGTCATTTCGACGTACTGGCTGTCGTATCAGTACGTGATGCATCCGCGCAAGTACAACGACCAGGACGCGATCCGCGAGGAACTGCACCAGGTCAGCATGCACGTGATCTCCGTGATGGCGCCGTACCTGCGCGGCCGGTCGCGCCAGCTGTTCGACGACCTGGTCTCCGGCAAGCTGCCGAAGCGCCAGTTCACCGACTACCTGCCGCCGCGCGATGGTTCGCCTCGCGCCGCCGGCGGGCACACCCCCGCCAAGGATTCCAAGCAATGAAGGCAGTCTGCGTTTACTGCGGCTCGTCGTCCGGCGTGCGGCCCGTCTATGCCGACGCCGCGCGTGCCTTCGGTCGCGCGCTCGTCGACGCGGGCCTCACGCTCGTCTACGGCGGCGGCCGGGTCGGCCTGATGGGCGTGATCGCGGACGAAGTGATGGCGGCCGGCGGCCGTGCGGTCGGCGTGATCCCCGAACTGCTCGTCGACAAGGAAGTCGGCCATACGGGGCTGTCGGAACTGCACGTCGTGCCCGACATGCATCACCGCAAGAAAATGATGGCCGACCTCTCCGACGCGTTCGTCGCGATGCCCGGCGGCGCCGGCACGCTCGAGGAGCTCTTCGAGGTCTACACGTGGGCGCAGCTCGGCTATCACCGCAAGCCCGTCGCGCTCTACAACATCGATTCGTTCTACGATCCGCTGATCGCGCTGCTGCGCCATACGGTCGACGAGGGCTTCATGCGTCCGGCCTACTTCGACGCACTGTGCGTCGAGTCGGAACCCGCCGAGCTGATCGAGCGACTGCGTCGCTACCAGCCGCCCGCCCGCGACAAGTGGGCACCCGACGCAGCCAAGTAACCGTCACCGGAACCCGCACACGATGACCGCACCGTCCGACCGCAAGGCCGTCCTCATCACCGGCGCAAGCCGTGGCATCGGCCGCGCGACCGCCGTGCTCGCAGCCGAGCGCGGCTGGGACGTCGGCATCAACTACGCGCGCGACGCCGCGGCGGCCGAGCTCACCGCGCAGTCCGTCCGCAACGCGGGCGGCCGTGCGTGCGTCGTCGCGGGCGACGTCGCGAACGAAGCCGACGTCGTTGCGATGTTCGACACCGTCACGTCCGCATTCGGACGCTTCGACGCGCTCGTCAACAACGCGGGCATCGTCGCGCCGTCGATGCCGCTCGCCGACATGCCGGCCGACCGGCTGCGGCGGATGTTCGACACCAACGTGCTCGGCGCGTACCTGTGCGCACGCGAAGCCGCGCGCCGGCTGTCCACCGACCGTGGCGGCCGCGGGGGCGCGATCGTCAACGTATCGTCGATCGCCTCCCGGCTCGGATCGCCGAACGAATACGTCGACTATGCGGGGTCGAAAGGCGCGGTCGACTCGCTGACGATCGGTCTGGCGAAGGAACTCGGCCCGCACGGCGTGCGCGTCAACGCGGTACGCCCCGGCCTGATCGAGACCGAAATCCACGCGAGCGGCGGCCAGCCGGGCCGAGCGGCCCGCCTCGGGGCAAGCACGCCGCTCGGCCGCGCGGGCGAAGCACTGGAGATCGCCGAAGCGATCGTCTGGCTGCTTGGCGACGCGGCGTCTTACACGACGGGCGCCCTGCTCGACGTCGGCGGCGGCCGGTAATTCCGCACGGCGGGGCATCAAAAGCCGCCACCCGAAACGATCCGTCGTCACGACACCACAAATCTCCACAATTCCGTGACACGATCGGTAAACCACCGTAACAATTCCGTGGTCTACTAGCGGACATTCAGACCGGTGTCATCAACACCTGTCCGTGACCCCTTGATGTGCCCCTAATCGGTCCAGCCCATGTCGCCGGACCGGCTCGACTCGACCCGAGATTCCTTCCATGCCTGGAACCGCAGCGCCCAGCCGGCGACGCACGTCCGTGCCCGCTCCGGCCCCGCACACCCGCTCGCCCGCCGACGCCGATCACACTGCAACGCTCGACGCCGCCGGCACGCCGATCGCCGCCTCGACCGCTGCAACCAGCGCCATGCGCGAGCGTTCGCTCCTGCTTGGCTGGCGCGCGTGGCTGCTCGTCGCCGCCCTGATCTGCGCGTATACGCTGCCGGGCGTGCTCGGTCACGATCCGTGGAAGCAGGACGAAACCTACACGTTCGGCATCATCCAGCACATGCTCGAGACCGGCGACTTCGTCGTGCCGACCAATGCCGGCCTGCCGTTCATGGAAAAGCCGCCGATTTACGCGTGGGTCGCGACCAGCCTCGCCTGGCTGCTGCAGCGCGTGATGCCGCTGCACGACGCGGCGCGACTCGCGAGCGCACTGTTCGCCGCCCTCGCATTCGGCTTCATCGCGCGCGCGGCGCGCGTCGCCAGCCGCGCGGACTCCTGGTTCGACCCGCGCGTGATCGGCCCCGCCGTGTTGAGCGCGGGCACGCTCGTCGTCATCAAGCACGTGCACGACATGATGACCGACACCGCGCTGTTCGCCGGTACCGCAATCGGCTTCTGCGGGCTGCTCGAACTCGTGATGCAGCATGTCGCGCGCGCCCAGCAGATGCGGCACGGGCTGCCGGCCCGGCCGTCGGGCCGCTGGGCCGCGCCGCTCTTCGGCGCGGGCGTCGGCATCGCCTTCATGGCGAAGGGCCTGTTCGTGCCGCTCGTATTCGCAGCCACGCTCACGGCCGCACTCGTGATCTACCCGGCCTGCCGCACCCGCTCGTTCGCACGCGCGCTCGGCGTTGCCGCGCTCGTATTCGCGCCGTTCGCGCTGGTCTGGCCGACCGCACTGTTCCTGCGCTCCGAGACGCTGTTCATGACGTGGTTCTGGGACAACAACGTCGGTCGGTTCTTCGGCTTCTCGGTGCCCGAGCTCGGCGCGGAAAACGACAAGCCGCTCTTCATCGTCCGCTCGTTCCTGACCGTCGGCTTCCCGGTCGCGCCGCTCGCGATCGTCGCGCTCGCGCGCGGTGCCTGGCGCGACTGGCGCACGCCGGCGATCGCGCTGCCGGTGCTGTTCGCCAGCGTCGGGCTCGCGGTGCTGCAAGTGTCCGCGACGTCGCGCCAGCTCTACATCCTGCCGTTCTTCGCGCCGCTCGCGCTGGTCGCCGCGCAGGCGATCGAACGCCTGCCGAGCCGGCTGCATCTCGCATGGGATTACCTGAGCCGCGCCCTGTTCGGCACGGTCACCGTGCTCGCCTGGGCGATCTGGGCGGTGATGGCCGATCCGGCTGCATCGCACGCCTATCTCGCGCCGCTCGGCCGCTGGCTGCCGCTCGACTGGACGATGCCGATCGCCCCCCCGCTCGTGATCGGTGCGCTCGTGCTGACGGTCGGCTGGTTGACGCTGTTGCCGAAGCTGCGCACGACCGGCCTGTGGCGCGGCGCGCTGTCGTGGGGGGCCGGCGCACTCGTCGCGTGGGGGCTCGTCTATACGCTGCTGCTGCCGTGGCTTGACGTCGCGAAGAGCTACCGCTCGGTGTTCGACGACCTGAACGCGCATCTCGCGCTCGAATGGAACGACGGCGACTGCATGGCAAGCGTCGGTCTCGGCGAGTCGGAAGCGCCGATGCTGTACTACTTCTCCGGGATCCAGCACACGCCGATCGACGATGCGCAGGCTGCCCGCTGCACGTGGATGATCGTCCAGGGCAAGCAGACCATCGGTCCGGCGCCCGGCAGCGAGTGGAAACCGTTCTGGTCCGGCGCCCGCCCGGGAGACTCCGCGGAACTGCTGCGCGTCTACGTGCGCACGCCCGAACTGCACCTGCAGTGAAGCACGACGGCGCAACGCGCCGTCTCGTGCTGGCCTGGATACCTGGCGAAGGTTGAGCACAGCTGCCTGAACCCGGTGCGCGCCCTCCGCCAGCCGGTTTCCACGGTACCCGTGAATCCGCGGGTTCGCGCCCTCCCCCGCGTCACGCCGCCGGCCCGGATCGTCAGAACGAGGAACCGGGCTCGCGAAGAAACGCCGTCTCCTCGTCGCTCGACGCACGACCGAGAATCACGTTCCGGTGCGGAAAGCGACCGAAGCGCTCGACGACGGCCGCGTGCAGCAACGCAAAGCGGTGATAGCTCTCGCACCCTGCCTCGTCGCGGATGCCCGCGCACAGGCGCACGGCCTCGCGCTGGCTGTCGACCGACTCGTCGTGCTCGAACGGCAGATACGCAAACGCGCGGTGATGTCCGCTCGGCAATTGTGCGTCCCAGCCGGCCGCAACCATGCGGCGCGCGAGCGCGAGCGCCTTCGGATCGGCGGCAAACGCGCGAGGCGTACCGCGATGAATATTGCGCGAGAACTGGTCGAGCACGACGATCAACGCAAGCGCCCCCGACGGCGAGCTTGCCCAGCGATCGCATGCGCCGTCGCACGCGGCGTCGAGCACGGCGCCATAGCGCGTGCGCAGCACGTCGTCGAACGCCGCGCCGCCGTTGAACCAGACCTTGCGGGCCTGCCCGAATTCGGCCGAGCCTGGCTCGCCGAACCAGAAATCCAGAATCTCCCGCGCTTGCGGATCAAGCGCCGCCGCGCCCGCTTGGGTGGTGTCAATCGTCATGCAAACTCCAGTACGAGGCGCCGGGTGCGCGCGCTCTTCTTTTCCAGTTTCGCGACCCGCAGCGCGCCGATTTCGGACGTGTTGCGCACATGCGTGCCACCGCACGGCTGCAGGTCGACCTGCTCGATGCGCAGCAGCCGCACGCGGCCGAGGCCCATCGGCGGCTTCACGCTCATCGTGCGCACGAGTTCCGGCCGCTCGGCCATCTCGTCGTCGGTGATCCATTCGGTCGTGACCGGGTGCGCGCCGACCACCAAGCCGGCAAGGCGTCGCTCGACGTCGTCGCGGTCGATCGCGTCGGATGTCGCGAAATCGAGCCGCACGTAGTCGGCCGTCACGCTGCAGCCGTCCACCGCGTACGGCAGCACCGCGCACATCAGGTGCGCGGCCGTATGCAGGCGCATGTGGCGGTAGCGGCGCAGCCAGTTGATCTCCGCGACCACGCGGGTGCCGGGCACGAGCGCCGCGACGCGCGCCTCCTGCCCCGATGCGGGCACGTGCATGGCGTCGTCGGGCGTCGCGCCGTCGAACTTCGCCTTGCGCGTATCGGCAATCGCGATCGTGCCGCCGTCGGGCAGCGTCAGCGTGCCGGTGTCGCCGGCCTGGCCACCGCCGAGCGGATAGAACACGGTGCGGTCGAGCCGGATGCCGTCGTCGCCGACGGCCAGAACGACCGCGTCGCATTGCGTGAGGTACGCGTCTTCGCGAAACAGCGCTTGTGTCGTCATCGGGCGAGCCTCGTATCGATTGGGGGAAGCGGCCAGTGTCGCGCCGCGCGGCGCGCGCGCCCAGACGCAGATCGTCCCGCGCGCGGACGGCGGCGTACCGGTCGATCAACCGGGCCGGTTGCGCATCCAGTCGGCCGTGTCGTAGAACGAGTGCATGAGCCGCTCGCGCAGCGGCTCGGGCAGTCCGATGTCGTCCATCGCCCACGCCATGCAGCGCAGCCACTGGTCGCGCTCGACCGACGCGATCGGGAACGGCAGGTGCCGCGCGCGCAGCCGCGGGTGGCCGAACCGGCTGATGTAGTGGTCGGGGCCACCCATCCAGCCGCACAGGAACCAGAACAGCTTGTCGCGCGAACCGTCGAGCGAAGCCGGGTGCAGCGCGCGAATCTGCGCGAACTCGGGCTCGAGGTCCATCAGGTCGTAAAAGCGGTCCACCATTTCGCGCACGCGGGCTTCGCCGCCCACGAGCTCGAATGCCGTCGGCTGCGACGGCGCATCGTCATTCACATCGGTCATACGGATAGTCGGAAAACGGGATATTCAAGGCCGCCGGCAATGCTCAGGCATCGCGCAGCGACTGCAGCGCGGGGCGCCGCAGCACATTATGCAGGCTCAGCCAGCCGGCCGCACCGGCGCACGCGACGCCGGCCGCGATGCCGGCCGGCACGAGCCACGGATCGACGGCAAGCTGGAAGTCGAACACGCGCGACGCGAGCACCCAGCCGACCGCGATCGCGCCCGCCGATGCCAGCGCGCCGGCCAGCGCGCCGACCACGACGAATTCCGCGCGCTGCACCGCGTTGACCTGCGCGCGCGACGCGCCGAGCGCACGCAGCAGCGCCGCCTCGCGCACGCGCTCGTCGCGCGTGCCGGCAAGCGCGGTGTACAGCACGAGCACGCCGGCCGCGAGCGTGAACACGAACAGGAACTGCACCGCACCGACCACCTGCAGCATCATCCGCTGCAACTGCGCGAGGATCGGCGCGACGTCGATCGCGGTCAGGTTCGGGTAGCGCGCGATCAGCGGATCGAGCAGCGCGGCGTTCGAGGCCGGCAAATGGAAGCTCGTCAGGTACACGGCCGGGAAATCCTTCAGCGCCGGCGGCGGCATCAGCACGAAGAAATTGACGCGGAACGAGCCCCAGTCGAGCTTGCGCACGCTCGTGATCGGCGCGTCGACCGTGAGCCCCGTCACGTCGAAGCGCAGCACGTCACCCGGCTTCACGTTCAAGGTCTTCGCGAGGCCGGCCTCGATCGAGATCTGCGGCGTGGCCGAGGTGCCGAACCAGTCGCCTTCGACGATCCGGTTGTCGGACGGCAGCTCGGTCGTATAAGACAGGTTGAACTCGCGGTCGACGAGCCGGCGCGCCTCGTCGGACGGGTACGCGTCCGGATTCACCGGCTTGCCGTTGATCGCGACGAGGCGGCCGCGCACCATCGGCGCGGGCACCGCGTCACGCACGCCGTGCGCGGCCAGATAGGCCGCGACGTCGGCGCGCTGGTCGGGCTGGATATCGATCAGGAACTGGTTCGGCGCATCGGGCGGCGTCGACTGCCGCCAGCCCGCGACGAGATCGTTGCGCGTGATCGCGATCAGCAGCAGGCACATCAGGCCGAGCGCAAGCGCGGTGATCTGCAGTGCGCTGGCCGTGCCGCGCCGGTGCAGCGACGCGAGCGCGTAGCGCCAGCCGACGCCCGCGGCCACGCGCGCGTTGCGCACCGCACGCGCGGCGGCGAACAGCACGAGCCGCGCGATCAGCGCGAAGCCGACCAGCGCGCCGGCGAAACCGCCCGCGACGATCAGCCCGAGCTTCAGGTTGCCGGCGGCCACGATCAGCAGCCCCGCGAACAGCACGACGCCGATCGCATACGCGGCCCACGCGGTGCGCGACGCGTCGCCCCACTCGCGTCGCAGCACGCGCACCGGCGGCACGCGCGTGAGCGGCACGAGCGGCGGCAGCGCAAAGCCGAGCAGCAGCACGAGCGCGGCGCCCATGCCGATCAGCGCCGGCCACAGCGTGGGCGGCGGCAACGCGACATCGATCAGGCTGCCGAGCGCGGCCAGCAACGCCCAGTGGCCGCCGTAGCCGAGCACCGCGCCGGCGGCGCCGGACACGATTCCGATACCGGCGAATTCGAGCGCGAACAGCGCACCGAGCGTGCGGCGGCTCACACCGAGGCAGCGCATCGTCGCGCAGCCGTCGAGGTGGCGCCGCATGTAGCGCTGCGCGGCCATCGCGATCGCGACCGCCGCGAGCAGCGCGGTGAGCAGCGCGACGAGCGTCAGGAAGTGGCGTGCGCGATCCAGCGTCTGCCGCACCTGCGGCTGGCCTTCCTGCAACGACTCGAGACCGGCGCCGCGCAGCTTCCCGCCGTCGACGCGCGCGTGCGCATACGCTTCGAAGCGCGCGACGGCCGGCTGCTCGCCGGCGACCAGCAGCCGGTACGTGACGCGGCTGCCGTAACCCGTGAGTCCCGTCGCGGCAAGCTCGTCCGCGCGCATCATCAGCCGCGGCGAAAAATTGACGAACGAAAAACCGCGATCGAGTTCGCGGGAGATCGATGCGGCGACCTTGAACGTGCGCAGCCCGACGCGCACCGTATCGCCGGCCTTCAGGTGCAGCGCGTCGAGCAACGCTGGATCGGCCCACACGGTGCCGGGCGCGGGAATCTCGGCGGCCTTCTGCGCGGTGGCGGCACCGGCCGGCAGGATCTCGACCGCGCCGCGCAGCGGATAACCGGGAGACACCGCCTTCACGGCCGCGAGGCGCGATGGCGCCGCGTCGGTCGCCTGTCCGCCCGTGGCGGACGCGATCATGCTCGGGAAGATGGCAGTCGTCGCGGTACGCAGGCCGAGCGCGCGGGCCTGCCGGTCGAACGACGGATCGACGGGGCGATCCGCCCGCACGACGAAATCGGCGCCGAGCATCTGGCGCGCGTCGCGCTCGAGCCCCTGGCGCAGCCGATCAGCGAGGAAGCCGACGCTCGTCAGCGCCGCGACCGCGAGCACCAAGGCGAGGACGAGCAGCGTCAGCTCGCCCGCGCGCCAGTCGCGCGCGGTCATGCGCGCGGCCTGGCGAATCAGGTCGCGCAGGCCGAAGCGGCCGGCATGCGCGGACACGTCATGGCCGGGTTGCCCGGCGGGCGGCTGCGCCGCGTGTTGCCGCCCCTTCAATCGTGTTTTCCCCCGATCGAGTTGAGCCGCGACACCATGTGGTTCGCCATGCCGCGAAAGCCGCCCGAGACGCCGCGCCACAGGCGCGGGAGCGCCCATGCCGACGCCGCGATGAACGCAGCGAGCAGCACGAGGAACGCGAGGGGAACGAAGAACGCGAGCGCGAGCCCGCCGACCACGAGACCGTCCTCGGTCGACGATGCGATCCAGTTAGAAATCGGTTCGGGAGACAGGTTGATCATCGCGCGCGTGCCGGCCTTCGCCACGTGCGCGGCGCCAGCCAGCGAGCCGCCGGCGAGCCCCGCGACCGCGAGCACGGTCGGATCGGCATGGCCGAGCGCGCCGGCTGCGAGCACGGCACCGGCCGGGATACGGATGAAGGTATGCACGGCATCCCACAGCGAGTCGAACGCGGGGATCTTGTCGGCAAGGAATTCGGTGACGGTGAGTACGGCCGCGGCGCCGATGACCCACGGCGACATCAGGACGGCCAGCGTGTCGGGCAAGTGAAGCCAGCCGAACCGCGCCAGCACGCCGGCGATCAGCACCGTCAGGTACAGGCGCAGGCCGCTCGCCCACGCGAGCCCCGCGCCGAGCGAAATGGCTTCGATCATGGCCCTCTCCTTGCACTTTCCGTGCGCTTTGCCGATTGATCGGATCGGGTCGGACAGACTGGCCGCGCGGCGCGTGGCGACCGGCTCCGCGTGCCGCGAGAAGCACGACGGAATTCAGGCCCGAATGCGTTCCATTATAGACAGGCTATCCGGGTGACCGGCGCAATTCCGCGGTGCGGCACACGGGGCGTGTGCGCACCCGGATGCCGTCGTCAGGCGGCCGACGACAGCTTGAGGCCGATCAACCCCGCGACGATCAGCGCCGCGCTCGCGACGCGCGCGATGGTCAGCGCCTCGCCCATCATCACGATGCCGAACACGAACGCACCGACCGCGCCGATGCCCGTCCACACCGCGTACGCGGTGCCGAGCGGCAACTGTCGCATCGCGACCGCGAGCAGCCCGAAGCTGGCCAGCGCCGTCACGATCGTAAACGCCGACGGACCGAGCTTCGTAAAGCCGTCCGACGATTTCATGCCGGCCGCCCAGGCCACTTCCAGCAATCCGGCAATGAACAACAATCCCCACGCCATCTCGACGCACTCCGTATCGGATGGGGCCGTCCCCGTTGAATCGAATGACCCGGGGTCGTCCCCGGGCGGCGCCGAGTATAACAAGATGCTTACGGACGCGGCGCGTCGCCGGCGGCCGATCGGGGGCCCGATCGGCCGGGCCCGGTCAGTTCGATACGCGCTTCGGCGTCACGCCGCCGACGCAGCGATCATCGCGGTACAGCGCCCACTCCTCGCACACGCGGCCATCCTTGAACACGCACATGCCGACCTGCCCGCTCGACAGGTTGCGGATCGTGTGGCGGCCGCCGAGCTTGGCGCAATTGACCGACGCAGGATTGGCCATCGCCTGCTGGGACGACGACGGCTGCTGCCCGGGCGGCAGCGGTTGGGCGAACGCGCCAGACGCAGCAAGCGCCAGCGCACAGATGACGACCAGACGGACGGACATTGCACGCTCCTCGTTTTCGTTCGCGGAACGGTCAGGATAACGGGGAATGAGCGCCGGGTGTGCAACGCGCGCGTCGGCCGCGAGACTGTCGCGCCAGCGCAACCGTGCCGGTGCGCGACGTCACGCGCACGGGCGCCGCTGCGGCCCGGCGAGACCCGTCATGCGGCCCCGACGAGCCGGTAGCCGACGCCCGTCTCGGTGACGATGTACTCGGGCTGCGCCGGGTCGCGCTCGAGCTTCTGGCGCAGGTGCGCCATGTAGATGCGCAGGTAGTGGTGGCTTTCGACGTGCGACGGCCCCCACACGTCACGCAGCAGCTGCCGGTGCGTGAGCACGCGTCCCGCGTGCCGCACGAGCGTGGCGAGCAGCCGGTACTCGAGCGGCGTCAGGTGCACGATCTCGTTGTCGCGCCACACCTGGCGCAGCGCGAGATCGACGGTCACGGTGCCGAAGTTCACCTTCGGCGACTCGTTCGCGCCGCCCTGGTTGCGCCGGCGCAGTTGCGCGCGGATCCGCGCACGCAGCTCGGACACGCCGAACGGCTTGGTCAGGTAATCGTCGGCGCCCGCGTCGAGCGCCGCGACCTTCTCCTCTTCCTGCGTGCGCGCGGACAGCACGATCACCGGCACCTCGGACCAGCCGCGCAGTTCGCGGATCACGTCGAGGCCGTCGGTATCGGGCAGGCCGAGGTCGACGATCACGAGATCGGGCTTGCGCGTCGCCGCGTCGATCAGCCCCTGCTTGCCCGTCTCGGCCTCGAACACCGCGATGTCCTCCTCCTCGAGCGCGGCGCGCACGAAACGGCGGATCTGCTTTTCGTCCTCGATCAGGACGACGGTCAGGCTGGGTTCACTCATGGTCTGGCAATGATTCGGATGGGGACGACGCGCCCGGCACATCGGGTTCGTCGTCGAGTACGGCAGGCGCGGCCGGCGGTGTCTCGACCGGCAGCGTGAACCAGAAGCGCGCGCCCGTCACGTGGCCGTCGGGCGCCGTGCGGTTGAGTGCGCCGATTTTACCGCCGTGCGCTTCGACGATCGCGCGGCAGATCGCGAGGCCGAGCCCGATGCCGGGCGTCGCCGATTCCTTCTCGCCGCGCGTGAACTTGTCGAAGATCCGCGTTTCCATCCCGGTCGGCAGGCCGGGACCATAATCGTCGACGAGCACGCGCACGAATGGCAGCCCGTCGTCGGTCATGCGCTCCGCGCCAATCTCGATCGGCGTATCGGCCGGCGTGTACTTGGCCGCGTTCTCGAACAGGTTGGTGAACAGGCGCTCCATCAGCACCGCGTCCATCTGCAGGAGCGGCAAATCGGCCGGCAGCACGACGCGCGCGGGATGGCGTGCAAGCACGCGCCTGCATGCGGCGAGTGCGGCGCCGACGGTTTCCTCGAGCAGCGACCACTGGCGCTTCAACTGCAGGCTGCCGGCCTGCAGCCGCGCCATGTCGAGCAGGTTCGTGACGATGCCCGTCATCCGCAGCGCCTCGTCGTGGATCGCGTCGACGAGTTCGCCCTCGCGCTGCGCGAAACGCTCCGCCGCCGCCACGTCGCCGCCCTGCGCGGCCGCCCGCCCGTTCGCAAGCATCGACGAGAAGCCGACGATTGTCGTGAGCGGCGTGCGCAGGTCGTGCGAGATCGCCGACAGCAGCGAGTTGCGCAGCCGCTCGGATTCCATGCTCACCAGCGCGTCGCGCGCGATCTCGACGTAGTGCACGCGTTCGAGCGCGAGCGCGATCTGCGCGGCGAATGCGTCGAGCATCCGCTGCTGTTCCGGCACCTCGAGTTCGCGCGGCTCGCGCGACGCGACCGCAAGCACGCCGCGCGTGCGCATCGGCGCCTTCAGCGGCAGGTACAGTGCAACCGTCGCCGGTAACGTGTCGGTGCCGCGGCCAGCCGGCTTCTGCTGGTCATAGACCCACTGGCCGACGTCGCTGTCCAGATCGGCGCCCGTCAGCGTGACGGCTGCATCGGGCTCCTCGATCTTCTGCCGCACCTTGTCCGCGCTGTCGGGCAGCAGGAACGCGACGCGCGCGCGGAACACCTCGCCCACATGGCGGCTGCCGATCTCGACGATCTGCTCGGTCGTCAGCGCCGCGCCCAGCTCGCGCGCCATCGCGTAGATGGCGCCGGTGCGCCGCTCGCGGCGCTGCGCGACGCTCGCCTGGCGCGTCAACGTCGACGTCAGGTGGCTGATCACGAGCGACGTCAGCAGCATCCCGAAGAAGGTCAGCAGGTATTGCGTGTCGCTGACCGAGAACGACATGCGCGGCGGCACGAAGAAGTAATCGAACGCGGCCACCGACAGGAACGACTGCAGCACGCCCGGGCCGCGCCCGAGCCGGACGGCCGAGAACACGACGCCAAGCAGGTACAGCATCACGAGGTTCGTGAGGTCGAGCCGCTCGGACACGAGGCTCGCGACGACCGTGATCGCCGCGCAGATCGCGGCCGCGTACGCGTAATGTCGCGGCGGCGAGCGATGCGTGCCGAACTGCGCGAACGCATCGCGCCAGTCGCGCGCACGCGCGTCGAGCGGCGCGGCACGCGCCTCGTCGCTCGCGGACGCACGGATCAGCATCAGGTCGACGTCGCCCGCGCGTTCGGCGAGCTGTTCGCCGAACGGTCGCGCGAGGCGGCGCATGAGCCCGGCCTTCGGCGAGCCGCCCGCGACGACCTTCGACACGTTGCGCACCTTCGCATAGCCGATCAGCGCGGCAACCGCGTCGGCGCCGGCGAGCGTGGCCGTTTCCGCGCCAAGCTCGGCCGCGAGCTTCAGCGCGTCGAGCGTGCGCTGCCGCTGCGCGTCGGGCAACCGCTGCAGGCGCGGCGTCTCCACATAGACGGCGATCCAGTCGGCCTTCAGGCTCGCGGCGAGCCGCGCGGCCGCGCGCACCAGCGTCGGCGCCTCGGGGCCGGGCCCGACGCACACGAGCAGCCGCTCGCGCGCCTGCCAGATGCGCTGGATCGAGCGGTCCGCACGGTATTCGCGCATCTGCGCGTCGACGCGATCGGCCGTGCGCCGCAGCGCAAGTTCGCGCAGCGCGATCAGGTTGCCCTTGCGGAAGAAGTTGCGCACCGCGCGCTCGGCCTGCTGCGCGAGATAAACCTTGCCGTCGCGCATCCGCTCGAGCAGTTCCTCGGCCGGCAGGTCGACGAGCGTGACTTCATCGGCTGCGTCGAACACGCGGTCGGGCACCGTCTCCCACACGCGGATGCCGGTGATCGCGCCGACCACGTCGTTCAGGCTTTCGAGATGCTGGACGTTGACGGTCGTATACACGTCGATGCCCGCGTCGAGCAGCTCGTACACATCCTGCCAACGCTTCAGGTGCCGTGCGCCCTGCACGTTCGAGTGCGCAAGCTCGTCGACGAGGATCAGTTGCGGCTGGCGCGCGAGCGCGCCGTCGAGATCGAATTCGGCCAGCGTGCGGCCGCGATAGTCGATGCGCGCGAGCGGCAGCACGTCGAGGCCGTCGAGCAGCGCGGCGGTTTCGCTGCGCCCGTGGGTCTCGACGATGCCGACGACGACGTCGACGCCTTCCTGCAGGCGCTGGCGCGCGGCCTGCAGCATCGCGTAGGTCTTGCCGACACCGGCCGATGCGCCGAAGAAGATCTTGAGCTGGCCGCGCCGCTGCTTTTCTTCGTCACGCTGCAGCTTGTCGAGGAGTTGGTCTGGGTCGGGACGATTCATGCGTCAGATAGGCGGAGCGCCCGGATGCGCGCGAGTACGAGCATTGTTGTTCCAAATCGCCGCAAAAGGCAAAGACGGCGCATGCGCCGTCGGGAATAGTCGCATCCGGCGCGGATCGGGCCGCGCCGGATGCCGGTTGCCTTACGTTCGCTCAGTGCGCGGCCTGCGCCGCGTCGAGCGCGAGGTTCAGCTTCAGCACGTTCACGCGCGGTTCGCCGAGCACGCCGAACTGGCGGCCCTTCGTGTTCGCGGCGACGAGCTGCGCGACCGCGTCGGGCGCCAGGTTGCGCGCCTTCGCGACGCGCTCGACCTGGTACGCGGCGGCGGCCGGCGTGATCTCCGGATCGAGGCCGCTGGCCGACGCCGTCACGAGGTCGACCGGCACGGGCTTCGACATGTCGGTGCCCGCGTCGCGCAGCGCGGCGATGCGCCCCTTCACCTGGTCGGCGAGCGACGGGTTCAGCGGGCCGAGGTTCGAGCCGCCGGAGCCGGTCGCGTTGTACGGCATCGGCGTCGTGGCCGACAGCCGGCCCCAGAAGTACTTCGGCGCATCGAACTGCTGGCCGATCAGCGCGGAGCCGACCGCCTTGCCGTCCTTCTCGATCAGGCTGCCGTTCGCCTGCGACGGGAACACGGCCTGGCCGAACACGGTCATCACGGCCGGGTAGGCGAGCCCCGTCACCGCGGTCAGCACGGCAAAGATCACGACGAGCGGACGAATCAACGTTTTCATGATGTTTCCTTCAAGTACGGCCGGCTCAGGCCCAGCCGAGTGCAGCGAGCGTCATGTCGATCAGCTTGATGAACGGGAACGGCAGCAGCACGCCGCCGAGGCCGTACACGAGCAGGTTGCGGCGCAGGAGCGACGCGGCGCCGAGCGGCCGGTACGTGACGCCCTTCAGCGCCAGCGGGATCAGCGCGACGATGATCAGCGCGTTGAAGATCACCGCCGACAGGATCGCGGATGCCGGCGACGTCAGGTGCATGATGTCGAGCACGCGCAGCTGCGGGTACGTCGTCACGAACGCGGCCGGGATGATCGCGAAATACTTCGCGATGTCGTTCGCGATCGAGAACGTCGTCAGCGAACCGCGCGTCATCAGCATCTGCTTGCCGATCTCGACGATCTCGATCAGCTTCGTCGGGTTCGAGTCGAGGTCGACCATGTTGCCGGCTTCCTTCGCCGCCTGCGTACCGGTGTTCATCGCCACGGCGACGTCGGCCTGCGCGAGCGCCGGCGCGTCGTTGGTGCCGTCGCCCGTCATCGCGACGAGGCGCCCTGCGGCCTGGTGCTCGCGGATCGTCGCGAGCTTGGTTTCCGGCGTCGCTTCCGCGAGGAAATCGTCGACCCCCGCTTCCGCCGCGATCGCCGCGGCCGTCAGCCGGTTGTCGCCCGTCACCATCACGGTCTTGATGCCCATCTTGCGCAGTTCCGCGAAGCGCTCCTTGATGCCACCCTTCACGATGTCCTTCAGCTCGATCACGCCGAGCACGCGCGCCGCGCCTTCATGCAGGTCGGCCACGACGAGCGGCGTGCTGCCGCGGCGCGCGACTTCATCGACCGCGCGGCGCACTTCTTCCGGGAAGCGGCTGCCGTGCGTCTCGACGTAGTTGCGGATCGCGTCGGCCGCGCCCTTGCGGATCTCGCGGCCCGGCGCCCCGGAGGAAGTCCCCTTGGGGGACAGGTCGACGCCGCTCATCCGCGTCTGCGCGGAGAAGCCGATGAACGTCGCATGCAGTTGCCCCATGTCGCGCTGGCGAATGTTGAAGCGCTCCTTCGCGAGCACGACGATGCTGCGGCCTTCCGGCGTTTCATCGGCGAGCGACGACAGTTGCGCGGCATCGGCCAGCGCTTCCTCGGTCACGCCCGGCGCCGGCACGAACGTCGATGCCTGACGGTTGCCCAGCGTGATCGTGCCGGTCTTGTCGAGCAGCAGCACGTCGACGTCGCCAGCGGCTTCCACCGCACGGCCCGACGTCGCGATCACGTTCGCCTGCATCATCCGGCTCATCCCGGCCACGCCGATCGCGGACAGCAACCCGCCGATCGTCGTCGGAATCAGGCACACGAGCAGCGCGACGAGCGCGGTGATCGTCACCACGTGGCCGGCCTTCATCGCCTCGACCGAGAACATCGAGAACGGCAGCAGCGTTGCGGTGGCCAGCAGCATCACGATCGTCAGCGCGACGAGCAGGATCGTCAGCGCGATCTCGTTCGGCGTCTTCTTGCGCTTTGCGCCTTCGACCATCGCGATCATCCGGTCGAGGAACGCCTCGCCGGGGTTCGCGGTGACCTTGACGACGATCCAGTCGGACAGCACGCGCGTGCCGCCCGTCACCGACGAGAAGTCGCCGCCCGATTCGCGGATCACCGGCGCGGATTCGCCGGTGATCGCCGATTCGTCGACCGACGCGACGCCATCGACCACCTCGCCGTCGGCCGGGATCACGTCACCCGCTTCGACGAGCACGACGTCGCCCTTGCGCAGTTCGGTCGCGGTCGTGACGCGGATCGGCGACTTCGGATGCGGCTCGTTGAGCTTCTTCGCCATCACGTCTTTCTTCGCGCTGCGCAGCGACGCGGCCTGCGCCTTCGAGCGCCCTTCGGCGAGCGCTTCGGCGAAGTTCGCGAACAGCACGGTGAACCACAGCCACAGCGCGATCGCGAGGATGAAGCCCGCGGGCGCCTCGGCCTGGCCGGCAAGCGCCGCGATCCACAGGATCGTGGTCAGGATGCTGCCGACGTACACGCAGAACATCACCGGATTGCGGAACTGCGTGCGCGGCGTAAGTTTCTTGAACGAGTCCACGATCGCCGGGCGCAGCAGCGCCGGATCGAACATGGACCGTGTTGCGGAATGTTGAGTCATTGCGATCTCTTCAATCTCTTCAGTCTTTTCAATGTGTCGCCATACGGGCGCGCGTTACGCGCCCAGCCACATCATCAGGTGCTCGACGCCGGGGCCGAGCGCAAGCGCCGGCACGTAGGTCAGCGCGCCCACCAGCAGCACGGTGCCGAGCAGCAGCACGACGAACAGCGGACCGTGCGTCGGCAGCGTGCCGCTCGTCACCGCGATGCGCTTCTTCGCGGCGAGCGAGCCGGCGATCGCCAGCACCGGCACGATCGTGCCGAAACGGCCGAACCACATCGCGATCGCGGTCATCCAGTTGTAGAACGGCGTGCCGACCGTCAGGCCCGCGAACGCGCTGCCGTTGTTGTTGGCGGCCGAGCTGAACGCGTACAGGATTTCCGAGAAGCCATGCGGGCCCGGGTTCGCGATGCCGGCCTTGCCCGCATCGGCGAGCACGGCGATCGACGTGCCGACCAGCACCAGCAGCGGCGTGAGCAGCACGACGATCGACACCATCTTCATCTCGTACGACTCGATCTTCTTGCCGACGTATTCCGGCGTGCGGCCGATCATCAGGCCGGCGACGAACACTGCGAGCAGCGCGAACACGAGCATCCCGTAGAGACCGGAGCCGACCCCGCCGTAGATCACTTCGCCGAGCTGCATCAGCAGCATCGGCACGAGGCCGCCGAGCGGCGTCAGCGAATCGTGCATCGTGTCGACCGCGCCGCACGACGCGGCCGTCGTCGCGACCGTGAAGATGCCGGTCTGCGCGATGCCGAAGCGCGTTTCCTTGCCTTCCATGTTGCCGCCCGGCTGCAGCGCGCTCGTCGACTGGTCGACGTGCAGCGCGGCGAGCGTCGGGTTGCCGCCCTGCTCCGCGCTCACCTCGACACCGATCGCGATCGCGAACGCGACCGTCATCGCCGCGAGCACCGCGATGCCCTGCCGGCGGTCGCCGATCACGCGGCCGAACACAAGACACAGCGCGGCCGGGATGATCAGGATCGAGAAGATCTGGACGAAGTTCGCGAACGGCGTCGGGTTCTCGTACGGGTGCGCGGAGTTCGCGTTGAAGAAGCCGCCACCGTTGGTGCCGAGCATCTTGATCGCTTCCTGCGACGCGACCGGGCCCATCGCGAGCGTCTGCTTCGTGAGCTGGGTCGGCACCGTCACCGGGTTGCCCTTGTCGTCCTTCACCGGATTGCCCTGCGCGTCGAGCTTCGGCGCCGCGTAGGTGCTCGTCTGCAGCACCGGCACGTCCTCGTACGCCTTCATGTTCTGGATCACGCCCTGGCTCATCAGCAGCGCGGCGATGACCACCGACATCGGCACGAGCACGTACATCGTCACGCGCGTGAGGTCGACCCAGAAGTTGCCGATCGTCTGCGCGGTATGACGTGCGAAGCCGCGGATCAACGCGATCACGACGACGATGCCGGTTGCGGCCGACAGGAAGTTCTGCACGGTCAGGCCGAGCATCTGCGTCAGGTAGCTGACGGTCTGCTCGGGCGTGTAGTCCTGCCAGTTCGTGTTGGTGACGAAGCTGACGGCCGTATTGAACGCGCCGTCGACCGTCATCGCGCCGAACTGCTGCGGGTTGCCGGGCAGGAAGCCCTGCAGGCGCAGCAGGCCGTAGAGGAACAGCGCGCCGAGCGCGTTGAACGCGATCGTGGCAACCGCGTACTGCTTCCAGTTCATCTCGCTGCCGGCGTCGACGCCGGCGACACGGTACAGCGCGCGCTCGAGTGGCCCGAACACGCGCACGACACGCGAGCTGCCGTCCATCACCGCGGACAGGTAGCGTGCGACCGGAACGGCCGCCGCCAGCAGCACGACGATGAAGAGCACCGTTTGAAAGAGATTGTTCGCGTTCATTCAATGTCCTCCGCGCGCAGCAGCGCAAAGACGAGATACGCGAACAGCAGGGCCGTCGAGGCGCCCGCCAGCCAAAGCATCCAGGTCATGCTCGCCCCCCGCGACCGTATTGCACGAGCTTGTCGCAACCGGCAATCAAACCGAGGATCAGCGCGGTGAAGAGCACCAGTGCGCCGATGAAAACCCCATCCATTTTTCTGTTCTCCATCGTCGAAATCAGACGACTAGAACCTTATGGGAACGCACGTAAAGGACGGGTCAAAGGTATCGGGGCGGGTATAAAAAACGCGTAAACGTGGAATTCGGGGAAGGACGGCGGGAACCGGAAGGCAGGACGGACGGCGCGGCGGCGCCGCCCGGAAAGGCGCGTGCCGGCGTGGCGCCGGCACGAGGGGACGGGTCAGGGAACGAGGATCGTCGAGCCGGTGGTCTTGCGCGCTTCGAGATCTTCATGCGCGCGGGCAACTTCCGCGAGCGGATAGCGCTGGTTGATGCTCGTCTTCACCTTGCCCGACAGCAGCACGTCGAACAGCTCGGCGGCAGCGGATTCGAGATCGGCGCGCTTCGCGATGTACGAGAACAGCGTCGGGCGCGTAAAGAACAGCGAGCCGCGCGACGAGAATTCCTTCGAGTCGATCGGCGGCAGCGGGCCCGACGCATTGCCGAAGCTGACGAACAGCCCGAGCGGCGCGAGGCTGTCGAGCGAGCCGATGTAGGTGTCCTTGCCGATCGAGTCGTAGACGACCGGCACGCCCGCACCGTTCGTGATCTCCTTCACGCGCTGCGTGAAGTTCTCGCGCGTGTAGACGATCGGATGGTCGCAACCGTGCGCCTTCGCGAGCGCGGCTTTCTCGTCGGAGCCGACCGTCCCGATCACGGTCGCGCCGAGCGCCTTCGCCCACTGGCATACGAGCAGGCCGACGCCGCCGGCTGCCGCGTGGATCAGGATCGTGTCGCCGGCCTTCACCGGATACGTGCGGCGCAGCAGGTAGTGCGCGGTCAGGCCCTGCAGCATCACCGACGCCGCGTCGTCGTAGCTGATGCCGTCCGGCAGCTTCACGAGCCGCTCGGCCGGCATCACGCGCTCCTGCGCGTACGCGCCCGGCGGCTGCCCGACGTACGCGACGCGGTCGCCCGCCTTGAGCGCCGTCACGCCTTCGCCGACGGCCGTCACCTCGCCCGCCGCCTCCATCCCGAGACCGCCGGGCAGCGATTGCGGGTAAAGGCCGGTGCGGAAATAGACGTCGATGTAGTTGAGGCCGACCGCATGCTGCCGGATGCGGACTTCACCCGCCTTCGGTTCGCCGACCTCGACATCGACCCACTTCATCACGTCCGGGCCGCCCGGCTGGTCGTATCGGATTGCTTTCGGCATCGTTTCGCTCCTCGTTTCTGATTCGGTCAGGGAAAAATCCGGGTCGCCGATACGCGAACCGGCCGATTCAGGCGGGAACCGGGCAGCAGGCGCGCGTCGCGACGCACGATTCTCGCCCGACGCCGCCAACCGTGCATGGCCCTGCCGCCAGCAGGGGCAATCGGGCGCGAACAGCCCCTAGCAGACGTCCTGCATGTTGCGCGCCAGATCGTCGAGCAGCATCCGCGCGGTGGCGACGTTCGTCGCGACCGGCACGTCGTGCACGTCGCACGCGCGCACGAGCGCGGTGATGTCGGGGTCGTGCGGCTGCGCGGTCATCGGGTCGCGCAGGAACACGACGATGTCGATGCGGCCGTCGGCCAGTTCCGCACCGATCTGCAGATCGCCGCCGAGCGGCCCCGACAGCTTGCGCTCGACCTCGAGCCCGTGCGCGTCCGCGATGCGGCCGCCCGTCGTGCCGGTCGCCACCAGCCGGCATTGCGCGAGCGTCGTGCGGAATTCGCCCGCGAGCGCGACGATCTCGTCTTTCTTCGCGTCGTGCGCAATCAATGCGATGCGGGGTTTGCTCATCTCCAGATCCTTCGTTTGAGGTTGTCGTCGTGAAAGGCGGTGCGCTCGTCAGAACGTGCCCGGATACGCGCCGCCGTCGAGCAGCCAGTTCTGCCCGGTGATGTAGCCGGCATGCACGCTGCACAGGAACGCGCACGCCGCGCCGAATTCCGCACGTGTGCCGAGACGGCCGGCCGGAATGTCCTTCGTGCGCCGCGCGCGCAGCTCGTCGACCGTCACGCCCTGCGCCTTCGCCGACGCGGCGAGCGTGGTCGCGATCCGGTCGGTGTCGAACAGGCCCGGAAGCAGGTTGTTGATCGTCACGCCCTGCCCCGCGACCTTGCGCGACAGCCCCGCGACGAAGCCGGTCAGCCCCGAGCGTGCGCCGTTCGACAGCGCGAGCACGTCGATCGGTGCCTTCACGGCCGAGCTCGTGATGTTGACGATCCGGCCGAAGCCGCGCGCGATCATCCCGTCGAGGGTCGCGCGGATCAGCTCGATCGGCGTCAGCATGTTCGATTCGAGCGCGCGGATCCAGTCGTCGTGCGAGAAGTCGCGGAAGTCGCCGGGCGGCGGCCCGCCGGCATTCGTCACGAGAATGTCCGGCTGCGGGCAGGCGGCGAGCGCGGCCGCGCGCCCGTCCGGCGTCGTGATGTCGCAGGCGACCGAAGTCACCGACACGTTCGCGCCGGCGCGGATCTCCTCCGCGGTTTCCTCCAGCGTGTCGCGCGTGCGCGCGACGATCACGAGGTTCACGCCCTCGGCGGCCAGCGCTTCCGCGCAGCCGCGTCCGAGCCCCTTGCTGGCCGCGCACACGAGCGCGGTCTTTCCTGCGATGCCGAGATCCATCGTCGATTCCTTGGTGGCGACACGCGCCGGCGCGGCCCCGGCGTGCCGGCGCATGGACCCCGGGCGGGTCAGGCGGGCAATCGGGCGGGCGCGGGCGCGCGGATTGTCGTGAGACGTCGATATTATCCGGATCACGCGGCGCGCCTTGGTAAAATTGCGGCCATAAGCGCGCGGCCGGCTTGCGCCCGCCGCCGCCCCCGATCCTCTTTTGCCGCCAAGGCGCCCCCGTCATGAAACAGGACAGCCGTTTCCCGAATCTCTTCATCACCGATCACCCGCTGATCCAGCACAAGCTCACGCACATGCGCGACAAGGACACGTCCACGCGCACGTTCCGCGAGCTGCTGCGCGAAATCACGCTGCTGATGGGTTACGAGATCACCCGCAACCTGCCGATCACGACCAAGCGGGTCGAAACCCCGCTCGTCGAGGTCGACGCGCCGGTGATCGCGGGCAAGAAGCTGGCGATCGTGCCGGTGCTGCGCGCCGGCATCGGGATGTCGGACGGCCTGCTCGACCTGGTTCCGTCCGCACGCGTCGGCCACATCGGCGTGTACCGCGCCGAGGATCACCGCCCGGTCGAGTACCTGGTGCGCCTGCCGGATCTGGAAGACCGCATCTTCATCCTGTGCGACCCGATGGTCGCGACCGGCTACTCGGCCGTGCACGCGGTCGACGTGCTGAAGCGCCGCAACGTGCCGGCCGCGAACATCATGTTCGTCGCGCTGGTCGCCGCGCCCGAAGGCGTGCAGGTGTTCCAGGACGCGCACCCGGACGTGAAGCTGTTCGTCGCGTCGCTCGATTCGCACCTGAACGAGCACGCGTACATCGTGCCGGGCCTCGGCGACGCGGGCGACCGCCTGTTCGGCACCAAGAACTGACGCACCGGCACGCCCGCGCGGCGCGCGGCCTGGCACGCGACGCCTGCCCGGCCGTTCGGCCATGCGCGGCGGCCCCGATCCGGCGGTCGCCGCGTGATAAAATCTCGATCCACTCGACACGCGCGGCCCCGCGGCTTCATGCCCGCCGAAACGGCCGCCGATTCAACGACACATTGAAACAATCGCCCGCGCTGCGCGCCCGGGCACGGAGAAAGGTATGGCTGGTCATTCGAAATGGGCCAACATCAAGCATAAGAAGGCAGCGGCCGACGCGAAGCGCGGCAAGATCTGGACCCGCCTGATCAAGGAAATCCAGGTCGCGGCGCGCCTCGGCGGCGGCGACGTCAACTCGAACCCGCGCCTGCGTCTCGCGGTCGACAAGGCGGCCGACGCGAACATGCCGAAGGACAACGTCAAGCGCGCGATCGATCGCGGCGTCGGCGGCGCGGATGGCGCGAACTACGAGGAAATCCGTTACGAAGGCTACGGCATCAGCGGCGCGGCGATCATCGTCGACACGCTGACCGACAACCGCACCCGCACGGTCGCGGAAGTCCGCCACGCGTTCTCGAAGTTCGGCGGCAACATGGGCACCGACGGCTCGGTCGCGTTCATGTTCGATCACGTCGGCCAGTTCCTGTTCGCACCGGGCACGTCGGAAGACGCGCTGATGGAAGCCGCGCTCGAAGCCGGCGCGAACGACGTGAACACGAACGACGACGGTTCGATCGAAGTGCTGTGCGACTGGCAGGCATTCTCGGCGGTGAAGGACGCGCTCGAAGCCGGCGGCTTCAAGGCCGAACTCGCCGAAGTGACGATGAAGCCGCAGAACGAAGTCGAATTCACCGGCGACGACGCGGCGAAGATGCAGAAGCTCCTGGACGCGCTCGAGAACCTCGACGACGTGCAGGACGTGTATACGAACGCCGTCATCGTCGAGGAATGATGTGCCGGCCGCCGTGCTCCTGTCGCGGCGGCGGCCCGACCGAATCCGCGGCCGGCGCGCCTGAGCGTGCCGGCCGCCCTGTTTTCTAGTCTGCGGGGAATCCCATGAAACTACTCGTCGTCGGTTCCGGCGGCCGCGAACATGCGCTGGCGTGGAAGCTCGCGCAGTCGCCGCGCGTCCAGATGGTCTACGTCGCGCCCGGCAATGGCGGCACGGCGCAGGACGAGCGTCTGAAGAACGTCGACATCACGGCGCTCGACGAACTCGCCGATTTCGCGGAACGCGAAGGCGTCGCGTTCACGCTCGTCGGGCCGGAAGCGCCGCTCGCGGCCGGCATCGTCAACCTGTTCCGCGCACGCGGCCTGAAGGTCTTCGGCCCGACCCGCGAAGCCGCGCAGCTCGAGAGCTCGAAGGATTTCGCGAAGGCGTTCATGAAGCGCCACGGCATCCCGACCGCCGAGTACGAGACGTTCTCCGACGTGGCCGCCGCGCACGCGTACATCGACGCGAAGGGTGCGCCGATCGTCGTGAAGGCCGACGGCCTCGCGGCCGGCAAGGGCGTCGTCGTCGCGATGACGCTGGAAGAAGCACACGAAGCCGTCGACATGATGCTGTCGGGCAACAAGCTCGGCGACGCCGGCGCGCGCGTCGTGATCGAGGAATTCCTCGATGGTGAGGAAGCGAGCTTCATCGTGATGGTCGACGGCAAGCACGCGCTGGCACTGGCATCCAGCCAGGACCACAAGCGCCTGCTGGATGAAGACCGCGGCCCGAACACCGGCGGCATGGGTGCGTACTCCCCTGCCCCGATCGTCACGCCGCAGATGCACGCACGCGTGATGCGCGAGATCATCATGCCGACCGTGCGCGGGATGGAGAAGGACGGCATCCGCTTCACCGGCTTCCTGTATGCGGGCCTGATGATCGACAAGGAAGGCAATCCGCGCACGCTGGAATTCAACTGCCGCATGGGCGACCCGGAAACGCAGCCGATCATGGCGCGCCTGAAGAGCGATTTCTCGAAGGTCGTCGAGCAGGCGATCGCGGGCACGCTCGACACGGTCGAGCTCGACTGGGACCGCCGCACCGCGCTTGGCGTCGTGCTGGCCGCGCACGGTTATCCGGACGCGCCGCGCAAGGGCGACCGCATCAACGGAATCCCGGCCGAAACCGAGCAGGCGGTTACGTTCCACGCGGGCACGACGCTCGACGGCGACAAGCTGACGACGGCCGGCGGCCGCGTGCTGTGCGTGGTCGGCCTCGCCGATTCGGTACGTGAAGCGCAGCAGCATGCGTACGAGACGATCAACCAGATCAATTTCGAAGGCATGCAGTACCGCCGCGACATCGGCTTCCGCGCGCTCAACCGCAAGAGCGCTTAAGTCGCAATCGCCGCCCCGCCCTCGCGCGGCGGCGGCCCCTCTGCCGGGGTTCGATAGAATGCCCGGCAGAAGCTTTTTTTACGGCCCCCGCTTCGGGCGGGGGCACCCAGTCCAGACATGACCGATTCGACCTACGACGTAGCGCGCGTGCGCACGTACCTCCAGGGCCTGCAGACACGCATCGCCGACGCGCTCGGCGCGCTCGACGGCACGCCGCTCGCGACCGACGCATGGCAGCGCGGGCCGGACGAACGCCTGCGCGGCGGCGGCTGCACGCGGATTCTCGAAGGCGGCCGCGTGTTCGAACGCGCGGGGATCGGCTTTTCCGACGTCGCGGGCGATGCGCTGCCGCCGTCGGCGAGCGCGGCGCGCCCGCAGCTCGCGGGCCGCGGTTTCGAGGCGCTCGGCGTGTCGCTGGTGCTGCACCCGCGCAATCCGTACTGCCCGACCGTGCACATGAACGTGCGGATGCTGATCGCGACGAAGCCGGGCGAAGAGCCCGTATTCTGGTTCGGCGGCGGCATGGATCTGACACCGGTTTACGGTTTCGAGGACGACGCCCGGCATTTCCACCAGACCTGCAAGGATGCGCTCGATCCGTTCGGCGTCGAGCTCTACCCGCGCTTCAAGAAATGGTGCGACGAGTATTTCTTCCTGAAGCACCGCAACGAGATGCGCGGCATCGGCGGGATCTTCTTCGACGATTTCTCGGAGCCCGGTTTCGAACGCTCGTTTGACATGATGCAAAGCGTCGGCGACGCGTTCCTGCAGGCCTACCTGCCGATCGTCGAGCGCCGCGCGGAGCTGCCGTACGGCGAGCGCGAGCGCGACTTCCAGGCGTACCGCCGCGGCCGCTACGTCGAATTCAACCTCGTGTTCGACCGCGGCACGTTGTTCGGCCTGCAAAGCGGCGGCCGGACCGAGTCGATCCTGATGTCGATGCCGCCGGTCGCGAACTGGCGCTACAACTGGCAACCCGAACCGGGTTCGCCGGAAGCGCGCCTGTACAGCGACTTCATCGTGCCGCGCGACTGGGTCTGACCCCTGCTTCAAGAGAAAGGACGCGTTTCTGGACACCACCGCCCGCCCCGCCCCGCTGCCGCGTCGTATCGGCCTGCTGGGCGGCACTTTCGACCCGATCCACGACGGCCATCTCGCGCTCGCCCGCCGGTTCGCCGAGCTGCTCGGCCTGACCGAACTCGTGCTGCTGCCCGCCGGGCAGCCGTACCAGAAGCACGACGTGTCGGCCGCCGAGCATCGGCTCGCGATGACGCGCGCGGCCGCCGGCTCGCTGTCCGTGCCGGGCGTGACCGTGACCGTCGCCACCGACGAGATCGACCACACCGGCCCGACCTACACGGTCGAGACGCTCGCGCGCTGGCGCAAGCGGATCGGCCCTGACGCGTCGCTGTCGATGCTGATCGGCGCCGATCAGCTCGTGCGCCTCGACACGTGGCGCGACTGGCGCAAACTGTTCGATTACGCGCACATCTGCGTGTCGACGCGCCCGGGCTTCGACCTCGGCGCGGCGCCGCCGGACGTCGCGCAGGAAATCGCCGCGCGGCAGGCCGGCGCCGACGTGCTGAAGGCCACGCCGGCAGGCCACCTGCTGATCGATACGACCCTTTCGTTCGACATTGCCGCGACCGACATCCGCGCCCACCT
Organism: Burkholderia sp. AU45251; assembly: GCF_030482905.1. NCBI lineage: Bacteria > Pseudomonadati > Pseudomonadota > Betaproteobacteria > Burkholderiales > Burkholderiaceae > Burkholderia > Burkholderia sp. AU45251. The sequence goes on along the minus strand of NZ_JAUJQH010000018.1, from coordinate 77,103 downwards.
GCGCGAATGCATCGCGCGCCATGCGCAAATGCCCGACGCGTCGGCCGAGCATGTGCCGGCCGCCGTATGGGCCTATATTCTTCAACATCGCCTCTACCATTCCTGAATCCATGGATATTCGCAAACTGCAGCGCGTGATCGTCGACGCCCTCGAAGACGTCAAGGCGCAAGACATCAAGGTGTTCAACACCAGCCACCTGACCGAACTGTTCGACCGCGTGGTCGTCGCTTCGGGCACCTCCAACCGCCAGACCAAGGCCCTCGCGTCGAGCGTGCGTGACAAGGTCAAGGAAGCCGGCGGCGACATCGTCAGCTCCGAGGGCGAAGACACCGGCGAATGGGTGCTCGTCGACTGCGGCGACGCGGTCGTGCACATTCTGCAACCGGCCCTGCGCCAGTACTACAACCTCGAGGAAATCTGGGGCGACAAGCCCGTGCGGATGAAGCTCGGCGGCGGCAAGGGGAACGGTTTCGCCACGGCCAGCGAAAGCGACGAGGACGAAGAGGAAGCCGCGCCCGCACGCCCGGCGCGCAAGACGGCCGCCCGCCGCCGTTGAGCCCCGAGTCGTTACGCATCTCCCGATGAAGCTTTTCATCCTTGCGGTCGGCCACAAGATGCCGGGCTGGATTGCATCCGGCTTCGACGAATACACGAAGCGGATGCCGCCCGAGCTGCGCATCGAGTTGCGCGAGATCAAGCCCGAACTGCGTTCGGGCGGCCGCAGCGCCGAAAGCGTGATGGCGGCCGAGCGCCAGAAGATCGAGGCCGCGCTGCCGAAAGGCGCGCGCCTCGTTGCGCTCGACGAGCGCGGCCGCGACTGGACCACGATGCAGCTCGCGCAGGCACTGCCCGGCTGGCAGCAGGACGGCCGCGACGTCGCCTTCGTGATCGGCGGTGCCGACGGGCTCGATCCGGAACTGAAAGCCCGCGCCGACACGCTGCTGCGCATCTCGAGCATGACGCTGCCGCACGGGATGGTGCGGGTGCTGCTCGCCGAACAGCTTTACCGGGCGTGGAGCATCACGCAGAATCACCCCTACCACCGCGCATGACGTGTCGTCCTCGAGACGCGCGACACGCGCGCTCACCGAGATAACGACACCATGCCGTCCAGCACGTCCCCCGCGCTTTTCCCGACTCTTTACCTCGCTTCGCAAAGTCCGCGCCGCCAGGAGCTGCTGCAGCAGATCGGCGTGCGCTTCGAGCTGCTGCTGCCGCGCCCCGACGAGGACGCCGAGGCGCTCGAGGCCGAGCTGCCCGGCGAAACCGCCGATGCCTACGTGCGGCGCGTGACCATCGCGAAGGCCGAGGCTGCGCGTGCGCGCCTCGTCGCGAGCGGCAAGCCCGCCTCGCCGGTGCTGGTCGCCGATACGACCGTCACGATCGACGGCGCGATCCTCGGCAAGCCGGCCGACGCCGACGACGCGCTGGCGATGCTGACGCGCCTCGCGGGCCGCGAACACGCGGTGCTGACCGCCGTCGCGGTGATCGATGCGGACGGCGAACTGCTGCCGCCCGCGCTGTCGCGCTCGTCGGTGCGCTTCGCAACCGCATCGCGCGACGCGTATGCACGCTACGTCGAATCGGGCGAGCCGTTCGGAAAGGCCGGCGCGTATGCGATCCAGGGACGCGCGGCCGAATTCATCGAGCGAATCGACGGTTCCCATTCAGGTATCATGGGTCTGCCCCTTTTTGAGACTGCCGCGCTGCTCCGCACCGCGCGCGTCGCCTTCTGAACCCACCATGAACGAAGAAATCCTGATCAACCTCACGCCGCAGGAAACGCGGGTCGCACTCGTCCAGCAAGGCGCGGTGCAGGAGCTTCACGTCGAGCGCACGCTGTCGCGCGGGCGGGTCGGCAACATCTATCTCGGCAAGGTCGTGCGCGTGCTGCCCGGCATGCAGTCGGCGTTCATCGACATCGGCCTCGAACGTGCGGCGTTCCTGCACGTCGCCGACATCTGGCATCCGCGCCTCGCGGGCGAGCCGCAGTCGGGCGCGCCGCACCAGCCGATCGAGAAGATCGTGTTCGAGGGCCAGACATTGATGGTCCAGGTGATCAAGGATCCGATCGGCACGAAGGGCGCGCGGCTGTCGACCCAGGTCAGCATCGCGGGCCGCACGCTCGTCTATCTGCCGCAGGAGCCGCATATCGGCATCTCGCAGAAGATCGAGAGCGAGGCCGAGCGCGAGGCCGTGCGTGCGCGTCTGACGGCCGTGATCCCGGCGGACGAGAAAGGCGGCTACATCGTGCGCACGATCGCCGAGGATGCCACCTCCGACGAGCTCGCGGGCGACGTCACATACCTGCGCAAGACGTGGGCGACGATCGTCGCGCAGGCGCAGCGGCTGCCGGCGACGAGCCTGCTGTACCAGGATCTCGATCTCGCGCAACGCGTGCTGCGCGATTTCGCGAACGACGACACGACGCGCATCCAGGTCGATTCGCGCGAGACCTACCAGCGCCTCTCGGAATTCGCGGGCGAGTTCACGCCGGCCGTGAGCCCGAAGCTGCACCACTACACCGGCGAGCGGCCGCTGTTCGACCTGTACAACATCGAGACGGAGATCCAGCGCGCGCTGTCGCGCCGCGTCGACCTGAAGTCGGGCGGCTACCTGATGATCGACCAGACCGAAGCGATGACGACGATCGACGTGAACACCGGCGGCTACGTCGGTGCGCGCAACTTCGACGACACGATCTTCAAGACCAACCTCGAGGCCGCGCACACGATCGCGCGGCAGCTGCGGCTGCGCAACCTGGGCGGGATCATCATCATCGACTTCATCGACATGGAGAACGCCGAGCATCGCGACGCGGTGTTGTCCGAGTTGAAGAAGGCGCTGTCGCGCGACCGCACGCGCGTGACGGTCAACGGCTTCTCGCAGCTCGGGCTCGTCGAGATGACGCGCAAGCGCACGCGCGAATCGCTCGCGCACGTGCTGTGCGAGCCGTGCCCGACCTGCCAGGGCAAGGGCCAGGTGAAGACGTCGCGCACCGTGTGCTACGACATCCTGCGCGAGATCCTGCGCGAGTCGCGGCAGTTCAACCCGCGCGAATTCCGCGTGATCGCCGCGCAACAGGTGATCGACCTGTTCCTCGACGAGGAATCGCAGCATCTCGCGATGCTGATCGACTTCATCGGCAAGCCGGTGTCGCTGCAGGTCGAGTCGAACCTGAGCCAGGAGCAGTACGATATCGTGCTGATGTAACGTTCCGTCCATCCGCCGCCGGCATCGCCGCGCGGCGCTTCGATGCGGCACCCGGGTCGCCCGCGCATGTCGCGCCGGCACCCGCCGCCGCCCTTTCACCCTCCCCTTTTCGCATTCACCACACACCATGAGCCAAGGCCACAACCGCCGCCAGCGCAAGAAACTCCACATCGGCGAATTCCAGGAACTCGCGTTCAACGCCACCGCGCATTACCGCAACGAAATGACCGACCTCGAGCGCGGCGAACTGATCGACGCGTTCATCGACTTCGTCGAAGCGAACGGGCTGCTGACCGTCGCGTCGGCGGACGAAGGCATCGGCGCTTACGTGATTTCCGGCGCGCCGCGCGGCACGACGACCGACGCCGATCGCGAGCTCGTGCGCGGCTGGCTGGCCGCACGGCCGGAACTGTCCGACGTCAAGGTCAGCGAATTCAGCGACGCGTGGTATCCGGAAGCCTGAGTTTCCGGTTTCATCGCCCCTCCCGCAGCGCCCGCGCCTGCCCGCCGCCACGGCGGGCCAGGCCGGCGCGGCACCTCCCTCCGCCCCCCTTCGCCAACGCGCGACACCGCGCCAGCGGCACCCACTCACACGATTCGCGCCGCGTCGACAGTGATTACCCCGATTTCCGCAGTGAATCGGACGCTTACTTCAATTTAACGATCATTAAAAGACGGCTCGCATCGGCGGATCTACTCTGATCGCCAGGAATCCGGTGTTTTCCGGCGCGATCGGCAAGCAAGACGAAAGAATGCAAACCGCCCGCCCGACAGGTGTTCCGGATTCCGATACAGGCGAAAACGCGACACGGCGACAGGTCAATCAGGGAGACAACCAACAATGCGCCAGCCGCTTCCCCATCGCAGCGACGACACATCGGCGCACGCGAAGGCCGCCTGACCCCACTCTCCAATGAATACGAGGAAGACATGGATACGCCGATCACCCATCAGGCAGGACTCCGAATGATCATGATTGCGGCTGGCGTCGCAGCGCTGATGTCGCTGTCCGCGTGCGGCGGCTCCGGCTCGCTGAGCCAGGGCACCGGCGGCGCAGGATCGGGTTCGGGCGACACGACGGCCACGACCGGCGGCACGAGCAACGGCTCGGGCAGCGGTTCCGGCAGCGGCTCGACCGTCGGCAGCACGGGCAGCGGCAGCGGTTCGGGCACCGGCTCGGCGGGCAGCGGCGCATCCGCCAACGCGCTCGGCCAGACGATCGACTCGTCGAGCAACATCGTGACGGCCGCGGGCGGCGCGGTATCCGGCGTCGGCACGACGATCGCCGGCCAGTCGCTGCCCGGCACCAATGCGTCGACCACGCAAGGTCTCGGCACGGTCGTGCAGGATGCCGGCGCGGCCGTCACGTCGCTCGGCACCGGCCTCGGCTCGGGGCTCGGCCAGCTCGGCGCGTCGTCGAACCCGGTCGGCACGACGGTCGCGAGCACCGGCGGCGTGGTCACCAACCTCGGCAACGCGGTAGCCGCGACCGGCGGCGTCGTGTCGAGTCTCGGCGCCAGCGGTTCGGCGCTGGCACCGCTCGCGCCCGTCACATCGCCGGTCGGCAGCGCGATCACGACGCTGGGCAACACGCTCGCCGGCGGCGGCGCGACGCTCGGCACTCAGCTGTCCACCGGCCCGGTCGCGCAGATCACGGGCGCCGCCAGCTCGGCGATCACGCCGATCACGTCGACGGTCGGCTCGGTCACGCAGACCGTCGCGTCGAGCACGCCGCTCGGCGCGCCGCTCACGAACCTCGTGACGACGGTCGGCAACGGCGTCGCGAACGCCGGCACGACGATCGCGAAAACCGGCGGGAATCCGGTGACGACCGGCGTCGGCAACGTCGTGACTGCGACCGGCAACACGGTGGCCACCGCCGGCACGACGCTGCTGGGCGGCGGTGGCGCCGCGACGAGTCCGCTCGCGCCGGTCACGGGGCTTTTGTCGACGGGCGCACTCAGCGGCGCGACGGGCGGCAGCAACCCGGCCGGTGCGCTTACGTCGGCGGTCGGCACCGTGACGGGAGCGGTGTCGGGCGCGGCCGGCGGCTCGCCCGTCGCGGGGCTGACGGCCGGAAGCGGCAGCGGCGCGCTCTCGAAGACCGGCGGCGGCGTGCTCGCGCCCGTAACGACGACGCTCGGCGCGCTGGTCAAATAAGCGGCCGGCAGGTACGGCGCCCGCATCGTCGACGATGATCGGGCGCCGTGCCTCTGCCTCTGCCTCTGCCTCTGCCTCTGCCTCTGCCTCTGCCTCTGCCTCTGCCTCTGCCTCTGCCTCTGCCTCTGCCTCTGCCTCTGCCTCTGCCTCTGCCTCTGCGGAAGCCTCAACCTCGACCCGCATCTGCCCGCTTCCCCCTCCCCGCGATCCCTACCTTTTCCCGACAGTTCGCCTCCAGCAAGCCATCGAAATCGGTCCTGAAAGCAAGACACGTTAAAATCTCACCTCGCGTGGTGCGCCGCCCGCACCCGCCATCCATCGCCAGCCGCGTGCCCTCGGGCCGCCCCCGACCCATGGAGTGAGTGTCAATGAGCGGCGGACTTCCGTTTCCCGCATCCCGCAAGTCGTTTCCGTCCTCGACGGTCTTCCTGATTCTCGCCGCCGCCGCGCTGCTGTCCGGCTGCGGGCTGCTGCCGGTCCAGAATCCGCCGGCGCCGATCAGCGAGGCGCTCGTCGAGCCCGTCGAGGAAACCGCCGGCGAACCGCTGACGATGCCGCCCATGCCGGCCCCAACGCGCCCGGAGGAACCGGAAGCGCCGAAGAAGCCGCACCACGAAGTCACGCGGCCGAAGCCCGTGCAGCGGCCCGAATCGCCGACACCGCCGCCGCCTCCGCCCGCGCCGATCGTCGCGACGCGCCCGCTCGACCGCACCCAGATCCATGCGCTGCTCGACAGCGAAGTGGCGCGACGCAACGGCAAAGTGATCGGCCGCGCGGTCGACATGGTGACCGACGCGAGCGGCAAGCCGCGCGAGATGATCGTCAACCTGCAGGGCTTCATGGGCGTCGGCGACCGCAAGGTCATCTTCCCGTGGAACGTGTTCCGCTTCACCCCGGGCGGCAAACAGGAGCCGATCGTGCTCGACGTGCCGTCGGGCGACCTGCCGCCGGCCGCACGGCCCAAGGCCGTGCCGCTGTCGGGTTCGGCTGCGGCCTCGCCCGCAACGAGACTCGCGCTGCTCGACAGCGACGTCGAGCGCCCGAACGGCACGAAGATCGGCCGCGTCGTCGACGTGCTGATCGATCGCGCCGCGCAGCCGCAGGCTGTCGTGCTCGACCTCGGCGGCCTCGTCAACACCGACCGCCGTTCGATCGCCGCGAGCTGGGGCGCGCTGCGCTTCGTCACGCGCGACAAGGCGCTGCGCCCGCAGCTCGACCTGAACGACGCACAGATCAAGGCGTCGCCGCCCTACGCGGCCGACAAGCCGATCGTCGCGGTCTACCCGCCCGTTACCCCGGCACCGATGCCGGCTTCGTCTGCGAGTGCGACCCGATGACGATCAAGCATTCCGTCAGCGTACGCAGTCTCCGGTCCCTCGACTGGCTCAACTTCTTCGTTGCAAACGTTCAAACAGGGTTCGGTCCGTTCATCGCGTCCTACCTCGCGTCGCACAAGTGGACGCAGGGCGAGATCGGCATGGTGCTGTCGATCGGCACGATCAGCGCGATGGTCAGCCAGGTGCCGGGCGGCGCGGCCGTCGACGCGCTGAAGAACAAGAAAGGCGCGGCCGCGTGGGCCATCGCGGCGATCATCCTGTCGGCGGTGCTGCTCGCGTCGAGCCCGACGATCGTGCCGGTGATCGCCGCCGAGGTGTTCCACGGCTTCGCAAGCTGCATGCTCGTGCCGGCCATGGCCGCGATCTCGTTCTCGCTCGTCGGCCGCGCCGACCTCGGCGACCGGCTCGGCCGCAACGCACGCTGGGCGTCGATCGGCAGCGCAGTCGCGGCGGGCCTGATGGGACTCACCGGCGAATACTTCTCCGCGCGAGCAGTGTTCTGGCTGACCGCCGTGCTGGCGCTGCCCGCGCTGTTCGCGCTCGCGATGATCCAGCCGACGCACGAGGTGATTCCGCAGTCGTCGAAGCCCGACGAGCACGACAACCACGACGAAGCCGGCGAACGCGAAACGCTGCTCGAACTGCTGCGCGACCGCCGGATGCTGATCTTCGCGGCGTGCGTGGTGCTGTTCCACCTGTCGAACGCGGCGATGCTGAACCTCGCGGCCGGCGAAGTCACGGCCGGGATGGGCGAGAACGTGCAGCTCGTGATCGCCGCGTGCATCATCGTGCCGCAGGCGATCGTCGCGATGCTGTCGCCGTGGGTCGGCCGCTCCGCGCAACGCTGGGGGCGCCGGCCAATCCTGCTGCTCGGCTTCTCGGCACTGCCGGTGCGCGCGCTGCTGTTCGCCGGCGTGAGCAGCCCGTACCTGCTGGTGCCCGTGCAGATGCTCGACGGCATCAGCGCGGCGGTGTTCGGCGTGATGCTGCCGCTGATCGCGGCCGACGTCGCGGGCGGCAAGGGTCGCTACAACCTGTGCATCGGGCTGTTCGGGCTCGCGGCCGGGATTGGCGCGACACTCAGCACGGCCGCGGCCGGCTACGTCGCCGATCACTTCGGCAACGCGGTCAGCTTCTTCGGGCTTGCCGCCGCGGGCGCGCTCGCGGTATTGCTGGTCTGGCTCGTGATGCCGGAAACACGCGTCGAGAACGGCGACGCGGCCGCCGACGAACGGGCCGCCGCCTCGCCCGAACAGGCGCACTGAGGCCCGCGCGCCACCGTTACCCGCTTCTTGGCCAACGCATGATGGATACGATCAGGACACTCAACGAAGCCCGCCAGCAGATCCAGCAGTCGATCTTCGATCTGTTCAAAGGGCTGTCATTCAGCGAGCGGCTCGCGCAAGGCGGGCTGATGGCGCTGCAGGCCGTGTGCGGCGCGTGCCTCGCGTATGTGATCGGCCGCGCACTGCACACCGAGCAGGCCGTATGGGCGGCGATCACCGCGATCGCCGTGACGCAGCACAACTACTCGGACACGATGTCGCTGTCGCGCGACCAGTTCATCGGTGCGATGGTCGGCGGCGTGCTCGGCTTCGCCGGCGCGGCGCTCGGCGGCGACCGCCTGGTCGCGTATGCGATCACCGTCGCGGTCGTGATCGTCTGCTGCTGGTGTCTGAACGTGGGCAGCGCGGCACGGCTCGGCGGCGTGACCGCGACGATCGTGCTGCTGTTTCCGGGCAACGGCCCGCTGTGGGACATTCCGCTGATGCGGCTCGGCGAAGTGACGCTCGGCACCGTGTGCGCGCTGGGCGTGTGCTGGATGATGGCGCAGATCGAGCGCCGCTGGTTTCGCCGCGCAGCGGCAAAGTAACGCGGCTGCCCGGCACGCATCGCGGCATCGCGATACGTACCGGGCGATCGGCAGGATCAGTCGCCGATTCTCAGCACGATGCCGGAGCCGATCTGCACCAGCAGGTGATCGCCGCCGACGCCGACCCATTGATAGCCGCGCGGCGGCTGGCTCAGGTGATAGCCGCGCCAGTCGTCGATCACGTACTGGCGATCACGGAATTCGGGGGGCAGCCGGTCGCCCTTGTGCCACTCGCGGCGCGGCTGGTCGGCCCAGCGCGGCGGTACGTCTTCAACGCGGCCGGACCCTTTGCGCATGTCGTGCTTGTCATGACCGTACGCATGGCCATTGCCATGATCGCGCACCTGGTCGTCCTGTTGTGCACTGGCTAACGTCGGCGCCGCCAACGCGGCGGCCACGAACAAAACGGCAAGAATCGGGTGCTTTGTTACCATCATCCACCTCCCGTCGAACCGTCGGCGCCGGGATGACGCCGCGGCCGTACAAGGCTAGCACACCTCGCCAGGCCCGCCAGTCGCGCGGCTTCACGCACGAGGCAGCGGGTATACTCTCGCTCACCTTCGATCCGTACGATTTTTCATGGCTGAACCTACGCTCGGCGTCGCCATCATCGCCCACAACGCGGCCCGCCGGCTCGCACAGTGCCTCGACGCACTCGCCTTCGCGGACGACATCGTCGTCGTCGACGGCGGCAGCACCGACGACACCGTCGAGATCGCCCGCGCGCACGGCGCTCGGGTGATCGTCGCCGCCGACTGGCCGGGCTTCGGCCCGCAGAAGAATCGCGCACTCGCGGCACTGTCGACCGACTGGGTGCTGTCGATCGACACCGACGAAGTCGTGTCGGACGAACTGGCCGCATCGATCCGCGCGGCGCTGCGCGCGCCGCAGGCCGACATCTATGCCATCGACCGGCTGTCGGCCTTCTGCGGGCGCTGGGTACACCATAGCGGCTGGTACCCGGACTGGATTCCGCGTCTGTTCCGGCGCAGCGCGGCGCGCTTCTCCGACGACCTCGTCCACGAGCGCCTCGTGTACGACGGCCCTGCCGCACGACTCGACGGCAAGCTGCTCCACTATTCGTACGACGACATCGAATCGGTATTGCGAAAGCTCGACGCGTACTCGAGCGCCGGCGCACGCCAGCGGCGCGCGGCCGGCGAACGCGCCGGCATCGGCAAGGCCATCCGGCGGGGCTTGTGGGCATTCGTCCGCACCTACTTGCTGCGGCGCGGGTTCCTCGACGGCCGGGCGGGATTCATGATCGCGGTATTCAACGCGGAAACGGTCTACTACCGCTTCCTGAAGCTGGCGCACGACAGTACGCCGCCGTCCGGCCGCTGAAGCCGGACGCCTCGCGATCCTTCAGCGGTCGCGCGTCAGCGACGATGTGTCGATGACCGACGTACGCGGCGCCTCGACGGCCGGCCGGCCATCGACGAGCGCCGCCGCGACCTCGATCACACGCTGCGACGAGAGCTCCGTCAGGCAGCGGCTCCAGCTTTCCAGGTGGCGATCGCACCCTTCGAGCTTGCACGGCACGCAGTCGCCCTCGCCCTGCATCAGGTACACGTTGCCGCGCTGACCGGACCCGCGCAGCGGCCACGGCTCGTCGTGCGCCGGCCAGTTCGCCGGCCACGGACCCCAGCGCACCGGATTGGAAGGTCCGAACAGCGCGAGGGTCGGCGTGCCGCATGCCGCGGCGACGTGGGTTGCGCCGGTATCGGGCCCGACGAACAGGCGCGCGCGACGAATCAGTTCCGCCGTTTCGCCGAACGTCAGGCGTCCGACAAAATTGGCGACCGGCTCCTGCGCCGCGTCGACGATGCGGCGCGCATAGTCTGCCTCCGCAGGCGCCGGGCCGCCGGTCAGCGCGACGTCGAAGCCGCGCCCGCGTGCCCAGCGGATCAGGTCGACCCAGCCGTCCTCATGCCATTGCTTGTAGCGGAACATCGGCGACGGATGCAGCACGATAAACGGCCGCTCGCCGGACAACCCGCCCGGGGCGTGCAGCATCGCGTCGAACCGGGCCACGCGCTCGGGATCGGCGCCGATACCCGGTGCGACGACCTCCGCGCAGGGCGTCACGCCGAGCGCCTCGGCGATCGCAAGACTGCTCGTCACGGTATGCACGTCGCCGTGGCGATCAAGTGCGATGCCGTCGAGCATGAAGCGGATCAGCCTCGTCACGCGCGCGGGATCGACGAGCCCGACGCGCCGGCGGCCGCCGAACCACGCATAGAAGCGCGCCCGGTCGGAGCCGATCGCCGCACAGGCGAGATCGTAGCGACGCCAGACACGCAGTGCGTCGGCGAGGCGCTCGCGCGGCTTCGCGCGCTGCGCGACGACGATCACGCGACGGATGTCGGGGTTGTGCTCGAGCACGCCCTCGGTCCCCTTGAACACGATCATGTCGATCTGCGCATCGGGCCAGCGGCGTTTCAGCGAGCGGACGAGCGGCGTGGCCAGCAATACGTCGCCGATCCGGCGCGTACAGGAAACGAGAATGCTGCGTGGCGGCGTATCGAGCCTGAGGGGAACGGTCACGGTAGGAACGGTCTGGGAACAGCTTGTCATTCTAGCGAAATCGCTGCAAAACGAAGCACGCGGCGCATCTCAGCGCGGCGCGCACAGCGCCTCGGCGAGCGCCGCCATGCGCCCGCTCGCCGCCGGCACGTCGAAGCCGGCGATCTTGTCGGACGCGCGCTGCACCAGCGCGGCGCGCAGCGTCGCGTCGGTCGACACGCGCTCGAGCGCGACCGACATCGCGTCGACGTCCCCGACCGGCACGAGCAACCCCGCGTCGCCCCCGTCCAGCAGATCATGCGGCCCGGTCGGGCAATCCGTCGAAACGACCGGCGTACCGAGCGCCATCGCCTCGCCCAGCACCATGCCGAATCCTTCGTAGCGACTGCTCAGCACCAGCGCATCGGCCGCCCGCACGTACGGGAACGGATTCGCACAATAGCCGACGAAATGGACGGCGTCGCGAACGCCCAGCTCGACCGCGAGCCGTTCGAGCATCGCGCGATCCGGGCCGTCTCCGACCAGCACCAGCGCTGCGGCATCGGGCCGGCGCGCACGCCATTGCGCATACGCACGCAGCAGCGTGCGGTGATCCTTTTGCCCTTCGTCGAGCCGGGCAACCGACACGACGAACCGGCCGGCCGGCCGCTCGAATTCGGCATCGGCGTGGCGACGGATCGCGTTCACGTCGATCACGTTCGGCAGATCGGCGATCCGCACACCCGACCCCGCGAAGATCTCCTCGGCCTCGCGCCGCATCGCGGGCGTGAGCATCGCGATCGCCGCATAGCGCGAATACTGTCGCGTGCGCCGCGCCATGTACGCGCGGCTCTTGTTGCCGAAGCGCGCGACGAAGCTGTAATGGCTCACGCCGAACCAGGGCGCAGCGCCGCGACCGGCGATCCGCCGCAGCGAGAAGTCGAAATCGCAGACGACGTCGAAGTCGGCCGCCAACCGCAGGAAGCGACGCGCGACGAGCGAGCGGATCGCCGCGTGCGTCATCAGCTTGTGCATCAGCTTCTCGCCGAAGCGCAACCGGCGGCGGCGCTCGACCTGATGCAGGACATGCGACCAGCGCGCGTGCGCCAGCACGTGGACCGGCACGTCGGCGGGAATCGCGCCGCTGCGTCGCAGCGCATCGAGATCGTCGGTCGGAAAGGCAACCGACAACGCGGGCGCGAACTGGCGGCGGTCCAGCGCGTTCAGCCATGAAACCAGCGCGGTTTCGGTGCCGCCCCGCCCGAAGTCGTCGATATGGAACAGCAACCGCACCGGCTTGCCGTCCGCGCTCGGCGTGGCCGCTTGCGCGCGGCTCCGCACGGTGCTCACGAGCCGCTCCCCGGCTGCGCCCGGCGCACGCCGGCGCGTCGCTCGCCATACCCGAGCAGCAGCCCGGCAAATGCCCAGAATGCGAGGATCGTCGTCTGCCACATGAAATCGTCCACCAGGTTCTTCGTGACCATGCCGGCGACGAGCGCGATGCCGCCCGCCGCGATCGACGGTTCAACGTGCCTCAAGCGCCAGAATGCGACGACGAGCGTCGCCAGCAACAGCACCTGCAGCGCCAGGCCGATGCGCCCGGCCTGCAGCCACGTGTTCAGGAAAAGATTGTGTGCGTGCGTGAGCGCCTGCGGTTCGAGTGCCAGCAACTCCGGCGGCATCTCGCTGCGGTAAGCCATGCCCGGCAGCGGTTTGCCGAAACCGATGCCGATCCATTCGTGGCGGCTGCCCTGCTCTTCGTAGAACTTCCACAGCTTCGGCCGCGTGTCCGACGACAACGTGTCGCCGACCCCGGTCATGCCCGGCGGCACATAGAGCCGTACACCGGCAATCGAGATGTCGCGCGACGCGGCCAGCGGCGGCGGCGCATCGTGATAGCGCAGTCGTGCGCTGATTTCGAGGGTGCCGACGGCCCCGACACCGACGACGGCCACAGCCAGCACCGCCAGCAGCAGATGGTGCCGGTACAGCGGGAACAGGCCGATCAGCAACGTGACTGCGGCGGCCGGCCAGAAGAAGCGGTTGAGGGTGGCAAGCCCGACCATCACGCACAGCACGATGCCCGTCACGCCGGCCCAGCGCCAGCCGCGTTTCGACACGAAGAACGCACAGAACAGCGCCATCGCAAACGCGGCGAGCGTACTCGTATGGCCGACTCGCGCATAAAAGCGCATCGGGATGGTCAAGGGGGTCGGCGGCTGCAGCTTGCCCCAGTAGATCACGCTGATCGCGGCGAGCAGCGCACACGCAAGCCACACGGCCAGGGTGATGCGTTCCGCGCGTTCGACCCGCGTGCCGAACAACCAGAAGCCCCAGAACGACAGCAGCGGATACACGACCTCGTCGAACCACGCGTGCCTGCTGACGTCCGGAAACATCGACCAGCGCACGGCGGCAAAACTCCACGCCGCCCAGGCGACGATCGGGACGAACAACGGCCACCGGAACAATGCCGGCCGCCCGCGCGCGCAGGCGGCCGCGACCAGCGCGATACCGATCAGCGCCATGCTGCTGTTCACGAACGCCGCCAGGTGCCCGAACATGACCGCGAACATCAGGACGGGGCAGCCAATCCATAAAAGACGCTCGATACGCGCCGTAGTAACAGTCATCGAACTTGCACCAGAACTTGTTGCAGCGCATTGCGCACCGCGTCTACCGACAGCCCGCTCATACACGCCGCGCAGCCGTCATGCCACGCGACGCACGTCGTGGCGTCGCGGTCACATCGCCGGACCCACCGAACGTGGCGCCGGAAAATATAGGGTTGATCGCGGCACGGCATGTCCGCAATCGTCACGGCGACGAACGGAACGTCGCGCCAATAGCGCCCGGCACCGTGGACAACCGCGCTGCCGGGCCCGAACAGCGCGACGGTCGGCACGCCGATCAATCGCGCGAGATGCGCGACGCCCGTATCGGGGCAGACGACCGCGCGTGCGGCCGCATACAGGTGCCAGAGATCCGCGAGGCCGAGTTTCCCGGCAAAGTTCGACTGCCCGGCGTGCGGCCCGATCTCGTCGATCAGTTCGGCTTCGCTCTTGCCGCCGCTCCACACCACCCGATGGCCGGCCGCCTCGATGTCGGCCGCCAGGTCGCGCCAGCGCTCGACCGGCCAGCGCTTGACCAGCGTGCTCGCGCCCGGATGCAGCACCACGTACGGCCGCTCGCGAAGCACCGCGGGCAGCTCGGTGCTCGCGGCCGGCGCCGGCCAGTCACCCGGCCGGTACGTGCGCGGCGACGGACCGTCGATCAGGTCGGCGGTCAGATCCCCCCATGCGGCGGGCTCGTCGGGATAGGGGCGGCACTCGTCGACCGGCCAGTTCTTCCAGGCCGGAGAATCGCCGTCATGCGCGACGATCCAGCGGCACCCCGCGCCGAGCGCGAGCCAGCTGTGGCGGTTGTCCGCCGCAACGATGCCGAGATCGTAAGGCCCCGACGCCAGCAGCCGGCGCACCGACACGGGATCGCGCGGATCGAAGGCCAATGCCTCTACGCCAAACGGTTCGCCGGTGTACAGCGGTGCAACCGCCTTCGGACATGCGAGCACGATGCGCGCGGCGGGATGCTGTTCGCGCAACTTCGCCAGCAACGGTGTCAGCAACAGCGTATCGCCGAGCAGCAGGTGATGCGCGACGAAAATGCTCGCCGGCTGCAAGGGCCTGCGCCGCAGCGGCTTGAACAGCAATCTCGGCAGAGCCCGCGCGAAGATGTGGATACGTCCGGGAAAACGGCTCATCGGTTTACGGCGGGCGTCTCGATGGCAGGACTCGCAGTGAGCATCAGCCTGACGAACGGCCAATTCGTCACACGAATCGTCATGATCATTGTGGATTGAGTAAGTGCTTGCGCGGGGCAAATCGCGCCGCCGGGCAACCCGTTCGGCGCACCGGAGCGGAAATCGCGAGCCGGGCCGCCAAACACCGGCCTCCAGCCGGTAAACAGGCCGCCAGAGTATACCATCGCCCCCTCGCACTTCCGAACTGAAAGCCAGCCGACAGGCTGGCCATCGCGTGGCCGGGATGCCGTTACGCCGACGTACTCCCGCGGGCCGTGCGAGCCAGTGCGAGCAACTGCTCGACATGATGGCGCACGCCCGGGTCGTATCCCACCGCATCGTGTGCGACGGCCGCCCGGTCGACGGCTTGCGCCCCGCTCGCCGCCGTCGCCAGCACCGCGCGCAGCGCATCGACATCGTCCGCCGCGAACGTGAGCTTCGCATGCTCCGCGATCACATCGTGGCAACCCAGCGTCGGCGGCAGGATCACCGGCGTGCCGCACATGACCGACTCGATGCCGACCAGCCCGAACGGCTCGTATTTCGATGCAAGGATCGTGTAATCCGCTGCCCGGTAGCCGTCCTCGATGTCCTTCACGTAGCCGATGTAACGCAGTTGCGCCGAGGTCCGCTCGGGTGGCCGGCCGGCCACCGCGACGACGATCGACGCGTCCGTGCCATTCAGCGCGGCCTCGATCAGCGGCAGGCCCTTGCGCACGTGACTGCTCGATGGAAACAGCAGGACGACCTCGCGCTCGTCGAACCCGAAGCGGCGCCGCAACGCCGCCCGGTCGCTGTCGCCGATCGGTGTGAAGCGCTGCGCGTCGACCGGCGGATACAGCATGCGGATCTTCGCATCGTCAACGCCGTACAGCGTGCGCAACTCGTCGCGCATCATCTGCGAATGGGCGACGACGTAGCGCGCGGCCGCATATTGCCGACTCTCGAGCGCGATCTGGCGCCGGTCGAAATAGCCCGGCGCCCGGCCGATCGCGCGCAGGAAGCCGCGATGCGTGCCACCGCAAATCGCGATCTCGGCGCCAACGACCCGGTTGCAGCCGATCAGGACATCGACGTTCGCGGCGCGCCGCGCACTGCGCAGCCGCCACGAAAACCATTCGTCGCGCAGCTTGCCGGGCAGGAACGACACGTCGATCCGATGCGGCTCGACGAGCCGCGCCTCGGGAATCGACGCATCGATCGACCGCGCGAAGAACGCCGGCGTCACCCCCGCCGCCGCCATTCCTCGTGCGATATCGATCGCGTAGCGCTCGAGGCCGCCGCCGTGTTTCAACGCATTGGCCGACAGGCCGATCTTCATCGCGGCACTCCCGCGATACGAACCGGCGCGACGCTCACCCGGCCTCCTGCTGGAACTGGATCCGGTGCAGGTGCGCATACAGGCCGCCGGATTCGAGCAGCTCCGCGTGGTTGCCGCTCTCGACGATGCGGCCGCCATCCATCACGAGAATCCGGTCCGCGCGCTCGATCGTCGACAGCCGGTGCGCGATCACCAGCGTCGTACGGCCCTTCATCAGCGTCTCGAGCGCCGCCTGCACATGGCGCTCGGATTCGGAATCGAGCGCCGACGTCGCTTCGTCGAGAATCAGGATCGGCGCATCCTTGTAGATCGCGCGGGCGATCGCGAGGCGCTGGCGCTGGCCACCGGACAGGCGCATGCCGTTGTCGCCGACGAGCGTGTCGAGCCCGTCGGGCATCGCCTCGACCGTGCTGAGCAGGTTCGCCGCGCGCAGCGCCGCGATCACGCGCTCGCGGTCGGGCGTCTGCCCGTACGCGACGTTGCTCGCGATCGTGTCGTTGAACAGCACGACATCCTGGCTCACCATCGCGATCTGGCCGCGCAAGTCGCGCAGCTGGTACTCGGGCAACGCAACGCCGTCGACGAGGATCTCGCCGGAGGTCGGATCGAAGAATCGCGGCAACAGGTTGACGAGCGTCGTCTTGCCGCTGCCCGACGGGCCCGCGAGCGCGATCATCTCGCCGGGCGCGACGTCGAACGACACGCGATCGAGCGTCGGCTTGCCGGTACCTGCGCCGTACGCGAACGACACGTCGCGGAACCGGATCCGGCCCGTCGCCTTCTCGAGCGGCTTGCCGCCGCCTTCGGGCTCGCGCGGCTCGTCGATCAGGCCGAAGATCAGCTCGGCCGCCGTCATCCCGCGCTGCAGCGGCTGGTTCACGTCCATCAGGTGCTTGAGCGGCGAAATGATCAGCAGCATCGCGGTGACGAACGCGACGAAACCGCCGACCGTCGTCTGGTCGTTGGACGACTGCACGACCGCGATCGTCAGCACGACCGCCAGTGCGATCGACGCAAGAAACTGCGTGAGCGGCTGCGCGAGCCCGCCCGACACGATCATCCGCATCGAATAGCCGCGCAGGCGCCGGCTCAGCTCGTTGAAGCGGCCGATTTCGTACTGCTCGCCGTTGTGGATCTTGACGACCTTGTAGCCGCCCACGGTTTCCTCGACGATGTACGCGAGCTGGTTCGTCAGCATCTGGTGCTCGCGGTTCAGCCGGCGCAGGCGCCGGTTGATCTTGCCGACGAGCCAGCCGATGCACGGCAGCAGCACCGCGACGATCAGCGTGAGGCGCCAGTTCAGGTAGAACAGGTAGCCGAGCAGAAAGAGCACCGTCAACGAATCGCGCACGAGCGTGATCAGCACGCCCAGCAGGACGTTCAGGACCTGGTTGACCTCGAAGACGACCGCGTTGATCACCGTGCTCGCGGTCTCGCGCTGGAAAAACGACACGCCGGTGTGGATCATCCGGTCGAACATCTGGATCCGCAAATCGAGCAGGATCCGGTTCGATACGTATTGCAGCAGGTAGTTGGACGCGTACTGCGCGGCGGCCCGCACGAGCGCGAGACCGACGACCGCGATCGGCACGTAGAGCTTCGCGCTCACGTCGCCCTTGGTGCCGAAGCCGCGATCGAGCAGCGGCTTGAGCAGCGCCGGGATCCCGGCTTCGGTTGCCGCGACCACGGCCATCGCGAGGACGCCGGCCACCATCACCCACACGAGCGGCTTCAGGTAAGGCCACAAACGGCGTGCGACGACCACGGGCGACGACGCGTCTTCGCCGCCCAGGGGTTTGCTAAGAGTAGGCTTGACGCTCAAGATGCCCTCAAGGAATTCGAACCGGATGACATTCAGTAGACAATTTCGGCCGAGCTGCCGTCGAACGCCGCGCGCAGTTCCGCGAGCAGCACGTCGCTCGGCTTCACGCGCCACGCGTCGCCGAGACGCATTTCGCCCTGTGCCCGCGCGTTGCTGTAGTGGACCTGCACCGCGAGCCCGTTCGGCAGCGGCGCCTGCGGGCGGCGACCGCCATCGCGCCCGCCGCCGCGCGGCGCAGGCGCTTCAACCGCGGGCGCGGCGGCCGGGTCGTCCTTCGATACGTGCGGCTCGAGCACGCGGCGCAGCGCGACTGCGTCGGCGTTGCCGTTCATCGTCAGCCGCACGGCCTGTGCATAGCGGCTGCGTGCCCGCTCGAGATCCATCACCGTATCGGCCGTGAAGCGGATGCCGCCGGTAAACGCATCGTTGCGCGCCTGCCCCTGCACGATCAGCAACTCGTCTTCCTTGAACAGCGCCTTGTTCGCCTCGAACTGCTCGTTGAAGATCGTGATCTCGCACTGGCCCGAACCGTCGTCGAGCAGCGCGATCAGCATCTTGCCGCGCTGGGTCATCTGCGTGCGCAGCGACGCGATGATGCCGGCCACGATCTTGTCGCGCCCTTCCTTCAGGTCGCCGACCTTCTGCCGGACGAAGCGGCGCACCTCGTCGCGATACGCGTCGAACAGGTGGCCGGACAGGTAGAAGCCGAGCGCGCCCTTCTCTTCCTGCAGGCGGCGCTTGTCGTCCCATGCGGGCTCGTCGACGAGCGCATGCGCGTGCGGCGACTCGGCCCCCATGTCGAACAGGCCGGCCTGCATCGCGTTCGCCTCGGCCTGATCGGCCGCTTCCATCGCCAGCGGCACCGACGCGATCAGCTGCGCACGGTTCGTATTCAGCGAATCGAATGCGCCGGCGCGGATCAGCGCCTCGACCGTGCGGCGGTTGACGACGCGCCGGTCGATCCGCTCGCAGAAATCGAACAGGTCGGTGAACGCCTTTTCCTCGCGGGCGCGCAGGATTTCCTCGATCGCGTTCTGGCCGCTGCCCTTCACCGCGCCGAGGCCGTAGCGGATCGTGCGCGAGCGCTTGCCGTCGGCTTCGGCGACCGGCTCGAAGCGGTAATGTGACTGGTTGATGTCGGGCGGCAGCACGGCGAGGTTGTTCACGACGCAATCGTCGAACAGGATCTTCACCTTGTCGGTGTCGTCCATCGCGAGCGTCATGTTGGCCGCCATGAATTCGGCCGGATGGTGCGCCTTCAGCCACGCGGTGAAGTACGCGAGCAGCGCATAGGCGGCCGCGTGCGACTTGTTGAAGCCGTAGCCCGCGAACTTCTCCATCAAGTCGAAGATTTCGTCGGACTTCTCGCGTGTGAGGCCGTTCTTCGCCGCACCCGCCGCGAAGATCTCGCGGTGCTCGGCCATCTCCTCGGCCTTCTTCTTGCCCATCGCGCGGCGCAGCAAGTCCGCGCCGCCGAGCGAGTAGCCGCCGATGATCTGCGCCATCTGCATCACCTGCTCCTGATAGACCATGATGCCGTAGGTCTCTTTCAGGACGGGTTCGACGCGCGGATCGGGATACTCGACCTTCTCGCGGCCGTGCTTCCGTGCGCAGAAGCTCGGAATCAGGTCCATCGGGCCCGGACGGTACAACGACACGAGCGCGATGATGTCCTCGAAGCGGTCGGGCTGCGCATCCTTCAGCATGCCCTGCATCCCGCGGCTTTCCAGCTGGAACACTGCGACCGTGTTGGCCTTCTTCAGGATCTGGAACGAGGCGGGATCGTCGAGCGGCACCTGCGCGAGCGACCAGTCGGCCTTCGACGGATCGAGGCGGCGAATGTAGCGCTCGGCCCAATCGAGGATCGTCAGCGTCGTGAGACCCAGAAAGTCGAACTTCACGAGGCCGACGGCTTCGACGTCGTCCTTGTCGTACTGGCTGACGACACCGCCTTCGTCGCCCTGCGTGTACAGCGGGCAGAAATCGGTCAGCTTGCCGGGCGCGATCAGCACGCCGCCCGCGTGCATCCCGACGTTACGCGTGAGCCCTTCGACGCGCTGTGCGAGGTCGAGCAGCTGGTGCACTTCGTCCTCGTGGTCGTAGCGCTCCTGCAGCTGCGGCTCTTCCTTCATCGCGTCGGCGATCGTCACGTGCTTGCCCGGCTTGAACGGGATCAGCTTCGCAATGCCGTCGGTGAACATGTAGCCGAGGTCGAGCACACGGCCGATGTCGCGCACGGCCGCCTTCGCGGCCATCGTGCCGAAGGTGGCGATCTGGGACACGGCGTCCGCGCCGTACTTCTCCTTCACGTACTGGATCACGCGATCGCGGCCGTGCTGGCAGAAGTCGATGTCGAAGTCGGGCATCGACACGCGCTCCGGATTCAGGAATCGCTCGAACAGCAGGTTGTAGCGCAGCGGGTCGAGGTCGGTAATGCCGAGCGCGTACGCAACCAGCGAACCGGCGCCCGAGCCACGGCCCGGGCCGACCGGCACGCCGTTGTTCTTCGCCCAGTTGATGAAGTCCGCAACGATCAGGAAGTAGCCCGGGAAGCCCATCTTCGTGATGGTCCCGCACTCGAACTCGAGGCGCTTGTAGTACGTGTCGCGCTGCGCGTCGCGCTCGGCTTCGGCCGGATACAACTGCGCGAGGCGGGTCTCGAGCCCTTCCTTCGACAGCTGGACCAGGTAGTCGTCGAGCGACATGCCGTCCGGTGTCGGGAACAGCGGCAGTTTCGGCTTGCCGAGCTCGAGCTTCAGGTTGCAGCGTTTCGCGACTTCGACCGTGTTCGCGATCGCCGACGGCAGGTCGGCGAACAGCGCGGCCATGTCGTCCTGCGTGCGGAAATACTGGTCGGTCGTGAAACGCTTCTGGCGCCGCGGGTTCGCGAGGATGTCGCCTTCCGAGATACACACGCGCGCCTCGTGCGCGGTGAAATCGTCGTCGGTCATGAACTGCGTCGGGTGCGTCGCGACGACCGGCAGCTGCAGCGCCGCGGCGAGCGTCGCGGCCTGCTGGATGTACGCCTCGGCGCCCGGCTGGCCATAACGCTGCAGTTCGATGTAGAAACCGTCCGGGAACACCTTCGCCCAGCGCTCGGCGTGACGGCGCGCGGCTTCTTCGTTGCCCGCGGCAAGCGCGAGCCCGATATCGCCCTGTTGCGCGCCCGACAGCGCGAGCAGCCCCTGCGCGAGCTCGCCGTCGAGCCAGCTCGCGTCGAGTTCCGCACGGCCGCGGTACTGGTTCGTGAGCCACGCCTTCGACAGCAGCTCGCAGAGATTCAGGTAGCCGACCTTGTCCTTGACGAGCAGCAGCAGCCGCGACGGCTTGTCGCGGTCGTCCGGATTGGCGATCCAGACGTCGCAGCCGGCGATCGGCTTGATGCCCTTGCCGCGGGCTTCCTTGTAAAAACGGACGAGGCCGAATGCGTTGCCGAGATCGGTGAGCGCGAGCGCGCCCTGACCGTCTGCGGCTGCCGCCTTGACGATGTCGTCAATGCGCACGATGCCGTCGGCAATCGAGAATTCGGAGTGAACGCGAAGATGGACGAAGCGGGGATCTGACATGGGCGCTATTGTAGCCGCCCCGCCACGCGGGCTGCCCAAAAAATCCCCGCACCAGCCGTTCGGCCGATGCGCGCGACCACACGCCGCGCAGCTGGCCAAACGGCCGGATGCCGGCCTGAGCGCGGTTTGCGGGATAATACGGTTTTTCGAATCAACGCCCCGGCTTCGCACCCTTTTTTGCGGGCCGCCGTGCGGCCGTTTTCCCGTCGGACCATCATGACCATCGTCAACCTCGCCGCCTACCACTTCGTGTCGCTCGACGCGAACGACCAATGGCGCCCGCTCGTCACCGCCCGCTGCAACGAACTCGGCCTGCGCGGCACGATCCTGCTCGCACCGGAAGGCATCAACCTGTTCATCGCCGGCACGCGCGAAGCCGCAGACGCGTTCATCGCGTATCTCCGCCACGATCCGCTGTTCGAAGGCAAGTTCGCGTCGCTGCAGTTCAAGGAAAGCCTGTCCGACTCGCAGCCGTTCCGCCGCATGCTCGTGCGCCTGAAGCGCGAGATCATCACGATGAAGAAGCCGGCGATCAAGCCGGAACTCGGCCGCGCGCCGTTCGTCGACGCGCGCACGCTGAAGACGTGGCTCGATCGCGGCCACGACGACACGGGCCGCCCGGTCGTGATGCTCGACACGCGCAACGCGTTCGAAGTCGACGTCGGCACGTTCGACGATGCGCTCGACTACCGGATCGACAAGTTCAGCGAATTCCCGGAAGTCATCGACGCGAACCGCGCCGACCTCGAAGGCAAGACGGTCGTGTCGTTCTGCACGGGCGGCATCCGCTGCGAGAAAGCCGCGATCCACATGAAGGAAATCGGCATCGAGAACGTGTACCAGCTCGAAGGCGGGATCCTGAAGTACTTCGAGGAAGTCGGCGGCGCGCACTATCACGGCGACTGCTTCGTGTTCGACTACCGCACCGCGCTGAACCCGCAACTCCAGCCCACCGAGAACGTCACGTGCTTCGCGTGCCGCGCGGTCGTCACGCCGGAAGCGCAACAGTCGCCGAGCTACGTGCCCGGCAAGTCGTGCCCGGCCTGCGCACCGGCAGCGAGCGCCGCGTAAGCGCGCGTTGCCCCGCGCCCCGATGACTGCCTATCGCGGCCGCTTCGCGCCGTCGCCCACCGGCCCGCTGCACTTCGGCTCGCTGGTCGGCGCGCTCGCGAGCTGGCTCGACGCACGCGCGCACGGCGGCGCATGGCTCGTGCGCATCGAGGATCTCGACGGCCCGCGCACGGTACCCGGCGCGGCCGACGACATCCTCGCGACGCTCGCGCATTTCGGCATGACGCCCGACGAACCGCCCGTCTGGCAAAGCACACGCGATGCCGCCTATACGGTCGCACTCGAACGCCTCGTCGCGGCCGGGCTCGTTTATCCGTGCGGCTGCACGCGCAAGGAAATCGCCGATTCGCTGCGCGCCGCGCACGAGCGCCACACGACGCTCGCCTACCCTGGCACCTGCCGCACTGGCCTGCACGGCAAGCCCGCGCGCGCGTGGCGGCTGCGCGTGCCGGACGGCGACGATGCGGTCGTCACGTTCGACGATCGCTGGCAGCACACGCAATCGCAGAACCTCGCGACCGAAGTCGGCGATTTCGTGCTGAAGCGCGCGGACGGGCAATGGGCCTATCAGCTCGCGGTCGTTGTCGACGATGCCGATGCGCACATCACGCACGTCGTGCGCGGCGCCGACCTGCTCGACTCGACCGCGCGCCAGATCCACCTGCAGCACTGCCTCGGCGTGCCGACACCGCGATACCTGCATGTGCCCGTCGTCGTCGATGCGAACGGCGAAAAGCTCAGCAAGCAGACAGGCGCGACCGCGCTCGAATGCGACGATCCGCTGCCGGCGCTGCAAGCCGCAGCCGCGCACCTGGGCCTCGCTCCCGGCGGCGCGCTCGCAGGCACGACGCTCGACGCGTTCTACGCGGCGGCAACGGCCGCGTGGGCGACGCGCTTCGGGCCGCAAGCCGGCTAAACGCGCGGCAGCGCGCCGGTTTCGCGGCGATCGGGCGTCGGCCGGGTGCCGACTGCATCGCTCCCCGCCAGCGCCCCACACGTCCCCCATCGAACCGCGGCTCCAATGAAAAACGGGCACATGCTCATCGCATGCACCCGCTTCTCCCGCAGCGCTCGCGCGCCGCACCGTCACATCCGCCGGGCTTACGCCGACGGCTTGCGCGGCATCCCGAACCCGCCGAGCAGCGCGGCGACCTGACGCTTCGGCCCCTTCTTCTCGGGCTGCTGCGCAGGCTGCGCGTCTTCCTGCTGCTTCGCCGGCGCCGACGGCTCGTACGGCTTCAGGAAGAAATCGTCGACCGGCGCTTCGTGGCGACGGTGATGGCCGCGCTCGGAACCGCCCGGCCGGCGACCCGATGCGCCACGATGCTCTTCGCGTTCGCGACGGCCGCCGCGTTCACCGCCTCGTTCGCCACCGCGCTCGCTGTTGCGATCGCCGCCGCGGTCGTTGCCGCGCTCGTCGTGACGGTGGCGCGCCGGCTTGTCGAGCGCGAGCGTCTGCATTTCGAGCGGACGCTTGATCAGCTTCTCGATATCGGCGAGCTGCTTGCGCTCGTTCGGGCTGCACAGCGACAGCGCGTCGCCCGTCGCACCCGCACGGCCGGTACGGCCGATCCGGTGCACGTAGTCTTCCGCGCTGAACGGCAGGTCGAAGTTGATCACGGCCGGCAGCTCGGCGATGTCGAGACCGCGCGCGGCCACGTCGGTCGCGACCAGCGCTTCGATCTCGCCGCGCTTGAACGCGTCGAGCGCCTGCATCCGCTCGATCTGCGTCTTGTCGCCGTGGATCGCCGACGCGACCACGCCGTCGCGCTCGAGATTGCGCGCAAGCCGGCTCGCGCCGATCTTGCTGTTGCAGAACACGATCACCTGCTTGAGCCCGCGATCGCGCAGCAACTGCACGACAGCTGCCTGCTTGTCGCCTTCGGCGACGTCGTAGACGATCTGCGTGACGTTCGCGTTCGTCGAGTTGCTGCGCGCGACCTCGATCGTCTGCGGGTTGCGCAGGTAGGTCGACGCGAGCTTCTTGATTTCGCCCGAGAAGGTGGCCGAGAACAGCAGCGTCTGGCGCTCCTTCGGCAGCAGGTTCAGGATGCGCTGCAGGTCGGGCAGAAAGCCCATGTCGAGCATCCGGTCGGCTTCGTCGAGCACCAGGATCTGCACCTGGCCGAGGTTCGCCGTCTTCTGCTGCACGTGGTCGAGCAGGCGGCCTGGCGTCGCGATCAGGATCTCGACGCCGCGGCGCAGTTCGGCCATCTGCGGGTTCATGTCGACGCCGCCGAACACGACCGCGCTGCGCAGCGGCGTGTGCTTCGCATACGCGTGCACGTTCGCGGCGACCTGGTCGGCGAGTTCGCGGGTCGGCGTGAGGATCAGCGCACGCACCGGGTGGCGCGCCGGTGACGCGCTCGTATTGGCCTGCGGCAGCAGCCGCTGGATGATCGGCAGCGAGAAGCTCGCGGTCTTGCCGGTACCCGTTTGCGCGGCGCCCATGACGTCGCGGCCGGCGAGCACGACCGGAATGGCCTGCGCCTGGATCGGCGTCGGCGTCGTATAGCCCTGCTCCGCAATGGCTTTCAGGATATCGGCGGCAAGGCCGAATTGATCGAAGGTTGCGTCGACGGGCTTGGCGACAGAATCGGACATGGTGGCGTTTCGCTCAAAAGGCGCGGCGGGGACATCGTGCGTCAGGCCAGCCGGGCCTGCGCTCATCACAATTCGGAAATAGACGGAGCCGCGGCGCGCCGCGCGGCGCCGCTCTGGCGCATGGGACCGGTTCAATACGAACGCTGGACGCCAGGCCGTGCGGACTCCGTTCGGCGCGAATGCCGGCGGAAAGGGGCGTATTGTAGCACTGCGCGGCCATCTGTCCGTGACAACGCCGCGAACGGCCGCAATGGCGGTTCGCGCAATGGGCCCGGGCAGGCCCTCGTGGTCGACGGATGGCCCGATCGGGCTGTCCCGATCGGCCGGTGGGCAATTTAAAGGGTCCGATCCCGGATCGTCTTGCCCGGCCGCCCGCTGCCAGCCCGCCTGCCGGGCCGTCACGCACGGGAGCCGGCCGCCGACAGGCACCGGCAGCGCACGATCCGCGTTCGCCCAGGCGCTCAGCCCTTCTTCTTTTTCTTCTCGACCTGTACGCAATCGCCCAGCAGCGGCGGCGAATTCTGGTCGGCGATCTCGTCGCGCAGCGTCGCTTCCTTGCCCTTCGTCCACCACGTGTAGCGGCCGGCCTGGTAGCGCGCGCCCGACGCCGACACGGTGTCGACGAACAGCATCTGCTTCCCGTTGACCGGCACGAGCGCAAAGCTCTGGCCGTTGCCCGCGAGCCAGTACGACACGCGCACCGGCTGCTTCTGGTTCGCACATTGGTAGACGGCCTGCTGGCGCGAATCGGCGTCGATCTCTTCGACGGTCAGCTGTGCGGCATGCGCGACGGAGACGGCGGTGCCGGCAAGCGCGAGCGCGGCGAGGGTTTGGCGAATCATGCAGGTCCTCTCACGAGACGGTTGGAAACGCGCCCTCGCGGGGCGCGCGATTATTGTTGGCGATCGGTTGGCGATCGCGTCGGGTATCGCGATCAGGGATCGATGACGTCGGCACACGCGTCGGTCGGCGCGGCCGCGACGTGGCCGACGAGCGGCACGATCTTGAGCCCGGCCGAGGCCACCCGGCACGGTGCGGCCGCAAGGCCGCAACCCGCGAGACTCGCGGCAAGCGCCAGCGCGGCGGCCAGCTTTCCGATACGCAACCACTTCGACGTCATCGTCCTCTCCTGGTTACGTCAGCGCGCCGACACGGGCCGGACGGCCGCCGCAGCACGCTTCGCGCGTTCGCGGGCTTCGTCGACGGTCGCGCCGGTCGCCAGCGCGACGCCCATGCGCCGCTTCGCAAAACTTTCCGGTTTGCCGAACAGGCGCAGGTCGGCGCCCGGCACCGCCAGCGCGTCGCGCACGCCTTCGAACGCGATGCCGCGCTCGTCGAGCCCGCCGTAGATCACGGCCGATGCCGCCGGCGTGCCGAGTGCCGGATCGACCGGCAGCCCGAGAATCGCGCGCGCGTGCAACTCGAATTCCGACTGGCGCTGCGATGCGAGCGTGACGAGGCCCGTATCGTGCGGCCGCGGGCTCACCTCGGAGAACCATACGTCGTCGCCGCGCACGAACAGCTCGACGCCGAACATCCCGCGCCCGCCGAGCGCCTCGGTGACCTTGTGCGCGATCTCGCGCGACTTCTCGAGCGCCACCGCGCTCATCGGCTGCGGCTGCCACGACTCGACGTAGTCGCCCGCGACCTGCACGTGGCCGACCGGCTCGCAGAAGTAGGTGCGCGTGGCGTTCGTCGCCGGATCGATCGCGCGCACGGTGAGCTGCGTGATCTCGTAGTCGAAGTCGACAAAGCCTTCGACGATCACGCGGCCGTGATTCACGCGGCCGCCCGCCATCGCGTAGTCCCACGCCGGCTTCACGTCGGCTTCCGTCTTCACGACCGACTGCCCCTTGCCCGACGACGACATCACGGGCTTCACGACGCACGGCATGCCGATCTTCGCGATCGCCGCGCTGAACGCGTCGAACGAATCCGCGAACGCATACGGCGACGTCGGCAGGCCGAGCTCCTCGGCCGCAAGCCGGCGAATCCCTTCGCGGTTCATCGTGAGCTGCGTCGCGCGCGCGGTCGGGATCACTTCGGCGAGACCGGCCGCCTCGATCGCCGCGAGTGCGTCGGTGGCGATCGCCTCGATCTCGGGCACGATCAGGTGCGGGCGTTCGGCCTCGACGATCGCCCGCAGCGCGGCGGCGTCCGTCATGTCGATCACGTGCGCGCGATGCGCGACCTGATGGCCCGGTGCATCCGGATAGCGGTCGACCGCGACGACTTCGACGCCGAGCCGCTGCAACGCGATGATGACTTCCTTGCCGAGTTCGCCGGCGCCGAGCAGCATGACGCGCGTGGCCGAGGGTGAGAGCGGCGTACCGAGCCGCTGACCGATCTGCATGTGATTACCCGCTTCTGGTGGAGGACGAAAACGGCTCCGATGTTAACACGCGCCACGACACCGGTTTGGTGCGTTTCGCCGGGCCGGCAACCGGCCGCGGGCCGCTCGCGAGCGGACTGCGAACGTTTTCACGCGCGAAGTGTCGGCTCGCCTGCCGCGGGGCGGGTGCGTTACTCTTACGCCTTGATCAGAATCCGATGAGGAACGAGGCTCATGTCCCACCTGTCCGCGGCCGCACGCGCACGCACCGGCCTGCTTCGCCCGTTGCGCGCGCCGCTCAGCGCGTTGACGCTTGCCACGCTTCTCGCCGCCTGCGCGATGCCGACCCACCCCGATTCCGCCGCACCCGCACCCGACCCGTACAACCCGGCCGCCGTCCAGCTGCTCGACGACACGAGCTGGGAGCTCACCAGCTGGCTGAATGCCGACGGCACGCAGCGCGCGATCCCGCACGGCGACAACGGCGAGCCGATCAAGCTCGCGCTGTCGAGCGACTCGGGCATCCGGCGCGCCAGCGGGTTCTCGGGCTGCAACCGCTACATGGGTACCTACGCGATCAAGAACGGCCTGTTGAGCTTCGGGCCGCTCGCCGGCACGCGGATGGCCTGCCCGAATACGCTCGGCGGCCAGCTCGAAGCCGCTTACCTCGACGCACTCGCCCACATCGACAAGGCCGGCGTGCAGATGCGCGAGCCGCAGCAATTACAGATCGTGACCGCTTCCGGCGCAACGCTGACCTTCACGCACCGGAGCCCCTGATGCACGGCGCGCGCGAAGGCCGACCGACCGCCTTCGCGGGCGCGCCACGCGCGGGTGCCGCGCACCCGCGTCGCGCGGCGTGAATCGGATGCACGCCGCGTTAGAGTCTTGTCCGCCGGCCGGTTAAACTCGGCGGGTCGCGCCCCGCGCGCCCCTCCCCACTCCTGTTTCAAAGCATGCACACGGTTGTCTTCGGCTGGTTCGGCATCTCCGCCGTCTGGTTCCTCCTTCTCTTCTGGCGTCTCGTGCAGGCGATGCTGCCCGGCGGCGGCGGGCTCGCCGGCCGCGGCTCGATCCGCCTGTGGCTCGGCTTCGCCGCGGTATTCGTGGCGAGTTGCACGCTGACGAGCCCGCTGTCGGGCCCCGACACGGACGCGCTCGGCCACGCATTCTCGGCAGGCTTCGCCCACGTGCTCGGCCCGATCGGCACGCCGGTCGCGATGGTCGTGCTGTTCTTCGCCGGGCTACCCTGGCTGACCGGCATCGGCTGGCGGCAGTTCGCCGCGTGGGTCGACACGTCGTTCGGCGTCAAGCTGTCGCGCGACGGCAGCGACGACGATGCGCGCAGCATCGCCGACCTGCCGCGCAGCGCGCTGCATCGCGACGACGACGTCGTCCAGCCGAGTACCGCACATACCGTCAACTCGATGGCGCCGCGCCAGAACGGCCGGTATTCGCGTCCGACGCTGTGGAAACCCGACCCGCAGGCGCGGCCGAAGCCGCGCAGCACCCCGCCCCCGCGCCCTCATGTGGAACCCGTTGCGCCGTCAGGCTGGCTGAAGCCGACCGCGCCCCAACGCACGCCGACGACGCCCGCGCCGATCCCCCCGGCCAGCGCGATGCCGCCGCCCACGACCGGCAGCACCGCCAGCCTCGCGCGCGCAGCGGCGAACTCGCAAGTCCCGCGCCCCGACCCAGCCCCGCTTCCGGTCGGATTCGAACCCGTCCGCCCGCGGCCGACTGCCGCGCGACCGACCACTGCCGCGTTGAAGCAGACCCCGCCGCGTACCACGGTCACGCCGCGGCCGGCCGCCGCGCAGCCGCAGCGCCCGCCGGTGCGCCCCGCCGCAGGAGCCGGTTCGGCCGGCCTGCCGTCGGATGCGGCACGACGTCGCCCGGCGCCGCCAACGCCGGCGCGCGCGCCGCTCTATGCCTGGACGGAAAAACCCGCCGCGGCGATCACGCCGGCGCCGAGCGTGCACGACACGCTGCGCTCGATCGAGGCCAGCACCGCACAGTGGGCGACGCTGGGCAGTGCGCCGTCGGCCGACGCAGGGCACGCGGCAGCGGCAGCCGCGACCGTGGCTGGTGTGGCTGCGGCAGCAGCCGGCATGGCAGCGCCCGCAGCGGCGGCCGTGCCGACCGGGATCGCGTCCGCGACCCACGGCCTCGCGGCGCATGACGCCCCTGTTCCGCTCGCACACGATGCGGCGCCGGCGTACGACGACAACGCACCGATCGTGCTCGACGCGTTCATGCCGGCAGCGCCCGCTGCCCATGCACCGGTTAGCGATGCAGGCGCCGTGACGTTCGACGCTACGGCACCGCACGCGCTGCCGGATACCGGCATCGACGATGCCGCGTTCCCGGATCGCGCCGACGATGCGATCCGATTCGCCGACGATGCGCCCGCCGCGCCGGCATCGGGAATCACGCCCGCGCCGTCGTTCGACGCACCCATCGACCTCGCGCCGTG
Organism: Burkholderia sp. AU45251; assembly: GCF_030482905.1. NCBI lineage: Bacteria > Pseudomonadati > Pseudomonadota > Betaproteobacteria > Burkholderiales > Burkholderiaceae > Burkholderia > Burkholderia sp. AU45251. The sequence goes on along the minus strand of NZ_JAUJQH010000018.1, from coordinate 47,023 downwards.
GGAAGATCTCGCCAGCCAGCCGGCTTCCGCGTTCGACGCATCGGGCTGGAATCCGGTCGCCGAATCATCGACGGACACGACGGGATCGGAAGCGGCTCATGCTCCCGCCGCACAACCCGCGACCGAGGCGGTTCACGACATCGCCGCAAGCGACCCGTCGGCATCGTTCGATACCGACGACGAGGACACGGCGCAACCGGCTCCCGCAATCGATCGCACGGCATCGGCCCGCGTGCCGCAGGGCATCGCCGACGTGAAGCCCGCCGGGAACATCGCACCGTTCGCGGCCCTCCCCTCTTCGCCGATCGCCGAAACGCCGTCGCGCGCAAGCACCGAAGCCAGGCCGTTTGCGGCAGCGCCGACACCGGCCGCACCGGAAGCCGCCAAGCCGGACACGGTGGAATCTGCGGCACGGCCGTCGGGAGTCGCTCAGGGCGCCGCCCCGACAGCGGCATGGACGTGGACGCCGTCGACGGCACAACCTGCCACGACGAATCCGCCCGTTGCCGCTGAATTGCCGAAATCTCCGGTCGCCGCTCAACCGTTTGCCGCCGCGCAAACGGCTTCGGCAACGGCTGCGTCGCCGCTCGTTGGCACCACCCACGGTTCGACCGCGCAAGCACCAGCATCGCCCGTTGCGCCGGTCACCGCTGCCGCTTCACCGAATGGCATGACCGGCGCTGCGTCGGCTGCGCTTTCGCAGCCCGCCGCGTCGGCATCGACCGTTGCATCTGGCACGCCGGCATCCCCCATCGGCGTGACCAGCACTGCGTCGGCTTCGCTTTCGCATCCCGCTGCTTCGGCACCGACCGTTGCATCTGTCACGCCGGCATCTCCCATCGACGTGACCGGCGCTGCGTCGGCTGCGCTTTCGCAGCCCGCCGCTTCGGCATCGACCGCCGCATCTGTTGCGCCGATCAGCGATACGGGCACGGTTTACGGTTCGCTCTCCCGCGCATCGACACCCGTACCGAACGTTGCGCCCACCGTGACGCCGTCGACGGTCGGCCCGTCGGCTTCGACATCCGGTTCGAACGCACCGGCGCCCGCACCGGTTGCCTCGTCGGCAATCGGCACCGCGACGCCCGTAAATGTCGCGTCCGGCTCGATCACTGCGCCGTCTTCCGCCCCCGCCCCGACACCTCCGGTCAGCCCGGCAACCTCGTCGACGGGTACGACATTCGGCACATTTAGCCCCTCCGGCGCAGTCGCACCGATCGCCACGGCCGCGGCCACTCCGGCGCAACCGATCGCCGGCTCGCCCGTCACGCCGGCCGGCTCGCTGATGTCGTTCGGCGCAACCGCCGCGACACAGGCTCCGTCGATCGCTTCCGCCCCCATAGCAATCGGAGCCACGACGTTCGCCCCCCAACCCGCCCCGGCCTCGTCGCCGGCCAGCTGGTCCGTGTCGAATGTCGCCGCAACACCGGCAGCCGCATCGACCGTGGCACCGCCGCAACCCGCCGCGACACTCCCCGGCGCGAATCTGTCCTCACCGGCAATCCCCGTTGCCCCGCCGGCCGAAGCAGCCACCGCCGCGGCGACCGAACCGGCCGCGCCGATCGAAGCCGCATCGCCGCCGCCCCCCGACACCCCCGCTCGCCAGCCGCGCCCGAACGCGTTCGAATTCCACGCGCCCGCGTCGTTCAACGTCGAACTGCCGACGCTCGACCTGCTCGAACCCGCATCCGGCGACATCGAAACGATCACCGAAGAACACCTCGCGCAGACGGCGCAGGTGATCGAACAGCGCCTGCAGGAATTCAAGGTGCCGGTGACGGTGGTCGGCGCGTCGGCCGGCCCCGTGATCACGCGCTTCGAGATCGAACCCGCGCTCGGCGTGCGCGGCAGCCAGATCGTCGGGCTGATGAAGGACCTGTCGCGCGGCCTCGGCCTCACGTCGATCCGTGTCGTCGAGACGATTCCCGGCAAGACCTGCATGGGCCTCGAACTGCCGAACGCGAAGCGCCAGATGATCCGCCTGTCGGAAATCCTCGAATCGCGCCAGTACCAGCACTCGGCCTCGCAGCTGACGATCGCGATGGGCAAGGACATCACCGGCCACCCGGTCGTCACCGATCTCGCGAAGGCGCCGCACATGCTGGTCGCGGGCACGACGGGCTCGGGCAAGTCGGTCGCGATCAACGCGATGATCCTGTCGCTGCTGTACAAGGCGACACCCGAGGACGTGCGGCTGATCATGATCGACCCGAAGATGCTGGAGCTGTCGGTCTACGAAGGCATCCCGCACCTGCTCGCACCGGTCGTCACCGACATGAAGCTCGCGGCGAATGCGCTGAACTGGTGCGTCGGCGAGATGGAGAAGCGCTACCGGCTGATGTCGGCCGTCGGCGTGCGCAACCTCGCGGGCTTCAACCAGAAGATCCGCGACGCCGAAGCGAAGGAAAAGAAGATCGGCAACCCGTTCTCGCTGACGCCCGAGGATCCCGAGCCGCTGTCGACGCTGCCGCTGATCGTCGTCGTGATCGACGAGCTGGCCGACCTGATGATGGTCGCCGGCAAGAAGATCGAAGAGCTGATCGCGCGCCTCGCGCAGAAGGCCCGCGCGGCCGGCATCCACCTGATCCTCGCGACGCAGCGTCCGTCGGTCGACGTGATCACCGGCCTGATCAAGGCGAACATCCCGACGCGCGTCGCGTTCCAGGTGTCGTCGAAGATCGACTCGCGCACGATTCTCGACCAGATGGGCGCGGAATCGCTGCTCGGGATGGGCGACATGCTGTTCCTGCCGCCGGGCACCGGTTATCCGCAGCGCGTGCACGGCGCGTTCGTCGCCGACGAGGAAGTGCACCGGGTCGTCGAGTACCTGAAGCAGTTCGGCGAGCCGCAGTACGAGGAAGGGATCCTCGACGGCCCGGCCGCCGACGGCGCAACGCAGGACCTGTTCGGCGAAGCGCCGGACGCGGAAGCCGATCCGCTGTACGACGAAGCCGTCGCGTTCGTCGTGCGCACGCGGCGCGCGTCGATCTCGTCGGTGCAGCGGCAGTTGCGCATCGGCTACAACCGCGCCGCACGCCTCGTCGAGCAGATGGAAGCAGCCGGGCTCGTGTCGCCGATGGGCATCAACGGCAGCCGCGAGGTGCTCGTGCCGGCCGCGGCCGACTGAGCGCGGCGGCTGGCCGCCGGCAACCGACAGGGGCGCACCGGTAAACCGGCGGCCCCTGAAAAACGAAGGGCGCTGCATCGGCAGCGCCCTTTTTCATTTACTGCACCGGCACCAGCTTGAAGTCGACCGGCTTGCCGACCGCCACCTTCTGCGGATTCGGGCCGAGCTGCCCCGTTTCGACATTGCGGCTGAACACGTAGAACGTATCGCTGTCCTGGTTGCCGACGATCAGCCACTTGCCGGTCGGATCGATCAGGAACTCGCGCGGCGTCTTGCCGAGGCTCGACTGGCGGCCGACCTGCTTCAACCGGCCGTCGGCCTGGTTCACCGCGTAGATCACGAGGTCGTTCGCGTCGCCGCGGTTGCTCACGTACAGGAAGCGGCCGTCCGGCGACAGATGGATCGCGCCGCCGCCGACCTTGCCCTTGAAGCCCGGCGCCGTCATCGACACGGTCTCGACCGGCGTCAGCTTGCCGTCGTGGTAGCCGAACACCTCGACCGACGCGTTGAGCTCGCTCGTCACGTACGCGTACCGGCCGTCGGCGCCGAACACCATGTGACGCGGGCCCGAGCCTGCCTTCACCGGCGTGTAGCGGGTGTCGGTCGGGCTGATCAGCCCGCGGCTGCCGTCCACCGTGTAGCGGTAGCCGTAGATCTTGTCCGCGCCGAGATCCTGCACGAACAGGTAACGGCCATCCGGCGAAAACACCGTCGAATGCACGTGCGCGCCGTCCTGGCGGCCCTTCACGGGACCGGTGCCTTCATGGTGCACGGTCAACACGGACTGGCCGACCGCGCCGTCGTCGCGCAGCGGAAACACCGCGAAGCTGCCGCCCGGATCCTTCGCGACCGAGTAGTTGGCGGTCACGAGGTACTTGCCGTCCGGCGACAGCGCGAGATAGCAAGGATCGTTCCCTTCCGACGACACGCGGTCGATGAAGCTCAGCGCGCCCGTCTTCGCGTCGAAGCGGAATGCGCTGACGCCGCCGCGCTGCGTCGCCGGCCCGTCGTCGCCGGGCAGTTCGTTGACCGCGTAGACGGTGCGACCGTCGCGGCTCGGCAACAGGTAGGACGGATTCACGGTCTTCGCCGACGACACCGGCGCCACGCTGCCGGATTTCGTATCGAAGCGGTACACATAGATCCCGTCGCTGCCGCCGCCCGTGTAGGTGCCGACGAGCAGGTTGTAGACGCCGTCGGCCGGGGCGGGTGATTGCTGCGCAAATGCGTGGGTCGCGGACAAGGAGAGCACGATCGCGAAACCTTTCATCCAGTGAGCGAGCCTAAGCGGGAACCCTCGTGTCGAAGCGCGTGCGTCACGCTCGCGTAAACGGTTGGGCATTGAATCCTCCTTGCATCGAGTCGCTTCAAGTGTTGAGATAGGACGAAACGCCGGCCGTTCATGCGCTCCGCCGCCCGGCCGAGTATACGGGGCGCGGTGCCAAGGCGTGAAGCCCTGGCCACCGCCGTCCGCATTGTGAACTCGAATACCCAAGGATCGCCTGCCCATGCCCGCCCTGATCGAAGACTACGCCCTCGTCGGCGACGGCCACACGGCCGCGCTGATCGCCAAAGACGGCTCCGTCGACTGGCTGTGCTGGCCCCGCTTCGATTCGGGCGCCTGCTTCGCGGCGCTTCTCGGCACGCCCGAGCACGGCCGCTGGCTGCTCGCGCCGGCCGCCGACGCAGCGATCACGCACACGACGCGCCGCTATCGCGGCGACACGCTGATTCTCGAAACCGACTACGAAAGCGCCGACGGCGCCGTCACCGTGATCGACTTCATGCCGCCCGGCAACGGCTGGTCCGAACTGGTGCGGATCGTGGTCGGCCGCCACGGCACGATGAAGATGCGCATGGAGCTCGTGTTGCGCTTCGACTACGGCTTCTCGATCCCGTGGGTCACGCAGCTGACCCGCGAGGACGGCATGAAGGCGATCGCGGGCCCCGACACCGTCGTGCTGCGCACCCCGGTGCCGCTCACCGGCGAAAACCTCCATACGCTCGCGGAATTCACGGTGAGCGCCGACGAGCGCGTGCCGTTCTCGCTCAGCTATGCGGCGTCGCACCTGCGGCTGCCGCCCGCGCGCGACCCGCTGTCGATGCTCGCGCGCACCGAGAACTACTGGCTCGAATGGTCGGGCCGCTGCCAGGTGCAGGGCCGCTATGCGGCCGCCGTGCGCCGCTCGCTGATCACGCTGAAGGCGCTCGCGTACGAGCCGACCGGCGGCATCGTCGCCGCGCCGACCACGTCGCTGCCCGAGAAGATCGGCGGCAACCGCAACTGGGACTACCGCTACTGCTGGCTGCGCGACGCGACGATCACGCTGCTCGCGCTGATGCGCGGCGGCTACTACGACGAGGCGCGCGCGTGGCGCACGTGGCTCGGCCGCGTGATGGCCGGCTCGCCCGAGCAGATCCAGATCATGTACGGGATCGCCGGCGAACGCCGGCTGCCGGAAATGGAACTCGACTGGCTGCCCGGCTATCAGGACTCGAAGCCGGTGCGGGTCGGCAACGGCGCCGCGAACCAGCTCCAGCTCGACGTGTTCGGCGAGGTGATGGCGGCGCTGCACCTCGCGCGGGTGGGCGGCCTGCAGGCCGACGACACGGTCTGGTCGGTGCAGTGCGCGCTGCTCGACCATCTCGAGAAGATCTGGCAGGAACCCGACGAAGGCATCTGGGAAACGCGCGGCGGCCGCCTCCATTTCACGTTCTCGAAGGTGATGGCGTGGGTCGCGTTCGACCGCGCGATCAAGTCGGCGGAGATGTTCCGGCTGCCCGGCTCGCTCGATCGCTGGCGCGCGCTGCGCGAGCAGATCCACGCCGACGTATGCAACAACGCGTGGCACGAAGGCAAGCAGGCGTTCGCGCAGAGCTACGGCAGCGACGAGCTCGACGCGAGCGTGCTGCTGATGCCGCTGCTCGGCTTCCTGCCGCCGGAAGATTCGCGCATCGTCGGCACGGTCGAAGCGATCGAGCGCGAATTGCTGCACGACGGACTCGTGATGCGCTACCGCACGACCGACTATGACGACGGCCTGCCGCCCGGCGAAGGCACGTTTCTCGCTTGCAGCTTCTGGCTGGTCGACAACTATGCGCTGCTCGGCCGGATCGACGATGCGCACCGCCTGTTCAGCAGGCTGCTCGCGCTGTCGAACGACCTCGGACTGCTCGCGGAGGAGTACGACCCGGTGGCCGGGCGGCTCGTCGGCAACTTCCCGCAGGCGTTCTCCCACGTGGCGCTCGTGCATACCGCGATGAACCTGATGCACCACGAAGATGCAATGGCACGCGCAGCCGGCCAGCCCGCGCCGGCCGTCGCCACGGGGCGCTGAACGGGGGCGCGGGCGGCTTGGTCAGAGAACGTCAAATCGCAAAACTTTGATGAAAAATCGGGGAAATGTTGCATTGCACCACCCATCGTTGTCCGATATGATCGACGCGATTGTCCGGCCGCAGTGCAACATGGCCGGCCGCTGACCCACACGGCACGCCGCGACGCCCCACGCCGCCCTTGCGCACCGTCCCCCACGCGGGAGTAGTCTGCATGCTTTACCAACTGCACGAATTCCAGCGCGCCATGCTGAGCCCGCTGACGGCCTGGGCTCAGGCCGCGTCCAAGTCGTTCGCCAATCCGTCCAGCCCGTTCTCGCTGATGCCCGGCGCGACGCGGATGGCCGCCGCGTACGAACTGATGTACCGGCTCGGCAAGGATTACGAGAAGCCCGAATTCAACATTCATCAGATCGTCAAGGACGGCCACAACATCCCGATCGTCGAGCAGACGATCGTCGAGAAGCCGTTCTGCCGGCTGCTGCGCTTCAAGCGCTATTCGGACGACGCCGATGCCGTCACGCAGTTGAAGGACGAGCCGGTCGTGCTGGTCTGCGCGCCGCTGTCGGGCCACCACTCGACGCTGCTGCGCGACACCGTGCGCACGCTGCTGCAGGATCACAAGGTGTACATCACCGACTGGATCGACGCGCGGATGGTGCCGGTCGAGACCGGCCCGTTCCACCTGCACGACTACATCGCGTACATCCAGGAATTCATCCGCCATATCGGCGCGCGCAACCTGCACGTAATCTCGGTATGCCAGCCGACGGTGCCGGTGCTCGCGGCGATCTCGCTGATGGCGAGCCGCGGCGAGGACACGCCGCTCACGATGACGATGATGGGCGGCCCGATCGACGCGCGCCGCAGCCCGACGTCGGTGAACTCGCTCGCGACGCAGCACTCGACCGCGTGGTTCGAGAACAACGTGATCCACACTGTGCCGGCGAACTATCCGGGCGAAGGCCGCCAAGTGTATCCGGGCTTCCTGCAGCACACGGGCTTCGTCGCGATGAACCCGGAGCGGCACGCGCAATCGCACTGGGATTTCTACCAGAGCCTGCTGCGCGGCGACGAGGACGACGCCGAAGCGCACCGCCGCTTCTACGACGAATACAACGCGGTGCTCGACATGGCCGCCGAGTATTACCTCGAGACGATCCGCGTCGTGTTCCAGGAATTCCGGCTGGCCGAAGGCACGTGGGATGTCGAAGGCGAGCGCGTGCGTCCGCAGGACATCAAGCGCACCGCGCTGATGACGATCGAGGGCGAGCTCGACGACATCTCCGGCAGCGGCCAGACGCACGTCGCGCACGAACTGTGCACGGGCATCCCGCAGGATGATCGCCGCAGCCTGACCGCCGAGAAGTGCGGCCACTACGGGATTTTCTCGGGCCGCCGCTGGCGCACGATCATCTATCCGCAACTGCGCGACTTCATCCGCGAGCATGCGCCGGAGCCGAAGCACGGCGCGACGAAGGATGTCCCGGAGGCACCGGCGGCCACGACGCTCTCGGCCGTGCCGGCCGGCGACGCGCCAGCCGAAACGACGCGCGCCACCGCGGCGAAGCGCACGCGCGCGAAGGCGCCGGCCAAGGCCGCCGCACCGGTTCCCGCCAAGGCCGCACCGGCCGCGAAACGCGCCGCCGCCGGCAGCCCGCGCGCCAAGACCGTGCGCACGCGCAAGGCCGCCTGACGCACCGCGTTCCGACGAGAAAACGCCGCCGTTGCCTGCGCACGGCGGCGTTTTTACATCCGGCGGCCGCTACGGCCCGGTCAGCCCATCAGCGCCGCAACAGATACGCGAGCAGCACCTCGGTATTCATCCGGACCATCTCGGCGCGCTCGTCGGTGTCGGTGAAGTCACGGCCGAGCGTCGCGGCGAGCGTGAAGCGGTTCGACACGATGTAGTAGCCGAGCCCCGACAGCGTCACGTAGAAGCGCAGCGGATCGACATCGGTACGGAACAGCCCGGCCTTCTGGCCACGCATCAGCACGTTGCCGAGCTTCGCGACAATCGGCGACATCATCTCGCGGATCCGCGTCGACTTGTGCAGGTAGCGCGCTTCGTGCAGGTTCTCGTTGTTGATGAGCCTGAGCAGCTCCGGATGGTCGCGGTAGTAGTCCCAAACGAAATGCGCGAGCCGCGTGACGGCTTCGACCGGCGCGACGCCGTCGAGATCGAGCTCGCGCTCGGCCTCGGTCAGCGCGGAGAACGCGTGTTCGAGCACGGCCGTGAACAGTTGCTCCTTGCTGCCGAAGTAGTAATAGAGCATGCGCTCGTTGGTTTCGGCCCGGCGCGCGATCTGGTCGACGCGTGCGCCGAACAGCCCTCCACTCGCGAACTCTTCGGCTGCCGCCATCAGGATGCGGCGGCGCGTACCTTCAGGATCTCTTTTGATTTTTGGCTGATTCATGTGGCGTTTTGCTATGTGAGCCGCGTGATCCGGACCGGCACCCCCACCGCCTCGGCGCCGGCCGCCCTGGAACGGGCGCGCCGTAGGCGGCCGCCCTCCTGCTGAGCCCCTGCAAAAAAGCGGTTCGATTATGCGCACAGACGGCGTCCAGCGCAATGCGGGAAATCGGCGATAATCGAGCTTTGGCAAACCTTTCCGGCCGCGCCCGACGTGGCCGCGAGCCATTCGGCGCCGCTACGCCCGTTGTCACCGTGACCGACTCCAAAACACTCGCGGATCGCATCGAAGATCTGCTTCCCCAGACGCAATGCACGAAGTGCGGCTATAACGGCTGCCGCCCGTACGCCGAGGCAATCGCCGCCGGCGACGCGAACTACAACCAGTGCCCGCCCGGCGGCGCCGAGGGCATTGCGCGCCTGTCGAGCCTGCTCGGCAAACCCGTGATTCCGCTGAACCCCGTCAACGGCAGCGAGCATCCGCGCGCGGTCGCCTTCATCGACGAAAGCCTGTGTATCGGCTGCACGCTATGCATGCAGGCGTGCCCGGTCGATGCGATCATCGGCGCGCCGAAGCAGATGCACACGATCATCGAGTCGCTGTGCACCGGCTGCGACCTGTGCGTGCCCCCCTGCCCGGTCGACTGCATCGCGATGCTGCCGGTGACCGGCGATCGCACCGGCTGGGACGCGTGGTCGCAGGAACAGGCCGACGCCGCCCGCGCGCACCATGACCTGCGGCTTGCGCGCCAGCGCCGCGAACGCGAGGCCGCCGAAGCGCGCGCGGCCGCACGCCGCGCGGCCAGTGCCGCGAAGCCGGCTGCGGCACCAGCGGAAACGCCCTCCGCCACGCCGGCCGCCGCACCGGCCGCAGACGACGCCGAAGCGAAGAAGCGCGCGATCATCGCCGCCGCGCTCGAACGCGCGCGCAAGAAGAAGGAAGAGCTGTCCGGGCAAGGCGCCGGGCCGAAGAACACCGAAGGCGTGAGCGCAGCCGTCCAGGCGCAGATCGACGCGGCCGAGGCGCGCCGCCAACGGCTCGCCGAACAGCAGGCCCAACGCGACGCCAAAGCGGCGGCCGCGAGCGGCAACGACGAAGAGAACGACGCAGGCAACGACGGCCCCGGCGGCCCGTCCGCACCGCCCGACCAGAACGCTCCATGAACGCCAGCAAACGACGCGCGATCTACGAAACGCTGCAGAGCCTCAATCCGCATCCGACCACCGAGCTCGAATACTCGACGCCGTTCGAGTTGCTGATCGCCGTGATGCTGTCCGCGCAGGCGACCGACGTATCGGTCAACAAGGCGATGCGGAAGATGTTTCCGGTCGCAAACACCCCGCGACAAATCGTCGCACTCGGGGAAGAAGGCGTCACCGAGTACATCAAGACGATCGGCCTGTACCGGACCAAGGCGAAGAACGTGGTCGCGACATGCCGGATCCTGCTCGACCGCTACGACGGCGAGGTGCCGGCCGATCGAGAAGCGCTCGAAGGGCTGCCGGGCGTCGGCCGCAAGACCGCGAACGTCGTGCTGAACACCGCGTTCGGCCAGCCGACGATCGCGGTTGACACGCATATCTTCCGCGTCGCGAACCGCACGGGGCTCGCGCCGGGCAAGGACGTGCGGGCCGTCGAGGCCGCGCTCGAGAAGTTCACGCCGAAGGAATTCCTGCAGGACGCGCACCACTGGCTGATCCTGCACGGGCGTTACGTGTGCAAGGCCCGCAAGCCCGAATGCTGGCACTGCGTGATCGAGCCGCTGTGCGAATTCAGGCCGAAGACGCCGCCGCCGAACGAGTGATGCGCAACTGCGGCTAACGTGTCGCAGACCGCCCGGCGCCATGCGGCCGGACGCTCGATGCACACCCTATCGGGCGTGGTTCCGCCTGCAAGCCGCAGCCGCGACCGCGCGTAGTCACCCGCACCGCCGCGCCGCTTTCCTCCTTCTCGACTACGCGTTGGACGTCGCAGTTGCATCGTCGGCCGCCGCACCGCCCGCGCGTACCAGCGCCAGCACGGCCGCAAGGATCGCGACCCCGCCCGCCCACTGCAGCGGCGACAGCGCTTCGCCGAACAGCAGCGCCGCGAGCGCGACCGTCACGACCGGTTCGAGCGTCGACAGCATCGACGTGCGTGCGGCCCCGAGCCGTTCGAGCCCGGCAAAGAACGCGAGCATCGCGGCGACCGTCGACACGAGCGCGATCGCGAGCATCGACGCCCAGCCTCCGGCCGTCGCGGGCCAGCGCGGCGGCGCACCGAACGCCGCGGTCCGCACGACGGCGATCGCCACGAGCGTCGCGGTCGCCGACAGGCAGATGATCGCGGTAGTCGCGAGCGGATCGACGCCGCGCGTCGCCTTCGTGCCGCCGACGATGTACAGCGAATAGATCACCGCGGCGGCCAGCGCGAGCGCGATCCCGAGCGGCTCGCCATGCCCGCCGCCGACCATCAGCGCCGAACCCGCGATGCACAGCACGAGCGCGACGGCCTTCGCGCGCGTGAGGCGCTCGCCGAGCCACCACGCGGCCAGCAGCGTGACGAAGGCCGGATACAGGTACAGCAGCAGCGCGACGAGGCTCGCCTGCGCGTGTTGCAGCGCGCTGAAATAGCAGAACGACTGCCCGACGTAGCCGAGCGCGCCCATCGCCACGAGCGGCGCGAGCGCGCGCCCGCGCGGCCACGCGACGCGGCGATGCCGTGCGATCGCGGCAAGCACCGCGCCGCCGATCGCGAAGCGCACGATCAGCAGCCCGAGCACATCGACACCGGCCGCATACGCGTAGCGGCCGAAGATCGCCATCGCGCCGAACGCGGCGGCGGACAACGCGACGTAGAGCGTGCCCTGCAGGGCGGTGGACGACGGGCGGGCGGTGGCGGTCATGACGGAACGGGCGCGAACGGCGTGGCGACGGAAATCGTCGGAGTGTAACGGCGCGGCGGCAGCGAGCCTAGCCCGCGCTTACCCGTTCCCCGGCGCCGGTGGCGGGCGCCAACAACCGGCCCGCGGGCGACCACCACTACCGCCACCGCCGGCCGCGCAACCCGCTCCGCGCCCGCCGCCAGCACCGTCCGCCGACCCGGCGTACAATGCGCGACGCGGCATCACGCCGTCCGAATCACGACGTCTCCCCACCATGTTCAATCCAAGCCGCGACGATGTGCGTCGCTTTTTCACCGAGACCTGGCGCAAGCAGCGCGCCGGCGAGATCCTGACGCCGCTGGAAGCGATCGCAGCCGACTGGATCGTCGAGCATCCCGAATACCACGACGACCTCGCCGACGCCGATGGCGCGACCGCGCGCGAGTACACGCCCGAGGAAGGCCGCACGAACCCGTTCCTGCACCTGTCGATGCACCTCGCGATCAGCGAGCAGCTGTCGATCGACCAGCCGCCCGGCATCCGCGCCGCGCACGACAAGCTGGCGGCAAAGCTCGACTCGACCCACGAAGCACAGCATTCGATCATGGAATGCCTTGGCGAGACGATCTGGGAAGCGCAGCGCACCGGCACGCCGCCCGATACCGACGCGTATCTGCAGCGCATCCTGCGCCGCGCATCGCGCGACTGAGCGCCGCGGCACCGGCCCACGGGCGCCGGAGCGCGGACAAAAAAATACCCCGCCTCGGCGGGGTATTTTTGCTGCGCGAGCCCGTCGGGCCCGTCGCGCTTACTTCTTGAACACGAGATCGGTTTCTTTCAGCGACTCGATGTAGGCCGCGATGTCCTTCATGTCGCTGACCGACAGGCTCTGCACCTGTGCCTGCATGATCGCGTTGTTGCGACCGAGCAGCGGATTCGTCAGGCCCATCTGGTACTGGCGCATCGCCCACACGAGGTAGTCGGCATGCTGGCCGGCGAGGCGCGGATATTCGGCGTTGATCGGCTTGTTCATCTGCGCGCCGTGGCAGGCCGCGCAGTTGTGCGATTCGACCAGTTCCTTGCCCTTCGTGGTGTCCGCCGCGTGCGCGGTACCGATCGCGAGGCCGGCCGCCAGTGCAACCGCCGCCGTCTTGAATGCGTTGTTCATGAATGCTCCTGTCCCGCCGGAGAGATCGGCGGCGCGCGCTTACTTGTAGGGGTTGTCCTTCGAGTCGGCCTTCTGGGCGGCGTAGTACGCCGACAGATCCGCGATGTCCTGGTCCGTCAGCGAACCGGCGATCGCATTCATCGACGGGAAGTGACGATCCTTCTTGCGGTAGGCCTTCAGCGCGTTCTCGAGGTATTGCTGGTTCTGGCCGCCGAGGACAGGCACCCGGTAGACCTCCGGGTACGCCGCGCGGTAGTCCTGGATGCCGTGGCAACCGATGCACATGGCGGCCTTGCTCGCCCCGTCCTTCGGGTTGCCGACCACACCGGCCGCCTGCGCGCTGCCCGCGAGCGCCACGAGCGCTGCGACAACGACGTGTTTGCCGACGAATTTGTTCATAGCTCTTGTAACCTAGCTTGAGGGGAAACTGGCGCCAAAGCGGCAACGGCCCGCGCCGTTTTGCTTATTGGATCGCCACGCAGGCCAAAAAAAACGGCCAGATTGTACCGCGTCGGCGGGGAACGCGTCCATAAGGCGCCCCGCTTCGCCCCGCCGCAGTCCCGCAACGATACGCGGGCGCGGCCCAACCGCACAGCCCTTCTGACTTATACTGGGTTTTTTTCCCGATTGAGAAGAGCGCCGCCATGCGTTTCGAAGGGTCCTCGCACTACGTCGCCACCGACGATCTGAAGCTCGCGGTCAATGCCGCGCTGACGCTGCAACGCCCGCTGCTGATCAAGGGCGAGCCCGGCACCGGCAAGACCATGCTCGCGGAGGAAGTCGCGGCGGCCCTCGAGATGCCGCTGCTGCAGTGGCACATCAAGTCGACCACGAAAGCGCAGCAGGGCCTGTACGAATACGACGCCGTGTCGCGGCTGCGCGACTCGCAGCTCGGCGACGAGCGCGTGAAGGACATCTCGAACTACATCGTCAAGGGCGTGCTGTGGCAGGCGTTCGACGCCGAGCGCCCGACCGTGCTGCTGATCGACGAGATCGACAAGGCCGACATCGAATTCCCGAACGACCTGCTGCGCGAGCTCGACCGGATGGAATTCCACGTGTACGAGACGCGCGAAACGGTGCGCGCGAAGCACCGCCCGCTCGTCATCATCACGTCGAACAACGAGAAGGAACTGCCCGACGCGTTCCTGCGCCGCTGCTTCTTCCACTACATCCAGTTTCCCGACCCCGCGACGATGCAGAAGATCGTCGCGGTTCATTTCCCGGACATCCGCGAGGAGCTGCTGCGCGCGGCGCTCGAGAGTTTCTTCGAGTTGCGCGGCGTGTCGGGCCTGAAGAAGAAGCCGTCGACGTCCGAGCTGCTCGACTGGCTGAAGCTGCTGCTCGCCGAGAACATCCCGGCCGACGCGCTGCGCGGCGTGGACGCGAAGCAGATCGTGCCGCCGCTCGCGGGCGCGCTGCTGAAGAACGAGCAGGACCTGAGCCTGCTCGAACGGCTCGTCTACATGAACCGGCACAACCGGTAATCCTCCCCCCATCCGCGAAGGCTCGGCCATGTTGCTCAATTTCTTCTACGCGCTGCGCGCAGCCAAGCTGCCCGTCTCGGTGAAGGAATACCTGACGCTGCTCGAATCGCTGAAGGCCGGGCTGATCTCGCCGTCGATCGACGCGTTCTACTTCCTCGCGCGGATGACGCTCGTCAAGGACGAGCAGTACTTCGACAAGTTCGACCAGGCGTTCGGCGCGTATTTCCACGGCGTGTCGTCCCTGCCGTCCGAAGCATTCGACATTCCGCTCGACTGGCTCGAAAAGCGCCTCGAGCGCGAGCTGTCGCCGGAGGAGAAGGCGCAGATCGAGGCGATGGGCGGGCTCGACAAGCTGATGGAGCGCCTGAAGGAACTGCTCGACGAGCAGAAGGAACGCCACGAAGGCGGCAACAAGTGGATCGGCACCGGCGGCACGTCGCCGTTCGGGCACGGCGGCTACAACCCGGAAGGCGTGCGCATCGGCGGCCCGTCGAATGGCAACCGCACCGCGGTGAAGGTGTGGGAGGCGCGCGCGTATCGCGACTACGACGATTCCGTCGAGATCGGCACGCGCAACATCAAGGTCGCGCTGCGACGGCTGCGCCGCTTCGCGCGCGAAGGCGCCGCCGAGGAGCTCGACCTGCCCGGCACGATCCGCAGCACTGCCGCGAACGCGGGCTGGCTCGACCTGCGGATGGTGCCCGAGCGCCACAACAACGTGAAGGTGCTGATGCTGCTCGATGTCGGCGGCTCGATGGACGACCACATCAAGCGCACCGAAGAGCTGTTCTCGGCCGCGAAGGCCGAGTTCAAGCACCTGGAATTCTTCTACTTCCACAACTGCGTGTACGACCACCTGTGGAAGAACAACCGCCGCCGCCACTCGGAACGCACCGCGACGTGGGACGTGCTGCACAAGTTCACGCCCGACTACAAGCTGATCTTCGTCGGCGACGCGACGATGAGCCCGTACGAAGTGCTGCAGCCCGGCGGCTCGGTCGAATACAACAACCCGGAAGCCGGCGCCGTATGGCTGCGCCGCCTCGCCGACCAGTTCCCCCATCATGCATGGCTGAACCCGGAGCCCGAGCGGCTATGGGAATACCGGCAGTCGGTCGCGGTGATCCGCGACCTGCTCGGCCATCGCATGTATCCGCTCACGCTCGCGGGCCTCGAAACCGCGATGCGCGCACTCAGCAAGTAACGACACCCACCAAGACACGAAGGCCGCGTCCGAGCGGCCTCCCCCGGAGATAGCATGAACCCCTCGCCCACCGCGAGCGCGAGCCGCGCCGGCGGCCGCCGCTTTTTCGCCGATACTTCCGTCTCCGCACTCGTCGCCGGCTTCGTCGCGATGATGACGGGCTATACGAGCTCGCTCGTGCTGATGTTCCAGGCCGGCCGCGCCGCCCACCTCACCGATGCGCAGATCTCGTCGTGGATCTGGGCGCTGTCGATCGGCATGGCGCTGACGACGATCGGCCTGTCGCTGCGCTTTCGCGCGCCCGTCGTCGTCGCATGGTCGACGCCCGGCGCCGCGCTGCTGATCGCGTCGCTGCCCGGCGTGCCCTACCCCGAGGCGATCGGTGCGTTCGTCGTCTGCGCGGTGCTGCTGACGGCCGTCGGCGTGAGCGGGCTGTTCGACACGCTGATGCGCAAGATTCCGGCCGGCATCGCCGCCGCGCTGCTCGCGGGCATCCTGTTCGAGATCGGCATCGAGATCTTCCGCGCCGCGCAGTTCCAGACCGCACTCGTACTCGCGATGTTCTTCACGTACCTGATCGTCAAGCGGCTCGCGCCGCGCTATGCGATCGTGACGACGCTGATCGTCGGCACGGCGGTCGCCGGCGGTCTCGGCCTGCTCGACTTCAGCGGCTTTCATATCGCGTTCGCGCAACCCGTGTTCACGATGCCGGCCTTCTCGATCGCGGCGATCGTCAGCATCGGCATTCCGCTGTTCGTCGTCGCGATGGCGTCGCAGAACGTGCCGGGCATCGCGGTACTGCGCGCGGACGGCTACCAGACCCCGTCGTCGCCGCTGATCGCGACCACCGGCCTCGCGTCGCTGCTGCTCGCGCCGTTCGGCTCGCACGGCGTCAACCTCGCGGCGATCACGGCCGCGATCTGCACGGGCCCGGAAGCGCACGAGGATCGCGCGAAGCGCTACACGGCCGCCGTGTGGTGCGGCACGTTCTACCTGATCGCGGGGATCTTCGGCGCGACCATCGCCGCGCTGTTCGCGGCGCTGCCGAAAGCGCTCGTCGTGTCGGTCGCCGCGCTCGCGCTGTTCGGCTCGATCATGAGCGGGCTCGCGAACGCGATGCAGGACGTGAAGCAGCGCGAGGCCGCGCTCGTCACGTTCATGGTCACCGCATCGGGCCTCACGCTGCTGTCGATCGGTTCGGCGTTCTGGGGGCTCGTCGCGGGGATCGTCACGCAGGTGATCCTGAACGCGCGTCGCCCGGCGTGACGCGGCGCGGCGCCCGCCGCTGCGGCCATCGGACACGCCAGAACGTGCCCGACACGAATCGGGCCTAGAATAGCGGATCGGAGGCGGCGCCCGGCGCCGCTTCGCTTCGCCGCCGCGCTCGCGCGGCCCGTGAGAACCCGGCGCCTTGCGCCCTTCTTCCGAATCGCCATGACTACCGCACTCGACCAGCTGAAGCAGTACACGACCGTCGTCGCCGACACGGGCGATTTCCAGCAGCTTGCGCAATACCAGCCGCGGGACGCGACCACGAACCCGTCGCTGATCCTGAAGGCCGTCCAGAAGGATGCGTACAAGCCGATCCTCGAGAAAACCGTCCGCGATCATCGCAACGAAAGCACCGATTTCATCATCGACCGCCTGCTGATCGCATTCGGCACCGAGATCCTGAAGCTGATCCCGGGCCGCGTGTCGACCGAGGTCGACGCGCGCCTGTCGTTCGACACGCAGCGCTCGATCGACAAGGGTCGCGAGCTCATCAAGCTGTACGAAGCCGCCGGCATCGGCCGCGAGCGCATCCTGATCAAGCTCGCGTCGACGTGGGAAGGCATCCGCGCGGCCGAAGTGCTGCAGAAGGAAGGGATCAAGTGCAACATGACCCTGCTTTTCTCGCTCGTGCAGGCCGCTGCATGCGCGGAAGCCGGCGCGCAGCTGATCTCGCCGTTCGTCGGCCGGATCTACGACTGGTACAAGAAGCAGGCCGGTGCAGAGTGGAATGAAGAAAAGGATGGTGGCGCGAACGATCCGGGCGTGCAGTCGGTGCGCCGCATCTACACGTACTACAAGACGTTCGGCTACACGACCGAAGTGATGGGCGCGAGCTTCCGCACGACCAGCCAGATCACCGAACTCGCCGGCTGCGACCTGCTGACGATCAGTCCCGATTTGCTGCAGAAGCTGCAGGACAGCAACGACACGGTCACGCGCAAGCTGTCGCCGGAAGCGCTGCAGGACAAGCCGGCTGCGCGCGTCGCGATCGACGAGGCAGCGTTCCGCTTCCAGCTGAACGACGACGCGATGGCGACCGAAAAGCTCGCTGAAGGCATCCGCGTATTCGCCGCCGATGCGGTGAAGCTCGAGAAGCTGATCGACTCGCTGCGCTGAGCCGCCACACGCGTCAGCGGCTGTCAGCAACATTGACAACAGCCGTCAGCACGCACGCCGCACACGGCCGCGAACGTCATGTTCGCGGCCGTTTTTATTTTTCATTCCATCGTCAAGCACGCGCACTACAATCCACGTCACGGGTGCGCCGGCCGCCTCCCGATGCCCCCTTTCCCAGTCAGTCTTGCACGGTGCCGAACCCGCGCGGATGCGCAGGCCGGCCCATTACAGGAGACAGCGATGCAAGTTCAACCGTACCTGACGTTCTACGGTCGCGCCGACGAAGCCCTTCAGTTCTACGAAAAGGCACTCGGTGCGAAGACGATGTTCAAGATGCACTTCAAGGACGCGCCGCCGAATCCCGACTACCCGCTGACGCCGGAGATGGGCGACAAGGTAATGCACGCGAGCTTCACGATCGGCGACTCGATGATCATGTGCTCGGACGGCGACTGCAGCCAGCCCGGCGGCGGCATGCACGCCGGCTATTCGCTGTCGCTGAATCCGGCGACGGTCGAAGAGGGCCAGAAGCTGTTCAATGCGCTCGCCGACGGCGGCGAAGTGACGATGCCGTTCGGCAAGACGTTCTGGGCGCTCGGCTTCGGGATGGCGAAGGATCGTTTCGGCGTACACTGGATGGTCAACGTCGAAGACCTGTCGCAACGCGAGGACCTCGCGAAACGCGCGCAGGGATGACACGAAAGACAAAGCCCGCCACCTTGCCGGTGGCGGGCTTTTTTATTGCGCGGCCACGCGATCCGCGTCAGCCCTCGACGACGTCGAAATAGTCCTCCGGCCGCGTGCGGTCCTCCGCATGCGCCATGCCCATCACGCGCACCAGCACGCTCACCACCACCGCCACCACCAGGTTCACGATCAGCGACCACACGGCCGCGTAGCCGGGAATCGCCAGACCGAACAGGTGGATCGTGAAGATCGATCCGGCCAGCTTCAGCGAGATCGCCATCCACGTGCCGCACACGATGCCGGCGGCCCAGCCGGCCAGCAGGCCGCGATGGTCGAGCATGCGCGTGTACAGGCCGAGCACGATCGCGGGCAGTGTCTGGATGATCCAGATCCCGCCGAGCAGCTGCAGCTGGATCGCGTAAGTCAGCGGCAGCCCGAGGATGAACGCGACCGCTCCGACCTTCACGATCAGCGACACGAGCTTCGCGACGTGCGTTTCCTGGTCGTGCGACATGTTGCGGTTCACGAACTCGCGGTGAATGTTGCGCGTGTACAGGTTCGCGGCCGCGATCGACATGATGGCCGCCGGCACCAGCGCGCCGATGCCGATCGCCGCGAACGCGACGCCCACGAACCACGACGGGAAATACTCGAGGAACAGCGCGGGCACCGCGAAGTTCGGGCCGAATGCCTTGAAGTACGGCGCGTACTGCGGCATGTCCTTCACGCCCGACGCGAGCGCCATGTAGCCGAGCAGCGCGAGCAGGCCGAGCACGAACGAGTATGCGGGCAGCATCGCCATGTTGCGGCGGATCGAGTTGCCGGACGACGACGACAGGATGGCCGTCACCGAGTGCGGATACAGGAACAGCGCAAGCGCCGAGCCGATCGCGAGCGTCGCATACGCGCTGTAGCCATTCAGGCTCATCGCGTCGGGCGCCTTCAGCAGCAGCTTCGCGGGCGGCACGCTCGCGAAGATGTGCCCGAAGCCGCCGAGCTTCGCCGGGATCACGATGACCGCCGCGGCGATCGTGATGTAGATCAGGATGTCCTTGACGATCGCGATCATCGCCGGCGCACGCAGCCCCGACGTGTACGTGTACGCGGCGAGGATCGCGAACGCGATGATCAGCGGCAGGTCGCCGACGAAGCCGGTCGTGTCGAAGCCGAGCGCGCCGATCACCACTTCGATGCCGACGAGCTGCAGCGCGATGTACGGCATCGTCGCGAGGATGCCCGTCACCGCGATCGCGAGCGCGAGCATCCGGCTGCCGTAGCGCGCATTGACGAAGTCGGCGGCCGTCACATAGCCGTGCCGCTTCGCGATGCTCCACAGCTTCGGGAACACGACGAACGCGAACGGATAGATCAGGATCGTATAAGGCAGCGCGAAGAACCCCATCGCGCCGGCACCGAACACGAGCGCGGGAACCGCGACGAACGTGTAAGCCGTGTAGAGGTCGCCGCCGAGCAGGAACCACGTGACGATCGTGCCGAAACGGCGTCCGCCGAGGCCCCATTCGTCGAGATGGGCGAGATCGCCGCGCCGCCAGTTCGCGGCCAGGAAACCGATGATCGTGACGCCGATGAACAGCAGGACGAAGACGAAGGTTGCGCCGAGATTCATCGCGCATCTCCCTGCGGACCGCTCGCCTTCCACGCGTTCTTGGTCTTGAAATAGACAAACGCGGTGATCACCGCGCTAATGAAGACCCACAGCAGCTGGTACCAGTAGAAGAACGGAAAACCGAACCATTGCGGTTCGATCTTGCTGTACGACGGTACCCACACCATCGCGATCAGCGGCAGGACCAGCAGCCAGAGCCAGCGCTTGGCGGCCCGGTTGGCGTCGGCATCGTGAGCCATGACGTCTCCTCATCTTTCCCGGTTATCGATCTTGTTGAGCGGGTACGGCGCCGAGAGGAGCGCAAAACGGGTAGGCTGCGGCTCCCCTGGCTTCGCGCCAGTATAGGAGCCGCGGGCACGCGGTCAAGCAGGGGCGAACCCGAGGTGATCCGCCCCTTGTCGTGCGGTTGCACCGGCATGCCGCCGGTGCATGAAACGTCAGATCGCGAACACGGTGTCGCGCGCGCCGGTCGTTTCTTTCAAAGCTTTCACCCACTTGCGTGCGGGCAGCTTCAGCGTGTCCTCGATCAGCTTCGCACGTGCGTCGAGCTGCGCGAACGACACGTCGAGCGCGGGGCCCGAGAACGCGATCGCGATCCGGTTGCCGTCGTGCACTTCGGGCAGCGCGATCACGCGGTGATCGAACGCCGCGTTCAGGTGCTTCATGTTGCGCACGAAGCTCGGATGATCGCCGAACAGGTTGATGGTCGCGATGCCCGCATCGGCGAGGCAGCCGCGCACCGCGCGGTAGAACGCGACGCTGTCGAGCACGGGGCCGCGCGCGGTCGCGTCGTACAGGTCGATCTGGATCGCGCCCGTCGTGCCGCGGTTGGCCGGATCGTTGACGAAATCCCATGCGTCGGCTTCGTGCACGGCGAGACGTGCGTCGTCGGGCGGCAGCGCGAACATCGTGCGCGCGGCGACGATCACGGCCGGGTTCAGCTCGACGGCCTCGACCTTCGCGTGCGGCAGGAAACGGTGCGAGAACTTGGTCAGCGCGCCGGTGCCGAGCCCGAGCTGGACGATCCGCTCGGGCGTTTCGAGGAACAGCAGCCACGCCATCATCTGCTGCGCGTATTCGAGCTCGATATGCAGCGGCTTCGAGATCCGCATCGCGCCCTGCACCCATTCGGTGCCGAAGTGCAGGAAGCGCACGCCGCCCTCTTCCGAGAACGTGACGGGCGCGAAGCGCGGCTTGCGCGG
Source organism: Burkholderia sp. AU45251 (assembly GCF_030482905.1). Taxonomy (NCBI): domain Bacteria; kingdom Pseudomonadati; phylum Pseudomonadota; class Betaproteobacteria; order Burkholderiales; family Burkholderiaceae; genus Burkholderia; species Burkholderia sp. AU45251. The sequence continues at coordinate 25,520 of NZ_JAUJQH010000018.1, read as the reverse complement.
CGCTTCGAGCACCGGCACGTCGTCGTGTTCGTCGATTTCCGGGCGGCGCTTCAGGCGCGGCGGCTGGAGTTTTTCGGAGCCGTTGTAGGCAGACGGCTTGCTGCGCTTGGACGCGCGCGCCTCGGCGGACGCGCGCTTGATCAGTCGGGTCATGTGTGAATCTCGCTGGGTGAAGCTGGTTTTAGCGGACGAGAGGATAGCATTGGTGGAGGGTGGCGGCCGCCGAGCGCACGGCAGATCACCCGGCCATCCGGTCGACTTGCCTGCGATCCGAGCGTGCGCGATAATGCATCGCAATTGCGATGCATTGAGGGCACAATGAAAACCGCTACTTTTCCGTCTGTCCGGGTCGAACCGGAATTGCGCGATGCCGCCGAGAATGTCCTTCAGGAAGGCGAAACACTGTCGGGCTTCGTCGAGCAATCGATTCGCGAAGGCATCGAACGTCGACGCCTCCAAAGCGAATTCATTGCGCGCGGCATTGCGTCGCGCGACGAGGCGCGCCGAACCGGCGAGTACGTCCCTTCGTCTGAAGTGCTGGAACGACTGGGCCGACGGCTCGATACGCTGCGTGACAGGAAGCGGCAGACTCTATGACCTATACGGTTCGCTTCACGTCCGGGGCATCGGACGATCTGGACCGGCTTTATGCTTTCGTCGTCGACCGTGACGACGCAGAGGTCGAACAGGCTGAACGCGCATTGGCGGCCATTGCGTCAGGAATCGCCACGCTCGAATCATCGCCGTTCACCTGCCGCAAAGTCCACCCGTCCATGCCGTTTCTGCGGGAGCTGATCATTCCATTCGGGGCATCCGGTTACGTCGCATTGTTCGAGATCGATGACAGCCGAACGGTGACGATCCTTGCAGTCCGACACCAGCGAGAAAGCGACTACCACTGACGACGAGGAATCACATGACCTCGACCGACAAGAAGATCTGGTTTCCGGCGAAACGCTACGGCTGGGGGTGGGGGTTACCGGTCGCGTGGCAAGGCTGGGCCGTCCTGCTGCTCTTTGTGATCGGGATCGTGGTGGTTGCGACGCGCGTGTCGCCCGCCCGGTCGCCGCTGGCGTTCGCGGCTTGCATCGTCGCGTTGGTCGCCGCGTTCACGGTCGTGTGCTGGCTGAAAGGCGAAAAGCCGAAGTGGCGCTGGGGCAAGGACGAGTAAGCGACGATCCGTCGAATCGTCAGGCACGAATCCCCTGCCACTGCGCGAGCTTCTGCTCGAACGACAGCATTGCATTCGCCGGGCTCGACGAAGGCAGCACGAGCGTGTCGTACCCCGCCGCACCAATCACCTCTGCAAACCGCCCTGCCGTCTTGCCGTTGAAACACACGCGCTTCAGCAACGGCGCATGTTCCCTCAACGCATCGAAATCGTTCGGCTTCGCATGCCGGATCGCCGAATCGAGGCTGCCCTCGCGATGGCACGCGGCCAGCACGTCCCAGATCCCGATCCCGTGCATCAGCACGCGTTCGAGCCGCGCGTCGTACGCGAGCTCGTGCAGCCCGGGCTCGCCGAGCACCGTGCCGAGCAGCCGCCAGAACTGGTTGCGCGGATGCGCGTAGTACTGCGCGGCATCGAGCGACGCCTCCCCCGGAAAGCTGCCGAGGATCATCGTATGCGTATTCGCCGCGACGACCGGCGGGAACCCCCGCAGCATCACGCGCCTCCGCCGGGCCCGCCCGAGCGCGGCCCGTCGCCGTGCGCATCGAGATGGCGCCACAGCGCCGGCAGCATGCACTCGGTGACCATCAACGGCTTGCCGTGACGCTGGAACACCGAGCGCCGCGCGGCGAACGCGTGCGGTGCTCGCGCACCGTCGAGCGCATGGGTCGCCAGCGCAAACAGCGGATGGCCCGCGATCACGCGCCGGCTGACGAGCGCCGAACGCTCGACCTGCGGATCGCTGTACAGCAGTTCCGCCAGCGGCCGCGTGCGCAGCCGCCGCATGGCCTGCCACACACCCTTGCTGGCCGCGAGCGGCGCGATGCTGTGCGCGGCGACGTACGGCGTGCCGTCGACCGACAGGATCACCTCGCGCACCCACATCGGCGCGCGCGGTGCACTGGCGACCGCGTCCGGCTCGTCGAACCACGGACAGTCGACGGCCTCGCGCGTCACGCGCACGTTCACGCGGCCAAGCCTTGCAAGGTGCGCGGTCAGCGATCCGCCGCGCGTCAGCCAGTCGCGCTGGTCGAGCGTGCAGCCAGGCCGCGGCGTCTCGCGCCAGCCGGCCTGCCCGCCGTCGAATCGCAGGCGCGTGTTCACGCGGCGCGCGACAGCAGCAGCGCGTTGGTCCGCTTCACGAAGCTCGCCGGATCGTCGAGCATGCCGCCTTCGGCCAGCAGCGCCTGATCGAACAGCAGGTGGCACCAGTCGCCGAAATCGGCGCTGTCGGCCTTCAACTGCTTCACGAGCGCGTGCTCCGGATTGATCTCGAGGATCGGCTGCATCGCCGGCGCGTTCTGGCCTGCCGCCTTCAGCATCCGCTGAAGGTAGCCGCTCATGTCGTTGTCGTCGGCGACGAGGCACGACGGCGAATCGGTCAGGCGGAACGTGACGCGCACTTCCTTCACCTTGTCGCCGAGCGCTTCCTTCATCTTCTCGACGACGGGCTTGATCGCCTCGCCTGCCTGCTCCTGCGCCTTCTTCTCTTCGTCGTTCAGCTCGCCGAGATCGAGGTCGCCACGTGCCACGCTCGCGAGCGGCTTGCCGTCGAATTCCTGCAGGAACGACAGCATCCATTCGTCGACGCGATCGGTCAGCAGCAGCACCTCGACGCCCTTCTTGCGGAACACTTCGAGATGCGGGCTGTTCTTCGCCGCCTGCCATGCGTCGGCCGTCACGTAGTAGATCTTGCTCTGCTCGGGCTTCATGCGCGACACGTAGTCGGCGAGCGACACGTCCTGCGCGTCGGTGTCGCCGTGCGTCGACGCGAAGCGCAGCAGCTTCGCGATGCGTTCGCGGTTCGCGTGATCCTCGCCGAGGCCCTCCTTCAGCACCTGGCCGAACGCGCCCCAGAAGGTCTTGTACTTCTCCTTGCCGGCATCGTCTTCCGCGTTCGCGAGCTCTTCGAGCATCGACAGCGCACGCTTCGTCACGCCTTCGCGGATCGCCTTCACGTCGCGGCTTTCCTGCAGGATCTCGCGCGACACGTTCAGCGGCAGGTCGGCCGAATCGACGACGCCCTTCACGAAGCGCAGGTATTGCGGCAGCAGCTGCTCGGCGTCGTCCATGATGAACACGCGCTTCACGTACAGCTTCAGGCCGCCGCGATAGTCGCGGTTCCACATGTCGAACGGCGCGTGCGCCGGCACGAACAGCAGTTGCGTGTATTCGCTGCGGCCCTCGACGCGGTTATGCGTCCACGTGAGCGGATCCTGGTGGTCGTGCGCGATGTGCTGGTAGAACTGCGTGTACTGCTCGTCGGTGACGTCGCTCTTCGAACGCGTCCACAGCGCGCTCGCCTGGTTGACGGTCTCGTCCTCGTCCTTCAGGACCATCTCGCCCTTTTCATGATCCCACTCTTCCTTCTGCATCAGGATCGGCAGCGCGATGTGGTCGGAATACTTCTGGATGATCGACTGCAGGCGGTGCGACGACAGCAGCTCGTCCTCGCCTTCGCGCAGGTGCAGCGTGATCGTCGTGCCGCGTTGCGCGCGCTCGATCGCGTCGATCGTGAAATCGCCCTCGCCCGCGCTTTCCCAGCGCACGGCTTCGCTCGCCGGCAGGCCCGCGCGACGCGTCTCGACGGTGATCTTGTCGGCAACGATGAAGCCCGAGTAGAACCCGACGCCGAACTGGCCGATCAGCGCCGCATCCTTCTGCTGGTCGCCGGACAGCTTCGTGAAGAATTCCTTGGTGCCCGAACGCGCGATCGTGCCGAGGTTCGCGATCGCCTCGTCGCGGCTCATGCCGATGCCGTTGTCGTCGATCGTGATCGTGCGCGCGGCCTTGTCGTAGCCGATGCGGATGCGCAGGTTCGGATCGTTTTCGTACAGCGCGTTGTCCGCGAGCCCTTCGAAACGCAGCTTGTCGGCCGCGTCGGACGCGTTCGACACCAGTTCGCGCAGGAAAATTTCCTTGTTGCTGTAGAGCGAATGGATCATCAGGTGGAGGAGTTGCTTGACCTCTGCCTGAAAGCTCATCGTTTCATGTGCCATGGATGCTGTTTCCTCTTACTTGAACTTGAATGGTGTGGCGCAGGCGTCCGGCGCGCGATGCCGGCCGGCCCGTGAAAGGCTGCCGCCTGGCGCAAGCGGTTTGCGCGGGTATCTGGGGACGGCACGCCCGATTTCAAGGGCCGGCGTGCCGCCCAGGGTCACGACGCGCGACGCGCGGCCGAATCGATATAACGCGACAGCAGCCCCGGCAGCGCCGGATCGCCGCAATTCGCGACGTTGAAGCGCATCCACGTCGACGGCGATTGCTGCGGCGAGAACAGGCTGCCCGGCGTCAGCAGAAAGCCGGCCTCGTGCGCGACCGCCGCGAGCGCGTCCGAATCGACGCCCGTGTCGGCCCACAGGAACATCCCGGCCGCCGGCATCGTGAAGAGGCCGAGCCCCGTGCGCTCGAGCATCCGCGCGGTCTTGTCGCGCACGCCGTCGAGCCGCGCGCGCAGCCGCTCGACGTGGCGACGGTAGTGCCCTTCGGTCAGGATCTTGTAAAGCACGCGCTCGTTCAGCTCGGGCGTCGTCATCCCGACCAGCATCTTCTGGTCGGTGACTGCCTTCGCGATCTCCGGCGCGCAGGCGACATAGCCGACCCGCAGGTTCGCCGCGAGCGTCTTCGAATAGCTGCCGAGGTAGATCACGCGCTTCAACTGGTCAAGGCTCGCGAGGCGCGTGGCCGGATAGCTCGGCGGGCACAGGTCGCCGTACACGTCGTCCTCGACGACGAGAAAGTCGTACGCCTCCGCGAGCTTCAGGATCCGGAACGCCTGCGCGGCCGACAGCGACGTGCCGGTCGGGTTCTGCAACACCGAATTGATCACGAGCATCTTCGGCCGCCACATCTGCACGAGCGTCTCGAGCGCGTCGAGATCGGGGCCGTCCGGCGTGTACGGCATCCCGACGAGCTGCGCGCCCTGCGCCGCGAAGCGGCCGAACATCTGGAACCAGGCCGGATCGCCGACGATCACCGCATCGCCGGGCTTCACGTAGATCCGCGAGATCAGGTCGATCGCCTGCGTGATCCCCGACACCAGCACGATCTGTTCGGGCTTCGCGCCGATCTCCACTTCGGCGAGACGCGTCTGCAGTTGCTGGCGCAGCGGCAGGAAGCCCTGCGCGGTGCCGAAGCCGAGCATCTGCGCGCCGGACTGGCGCCCGAGCGCGCGCAGCGCGCCGGTGATCAGTTCGCCGTCGAGCCAGCGGCCCGGCAGATAGCCGAGACCCGGCCCCTTTTCCGGGCTGACGGTGTGCAGCATGTTGCGCAGCAGCCAGACGACGTCGATCGTGTTGTGCACCGGCGCGGCCTCGGCCACGCGTGCGACGCTGTCGGCCGGTTGCGGGCCGGCGGCCGTGCGCTCGCGCACGTAGAAGCCCGAGCCGCGCCGCGAGTCGAGGTAGCCCTGCGCGACGAGCCGCTCGTACGCCTCGACGACGGTGAAGCGCGACACGCTCTTGTCGAGCGCGAGCTTGCGGATCGACGGCATCCGCATGCCGGGACGGAACACGCGTTCGTCGATGCGCCGCCGCGCCCACTGGACCAGCTGGTCGACGAGCGTGAGCGTGGCCGTGTCGTGCGGCACGGGAATCTGGGCGAGTGGGACGGTGGACATGGGCGGCAGCTCCAACTGTACCGAAGGCTATCGCGCCGATTGTACCGTTACTGTGCCGGTAGCGACGATTACAGTTGACCGGCATGGCGACCCTGCGGCCGCCGCTTTGGCCCCGCCGCACCGGGTACCGCGCCCACCGGCCTGCATCGCGGCCGGTACGCCGGCCGGTCCGGCCACCGCCCGGCGCATCGCCTGCCCACCATGACACTTTCGCTTCCCGACCGACGTTCATGCCAGCCCGCTCCCTGACACTCGACCATCTCGTGATCGCCGCGCGCACGCTCGACGAAGGCGTCCGCCACGTTGCCGACGCGCTCGGTATCGAACCGGCCGGCGGCGGCGGCCACCCGCTGATGCGGACCCACAATGCGCTGTTCGGCGCGTGGGGCGGGCTCTACCTCGAAGTGATCGCGATCGACCCCGACGCGCCGGCGCAAGACGACAGCGCCAAGCCGCCGCGCGCGCGGCTGTTCGGCCTCGACGATCCGGCCATGCATGCGCGGCTCGCGCAAGGTCCGTTTCTCGCGCACTGGGTCGCGCGCGTCGACCGTCCGCGCCAGCTCGCGCTGTGGCAGAGCCAGTACCCGGCGCGCATCCCGCCGGTCGTCGCGATGCGGCGCGGCGACCTGAGCTGGGGCCTCACGGTGCCCGACGACGGCGCGTTCCCCGCGTGGCAAGGCGCGGGCGACGGCCTGCTGCCGTCGCTGATCCAGTGGGACAGCGCGCACCACCCGGCCGAATCGCTGCCGGGCGACGGCGTCGCGCTGAAGGCGCTCAAGGGCGTCCACCCGCGCGCAGACGCGCTTCGCGAGCAGCTCGACTGGCTCGGCGCCGCGCACCTGCTCGACCTCGAAGCCGCCGACGGCCCGCCCGCGCTCGTCGCCGAATTCGACACGCCGCAGGGCGCGCGCACGTTGCGCTGAACGCCCTCCTCCCCTCAACGACATCAATACCGGCAACACGGAGACACCCCTCACATGAATTCGCGCGAAACCCGGGGCATGCTGCTCGGCCTCATCGGCGTGATGATCTTCAGCCTGACGCTGCCGATGACGCGTATCGTCGTCTCCGAACTCCATCCGCTGCTCAACGGGCTCGGCCGCGCGCTCGCCGCCGCGGTGCCGGCCGGCCTGCTGTTGTGGTGGCGCCGCGAGCCGCTGCCGACCCGCGCGCAACTGAAAAGCCTCGCGATCACGTCGCTCGGCGTGATCATCGCGTATCCGGTGTTCTCCGCCTGGGCGATGAAATCGGTACCGGCATCGCACGGCGCGGTGGTCAACGGCCTGCAGCCGCTGTTCGTCGCGCTGTACGCGGCATGGCTGTCGCACGAGCGGCCGTCGAAGGCGTTCTGGGCCAGCGCGGTGGCCGGCAGCGCGCTGGTGATCGCGTTCGCGCTGCGCGACGGCGGCGGCACCGTGCAGGCCGGCGATGCGCTGATGCTCGTCGCGGTCGGCATCGGCGCGCTCGGCTATGCGGAAGGCGCGCGCCTCGCGCGCCAGATCGGCGGCTGGCAGGTGATCTGTTGGGCGCTCGTCGTGTCGGCGCCGTTCCTCGTGTTGCCGGTCGGCTGGCTCGCCTGGATGCAGCATGCCGCGCATCCGGGCCCGCTCGCGCTGCGCACGTGGCTCGCGTTCGGCTACGTGACCCTCTTTTCGCAGTTCATCGGCTTTTTCGCGTGGTATGCGGGGCTCGCGATGGGCGGCATCGCGCGCGTCGGCCAGGTGCAACTGCTGCAGATTTTCTTCACGATTGCTTTTTCCGCGCTGCTGTTCGGCGAAACGGTGACGCCGTCGACGTGGCTGTTCGCGGCCGCGGTGATCGCCACCGTGGTGCTCGGGCGCCGCTCGGCGGTCGCCACCGCCGCGCAACCGGCTCGCGCCGGCTGAACAGCTGCGCCATAATGGACGTTTTGCCTGATCGGTTTTGCCCACCCGGCCGCGAAGGCTCGATCGCGCTCGTGCCTGCCCACCCGGCAGCGTCGAAGCGATTTGCCCGAACGACCTTTCTTGACTGACCACGATATCCGAACGAGGAGACTATGAATCCGAGCGACCTGCATCCGCCGCACTGGCAGCTTTCCGAACGCGCACGCAAGCTGACGAGCTCTGCAATCCGCGAGATCCTGAAGGTCACGGAACGCCCCGAGGTCATCTCGTTCGCCGGCGGCCTGCCCGCCCCCGCGACGTTCCCGGCCGAGCGCATGCGCGCCGCCGCCGATCGCGTGCTGCGCGACGCGCCGGCCGCCGCGCTCCAGTACAGCGCGACCGAAGGCTACCTGCCGCTGCGCGAATGGATCGCCGAGCGCTACAGCGTGCGCGTGTCGCAGGTGCTGATCACGACCGGCTCGCAGCAGGCACTCGACCTGCTCGGCAAGGCGCTCGTCGATCCGGGCAGCCCGATCCTCGTCGAAACCCCGACCTACCTCGGCGCGCTGCAGTCGTTCTCGCTGTACGAGCCGCGCTACGTGCAGGTGCCGACCGACGAGCAGGGCCTGCTGCCGGAAGGCCTCACGCCCGAACTCACGCAAGGCGCGCGCCTCTTGTACGCGCAGCCGAACTTCCAGAACCCGACCGGCCGCCGCCTGCCCGTCGAGCGCCGCCGCGCGCTCGCCGCGTTCGCGCAGTCGAGCCCGTTCCCGGTGCTGGAAGACGATCCGTACGGCGCGCTGAACTACCGCGGCGAGCCGCTGCCGACGATGCTGTCGATGGCGCCCGATCACATCGTGCACCTCGGCACCTTCTCGAAGGTGCTCGCGCCGGGCCTGCGGATCGGCTACATCATTGCGCCCGAGGAACTCCACTTCAAGCTCGTGCAGGCCAAGCAGGCCACCGACCTGCACACGCCGACGCTCACGCAGCGCATCGCGCACGAAGTGATCAAGGACGGGTTCCTCGACGAGCACATCCCGACGATCCGCGAGCTGTACAGCGCGCAGTGCGACGCGATGCTCAGTGCGCTCGAGCGCCACATGCCGGAAGGCGTCACGTGGAACCGGCCGGAAGGCGGGATGTTCATCTGGGTGAACCTGCCCGCGCAGATCGACAGCATGAAACTGCTCGCCACGGCCGTCGACAACCACGTCGCCTTCGTGCCGGGCGCACCGTTCTTCGCGGACAACGCGCAGCAGAACACGCTGCGCCTGTCGTTCGTGACGGTGCCGCCCGAAAAGATCGAGGAAGGCGTCGCGCGCCTCGGCAAGCTGCTGCGCGAGCGCCTCTGATCCCCTTTTTCCTGTCACGACTCTCAACGAGGAATCGAATACATGGCTAACGTCTACGACAAACTCAAGTCGCTCGGTATCGAGCTCCCGACCGCCGGCGCACCGGCCGCCGCCTACGTGATGAGCGCGCAAACCGGCAACACGGTCTTCCTGTCGGGCCACATCGCGAAGAAGGACGGCAAGGTCTGGGCCGGCAAGCTCGGCGCCGATCTCACGACGGAAGACGGCAAGGCCGCTGCCCGCTTGATCGCGATCGACCTGCTCGCGACGCTGCACGCGCACACCGGCGACCTGAACAAGGTCACGCGCGTCGTCAAGCTGATGAGCCTCGTCAACTCGACGCTCGACTTCACCGAACAGCACGTCGTGACGAACGGCGCGTCGGAACTGATCGCGGAAGTGTTCGGCGACGCCGGCAAGCACGCGCGCTCGGCCTTCGGCGTTGCGCAGATCCCGCTCGGCGCGTGCGTCGAGATCGAGCTGATCGCCGAAGTGGCGTAACGAGCGCATCGCGATGTCCGACCATCGGGTCCGTTTCAAGCAGGTCGACGTGTTCACGTCGGTGCCGTTCAAGGGCAACGCGCTCGCCGTGGTGTTCGACGCCGATTCGCTCGGCGACGACGACATGCTCGCGATCGCCCGCTGGACGAACCTGTCGGAAACGACGTTCGTCTGCACGCCGACCGATCCGGAAGCCGACTACCGCGTCCGGATCTTCACGACGGAGGGCGAACTGCCGTTCGCCGGCCACCCGACGCTGGGCACCGCGCATGCGTTCCTGGAAAGCGGCGCGCAGCCGCGCACGCCGGGCCGGCTGATCCAGCAGTGCGGGGTCGGCCGGGTCGCGCTGCGCAAGCAGGCCGACGGCTGGGCATTTGCCGCGCCGCCGGCACGCGTCACGCCGCTCGACCGTTCGGACTACGCGGCGCTGGCTGCCGCGTTGCGCAGCAACGCGATCGACCTGGAGGCCGAGCCGTGCGCGGTCGACAACGGTGCGCCGTGGCTGGTCGTGCGGCTGAAGTCGGCCGATGCGTGCATCGGCCTGTCGCCCGATCCGGTCGCGCTGGCGGCGCTCACGCACCGCTACGGCATGGACGGCCTCGCGGTCTACGCGCCGCACGCCGACAGCGGCCCCGCGACGTTCGAAATCCGCTGCCTGATGACGGGCGGCAACTTCGGCTTCGGCGAGGATCCCGTCACCGGCAGTGCAAACGCGGCGCTCGCCGGGCTGCTGACGCGGCAGGAACGCCGCCCCGGCCAGTCGTATACGGTCCGCCAGGGGACGGCGATCGGCCGTGAGGGCCGCATCTTCGTCCGCTACGACGAAGACGGCACCGCGTGGATCGGCGGCCAGGTCGTCACGGTCGTCAACGGCACCTTCCTGTCCCCCGCGTAACATTTCGCGATGTGCGATGGCGCCGGCCCGTCCGGCGCCCCCTACGATTCGCCCAACTATCGCAAAAGCGTTCCAGCCAGTAATATCGGGCCTAATCCGTTGTTTCGGAGGTCTGTCCATGGTTGCGTGTCCCGCGAACGAACAGACGTCGGGACAACCCGAACCCTAGACGGCCATCCAGACGGATGGCGCACGCGAGCAGGACGCCACCCTCTTCGATGAGCTCCGCCCGGTCCAACCACACGCCGCCGACCCGGCCGCTACGCGCGCCGCGCAAATCGCGCCGGCGTGCGCTATTTGCGATCCCGCTGCTCGGGATGCTGGCGCTTGCGCTGCTGTGGGCCGTGATCATCGCGCGTCTGTCGGTGGAAAAGGACAGCGCGTACAAGGAAGCGGCGGCTTCCGCCGCGATCCTCTCCTCTGCGCTCGAGCAGCACACGGTCAAGGCGATCCATCAGGTCGACCAGATCACCCGCTTCGTCAAGTTCGAATTCGAGAAGTCGCCCGCGCGCTTCAACCTCGCCAGCGCCGTCGAGAAAGGCGTCGTGCCGAGCGACACGCTGATCCAGGTGTCGCTCGTCAACGCGAAGGGCATCCTGTTCGCGAACACCGCCGAGCTGCATCCGCAGCCGATCAACCTGTCCGACCGCGAGCACTTCAAGGTCCACCTCGCGCACAACGACGATCGCCTGTTCATCAGCAAGCCCGTCCTCGGCCGCGTGTCGAGCCACTGGACGCTGCAGATGACGCGGCGCCTGAACAACCCGGACGGCAGCTTCGCGGGCATCGTCGTCGTGTCGGAAGACCCGAGCTACTTCACGAACGACTTCTACAACAACGCGGCGATCGGCAAGGAAGGCGTGATCGCGGTCGTATCCGATACGGGTGCCGTGCTCGCGCGGCGCACGGGCTCGGTCAGCAACGCGCCGGGCGCGTTTTCGGCGTCGGGCGTCTATCCGATCGCCGAGCGCGTGACGGGCACGATCATCGACCCGATCGACGGCGTGACGCGCATCGTGTCGTACCGCCACCTCGACGGCTACCCGCTCGCGGTGATGGTCGGGCTGTCGCAAACCGAGGAATTTGCGGACTACGACCATACGCGCAACGTCTACCTGCTGATGACGAGCTTCATCACGCTCGCGATGCTCGCGTTCTTCGGCGTCGCGACGGGCCTGATCGGCAAGCTGCTCGGCCGCGAGCGCGAAATGACGCAGCTCGCCGAATACGACCTGCTCACCGGCCTCGCGAACCGCTACGCGACGCTGCGCGGGCTGCGTAACGACGTGTCGATGCCGACGAGCCTGTCGCGGCTCGGGCTGCTGTTCATCGATCTCGACAACTTCAAGACCGTCAACGACACGCTCGGCCACAACGCCGGCGACATCGTGCTGCAGATGACCGCGTCGCGCCTGTCCGATGCGGTCGGCGACGAAGGCTCGCTTGCGCGCATCGGCGGCGACGAGTTCGTCGTGGTGATGAAGGGCGACGACGTCGAGCGGCGCGCGGTGCGGCTCGCGGAAGCGATCATTCGGATGTTCGGCGAGCCGTTCGACGTGCGCGGCAGTTCGTTCGTGCTGCATGCGAGCATCGGCATCGCGCTGCACACCGTCGCGAACGAAAGCGAGATCGACCTGCTGAAGAAGGCCGATCTCGCGATGTACAGCGCGAAGGACGCCGGCAAGAACTGCTACCAGTTCTACGCGCCGCACCTGTCGCACCGCGCCGACCACCTGATGCGCTGGGAACAGCAATTGCGCGTCGCGCTCGCCGAGGGGCAGCTGTTCCTCGCATACCAGCCGAAGATCGACCTCACCCACCGCACCATCACCGGCTTCGAGGCGCTCGCGCGCTGGGACCACCCCGAACACGGGATCATCTCCGCGAACGAATTCATTTCGATCGCCGAATCGACCGGCCTGATCGTGCCGATCGGCGACTTCGTGATCCGCACCGCGTGCGAGCAGATCGCGCGCTGGCGCGACGAGGGCCACGACACGCTGACGCTCGCGGTCAACATCTCGCCGGTGCAGTTCTGGCGCGGCGACCTGATCGAGACGATCTCGCGCACGCTGCAGGAAACCGGCATCGACGCGAACCGCCTCGAAATCGAGATCACCGAAACCGCGATGATGGAGTATCCGGAACTCGTGTCCGAGAAGATCGTCGCGCTGAAGAAGCTCGGCATCCGGATCGCGCTCGACGATTTCGGCACCGGCTATTCGTCGCTGTCGTACCTGCACCGCTTCTCCGTCGACACGCTGAAGGTCGACCGCTCGTTCGTGCAGGCGATCCCGAACGATCGCAGCGTGTGCGTGATGGTGTCGTCGATCGTGCATCTCGCGCGCTCGCTGGGCCTGACCGTCGTCGTCGAAGGCACCGAAACCGAGGAGCAGATCACGTGGCTGTCCGCGCTCGGCGAGATCGAGGCGCAGGGCTTCCTGTTCTCGCGACCGGTGCCGGCCGACGCGATTCCCGCGCTGATCGCACGCTTCGGCGTGCGCGCCGAACCGCCGAACGTGATCGCGCATCGCGCGACCGGCAGCACGGGCGCGTGAGCGCACCGCAGCCGTGGCGGGCCTTGCGCACACCATCATTGTTTCGTTTTCCGATCTGATTGTTTAGTTCATGAACTAGCGTTTCCGCGCATGGCAGTGTCACGGTGCGCGGCGGACAATCGGGAGGGCCAACGTGTCGGCGGGCCGCCGGCATGGCTATACGCGAGAGATCGGGCCTCCGGCCCACCCTACCAACATGACAACCGTCGAAATCGAAGCGACTGCTGATGTCGAACAGGCGCAGGCTTCCCTGTGGAACCTGTTCAAAGTCGTCGCGAGCATTTCGGCGGTTTCGTGGGGCGGGCTGTCGATGATGGCGCAACTCGAACGCCACTACGTGGAACGGCTGCGGCGCATCGAGCCTCACGTATTCGGCGATCTCGTCGCGCTGGCCTGGCTCGTGCCAGGCCCCGTCGGCTGCAACGTGGCAGTACAGGTCGGCCAGATCCTGCACGGCCGCATCGGCGCATGGGTCGCCGGCCTCGCGAGCGTGCTGCCGTTCTCCATCCTGATGACGCTGTTCGCGATCTTCTATCGCACGCCACTCGTGCGCTCGCTGGCCGCGCCGATGCTGATCAATCACTTCGGGATGGTGCTCGCCGCGCTGATCGGCGTCACGTGGGTCAAGCAGTTGCGCTCGCTCGCTCGCACGCGGCGCGAACAGCTGATCGCCGCGCTGTCGACGATTCTGCTCGGTTTTGCGCATAATCCGGCCGCCTTCGTCGGGATTCTTTTCGCCGCGTTCGCGGCGGGCTGGCTGACGGGGCCACCGCAACGCGACGCGGTCGATGTCACGCTGTCGGCCCGCGACCGCAACCTGCTCGTGCTGCTCGGCGTGCTCGTCACGCTGTTCGCGATGCCGCTGCCCGGCGACTATCAGGCGACGCTGCTGTGGCCGCGCCTCGCCGGCGCCGGCATGACACTGTTCGGCGGCGGCTTCTCCGCGCTGCCCGTGCTCAAGACGCTGTTCGTCACGCCGGCAACGGGCATCTCCGATCACGACTTCACGCTTGCGTTCGCGTTGTCGCCCGTCGCACCGGGGCCGCTGCTGAATGTCGTGCCGTTTCTCGGCTACCTGACCGACGGCTGGGTCGGCGCGCTGGCCGCGACGGCCGCGCTGTTCATTCCGTCGGGCTGCCTCGTCGTGTTCGCGCAGAACCACCTGTTCCGGCTCAAGCGCCATTCGCGCTTCGAACACGGGATGCGCCTGTTGCGCGCGGCGACCACGGGTTTTCTCGTCGTCGCCGTCGTGAAGATCCTGCATCGCGAGCCGGCCGACCCCGTTTATTGGCTGACGGGCGCCTTCGCGACGCTGTGCTTCGCGCGCTTCAAAGTGCCCGTCTATGCCGTGTACGGCACCGTCGCGGCTGCGTGCGGCGTGTGGCTGTGGGCCGCCGCGCGCTGACCGGCGACGGCCGCCGGCCTCTGCCGGCATTCGCCGGTCTCGCTCGTCCTCAACCTGCCTGCACCGCAACCCGGCGTTCCATCCAGCGAGCGCGCAGCGCGTCGTATGCGAGGTTGAAGCAGAACGTGTAAGGCAGGAAGAACAGCACGATGCCGAGGTCGAGCAGCAGCGCCTCGACGAGGCTCACGTTCAGCCACCACGCGGCAACCGGCACCACCATCGCGACGAGACCGAGCTCGAACATGATCGCATGCGCGATCCGCATGCCGAGCGTGCGCTTCAAGCCCGCCCGCCGCTCGAAGCGGTCGAACAGCGTGTTGAACGCCATGTTCCACGCCATCGCGATCAGCGACACCATCACCGTCAGCACGCCGACGTGCGACACCGGCATGTCGAGCAGCCACGCGCCGATCGGCGCGCACAGCGCGATCGCGATCAGCTCGAATGTCAGTGCATGCAGCAGCCGTTCCGTCACTGTTTTGTTGATCTGTTTCATGATTCCCTCCGATTCGTCTACTTCGTACATGGCAGCCATTTTGATCGGCACAACCGTATGAATCCAGTTTGATATCATCGGTTTTTCCGATATAACGCCGCCAGGAGTGCTGCATGCGTCACGCCCCCGAAGCCCTGCTCGCATTCGCCGAAGCCGCGCTGCTCGGCTCGTTCACGGCCGCCGCGCGCAAGCTCGGCAAGCGCCAGTCGACCGTGTCGGAGGCGATCGCGAACCTCGAGATCGATCTCGGCGTGCAGTTGTTCGACCGCTCGACGCGCGCGCCGACGCTGACCGATGCCGGGCGCGCGCTGCTGCCGCAGGTGCAGCGCGCGCTCGAGGCCGGCGCGGCGATCGACCGCATGGCCGCGCGGCTCGCGCGTGGCGAGGAAGCACGGCTGACGCTCGTCGTGTCCGACACGTACCAGTCGAAGCGCTACGAGGAAACGTTGATGGCACTCGAACGGCGCTTTCCGGCGCTTGAGCTCGAATGCCAGATCGCCGAGCACGAGGACGTGCTCGACCTGATCCAGCAAGGGCGCGCGCAGCTCGGGCTGATGGCCGCGCGCGCGGCCTATCCGGCCGATATCGGCGCGGCGACGATCGCGGAGGAATCGGAGATCGGGCTATTCGTCGGCCGCACGCACCCGCTCGCCGAATACGGCGACGCCGACGTGCCGCACACCGCGCTGCGCGACGTGCGCGAACTGCGCCTCAATACCTATGTGAAGACGGAAGGCCGCAGCGCCGACGACCGGATCGTCGTCGGCACGCAGCACTGGCTGGCACCGAGCTACCTGATGCTGCTGGAGATGGCCGTGCTGGGGTTCGGCTGGGCCGAACTGCCGCGCTGGATGGTCGACCACTTTGCGCACGATCGGCTGTGCGAACTGCGTGCGCGCGGCTGGCCGCGCCGCGTGCGGGTCGATGCGGTCTGGTCGCGCAACCGGCCGCTCGGCCCGGCCGGCTCATGGCTGCTCGACGCGATGCTGGCCGCGTAGCGGCGCTTGCGGCGCACCGGCGGCTGCACGCCGGCCGACTCCGGTCAATCAGAAACCGCGAGACAGCACCGCCGCGCCGATCGTGACGACGCCGAGCACGAGGTTCACGACGACGAGCAGGCGCACCGTGTTCACCGCGCGTGCGCCGTCCGGCCACTTTTGCGCCTGCACCGCGCGGCGGATGCGCGGGAACAGCGCGAACCGGATATGCCCGAAGATCAGCATCATCACGACGCCGAGCCCGGCCATCGCGTGCAGCGACCACGTCGCGTGCGCGCCACCGAATTCCATGAGCAGGAAGCCGCCGGACAGCAGGATCACGATCACGGAACCCGATACCCAGTTGAAGAAGCGGCCGAACACGCCTTCGATCAGCGGCAACCGAAGCTGCGGCGACAGGTCGGACAGCGCCGGGCGCAGGCAGAAGTTGGCGAAGACCATCCCGCCCACCCACACGGCGACGGCCAGCAGGTGAAGAAACAGCGCGACGGCGACAGCATGGGACATGACGGCAATCCTGTGAGGAGTTGGGTGCGGCGAACGGCCGCGTCGCACGCGGCATCGAGCGACGTTCGACCGGATTGTCGCTGCGCGGTTCAGACCCCAGGCGCGATTTCACACTATTTTGCAAGTTCCGCGTGACAGCGCCACGCTTGCTTACCCGAATCCCCATGCCAAAAAGAAAAGGCCGCACGTCCGCCGAAGCGGAGGTGCGGCCTTCGATCGCGGCCGAACCGAACGAACGATCGATCGTGCGTCGCGTCAGCCGAGCAGCGGACGCAGCTCGCTGACGACCTTGAGCTTCGTCTCCGGCGCGCGGCCCTTGCGCGCGCGCTTGCCGACGTGCGGCGCGAGCGCCGCGTACGACAGCGTCTCGTCCATCGCCTTGCCGCCACGGCCCGTGCCGATCAGCACGACGCCGGCCGGATCGATCGCGAGCGCCTGCACGAGCGTTTCCTTGTCGTCGAGCGCCATCAGGATCACGCCGCGACCGCCGCCGGACAGCGTCTTCATCTCGTCCATGCCGAACACCAGCAGGCGGCCGCCGCTCGACAGGCAGGCAACCTGCTTCGCGTTCGGCAGCACGGGCATCGGCGCGAGCGGCACCGCGCCTGCGTCGATCGTCATGAACGCCTTGCCGGCCTTCACGCGGCTCACCATGTCGCCAACCTTCGCGAGGAAGCCGAAGCCGTTGCTCGACGCGAGCAGCAGTTGCTGGTCGGCCGGCGCCGCGTAGTAGTGCATCAGGTGCGAGCCCGATTCGAGCTCGATCAGCGACGTGACCGGCACGCCGTCACCGCGCCCGCCCGGCAGCACCGACACGTCGACCGAGTACACGCGGCCGCTGCTGCCCCACGCGATCAGACGATCCGGCGTGCGGCACTGGAACGCCGCGTACAGATGGTCGCCGGCCTTGAACGAGAAGCTGGCCGGGTCGAGCCCGTGGCCCTTCAGCGCACGCACCCAGCCCTTCTGCGACACGACCACCGTCACCGGCTCGTCGACCACCTTCGCCTCGAAGGTCGCGCGCTTTTCCTGCTGGATCAGCGTGCGGCGCTCGTCGCCGTACTGCTTCGCATCGGCCTCGATCTCCTTGATCATCAGCCGCTTCATCGCGCTTTCGTTTGCGAGCAGTTCCTCGAGCTTCGCCTTTTCGTCGCGCAGCGCTTCGAGTTCCTTCTCGATCTTGATCTTCTCGAGCCGCGCGAGCTGACGCAGCCGGATTTCGAGAATGTCTTCCGCCTGCCGTTCGCTGAGGCCGAACGCGCTCATCAGCGCGGCCTTCGGCTCGTCCGACTCGCGGATGATGCGGATCACCTCGTCGATGTTCAGGAAGACGATCATCCGCCCTTCGAGGATGTGGATGCGGTCGTCGACCTTCGCGAGACGATGGCGGCACCGGCGCGTCATCGTCAGCTGGCGGAACTTCACCCATTCGTCGAGGATCGTCAGCAGGCCCTTCTGGCCCGGCCGGCCGTCGGCGCCGATCATCACGAGGTTCAGCGTCGCGTTCGATTCGAGGCTCGTGTACGCGAGCAGCGTGTTCACGAATTCCGTCTGGTCGATCGTGCGCGACTTCGGCTCGAACACGAGCCGCACCGCCGCTTCCTTGCCCGACTCGTCGCGCACCGCGTCGAGCAGGTCGAGCATCGCCTTCTTCGTGTTGAGCTGCTCGGGCGTCAGCGTCTTCTTGCCGAGCTTGAGCTTCGGGTTCGTCAGCTCCTCGATTTCCTCGAGCACCTTCTGGCCCGACGTACTCGGCGGCAGCTCGGTGACGACCAGTTGCCACTGGCCGCGCGCGAGATCCTCGATCTTCCAGCGCGCGCGCACCTTGAGGCTGCCGCGGCCCGTTTCGTAGGCCGCCGCGATTTCCGCGTCGCTCGAGATGATCTGGCCGCCGCCCGGGAAATCCGGGCCGGGGATCAGGTTCATCAGCTCTGCGTGCGTGAGCTTCGGATTGCGGATCAGCGAGACCGCCGCCGCTGCGACTTCACGCAGGTTGTGCGACGGGATTTCGGTCGCGAGACCGACCGCGATGCCCGACGCGCCGTTCAGCAGCACGAACGGCATGCGGCTCGGCAGCGTCTTCGGCTCTTCGAACGAGCCGTCGTAGTTCGGCATGAAGTCGACCGTGCCCTGGTCGATCTCGTCGAGCAGCAGCTTCGCGATCGGCGTGAGACGTGCTTCGGTGTATCGCATCGCCGCCGCGCCGTCGCCGTCGCGCGAGCCGAAATTGCCCTGCCCGTCGATCAGCGGGTAGCGCAGCGAGAAATCCTGCGCGAGACGCACCAGTGCGTCGTACGCCGACTGGTCGCCGTGCGGGTGGTATTTACCGAGCACGTCGCCGACCACGCGTGCCGATTTCACCGGCTTCGCGTCGGGGCCGAGGCCCATTTCGTTCATCGCGAACAGGATCCGGCGCTGCACCGGCTTCTGGCCGTCGCACACGTCGGGCAGCGCGCGGCTCTTCACGACGCTGACCGCGTAGCTGAGATACGCCTGCTCCGCGTAGTTGCCGAGCGTCAGCGCTTCGGCATCCGGTGCATCGGGGCCGGCGAAGAGATCGGAAGTGTTGTCGTCCATCTGAATTCCGTATTCGTAAGTGGCGTGAGGCCGGGCCGGGTGTCATGCCCGGCCGCGCAGGTGCTCGGCTTAGATGTCCGCTTCGACGTCGTTGCCCTTTTCCTCGAGCCAGCCGCGCCGCGCGGCTGCCTCGCCCTTGCCCATCAGCATCGTCATGCGCGCGACGGTCGCCTCGTAGTCGAGCTCGCCGAGCTTCACCGGCATCAGGCGGCGCGTGTCGGGGTTCATCGTGGTATCCCACAGCTGCTCGGCGCTCATTTCGCCGAGACCCTTGAAGCGGCTGATGCTCCATTGCGTCTCGCGCACGCCGTCCTTGCGCAGCTTGTCGAGGATCGCTTCGAGCTCGCCGTCGTCGAGCGCATAGAGCTTCTGCGCGGCCTTCTTGCCGCGCGCGGGCGCGTCGACGCGGAACAGCGGCGGGCGCGCAACGCACACATGGCCGCGCTCGATCAGTTGCGGGAAATGCTTGAAGAACAGCGTGAGCAGCAGCACCTGGATGTGCGAGCCGTCGACGTCCGCGTCCGACAGGATGCAGATCTTGCCGTAGCGCAGGTTCGACAGGTCGACGCTTTCATCGGGGCTGTGCGGATCGACGCCGATCGCGACCGAGATGTCGTGCACCTCGTTGTTCGCGAACAGGCGGTCGCGCTCGGTTTCCCACGTGTTCAGCACCTTGCCGCGCAGCGGCAGGATCGCCTGGTATTCCTTGTCGCGGCCCATCTTCGCGGAGCCGCCCGCCGAATCGCCCTCGACGAGGAACAGTTCGTTGCGCGCGATATCTTCCGTCTCGCAGTCGGTCAGCTTACCGGGCAGCACCGCGACGCCCGAGCTCTTGCGCTTCTCGACCTTCTGGCCGGCGCGCGTGCGCGCCTGCGCCTGCTTGATCACGAGTTCGGCGAGCTTCTTGCCGTGCTCGACGTGCTGGTTCAGCCACAGCTCCAGCGCAGGACGCGAGAACGACGACACGAGCTTCACCGCGTCGCGGCTGTTCAGGCGTTCCTTGATCTGCCCCTGGAACTGCGGATCGAGCACCTTCGCGGACAGCACGAACGACACGCGCGCGAACACGTCTTCCGCGAGCAGCTTCACGCCCTTTGGCTGCAGGTTGTGCAGCTCGACGAAGCTTTTCACCGCCTGGTAGAGACCGTCGCGCAGGCCGGATTCATGCGTGCCGCCGGCCGGCGTCGGGATCAGGTTCACGTACGACTCGCGCACGAGCGAGCCTTCCTCGCTCCATGCGACGACCCACGACGCGCCCTCGCCTTCGGCGAAGGTGTCGTCGCCCGAACGCGAATCGGCGAAACGCTCGCCTTCGAACAGCGGGATCAGCAGCTCGCTGCCGTTCATTTCGTCGAGCAGGTAGCCGCGCAGGCCGTCTTCATACTTCCACGTCTGGCGCTCGCCACTCTTCTCGTTGACGAACACGACCTCGACGCCCGGCAGCAGCACGGCCTTCGAGCGCAGCAGGCGCTGCAGTTCGCCGAGCGGCAGGTTCGGCGAATCGAAGTACTTCGGGTTCGGCCACACCTGCACGCGCGTGCCGGATTTCTTCTCGCCGCGGCCTGCGCCCTGCGTCGAGAGCGGCTTCACGACATCGCCTTCGGCGAAGCCGAGTTCCGCGATCTTGCCGTCGCGCCAGACCGTCACATCGAGGCGCGTGGCCAGCGCGTTCGTCACCGACACGCCGACGCCGTGCAGGCCGCCGGAGAACGTGTAGGCGCCACCGGCGGCCTTGTCGAACTTGCCGCCCGCGTGCAGGCGCGTGAATACGATCTCGACGACCGGCACACCCTCTTCCGGGTGCATGCCGAACGGGATGCCGCGGCCGTCGTCTTCGACGGAGACCGACTGGTCGGCGTGCAGCGTAACCGTGATCTGCTTGCCGTAGCCGCCGAGCGCCTCGTCGGACGCGTTGTCGATGACTTCCTGGATGATGTGCAGCGGATTCTCGGTACGGGTGTACATGCCGGGCCGCTGCTTGACCGGCTCGAGACCCTTGAGCACCTTGATCGATGCTTCGCTATAGGCCGCGCTGGGTTTCTTCGTTGACATAGGCGCTGAATTTCGTCATTCATCGGGACGTTGTCCACACCTCGTGTGGATAACGTCGTGGACAAAACGTTGAGTTCCGTAAAAAAGCGAATCGAAACAACGGTGTGCTTGGACTGCTCCGAAAGCGGGCGCGCGGCGTGCGCTGCGCTGCCCGGGACGCGCGGTATTTTACTGGTTCCGCGTGGCACGCCAATCGCGGAATCGCGCGCAGCGGCCACCGGCCGCGCGACGCGTCTGCGTATTACGCGGGCTTGCGCTTCGCCTCGAGCGTTTCCCACCGTTCGAGCGCGGCGAGCAATTCGTCGTCGATCGCCGCAAACCGCTCGGTCAGGCGCGTGCCTTCCTGCGGATCCTTCGCGAAAATCGAGCCGTCTTCGAGCCTGGCGTTGATGGTCTTCTGCTCCTCTTCGAGCGCGGCGATCTTCTCCGGCAGCGAATCGAGCTCGCGCTGCTCGTTGAACGACAACTTCACCGTGCGTTGCGCGTTGCGGCCCGCGGCGCTTTTCGCCGCGTCTTCCTTGACGGGTGCCGCATCCTTGACCGCACGCTTCGCGGCGTCCTGCTGCGCGAGCTGATCCGCGCGCGCGCTCTGGATCTGCCAGTCGCTGAAGCCGCCCACATATTCGCGCCACTTGCCGTCACCCTCGGCCGCGATCACCGACGTCACGACGTTGTCGAGGAACGCGCGATCATGGCTGACGAGCAGCACCGTGCCGTCGTAGTCGGCCAGCAGCTCCTCGAGCAGTTCGAGCGTCTGGATGTCGAGGTCGTTGGTCGGTTCGTCGAGCACCAGCACGTTGGCCGGACGCGCGAACAGGCGCGCGAGCAGCAGCCGGTTGCGCTCGCCGCCCGACAGCGACTTCACCGGCGAACGCGCACGCTCCGGCGCGAACAGGAAATCGCCGAGATAGCTCATCACGTGCTTGCGCACGCCGCCGATCTCGACCCATTCGCTGCCGGGGCTGATCGTATCCGCGAGGCTCTTTTCCTGGTCGAGCTGCGCACGCATCTGGTCGAAATACGCGACCTGCAGGTTGGTGCCGATGCGCACCGTGCCTTCGTCGGGCTTCAGTTCGCCGAGAATCAGCTTGAGCAGCGTCGTCTTGCCGGCGCCGTTCGGGCCGATGAAGCCGATCTTGTCGCCGCGCATCACCGTCGTCGAGAAGCGATCGACGACCGCGCGGCCGCCATAGCGCTTCGTCACGTCGGTCAGCTCCGCGACGATCTTGCCGGACTTCTCGCCCTGCGCGACGTCGAGCTTCACGTTGCCCAGCGAGTTGCGGCGCTCCGCGCGCTCGTTGCGCATCTGCACGAGCCGCGCGATGCGGCCGACGCTGCGCGTGCGGCGCGCTTCGACGCCCTTGCGGATCCACACTTCTTCCTGCGCGAGCAGCTTGTCAAACTTCTCGTTTTCCACGCGCTCGATTTCGAGTTGCTGCGCCTTGCGCGTCTGGTATGCGGAGAAATTGCCCGGGTACGACAGCAACCGGCCGCGGTCGAGATCGACGATGCGCGTTGCGACGCGGTCGAGGAACGCGCGATCGTGCGTGATGAACAGCAGGCCGGCGCGCTGCGCGACCAGCAGCTCTTCCAGCCAGCGGATGCCGTCGAAGTCGAGGTGGTTGGTCGGTTCGTCGAGCAGCAGCACGTCGGGCTGCAGCACCAGCGCGCGCGCCAGCGCGACGCGCTTCTGCATCCCGCCCGACAAGGCATCGACGGGCGCATCGACGTCCGCCAGGCCGATCTGCGCGAGCGTCATCGATACGCGCGTGCGCCAGCTCCATGCGTCGTGCGCGTCGAGCGACGACTGCAGGGCGTTCATCCGCGCGAGCAGTGCATCGTGTTCGGCGCCTTCGGGTATATCCGCGAGGCGGTGCGCGATCGAATCGTATTCCTCGAGCAGTTCGCGCGTGTGCGCGAGCCCCGACGCGACCGCATCGAACACCGTCGCGCCCGGCTCGAATTCGGGCTCCTGCGGCACATAGACGGTCACGAGTTCCTGCTGGCGCGTGACGAGCCCGTCGTCGGGCTTCGCGAGCCCGGCGACGATCTTCAGCAGCGACGACTTGCCCGCGCCGTTGCGGCCGATCAGGCCGACGCGCTCGCCGGCTTCCAGCGAGAAATCCGCGTGATCGAGCAACGCGACGTGACCGAACGCGAGCTGCGCGCCGGAAATGGAATAGAGCGACATGGGGAGACGGCGAAGAGAGAAATCGGAAGCGCCCATTGTACCGGTCGCGAGCGGCGGCACCGCTATGGCTGGACGGACTAGGCCGGTAAACGGGTTGAGAGGCAGGTTGGAACGCGCTTTTGACGGCAGGCAGCGGCCATCGACGCGCAGCGACGCGATGCGATGGCGCGCCGGGTGCACCCGGCTTTCGGTAGCGGAGCCGCGCCGCGGGTTCTGAGCGAAAGCCAACGTCGGCCGGATGCCTGTGGCCGGCCCGCCGGACGCCTCGGGCGCCCGTACGCGGCACGCGTGATTACTTCACGTTGACCGTGATCGTCGAGCTCATTTCGGGGCCGTACGACCGGTGGATGCCGTCGCCGAACTGCAGCGTCAGCGTGTGCTGGCCGGGCGGCAGCTTGATTTCGGTTTCGGTCTGCGCCTTGCCGAAGTGCAGCGAGCGCTCGCTTGCGGGAATCACGTCGCCCTTCGGAATCGGCCGGCCGTCGATCAGCAGGTGATGATGGCCGGTGTTCGGCGTCATGTCGCCGGCGGGCCGAAGCTCCATCCCTTCGAGCCCGAACTTCACGAGCACCGGGTTCGACACCGTCGCGCCGTCGCTCGGCGCTTCGAAATACACGCGCGCCTCGGCCCGTGCGACCGTCGACACGGCCATTGCCGCCACGCATACCGCACCTGCGATCCACTTTCTGTTCAGCATCGCATTCTCCTTATGATTGGACAGCCCCGGAAGCATACACCTCGCGAACGGCAACCGTGTTTCGGTTGCATTGTTCGCGATGCGTACGTTTAAAACGACGTTGCGGAGCCGTTCGGCGAAATTCCGGTACCATTGCGCCTTTCGTCCGCCGGCGACGCTGCGGATTGCATCACCGAATTTCCCTTTTCCCGAGCGCTACATGAGCGAAGTAACCGAATACCAGAGCTGGGTCTGCCTGATTTGCGGGTGGGTCTACAACGAAGCGGAAGGGCTGCCCGACGAAGGCCTCGCGCCCGGCACCCGTTTCGCCGACATCCCCGCCGACTGGCGCTGCCCGCTGTGCGATGTGGGCAAGGAAGATTTTGTCGTCGTCGATTTCTGATTCGCTGACTCGCTGATTCGCTGATTCCCTGGTTTTCCGATCGCGGCTGATTGCGCGATCGCGCGCGTCGGCGTGCATTCCGCCCCGCCGATGCGCCGCGCGTTTGCTATACTCTGCGCGCTGTCCACACCGCCGTCCGGTTCGCGTTTTTTGCGCGTGTCTCCCGGACATGGCTCTCCCCGTAGTTCAATGGATAGAACAAGCGCCTCCTAAGCGCTAGATACAGGTTCGATTCCTGTCGGGGGGACCAGCTCAGTTCCAAGCGCCTCCCACGTCTCACAACAAAAAACCCGCCCGGCATAGCTTTGCGGTTTTTTTGTTGCGAACTTCTGCAAAGCTCCCTCAGCCAAAGCAACGCATCGGCAGGGGTTCTTTCGGGGTTCCTCAGCCCCCAAACCAGAACCCCGACATCGCTCAAACGGCACCCCAGCAGAGGAGCGGACATGGCGCTTACCGACATGGCAATACGCAATGCCAAGTCAAGCGATCGTCTCGACCGGCGCATCGAGCGCGCCGGCCTGGGGCGGTCCGTCTGCGGCGGTCCTCACGGGCGTCACGCAATACGATGTCGCGATCGGCAATTCGACCGGGTTCACGTTCATCTCGCCCGGATCGTCGGGCGGCTTCCTGATTTCGAATGGCCCCTCGACCAATCCGTCGTTCGGCAATACCGTCACGACGCTGACGGCGACCGGCGCCATCACGCCCTCGCAAACATCCGGCATAGTCGGCACGACGACCAACAACGCAAACGCGGGCAGCGTCGACAACTACGGTCTATCTGCTCGCGTACGCGTCGTTTTCAACCAGCACTTGCACGGCGGTTGTTTTTGTTACCGCTCGCCGTGTTCGGTTGCGCGGCGAAATTTTTAAGCCGTAGCGCAGGTTTCTCGATGATGTGCCAAGACATGTAACCGGAGGCGACCGACAGAATGATCGACGCAAGCACGAATGCCCCGAACCCGATGTGCGGGAATAGCGCCATCAAGGTTTGCTGGATCAGGAAGGCGTAGACATAAATGCCGTACGACGGGTCGCCTAGCGCCCCGATCCGGCTGAGATAGGGCGTCTCGGTCACGGCAAACGAGATGACCGCGTAAGGGATCGCAAGCATCAGCAGCCATATCCCCCCGCGGCAAAATAGTTGTCGCCCCGATAGAAACTTGAATCTTTCCTGAATTCAAGTTTCGTAGATGGTGGTGGGTTGCCGTCGCCGAAGGCGACGGCCCCCTTGCCACCGATTTCCGCAACA
>NZ_JAUJQH010000017.1:0-157901 GCF_030482905.1 Burkholderia sp. AU45251 | reverse complement strand
CTTTGCCGCGCTGTCGCGTTTTCTGCCGTCGGGTCGCAGCGTCGCGATCGGCGTGCCGTTCCTGTGGCTGGCCGTGTTCTTCGCGCTGCCGTTCGTGCTGGTGCTGAAGATCAGCTTCGCCGACCAGGTGATGGGCATTCCGCCGTACACGTCGCTCGTCGAGATCAAGGACGGCGTCGTGCACTTCGCGCTGCAGCTGTCGCACTACGCGTTCCTGCTGCAGGACGACCTGTACATCGCGACCTACCTCAGCTCGCTGAAGATGGCCGCCGTGTCGACGGTGCTGTGTCTGCTGATCGGCTATCCGATGGCGTACTACATCGCGCGCTCGGAACCGAATCGCCGCAACGTGCTGATGATGGCCGTGATGCTGCCGTTCTGGACGTCGTTCCTGATCCGCGTGTACGCATGGATCGGCATCCTGAAGGACGACGGCCTGCTGAACCACACGCTGATCGCGCTCGGCATCATCCACACGCCGCTGCGCCTCTACCACAGCGACGCGGGCGTCTACATCGGGATGGTCTATTCGTACCTGCCGTTCATGGTGATGCCGCTGTACGCGCACCTCGTGAAGATGGACCTCACGCTGCTCGAAGCCGCGTACGACCTCGGCGCGAAGCCGTGGGTCGCGTTCACGCGGATCACGCTGCCGCTGTCGAAGAACGGGATCATCGCCGGCAGCCTGCTGGTGTTCATCCCGGCGGTGGGCGAGTACGTGATTCCGGAACTGCTCGGCGGCGCCGACACGCTGATGATCGGCCGTGTGATGTGGGATGAATTCTTCAACAACATGGACTGGCCGATGGCGTCCGCGGTGACGGTCGCGATGGTGTTGCTGCTGCTGGTGCCGATGGCGCTGTTCCAGTACTACCAGGTCAAGGAACTGGAGGACGCGAAATGATCAAGCCGAGCAAACCGCTGTCGACGGGCGTTCTCGCCTTCGGCTTCCTGTTCCTGTACATCCCGATCATCAGCCTGATCGTGTACTCGTTCAACGAGTCGAAGCTGGTGACGGTGTGGTCGGGCTTCTCGCTGAAGTGGTACTCGGCGCTGCTGGACGACGACGAGCTGCTGACTGCCGCATGGCTGTCGCTGAAGATCGGCCTGCTGACGGCCACCGCGTCGGTCGTGATCGGCACGTGGGCGGGCTTCGTGCTCGCGCGCTTCGGCCGCTTCAAGGGCTTCACGCTGTACACGGGGATGATCAACGCGCCGCTGGTGATTCCGGAAGTGATCCAGGGCATCTCGCTGCTGCTGCTGTTCGTGGCGCTGGAGCAGATGTTCGGCTGGCCGAAGGGCCGCGGGATGGTGACGATCTGGATCGGCCACGTGATGCTGTGCGTGTCGTACGTGGCGATCATCGTGCAGTCGCGCGTGAAGGAGATGAACAAGTCGCTCGAAGAGGCGGCGCTGGATCTCGGCGCAACGCCGCTGAAGGTGTTCTTCGTGGTGACGCTGCCGCTGATCTCGCAGGCGCTGCTGTCGGGGTGGCTGTTGTCGTTCACGCTGTCGATCGACGATCTGGTGCTGTCGGCGTTCCTGTCCGGACCGGGCTCGACGACGCTGCCGCTGGTGGTGTTCTCGCGCGTGCGGCTGGGGCTGAACCCGGAGATGAACGCACTGGCGACGCTGTTCATCACGGCGGTGACGATCGGCGTGATCGTCGTGAACCGGATGATGATCGCGCGTGAACGGCGCCGCATGGCGGACATGAAGGCGGCGTTCGCGGTGGCGTGACGCCCCGCTACCCGCCTCAAACATAACAAGGACTGCAGACAAGCAAGACGCGCTGCCCCAGGGGGGGCGCGCGATTCGATCCCGATTTGACAGGCGCACGACAAGGAGAATCCGCAATGAAGAAGAAACTGATCTGCCTGCTGGTGGCCGGCGCGTTGCCGGGCATCGCGCTGGCCGACTCGACATCCGCCGAGATCAAGGCGCTGCAGGCGCAGGTCACGGCGCTGCAAAAGCAGATGAAGGCGATGCAGGCACAACTGTCGGCAAAGGGCGGCACCGCCACCGCCCAGGCCGGCACGAAGGCAGGGGCTGGCGCCGCACCGGTCGCGGTGGCCGTCGATCCGAGCTCGCCGGACTATGGCAAGGCACAGGCCACGCTGACCAACGACGAGGTCGGCGAAATGAAGCAGCAGATCGCGAACCAGCAGCTGAAGGTCGACTCGCTGACCGATGCGGCCAACACGGGCCCGCTCGCCGGCCTGTCGGTCACGGGCTACATCGATCCGACCTACATCTACAACCGCGCGCCCGGCACGTCGTCGTTCCTGTTCGCGAACCACGAGAACGCGTACAACTACTTCAACAGCACGTTCGGCGATCTCTACCTCGACATCAAGAAGACCTTCGGCGTCGGCCCGATGGCGCCGTCGGCGGAAATCACGCTGATGCCGAACCGCGGCAACGGCATCACGCTGCTGCAGAACTCGCGCGGCTCGATCACCGACAACCTGCTGAACACGGCGGTCGTCAACGTGCCGATCACCGCCGAGACGACGCTGGTCGCCGGCCTGATCCCGAGCTTCGGCGGCTACGAGGTGCAGCAGTCGAACCAGATGCTCACGCTCACGCACAACCTGCTGTACGATTTCTCGGATCCGGGCAGCTACGTCGGTATCGGCGCGAACTACACGAAGGGCAACTGGGCGTGGAAGTTCTTCCTCGGCAACGAGCAGTACCGCACGTACGGTTCGGTCACGACGACGGGCACCAACGCGCTCGGCGATCCGATCACCACCAGCAACAAGGTGCCGACCTTCACCGCGCGCGCGGACTACACGTGGTCGAGTGCGCTCGATCTCGGCGGTTCGTTCAACATCGGCCGCCAGACGCTCTCGAGCGCGATCGATGCGAACGGCGTCGTCCACTACGGCCCGGGCGGCGCGGCACCGAGCGCATACGGTTCGTTCTTCTTCGGCGAACTCGACGCGACCTACACGCTCGCCGACATTCAGTACAACGCGGAAGTCGACTACGGCCGTCAGCAGCATGCGGCGTTCAACGGCGGGCTCGCGCAGTGGTACGGCCTGTCGCTGCTCGCGCACCGCAAGTTCAACGCACCGGTGGTCGGCCGCATGGGCGTGACGCTGCGCTATGACCTGCTCGCCAACTCGAAGAACGGCGGCGGCGGTGGCGGCATCGCGCTGAACGGCAACGGGATGGATCCGAGCAACGGCTTCGGCGTCGACGCGGACTGCCTCGCGCAGTCGAAGGCCGGCGGCGGCCTGGGCTTCGAGTGCAAGGGGGCGGTACGCCAGGATGTCGCGCTCGACCTGCTGTTCTATCCGACCCAGCAGATCACCGTGAAGGTCGAGTACCGCCACGACTGGGCGAACAACAAGGTGTTCCTGCGCAACGACGGGTCGTACGGCAAGTCCAACGACCTGCTCGCGACGCAGTTCATCTATTCGTTCTGACGCGGGGCGCGCGGGACGCCGTGCCGTGCGCACGGCGTCCCGCGCCGTTTTACCGGCCGGATGACGGTGCGCGATGCACTGGCGCCGGCTGCAACGAGGGAGTCGGATTCATGACGCAGTCTTTCACCCGCCGCGCCGATGCGCTCGCGCGCGACTCGTACTACGAAGCGACGGCCGAACGCCCCGCCGTGGACGACCCGTCGCTCGACGGGACGATCGACGTCGACGTCTGCGTGATCGGCGCCGGCTTCGCCGGCCTGTCGACGGCGCTCGACTGCCGCGCACGCGGGCTGTCCGTCGCGGTGATCGACGCGCACCGCCCCGGCTGGGGTGCGTCGGGCCGCAACGGCGGCCAGGCGATCACCGGCTTCGCGAAGGACGAGGAGATCGAGCGGCAGCTCGGCGCCGACGGCGCGCGCGCCGCCTGGTCGCTGTCGCTCGACGGCGTCGCGCTGATCGCCGAGCGGATCGCGCGCTACGGCATCGACTGCGATTTCACGCGCGGCTACCTGACGGTCGCGACGAAGCCGCGCCGCATCGACGACCTGCACGCGTGGATGGACGCCGCAACGTCACGCTGGGGCCATCCATCGCTCGCGTGGCTCGATACCGCCGAGATCCGCACACGTATCGCGTCGACGCGCTATCTGGCGGGCGTGCATGATCCGCTGTCGGGCCATCTCCATCCGCTCAAGTATTGTCTCGGCCTTGCCGATGCCGCCCGCCGCGAGGGTGTCGCGCTGTACGCGCATACGCCCGCGCTCGAGGTCGTGCGCGGCGAGCGGCCGGTCGTGCGCACGCCGACGGGCGACGTGCGCTGCCGCTTCGTCGTGTCGTGCTGCAACGCGGGCCCCGGCGGCGTGCTGCCGACCGCGACGGCCGCCCGCATCGCGCCGATCGCGTCGTACATCATCGCGACCGAGCCGCTCGGCCAGGCGCGCGCCGACGCACTGATCGCGCAGCGCGAAGCCGTGTGCGACAACAACTTCTTCCTCGATTATTTCCGGCTGTCGGCCGACCACCGGATGCTGTTCGGCGGCCGCGCGAATTCGGCCGGCGCGTCGCCCGCCACGCTTGCCGAAACGATCCGGCGGCGCATGGTCGGCGTGTTCCCGCAACTCGGCGACGTGCGCGTCGACCACGCGTGGGGCGGCTTCGTCGACGTCACGCGCAACCGCGCGCCGGATTTCGGCGCGCTCGATCCGAACTTCTTCTACGTCCAGGGCTTCAGCGGGCACGGCGTCGCGCTCACCGGCATCGCCGGACGCGCGATCGCCGGCGCGATCGCGGGCGACACGCGCGCGTTCGACCTGTTCGCGCGCCTGCGTCACCGGCGCTTTCCCGGCGGCGACGCCTGGCGCCAACCCGCGCTCGAACTCGGGATGCTGTACCACCGCGTGCGCGAGCTGTTCTGAGCCCACTTTCTCCGCTCTCCTGATCATGCAGACATTCGCCAACCAGCCGCACGTCGCGTCCTACTACGCGGCGACCGCCAACGATACGACCCGCCACGCGCCGCTCGCCGGCACGATCGACGCCGACGTGTGCGTGATCGGCGCGGGCCTCACGGGCCTGTCCGCCGCGCTCAACCTTGCCGAGCGCGGCCATTCGGTGACCGTGCTCGAAGCTTCGCGGGTCGGATGGGCGGCGAGCGGCCGCAACGGCGGCCAGCTGATCGGCGGGTTTGCATGCGACATCGACACGTTCGGGCAATTCATGCCGGAAGGCGACGTGAAGCGCATCTGGGACATGGGGCTCGAAACGCTGGCGCTCGTGAAGTCGCGCATCGCCAAGCATGACATCGACTGCGCGTTGGTGCCCGGCTACCTGACCGCCGCGAACACCGAGCGCGACGCCGATTCGCTGAAGCGCTGGCGCGACGAGGCCGCGAAGCGCTTCGGCTACGACCGCTTCCACTTCGTCGAAGCCGACGAACTCGGCGACTACGTGCAGTCGGCCCGCTATTGCGGCGGGCTGTACGACCCCGACAGCGGCCACCTCCATCCGCTCAACTACACGCTCGGCCTCGCCCGCGCGGCGACCGATGCGGGCGTGCGCATCCACGAGGACAGCTGCGTGACGCGCGTGCGCGACGTCGCGGGCGGCCATGTCGTCGAGACGAGCGGCGGCAACGTGCGCGCGCGCTTCGTCGTGCTCGCGTGCAATACCTTCGTCGGCACGCTCGCACCCGCGCTGTCGAAGAAGATCATGCCGGTCGGCACCTACGTGATCGCGACCGAGCCGCTCGGCGACGCGCGCGCCGCCGCGCTGATGCCCGCACGCGCGGCGATCTGCGACAGCCGCTTCGTGCTCGACTATTTCCGGCCGGCGCCCGACACGCGGCTCGTATGGGGCGGCAAGGTCAGCTATTCGACGCGGGAGCCGCGTGATCTCGCGGCGGCGATGCGCGCGGACATGCTGAAGACGTTCCCGCAGCTCGCGGACGTGAAGGTCGAGTACGCATGGGGCGGCTTCGTCGACATCACGATGAACCGTGCGCCGCACTTCGGCCGCATCGCGCCGACGATGTATTTCGCGCAGGGGTTCTCGGGGCACGGCGTGAACACCACCGCGCTCGCGGGCAAGCTGATCGCCGAGGCGATCGACGGACAGGCGAGCCGCTTCGACCTGTTCGACAAGATCCGCCATCGCGACTTCCCGGGCGGCGAGGCATTGCGCACGCCGGCGCTGGTGCTCGCGATGAGCTGGTACCGGCTGCTCGACGCGTTCGGCGTGCATTGAGCGACAGCCACATCAACGAAAAGCGGCTGCGCCGAAACGCAGCCGCTCCTTGCCGCCGAGCGCCGACGCGCTCCCGCCAGGGCCCGTTATTAGCGTGAACAGGCCCTAGTCGGCCACCTTCTGCCGCATCGTCACGAACTCCTCGGCCGCGGTCGGATGGATGCCGATCGTGTCGTCGAACTGCGCCTTCGTCGCGCCCGCGCGAATCGCGATCGCGATGCCCTGGATGATCTCGCCCGCATCGCGGCCGACCATGTGCGCGCCGACCACGCGCTGGCTGTCGCGCGCGACGACGAGCTTCATCAGCGTGCGCTCGTCGCGGCCCGACAGCGTATGACGCAGCGCCTTGAACGACGTGCGGTAGATATCGACGTCGCCGTCGTACAGGTCGCGCGCGGTCGCTTCGGTGAGGCCGACCGTCGCGACTTCGGGCTGGCTGAATACCGCCGACGGCACCCATTCGTGATCGGCCGCGACGCGCGACCCGCCGAACAGCGTGCGGGCGAGCAGCCCGCCGTCGCGCGTCGCCACCGGCGTGAGCTGCGGCCGCGACGTGACGTCGCCGATCGCATGGATCGACGGCACCGACGTCGCCGAATACGCATCGACGGCAATCGCGCCGCGCGCGTCGAGCGCCACGCCCGCCTGTTCGAGCCCGAGCCCGTCGACGTTCGGCTCGCGGCCGGTCGCATAGAGCACTGCGTCGTACGGCCCGTGCCGCGCATCGCCCGCGCGCACGCTCAGCGTGCCGTCGTCCGCGCGCTCGATCGACTCGACCATCGAGCGCGCGTGGATCGCGACGCCCTGCTTCGTCATCTCGTCGGTCAGGAACTGGCGCACGTCGTCGTCGAAGCCGCGCAGGATCTTCTCGCCCCGATAGAACAGGTCGACGTGGCTGCCGAGGCCGTTGAAGATGCCCGCGAACTCGACCGCGATATAGCCGCCGCCGACCACCGCGATGCGCTTGGGCAGCGCGGCGAGCGACAGCGCCTCGCGCGACGTGATCGCGTGCTCGATGCCGGGCCGCGCCGGCATCGACGGGCGCGAGCCGGTCGCGATCGCGATGTGGCGCGTGCGGATCGTGCGTTCGCCGACCGCGACCGTGTGCGCGTCGACGAGCGTCGCGCGCCCGGCGTGCATCTCGACGCCCGATTGCCGCAGCAGGTTGATGTAGATGTCGCTGAGCCGGTTGATCTCGCGATCCTTCGCGGCAATCAGCGCGGGCCAGTCGAGCGTGCCGGCGCCGAAGGTCCAGCCGAAGCCCTTCGCGTCCTCGACTTCGTGCGGGTAGTGCGATGCGTAGACGAGCAGCTTCTTCGGAATGCAGCCGCGCAGCACGCAGGTGCCGCCGATCTGCTCCTCTTCCGCTATGCCGACACGCGCGCCGTATGACGCGGACATGCGCGCGAGCCGCACGCCGCCCGAGCCGGCGCCGATGACGAACAGGTCGTAGTCGAAATCCATCGCATTCCCTCATCGCAGTTCGGATGAAGGCACGATAGCAAGATTCCGGCATTCGTGCGGCGCACGGTGCAGCCGGGGGCGGCGCCCAATAAAAAACGGCGAGAGACGTTGCCTCTCGCCGATCAACCCAGCTGCCGGGTGTGCCATGCGTCACCGATCGACCGCATGCCCGACGGCCGGCTGCGCGGCACCGGTCCGCCCGGACACGCGAAGGGCGCGCCCGCGGCCGGACCAGCCGCCATGCTCAGGCCTGCGACGTGTCGCTGCCGTCCGTCGCCTGCGTGTCGTCTGCCTGCTGCGGCTGCTCTTCCTTCTTCTCGAGCATGCCTTCGATCGCTTCCGCACCCTTGAAGCCGGCGACGGCTGCCGCCGCCTTGGTCAGCAGGCCCGCATCCGGATCCAGCTTTTCCGCGCCTTCGACAGCTGCGACTGCGCCAGCGATTTCACCCACGGTGTTCAGGATACCCATCGTCATCCCCTTTCAAGAAAATCGTGAGCGCATCGTCCCACGAAAAAAACCGGCGGACCGCGATTGTCATCACCGGATACACAAGTTACGCACCAGGCCGGCCGCACTCGCCGAGCGCGACCGGAACGACGCACGCGCGCGCCTCACGGCACGCAACGGGCGATGCACGCAGCGTAGCGGAAAGCCTGCGCGCGTACTGTAAAAGTATGTTCTGGATTGCCGACGGATCCCTTACGGCGCGGGGGTCTCGTGATGAAGCATTCGCCGAATAGTCGTGCGCGCGTATGAAGGTCGCGTGACGAAAAAAAAGAGGCGCCTCGCGGCGCCCCTTCGATGCGTGCCGGACGACTGCCGGCACGTGGGTTCCGACGTTCGTCAGAAGATATTGCGCAGGCCGATCGCGATGCCGGTCTGGTTGCTGCGACCCGGCAGCTCGACGTTCGCCGCGCCGGTCGTCTTGTTGAAGTCGACGGTGCCGTAAACTTCCGTGCGCTTGCTGAGCGCGTACTCGGCGATGCCGACGACCGCGTAGCGGTTGCCGCTCGCGAGCGTGCCGTTGGTGGTCATCGCATTGCGCATGTGGTCGTAGTAGAACGCGCCCGTCAGCGTCAGCGGCGCGCTGACCTGCCAGCTCACGCCGGCGAACGGACCGTCGTCGATCCGGCCGGTGCCCTTCGCGACCGGAATCGACTGCTGCGCGAGCAGGCTGTCGACGAAGCCCGTGTCATCCTTCGAGCGCAGGTAGCCCGCGTAGATCTTCGCCTTGCTGAACGCATACACGACGTTCGCGTGGTAGATCGTCTGCTTGCGCGCCGAGTTGTCGCTGTTCTGCTGCGCGCCGGCTGCGATGCTGAGCGGGCCCATCACGTAAGACAGCGACACGCCCCACGCATTGCCCTTGCCGAGCGAACCCGGGATCTGGCCCGAGAAGCCGCCGGCGCCGGTCGATTCGTAGTTCGTGCCGGTCGAGTACATCGCCTTCGCGGTCAGCCCTTCGAACTTGCCCGTGTACTTGATCTGGTTGTCCGCATACAGGCCGCCGCCGAGTGCGACCGGCAGCCACGCGTTTTCGAGGTAGTTACCGACCGTCAGCGGATCGTAGGTGTCCGACAGCAGGTCGAACAGCGGCGTCTTCTGGCGGCCGAGGGTCACCGTGCCGTACGGGCTCTGCAGGCCGACGTACGCTGCGCGGTTGAACAGGCGGCCGCTGTCGGCGAATGCGCCGTTCTGCAGGTTCACGCCGCTTTCGAGGTTGAACACGGCCTTCAGGCCGCCGCCGAGGTCTTCCGTGCCGTAGATGCCGAAGCGGCTGTTGGTGATCGCGCCGTTGGTCATCGACAGCAGGCCGTCGTTCTTGGCGTTGGCGTTGGTCAGGTAGCGGATGCTGGCGTCGGCGACGCCCCACAGCGTGACCGAGCTTTGTGCGGCCGCGTACTGGCTGGCAAATGCGAGCGCGGCGCCCCCTGCGATGGCTGCGAGTCGGGTGGTCTGCTTCATGAGCT
Source organism: Burkholderia sp. AU45251 (assembly GCF_030482905.1). Classification (NCBI taxonomy): domain Bacteria; kingdom Pseudomonadati; phylum Pseudomonadota; class Betaproteobacteria; order Burkholderiales; family Burkholderiaceae; genus Burkholderia; species Burkholderia sp. AU45251. Next base: position 148,290 of record NZ_JAUJQH010000017.1, on the reverse strand, counting down.
TTCCTTTTTGTAGGTGTCTCCATTCATGGCCGGCCGCGTGCGCAGCCGGGTGGCGATCGCTCACGTTCTTGGCGCGCGCGATGTGGGCTGAATCATATGACGAGTGCGATCGCTGAAAGAAATTGAAATGCGCGGTAACGGCGGAACTGTCGCCCGCGCACAACGCTGCCCGTGCGAGGCCCGCCCGGCGGGCGTCGGGTGCCGCGCAGCAGCATTAGGCCACGCGGCTGACGGACCGTCGGGTCTGTAAGACTCACCCCGCGGGCGCGGGGAAACAGGCAGGCGGCCGGAAGCGCCAGCGGGACGCCCCGCTACCGTTACGCCGCGGCCGGCGGCTCGCCGGGCGTCGCGCGGCGACGCCACGCACGCCGCACGATTTCCGCGAACGCGCCGACGAGCAGCAGCACGGCGCCCCACAGCGCGACGTCCGGCACGAGCCGCGTCACGAGACCGCCGACCACCGCGCCGGCCAGGAAGCAGAAGCTGATCGTCGCGAGCAGCGCCGAGTCGTGCAGCGCGCCCGCGTCGTAGCGCGGGATCAGCCCGACGAACAGCTTCTGCGCGGCGCGCCGCAGGTTGCCGGTCGTCATCACCGACGTGTACGACAGTTCCTCGAGATGGGTGAACGACAGCGTCTGCAGCGTCGCGACGAACGAAATCCCCGGAATCAGCCAGGCGCTCGACGCGCCGACGAGGCCGCTCGCGGCGACGCCGAGAAAGGCGATCTCGACGAGCAGGCTCGTGAATGCCGTGTGCCGCATCCAGCCGCGCTGCGCGGCGAGGCCGAGCAGGTGCGCGACGAACACCGCGACCACGAAGCCGCCGAGCGGCGGCACATGATGCAGCGCGGCGGCCCATTCGCCGGCCGACAGGTTGATGCCGAGCAGCGCGACGTTGCCGGTCATCGTGTTCGCGAACACGTGGCCGTGGCCGACATACGTGTACGCGTCGAGGTAGCCGCCGGACAGCGTCAGCAACGCGGCGACAGTGAGATTGCGGCTGGCGCCGTCGAGATCCATCGAGCCTCCCGTGGTGCGCGCCGCCCGGCCGCGCGCGGCGGGCGGTGCGAAATTCAGTTCTGCCGGCCGGCGCGAACGCCGCCGGCGCTGCGCGGCCGGGCATCGCCGCGTGCCGCGCGCCAATATAATGCTCGCCGTCGGGGTGCGGATTCCCGCCGCGCGTCGCCGGCCGGAACGTGTCCATCGCGCAGGTTTCGCCGCCGCGGCGCCGGCCGAGTATACCGGGCGGCCTGAGCCCGGTTGCGCCCCGATCGCCCCCGCGCCGCCTCACCGAGCCTTCGAATGACACTCGCGAAGTTCTTCCTGCGCTACACCGTGATCCCGTTCGCCGCGATCATGCTGGTGGCCGTCTGGGCGTTCAACCGCGAATCGGGCGAGATCGATGCGCGCCAGTACGCGGCGCTGGTGGCCGCCTATCCGTCGTTCACGCCGAAGCTGAAGCACGAGGTGGCCGACGCGTTGCGCGGCGGCAAGGTTGCCAAGGCCGACTACGGCACGATCATGCGCGATGCGCTTGAGGCCGGTTACGTGGTCGACTGGCCCGCGACGACCGACGACGTCGGCAGCGAACGCGGCCGGCTGCTCGGGACCGTGAACAGCGACCCGCCGGCGTCGCAGTAGCGGGCGGCCGCAGCCGGCAACGGCCGGCTGCGTGAAGGATCGCTCACTGTCCGATGCCCGTAAGCCCGATCAGCGCGCCGCCCGCGAGCAGCCACAGCGGATGGATGCGCGTACGCCACGCGAGCACCGCGCACGCGACCGTGATGCCCCACTGGATCGCCGTGCGGTTCGACGCTTCCGAGATCAGCACCGCGCTCGCCGCGACCAGCCCGGCCGTGACGGGCATCATCCCCTGCTGCACATAGCGGCGCCACGGCCGGTCGCGAAAGCGCTCCCACGCATGCAGCGCGAGCACGGTGACGATCGACGACGGTCCGAATTTCGCGAGCGACGCGACCAGCAACCCGCTCCAGCCGGCCACGTGCCAGCCGACCAGCGACACGATCATCATGTTCGGCCCGGGCGCCGCCTGGGCCAGCGCGAACAGCGCGGTGAACGCGTGCGCGCTCATCCAGTGATGGACGTCGACGACCTGCCGCTGCATCTCCGGCAGGATCGTGTTGCCGCCGCCGAACGCGAGCAGCGACAACTGGCTGAAGATCGACGCGATGGCGATCAGCGTGTCGTTCATGGCCGGTCTCCTCGCTGCGAGTCGCGCGCCACGGCCGGCGCCGGCCGCGGCGCATCCGCATCGCGGCGCCGCGACGCGAGCCAGATGCTGACGGGCGTCAGCACGAGCATCGCGGTCAGCAGCGGGATGCGCAGCACCGCGATCGCGACGAACGCGAGCGCCGCGATGCCGGCTGCGGCGCGGGCATGCCGCAGCGGCTTCGCGACCTTCACGGCCATCGCGACGAGCAGCCCGGCCGCCGCCGCGGCGAGCCCCGCGAACAGGTGCTGCACGCGCGGGTCGTTCTGCGTCTTCGCGTACAGCACGCCGAGCGCGACGACGACGAGCGTCGGGCCCGCAATCAGCCCGAGAATGCCGGCGAACGCGCCGGCGATGCCGCGAAAGCGCATGCCGACGGCCACCGACAGGTTGATCACGTTGCCGCCCGGCAGGAACTGGCACAGCCCGAGCAGATCGGTGAATTCGTCGGCGGAGAGCCATTTGCGCTCTTCGACGATGGTGCGCCGCGCGAACGGCAGCGCGCCGCCGAACGACATGAGGCCAAGCGACAGGAAACCGGTGAACAGCTCGGCGAGGCCGACACGGCGGAGCGACGCGGCTGGCGGCGGGGCGGCAGGCGGAAAAGCGGATTGCATGGGGCTCCTCATGAAACAGTGAACCGAGGTTACCGCCGTTCCAGATGCCGGCAAAACGATTTTATCGGCGCGTCCTTGTGATCTAGAATCACAAGCATGGCACGCGATCTCCCGCCCTTTTCCGCGCTTCGGGCCTTTGAAGCCGCGGCACGACACGAAAGCTTCAGCGCCGCCGGCGACGAGCTGCATGTGACTCATGGTGCCATCAGCCGGCAGATCGCCGGGTTCGAGGCGTGGCTCGGCAAGCCGGTGTTCCACCGCTACGGCAAGCGCGTGAAGCTCACCGACGAAGGCCGCCGCTACCTCGACACCGTGCGCGCCGCGTTCGACAGCATCGCGCTCGCGACCGAGCAGCTGCGTAACACGGGCGCCGCGCGCGTGCTGCGCATCAACGCGCTGCCGACCTTCGCGATGAAATGGCTGCTGCCGCGCCTGTCGCGGTTCCAGCGCGACGTGCCGAACGTGGAGCTGAAGCTGTCGACGTCGAACGCGCCGCTCGACACGCTCGACGGTTTCGACGTCGCGATCCGCCGCGGTCCCGGCCACTGGCCGAACTGCACGAGCGGCCACTTCCTCGACGAAAGCGTGATTCCGGTCTGCAGCCCCGCGCTGCTCAAGCGCGTGCCGATCGCGCGTGCGGACGATCTCGCGCGGCACGTGCTGCTGCATTCGGATACGCGGCCGGAAGGCTGGCGCGACTGGTTCGCGGCGGCCGGCGTGGCGATGAAGGGGCGCAAGCGGCAGTCGTTCGACCACTTCTACCTGGCGCTGCAGGCGGCTGTCGACGGGCTCGGCGTCGCGCTCGGCCCGCTGCCGCTGATCGACGACGAACTGGCAAGCGGCCGGCTCGTGATGCCGCTGGCGGGGCCGCGCATTGCAACGCGCAGCTACTGGTGGATCGCGCCGCGCGCGCCGGCGGACGATCCGCTGGTCGCGCAGTTCTGCGCGTGGCTGCAGACGCAGTCGAACGTCGGCGCGTAGTCGCGCTGACGCGCGACGAAAGAGAAGATGACGCGGGCGGCAGGACGCCGCCCGCCGAACGCTCAGACCACCGGGCCCGGTTCCTTTTCCTTGCGCAGGATCGCGTACAGGATGATCGCGCCGAACGTCGCGGTGCCGATCCCGCCGAGCCCGAAGCCGCCGATCTTCAGCGAGAAATCACCGGCGCCGAGCACCAGCGTGACGGCCGCGACGATCAGGTTGCGGTTGTCGGAGAAGTCGACCTTGTTGACGACCCAGATCCGCGCGCCCGTCACCGCGATCAGCCCGAACACGACGATCGACACGCCGCCGAGCACCGGGCCCGGGATCGTCTGGATCACCGCGCCGAACTTCGGCGAGAAGCCGAGCACGATCGCGATCACCGCGGCCACCGCGAACACCAGCGTCGAGTAGATCCGCGTGACGGCCATCACGCCGATGTTCTCCGCGTAGGTCGTCACACCCGTGCCGCCGACGCTGCCCGACACGATCGTCGCGAGCCCGTCGCCGATGAACGCGCGGCCCACGTAGCGGTCGAGGCTGGTGCCCGTCATCGCGCTGACGGCCTTGATGTGGCCGAGGTTTTCCGCGACCAGGATCACCGCGATCGGCGCCAGCATCAGCATCGCGTGCGGATCGAACACCGGCGCGCGGAAGCTCGGCACCCCGAACCAGGCCGCGTGCCCGACGATCGAGAAATCGATCGGCTTGCCGAGCCCCATCCCGTTGGTCGCGACCGCGTAGATCGCGTAGGCGATCACCAGCCCGACGAGGATCAGCAGGCGCTGCACCATGCCGCGCGAGAACACCGCGACGCCGCCGACGCACAGCACCGTGACGAGTGCCATCACCGATTCGAAGGTCGACGCGGACACGCCCTTGACCGCGATCGGCGCGAGGTTCAGCCCGATCACCGCGACCACCGCGCCGGTCACGACGGGCGGCATCAGCGTCTCGATCCAGCGCGTGCCGATCGCCTGCACCAGCAGGCCGAGCGCGACGTACACGACGCCGCACGCGATGATCCCGCCGAGCGCGACCGGGATGTTCGGGTTCGGGCCGCTGCCGCCGTAGCCGGTCACCGCGATCACGAGGCCGATGAACGCGAAGCTCGAGCCGAGGTAGCTCGGCACGCGGCCGCCGACCAGCACGAAGAACAGCAGCGTGCCGATGCCCGACATGAAGATGCACAGGTTCGGGTCGAAGCCCATCAGCAGCGGCGCGAGCACCGTCGAGCCGAACATCGCGACGACGTGCTGCACGCCCATCGCGACCATCTGCGGCCACGCGAGGCGCTCGTCGGGGCCGACCACGCGCGATGCCGCGCCGGTCGATTGCACCCGCCAGCGCGGGAAGTAGGAATCGGACATGGGGAAAAGGGCTCCTGTCGGTCGGTCGCCGGCTGCAGAAGATGCGCCGGTCTGGAATCTGGCGCGAGTTTACGGAGCGGAAATGGGGCTGGCAAGCGCACTGATGCGCGGGCCGGCGAGCGCCAAGCACGGCTGGCCGTGCGCGCGAAACGGGGCACGAACGTGCGACCCGGTGAAGCGCCCATCCGCGCGCGAAGACGCGCGGGCGGCGGTCCACACCGGCCGCGATGTAAGCGGGCGCTCACATCGTGGCCGGCGCGTCGTGCATCAGGGATTGATGTACTGGAACAGCGACAGGTTCTGCAGCTGCGCGTACGCCTTCTGCGAGCCCGTCAGCGCGTTCTGCATCTGCAGGAACTGGCTGATCGTCGACACCATGTTGGTGCTCGTCAGGTCGGACAGGTTGCTGGTGATCTGCAGCGTGTTGGTCTGGTTCACGGCCTGCATCGCCTTGATTTCCTGCTCGCGGCCGCCGACCGACGCCTGCACGGTGAGGACGTTCGTCATCATGTTGTTCAGCTTCGTCGTGCCGGTGGTCATCGTGTTCGCGAGCGCGGTCGCGGCAGCCGTGTTGTTGCTGATCGGCGTCTTCAGCGCGGTGATCATCGAATCGAGCGCCGCGAACACGTCGGTGCCGGCTTTCGGCGCGGGCGTGATCGTGAACGTGTCGCCCAGCGCAGGCGTGCCCGACACGGGCACCGACAGGCCGTTGCCGAGCGCGATGGCCGAATCGGCCGTATACGGCTGCGCGGCGCCCGGGGTCGGCGGTACGACGGAGTTGTCGGTGACCGTATAGGTCGGCGCGGCGGCCGTGCCGCCGAACGTGATCGTGAACTGGTGCGTGTTGGTCGCGGCCGACGGGCTCGTGATCGACACCGCGCCGATCGTACCCGTGCCCGTGTTGTTCGCGCCGGCGAGCGGCACCGGCTGGCTGCCGAGCATCGGCACCGACAGGAACACGCTGGCGCCGCTGTCGCCCTGCGAGATCGCGCGCGTGTCGGCGATCTGCACCTGCCGCGAACCCGTGTCGCCGCTGTAGTTCACGCCGCCGCCCGGTGCGTTCGAGAACGGCGCCGTGGTCGACTGGAAGCCCGCGAACAGGTAGTTGCCCGCGCCGTCCGTCGAGTTCGCGAGCGTCAGCAACTGGTCGCGATAGCCCTGCAGCTGGGTCGACAGCGCCGCACGGTCGCTGTCGGCCAGCGAGCCGTCGCCGGCGTGTATCACGACCGAGTGAATGGTGTTCAGCAGGTCGTTGACGCTGAAGAGCGTCTGGTCTTCCTTCTGCAGCGACGACAGCGCGACGTTCTGGTTCGACGAATACTGCGACAGCGTCGCCGACGTCATCGACAGCTGCACCGCCTGCGCGGCGCCGAGCGGGTTGTCGGCCGGCGTCGACAGGCTCACGCCGCTCGAGATCTGCTGGTACAGCTGCGACAGCTGCGCCTGCTGGTCGCTCATCTGAGCGACGTTCATCTGGTAGAACTGGGTGGTGGAAATCCGCATCGCTTCGATCCCCGAAATCAGTTGAACAGGCCGAGCACGGTCTGGAACAGCGTCGCCGCCGTCTGGATCACCTTCGCGTTCGCCTGGTAAAGCTGCTGGTACTGCATCAGGTTGGCCGCTTCCTCGTTCTGGTTCACGCCCGATACCGACTGCTGCGCGGACGTGATCTGGCCGACCAGCGCGGTCTGCGCGGCGCTCGACGACTTCAGCTGGCTCGTCGTGTTGCCGATGCCGTTCACGTAGTTCGCGTACGCGCCCGTCAGCGTGGTCGAGCCGTTGCCGAACGATTTCGCGTTGACGAGCTTCGACAGCGCGAGCGCGTTGCTGCCGTCGTTGGTGCCGCCCGTGTTCGGCGCGACCGTGAACGTGTCGCCGGCCGTGGGCGTGCCCGACACCGTCACCGTGACGCCGGCCGTCAGCGTGATCGGCGAGCCGGCCTGGTACGCCTGCGGCGTGCCGGTGCTCGGCGGCGTGACGGAGTTGTCGGTGACCGTGTAGGTCGGGCTGGCGGTCGTGCCGCCCATCGTGATCGTGTAGTTGTGCGGGTTGGCCGCGGCGGTCGCGCTCGTGACCGACAGCGCGCCGATCGTGCCGGTGCCCGTGTTCGTCGTGGTGGCCGACGGCACGAACGGCGCCGCCGCCGCGATCGCGGAGCCGTTCGACGTCGCGAGGCCGAAGCCGTTCAGCGCGCCGCGTGTCGGCTGCACGGTGAACTTGTCGCCCGGCTGCATCTGCGTGCCGGCAGTGGTCGAGAAATTCAGCCCGCCGAGCGAAACCGGCATCGGCCCCTGCTTCTGGTCGACCACCGTGCCGCTCGCGCGATCGGTCAGCGTGTAGTTCTTGCCGTCGTACGACAGCGTGTAGTCGCCGGTGGTCGGCTGCGACGCGTTCGCGAACGACACGGACAGCGCCGCGTTGCCGGTATTGCCCTGGTTCGCGTACGTGATCGGCGTGCCAGTCGTGAACAAGTTGCCGCCGACGTTGCCCGACAGGTCGAGGCCGAGCGCGTTCTGCGCGTTGACCTGCGCGGCGAAGCTGGTCGCGATCGCGCCAAGCTGGGCTTCGGCCGGATCGAGCGTCTGGCTGCGGAACGAGAGCAGGCCGCCGAGCGTGCCGCCCGACAGCGACGCGTCGGACAGGTACTGGTTCGGGCCCTGCGGGTTCGCGCCGGCGATGCCCTGCGACACGACGGTCAGCTCGCTCGGATCGGACGGCGACGTGACGGTCGCGAGCTGGTAGCTCTTGTCCGCGACGACGAGCGGCGTGCCGCCAGCGAGAAACACGCTGTAGCCGTCGCCGTTGCGCGCGACCTGCACGCCCGCGAGGTTCGACAGGTTCGACACCGCGAGGTCGCGCTGGTCCATCAGCTGGTTCGGCGGCTGGCCCTGGCTGCTCGCGGCCGAGATCTGCTGGTTCAGTTGCGCGATCTGCGCGGTGTACGCGTTGATCTGCGTCACGGTGCTCGTGAGCTGCGTGTTCACGCTCTGGCGCAGCGCGTCGTACTGCTGGCCGGCCGCCGTGATCTGGTTCGCGAGCGTCTGCGCATTGCTCATCGCGGTCTGCCGCACCGACGAGTCGGACGCGCTGTTCGCGACGTTCTGCAGCCCGGTGAAGTAGTTCGTGATCGCGGTCGAGATGCCGGCCGTCGGGCTGCCGACGTAGTTGTTCAGCTGCGTGACGAGCGAATACCACGTCGACTGCGCACCGCCCTGCGTCTGCGCGCCGTTCAGCTGGTCGCTCAGGTACTGGCTGTACTGCCGCTGCACGGTGGCGGTATTCACGCCCTGCGGCAGGTAGCCGCTGCTCGTGTACTGGCCGCTCGCCTCGGCATAGACGGGGCGTTCGACCGAGTAGCCCGGCGTCGCCGCGTTGCTGATGTTCTGGCCGGTCGTCGTGAGGCCCCAGAGCGCGGCATTCAGGCCGCTGACGCCGAGGTTCATGAGTGTGTTGGACATGCGCGATCCTGATGAGCCGGCCGCGCTGCGGCCGCCGGGTTGCGTGACTCCCGGTATAACGGCCGCGGATCGAAAAAATTGAGGAAAAAATGCGCGCGCGACGCGCAAGCGCGCGTCGCCGCTCGCAGCGTCTGGCCAACGGTGCCGCCAACGCTGCGCGGGCGGCCCCGGGCGGGGCCGGCCACTGCTTGCGCGTCAGGCCCGCGCGAGCGAGCGGCGCTTCATCTCGAGTTGCGTAATCAGCCGCTGCAGCGTGTTCTCCGCGCTGCCCGGCAGCGACAGGTAGCGAAAACCGAGCTGGTAGCGCCGCGACCCATTCGGCATCTGCGTCGAACGCTGCGACACGAGCTGCAGGTCGAGCGACAGCTTGCCGTGGCCGGTCAGCTCGAGCTCGACGTCGGGCAGCTGCGTGCCGACCTCGAGCGCCTCGACGCGTTCGTCGGCCGTGCGCAGCCCCACGCCGCCGAGCGACAGGTTATGCACCTCGAACAGGAAACTCTCGCCGTCCGGCAGCTTGCCGCGGCACAGGAACGGATCGACGATCGGCGCGTCGACGCGGAAATATTCGCGGCGCTGGATGCACATCAGCACGTCGGGGAAATCGGCGACGAACGCGGGCAGCCCCTCGTAGCGCGTCTCGCGCGGCGTGCCCGTGGAGAATTCGACGCGCACGCCCTCCGGCGCGGCCGCGAACGTGCAGTGCGACGCGCCGAGGATGCCGGCGTTCTGCTCCGACAGCGCACCCCAGTCGAACGTGAACGTCCGCTCACCGACATCCACCTCGAGCAGGCGCGTGACAAGCTGGCCGCCCGGATACTGGACGGTCAGGAAATCGCCGCGGTTGACGAGGTTGCGCAGCTGCACGCCGATTTCCAGCGGATTGCGGCGGGCATAGTCGGGCCCGGAGTGGCCTGCATCCAGGCTGGGGTCCGTCGACGTTTCGATATTCATGGCTAGCCGGTCTTTCTTGTCATGGGCGCCCGGGCAACCGGTGCGCAATAAAACCGGGCCAGAACGGGGGCCCGGTCGCAGGTCTCTCACACTTAGCGGCAGTGCTGACCGAAAGTTTAGATCGAATTGCGGATTTTTTTCGCGCAAACGTTGAAACCGCGCGCGGCGGGCTGCCGGGCGCGGTCCAGAGGGTACAACCGGCGATCGCCGACGGGTGCGTCAGCCGATCTGCTGCATGATCGAAATCAGCTTCTTCGCGTAGTTCGGGTCGGTCGCGTAACCGGCCTTCTGCATCCCGTGCGCGAAGCCTTCGACGCTGCGGCTCGCGCTCAGCACGCCCGAGTAGCGCGGGTTGTTCTTCAGCAGGTTCGCGTAATCGGTCATCGCATGCTCGTACGAATCGTACGCGCGGAATTTCGCGACCACGCGGCGCGGCGTGCCGTTCACGTATTCCGTCGTCAGCGCCGACACCGTGCGGCCGGTCCAGCCCTTGGTCGCCTTGATGCCGAACACGTTGTAGCTCGTCGAGCCGTCGGTCGCACGGATCTCGCGCTTGCCCCAGCCCGATTCGAGCGCCGCCTGGCCGACGATGAAGCGCGCCGGGATGCCGGTCGACGCGCTGGCCGCCTGCGCGGGGCCCGCGAGCCGGTCGACGAACGCGTCGGCGTCCTGCACGCCGCTCGCGCCCTTCAGCGGCGGCGTCAGCGCGCTGCCGGCCGAATAGCCGCGCGCGCCGGCAAGCCCGCCGTTGTTCGCCGCGTTCGCGTAGGCCTTCGCCATCGCGTTCATCGCGGCGAGACTGCCTTCGTTGCCGCCCGCGCCGAGGCCGGCCGCGCCCATCGCGCCCGCGCCGACGTCGGCCGCCGTGTCGCTGCCCGCGCCCTGCCCCGCGTTGCGCATCAGCTGCTTCATCAGCGCGTCGGCGACGCCGATCCCGCGCGTCGACATCTGCTGCGCGAGCTGCTGGTCGAGCATCGACGTGTACAGCTTCGACGTGTGCGAATCGAACAGCCCGCCGTCGGGCGACGCGTCGCGCATGCTCTTGAGCATCATCTGCGTGAACATCGCGTCGAACTGGCCGGCGACCGCCTTCGCGCCGGCCTGCGGCGACTGCTTGGCCTGCGCGCGCAGCGCGTCGAAACCCTGTACGTCGAGCGCAAAGCGCTGCGTGAGGTCGTTCGCGTTCGGGAGAGAGGCTGCCATTTAGATGATCTCCAGGTCGGCGCGCAGCGCGCCGGCGGCCTTCATCGCCTGCAGGATCGACATCAGGTCCGCGGGCGTCGCGCCGAGCGTGTTCAGCGCCTTCACGACGTCGGCGAGATTCGCGCCGGCCGTCACCATCTTCAGCGCGCCGTTGTCCTGCTTCAGCTGGATCTGCGACTGCTGCGCCACCACCGTCTGCCCGTTCGAGAACGGCCCCGGCTGCGACACGACCGGCTGCGTGTTGACGACGACCGACAGGTTGCCGTGCGCGACCGCGCAGCTCTGCAGCGTGACCATCTGGTTCATCACGATCGAGCCGGTGCGCGCGTTCAGGATCACCTTCGCGGCGGCCTTGTCCGGGCTGACGTCGAGGTTCTGCAGCCGCGCCATGAACGCGACCTGCTGCGCCGAATCGGCCGGCGCGGCCAGCTGGATCGTGCGGCCGTCGAGCGCCGTCGCGGTGCCCGGGCCGAAGCTCGAATTGACCGCGGACACGATCCGCTGCGCGGTGCCGTAGTCCATGTCGTTCAGTTGCAGCTGCAGCACACCGTTCATCTGCGCGATCGCATTCGGCACCGCGCGTTCGACGATCGCGCCGCCAACGATCCGGCCGGCCGCGAGCTGGTTCACCTGCACACGGCTGCCGTTCGCGCTGGCGCCGGCGCCGCCGACCGCCATGTTGCCCTGCGCGAGCGCGTAGACCTGGCCATCGGCGCCTTTCAGCGGCGTCAGCAGCAGCGTGCCGCCGCGCAGGCTTTTCGCGTTGCCGAGCGACGACACGGTGACGTCGAGCGCCTCGCCCGGCCGCGCGAACGGCGGCAGCGTGGCGGTCACCATCACGGCCGCGACGTTCTTCAGCTGCATGTTGCTCAGCGACGACGGGCCGCCGTTCGCCGAACCGTTGTTGATCGAGATGCCGAGGTTCGCGAGCATGTTCGCGAGCGTCTGCGTCGTGAACGGCGTCTGCATCGTCTGGTCGCCCGTGCCGTCGAGACCGACGACGAGGCCATAGCCGATCAGCGGGTTGTCGCGCACGCCCTGGATCTGCGCGAGGTCCTTCAGGCGTTCCGCATGCGCGGGCGCCGCGCCGAACACGCAGGCCGCAGCCACGGCCGCGAACGCGACGGCGAGTCGCGCAGCGGCATGCGCGCGGGCCGACAGGCGGTTAAGCAGGGTCTTCTGCATCGTCATCACCACGGCGCGATGTTGAGGAAGAAGCGCTGCAGCCAGCCCATCGTCTCGGCTTCGTTGATGTAGCCCTTCGACGAGTATTCGATCTTCGCGTCGGCGACCTGCGTCGAGTAGACGGAGTTCGCGCCCGAGATCGTGTTCGGGTTCACGACCCCCGAGAAGCGCACGAATTCGTTGCCCTGGTTGATCAGCATCTGCTTCTCGCCGCTGACCACGAGGTTGCCGTTCGGCAGCACGCCGGTGACGGTCACCGTGATCGTGCCGTTGAACGTGTTCGCCGCGCTGGCGCCGCCGGTCGCCGCGAACTTGTTGTTACCGGTCGCCGACAGGTTCGCCTTCGCGAACAGCCCGCCGAGGAAGCCGGCCGTCGGCACGTTGAAGTCGGTGTTGCCCTGCCGGTTCGTGTTCGCGCCCGACGACTTGGTCGCGTTGATGTTCTCCGCAATCATGATCGTCAGGATGTCGCCGATATTGCGCGGCCGCTGATCCTCGAACAGCGGCCGCCCCGCGTAGCCGGGGTTGTAGATCGAGCCGGGCGCCTGCATCGACATCGGCATCGGCGGTTGCGCCGTCATCGGCTGCTGGATGATCGGATCGCGCGGAATCTGCGCGCAACCGGCGGCGAGCGCCGCCACCACGACCGCGCATGCGGCGCGGACGGTGGCTGACGGGAGGAGGCGAACCTGCTTCATGGCGACGACGGGTGTTCCGGTTAGCTCTTCATCTGCGTGACGGTCTGCAGCATCTGGTCGGACGTCGTCACGGCCTTGCTGTTGATCTCGTAGGCACGCTGCGTCTGGATCATGTTGACGAGCTCCTGCACGACGTTCACGTTCGACGCTTCGACATAGTTCTGGTTGAGCGTGCCCGCGCCGTTCAGGCCCGGCTGCGACACGTTCGGCGCACCCGACGAGGTGGTCTCGGAGAACAGGTTCTCGCCACGCGCCTCGAGGCCGGCCGGGTTGATGAAGGTCGCGATCTGCAGCGAGCCGATCTGCACCGAATTGGTCGAACCCGCCTGCGTGATCGTCACGACGCCGTCCTTGCCGATCGTCAGCGAGTTCGCGTTCTGCGGGATCGTGATCGCCGGCAGGATCTGGTAGCCGCTCGACGTAACGAGCTGGCCCTGCGCGTTGGTCTGGAACGAGCCGTCGCGCGTGTACGCGTTCGTGCCGTCCGGCATCAGCACCTGGAAGAAGCCCGCGCCGTTGATCGCGACATCCTTCGAGTTGCCGGTCTGCGTGAGGCCGCCCTGCGTGTACAGGCGCTCGGTCGCGACCTGCTGCACGCCGGTGCCGAGCTGCAGGCCCGACGGCAGTTCCGTCTGCTGCGTCGAGTTCGCGCCGGGCTGGCGGATGGTCTGGTACAGCAGATCCTCGAACACCGCGCGCGACGCCTTGAAGCCGTTCGTGCTGGTGTTCGCGAGGTTGTTCGAAATCACGTCCATCTGCGCCTGCTGCGCATTCATGCCGGTGGCGGCGATGTAGAGCGAACGGTTCACTTGTCGATTCTCCTGCGTGGGCTGGCGCGGGCGCTCAGCTGAAATTGAGCAGCTGGTTCGCCGACTGCTCGTTCTGGTCGGCCGTCTGGATCAGCTTCGACTGAAGCTGGAACGCGCGCGCGTTGTCGATCATCGCGACCATCGCGGTCACCGGGTTGACGTTGCTGCCTTCGAGCGAATTCGGCGTGACGACCACGTTCGGGTCGGCGTCTGCCGGATTGCCGTCGGCGGTGCGGAACAGCCCGTCGTTGCCGCGCGTGAGCGTGGCCGGATCGGGATTCACCAGCTTCATCTGGTCGACGATCGCGACCGCCGTCGGCGGGTCGCCCGGCATCAGCGCGGAAATCGTGCCGTCCTTGCCGATCGTCACTTCCGCGTTCGGCGGCACCGAGATCGGGCCGCCGTTGCCGACCACCGGCAGGTTGCTCGCGTTGACGAGCTGGCCGTTCTCGTCGACGTGCAGGTTGCCGGCGCGCGTGTACGCCTCGCTGCCGTCGGCCGCCTGCACCGCCAGCCAGCCCGCGCCCTGCACGGCGACGTCGAGCGGGTTGCCGGTGCGCGTGATCGGACCCGGCGCGTAATCGGCGCCGGGCGTCGACGCGAGCACGTAGGTGCGCGTCGTCGTCGGGTCGACCGTGCTGCCGTCGCCGAAATTCATCGGCACCGCGCGATACGTCGCGAGCTGCGCGCGAAAGCCCGTCGTCGACGCGTTCGCGAGGTTGTTCGCGACGATCGCCTGCTGGTCGAGCGACTGCGACGCACCCGTCATCGCCGTGTAGATCAGTCGGTCCATGGCTGCCCGTTATCCGCGCTTACAGGTTGATGAGCGTCTGGTCGACGGTCTGCTGCGTCTTGATCGTCTGCGCGTTCGCCTGGTAGTTGCGCTGCGCGGTGATCAGGTTGACGAGCTGCGACGTGAGGTCGACGTTCGAGTTCTCGAGCGCGCTGCCCTGCAGCGTGCCGTGGTTCGTGCTGCCCGGCGCCGAGATCTGCGGCACGCCCGATGCGGCGGTTTCCGCATACTGGTTGCCGCCGAGGTTCACCAGCCCGTTCGGGTTGTTGAAGTTCGCGAGCGCGATCTGGCCGAGCACGGCGGTCTGGCCGTTCGAATAGTTGCCGGTCAGCTTGCCGTCGGTGCCGATCGTGTAGGTCGTCAGCGTGCCGCTCGCGTAGCCGTCCTGCGCGAGGTTGTTCACGCCGTCCTTGCCGCCGTACTGCGTCGTGCCGGTCAGGTCGAGCGTGAGGTTTTGCGGCGACCCCGAGCCGTCGGTGTTCAGTACCGAGAACTGGAACTGGCCAAGCGACGTGGTCGGCGTGGCCGGCGTGCCCGTCGTCGTGCTCTTGATCGCGCCCGACTGGTCGAACGTGACCGTGCCGAGATCCTGCGTGGCACCCTGGACGCCCGCGTACGCTTCCCAGACGCCCGGCGCCGTCGCCGACTTCACGAAGTACATGTTGACCGGCTGCGAGCCGCCGAGCGAGTCGTACACCTGGATCGACGTCGAGTAGTTGTACGTCGTGTTGTCGGTCGCGTCGAACGGCGTCTTGGCCGGCACCGCGTCCTGCGAGTTCAGGTTGAACTGGGCGGTAATCTTGGTCGTCGCGGTCGGCGCGATGTTGGTCGTCGGCGCCTGCAGCGGCACGGTCTGCGCGGTGTTGATCACGCCGTTCTTGTCGGCCATGTAACCCATCAGGTTCATGCCCTGCGCGTTGATGATGTAGCCGTTCTTGTCGCGCTGGAACGTGCCGTCGCGCGAGTACGTCTTCACGCCGTTGTTCGACATCTGGAAGAAGCCGTTGCCGTTGATCGCGACGTCGAGCGACGAGTTCGTCGTGTTGATCGTGCCCTGGCCGAACTGCTGCTCCACCGAGTTCAGCGACGTGCCGATGCCGATCTGCGAGTTGACCGACGTCGCGACCGAGTTCGCGTACATGTCGGAGAACTGCGCGGTGCTCGACTTGAAGCCGACCGTGTTCGCGTTCGCGATGTTGTTGCCGATCACGTCGAGCGCGTTCGATGCACCCGAGAGGCCGCTCAGACCCTGTTGATAACCCATTTCGGTCTCCGTTTCGAGATTGCTCGATCAGTATCAGTTGGAGGTGGTGCCGCCGGACGAGGACGAAGCCGACGCGGACGACGTGGTGTTCGGGAAGATCGACGCGACCTGGGTCAGCCCCACCGTCGTGCCGTTCGACAGCACGAGCCCCGCCGTGCCGTCGGCCTGCTTGATCACGCTCTGCACCGTCGATGCCGCGAGCGTCGTGGCCGGCTGCGGCGTGCCGTTGGCGTCGGTGTACGACGCGCTGACCGTGTACTTGCCGTCCGGCAGCGCATTGCCTGCCGAGTCGGTCGGGGTCCAGTTGAACGGCACGGTGCCGGCCGACTGCGCGCCCGCGTTGATCGTGTTCACCACGGTGCCCGCCGCGTTCTTCACGGTGATCGTCAGGTTCGACACCGAGCTCGACAGCGACACGCCGAACGGCGATGCCGCGCCGCTCTTCACCGCGACCGCGTTGCCCGGCGCGAGCACGTTGGTGCCGATCAGCAGCGCGGCCTGCGTCTGCTGGCCGGCCGTGAGCTGCGACGACAGCGACGTGAGCGACGTGTTCAGCTGCGCAATGCCGCTCACCGTGTTGATCTGGGCGAGCTGCGACGTCATCTGCGAGCTGTCGACCGGGCTGGTCGGATCCTGGTTCTGCAGCTGCGTGACGAGCAGCTTCAGGAACGTCGCCTGCAGGTCGCTCGCCGACGTGCCGTTGGTCGACGACACGTTGTTGGTGTTCATCGTGTCGGTCGGCAGGTTCGACACGTTCGTGCCGTTGCTGCCGATCGTCGTGCTGGAGGAAGTCATCCTGGGTGGCCTTCTGTCGGAACTGTCGGATCTGTAGGGTCGGTCGGCGCGCGGCTCACGAGCCGATCGTCAGCGTCTTGAGCATCAGCGTCTTCGCGGTGTTCAGCGTCTCGACGTTGGCCTGGTACGAGCGCGACGCCGAGATCATGTTCACCATCTCCTGCACCGGATCGACGTTCGGCATCTGCACGTAGCCGTTCGCGTCGGCGGCCGGGTTCGACGGGTCGTAGGTCGACTTCATCGGCGACGGGTCGTCCATCACCTTCGTCACGCGCACGCCGCCCACGCCCTGGCCGGACGCGGTGCGCGCGCCGCCGATCGGGTCGGTCGCGAACACGACCTGCTTGGCCTTGTACGGCTTGCCGTCGGGGCCGGTCGCGCTGTCGGCGTTCGCGAGGTTCGACGCGGTGACGTTCAGGCGCTGCGACTGCGCGGACAGCGCCGAGCCGGCGACGCCGAAGATGTTCATCAACGAGGGCATGGAAGCTCCTTTTGCTCGGATTCGGAGGCGGTGCGCGCCGTCACTGGTTCGTCGTGATCGCGGCGATCATCGCCTTGATCTGCTGGGTCATCACGGTCATCCCGGTCTGGTAGTGCAGCGCGTTGTTCGCGAACTGCACGCGCTCGACGTCGAGATCGACCGTGTTGCCGTCGAGCGACGGCTGCAGCGGCATCCGGTACTGCGCGCGGCCGTAGTCGTCCGACGGGCCGCCCGTCGGGATCAGCTTCGCGGTGCCGGCCATGTGGCCCGCCGCCGTCGACACCATCGACATGCCGCTCGTCACGCCAGCCGGCTGCGTCATCGGCAGTTGCGCGGCGTTGCTCGGCGCAAGGCCGCCGCCCGCCTGCTTCAGCGAGCGCGCGAGCGTCGATGCGAAATCGACGTCACGGGCCTGGTAGCCGGGCGTGTCGGAGTTCGCGATGTTCGACGACAGCAGTTCCTGCCGGTAGGCGCGCACGTCCAGCGCCTGTCGGCCGAACGCGAATTCCGCATCGAGTTTGTCCAGCATGTGTGCGTCTCTCCGTATGAAGCGCTGCACGCCCCTCGCGCCGGATGGCGACCCAAGAGGCTTTTTTCCATGACAGCGATGGTAGGCGTCGGACGCAACCGGCAATCGGGCGAATAACGCGGCAAAGGCCCCCTCTATTCATCGTTTGCGCGACGGCCTCGCTCCCTAGAATGCGAAGCGGAGCAACGAATCGGGGATACGGCGATGACTGGCAGCGCATTTCGCGGAAGGAACGGGCGGCTCACGCACGTCCGGCGTGCGTTTGCGCTCGCCGCGGCGCTGTGGATCGCCGCCCCGGCCGCACATGCGGACGACGGGATGATCGTGATTCCGGGACGCGGCGAGACGGCCGAGACCGCGCTTGCGCATGCCAATGCGGCGAGCGGCGGGCAGTTCGGCGGGAATGCGGCGATCGCGCCGGGTTCGGGCCTGGCGCCAGACGCGGGCCGCACGGCGAGCGGCACAAGCGCCGCCGCGGCCGGCACCGGCTACGCGCCGCAACCGGCCGGCACGATGGTCGTGACGACCGTCCCGCCGCCGGCTCTCGCGCCGGCCCCTGCGCCCCGCCCCGTCTACGCAGCTGCCCGCGCGAACGCCGGATACGGCGCGCCGCGCGCGGCCGATCCGAACGCGATCGCGACGGTCGTCGCCGGCACGGCCGAGCCCGCGTCGAATCCCGTGCGGCCGGCCTCGCAGCCGGCCATCGCCGCGCGCATGGCGGCGGCCCGCGCCGCGTCGGCCGCACCGGCGCCGCGCGCAACCCCGGTTTCAGCCAACCCGCCCCAGGCGGCCAATGCGGCCAACCCGGCCCAGCCCGTGACGCCGCCCGGCCAGCAGGATCCCGAGTCGATCCGGCGCGCGGCCCTCGCATTCCTGCAGCAACAGATCGCCGGCCTGCCCGGCAAGACCACCGCGACGGTCACGACCGCGTTTCCGCGCGGGCTCGCCGCGTGCACGACGCTCGAGCCGTTCCTGCCGACCGGCGCGCGCCTGTGGGGCCGCACGACGGTCGGCGTGCGCTGCGCGGGCGAGCGGCCGTGGACCGTCTACCTGCAGGCGAAAGTCGCCGTGCAGGCCACCTATTACGTCGCCGCGCGCCAGATTGCGCCCGGCGAGCCGCTCTCCGCGGCCGACCTGGTCGCCCGCGACGGCGATCTGACGGTGCTGCCGCTCGCGGTGATCACCGATCCGGCGCAGGCGATCGGCGCGACCGCGCTCGCGCGCATCTCGGCCGGGCTGCCGCTGCGGCAGGACCTGCTGAAGAGCGCGGCGTCGGTGTCGGCCGGTCAGACGGTGCGGGTCGTCGCGGCCGGGCCCGGTTTCACGATTTCGGCCGAGGGCAGCGCGCTGGCGAACGCAGCGCCGGGCCAGTCGGTACGGGTGCGGATGGCGGCGGGCCAGATCGTCACGGCGATCGTCAAGGACGCCGGCACCGTGGAAATTCCGCTATAGGGACGGATCTAGCGGAAAGAATGTAAAGAATTGTTTATTCGGAGCATTTCGGGCTCGCGATGCTAAAGTTCGGGCCGACCCGGCCGTTATCTGGGTCAAACCGAACAGGAAACCCATCGTGAAGATCGATTCCACTCCGAACCCGAGCCCCGTGGCGCCGACCGGCAACGGCGCGACCCGTGCGCCATCCGGCACGGCCTCGTCCTCGTCCGCGCAGACGGCCGACGCAGGATCGACCGGCGGCGACACGACCGTGAACCTGTCGGGTCTGTCCGGCCAGTTGCGTTCGGTATCCGCGTCCGGCAACGGCGATATCGACACGGGCCTGGTCCAGTCGATCAAGGACGCGCTGAACAACGGCACGCTGAAAATCGACGCGAACAAGATCGCCGACGGCGTATTGAATACCGCCCGCGAACTGCTGCAACAGCAGCGTCCGGGCAGCTGAAGCCGGCCTCGCGAGGCCGGTCCCCCGGTTTGCCGGCGCTCACCCGCGCCGGCGCGACGAGCATGACGCGATGAGAGAAGAGCTGCTGGCCACGGTCAACGACGAACACGCGACGGTCGAGGCGTTCGCGTCCCTGCTCGTCTACGAGGAAAAGGCACTGACGACGGCCGAGCCGCTCGAGATGCTGCCCGGGATCGTCGAAAAGAAAAGCGCGCTGATCGACCGGCTCGCGCAGCTCGAACGCACGCGCGACACGCAGCTTTCCGCGCTCGGCTTTCCGTCCGGCAAGAAGGGGATGGACCAGGCCGCCGAACGCGATGCCCGCCTCGCCGGCCGCTGGCAGTTGCTGCAGCAGTCCGCCGAACGCGCGCGCCAGGCCAATGCGAACAACGGGATGCTGATCCGGATCCGGATGGACTACAACGAGCGTGCGCTCGCGGTGCTGCGCTCGGCCCCCGCGCCGGCCGGCGTCTACGGCCCCGACGGGCGCGTGTCGGCACTCACGCGCTGACATCGCGCCGCGCGACCGCCCGGCGGCCGCGCCCCTGCCTGCATCCTCGTTACAACAGCGGACACGCGGTGACCTGCGTGCCGCGCTCCACGCACAGCCGCTCGTAGTCGCGCAGGTACGCGCGCTCGCCGTCGTCCAGCAGGTCGAGATCGATCAGGTCCCAGTCGTAGCCGACCGTCACGATGTTCTCGAACGTCACGGTATCCGGCTGCGCGTCGTCCTGGCGGATGATCACGATGTTCTCGATCCGCACGCCGCCCTTGCCCTGCACGTAGATACCCGGCTCGACCGAAATCACCGCATTCGGCACGAGCCCGTACTTCGCCCCCGGCGCGAACCGCACGCCGCCCTCGTGCACGTGAATCCCGACGCCGTGCCCGGTGCCGTGGCCGAAATCGTGGCCGTGGTCGCGGCACACCTGCCGCACGAGCGCATCGACGTCGCCGCCCTTTGCCGTGCTCGGGAAGCGCGTGACGAGCCCCTTGATGCACGCCTTCAGCGCGACCGTGTAGATCTCGCGCTGCCACGGCTGCGCGACCGTATCCGGGCGGGTCCGGCGCAGCACCACGCGCGTGCAGTCCGTCGCGAAGCCGGCTTCGTAATAGGCGCCGCTGTCGAGCAGCACGAGTTCGCCTTCCGTCAGCTCGACGTCGGCGCTCGCCGCCGTGTAGTGCGCGAACGCGCTGTTCGCGCCGTTCGCCGCGATCGACGGAAACGTCAGCGCCACCGCCGAACGCGCGCCGTATGCGTCGTTGATCGCGCGCGCCAGGTCGTACTCGGTATGGCGTGCGCCCGGCTCGCCGGCCTTCGCCCAGCGCATCGTCTCGGCGATCGCCGCGGAACTGCGCGCGAACGCGTCGCGGAACCGGTCGAGCACCGCTGGCGTCTTGCCGGCCCGCATCGCTTCGACCGGGTTGAAGTCGGCATGCCGCGCCTGCGGCCACACCCGCTTCACCGCGTCGACGAGCGCGCAGTTCACCGATTCGAAGCCGTAGCACACATGCTCGACCGCGAACTGAGCCAGAAAGCGCTCGAGCGCCGCGACATCGCGCCGGATCACCTGCAGCGCCGGATACGACTCGAGCGTGACCTCGCAGCGGTCGCAGCCTTCCGGCAGGAACAACGCCACCTGCCCGCCGACCGCGAACAGGAAGCCGAGATGCGACGACGTATTCGGGATGTGATAGCCACGGCTGTTCAGCAGATACGCGAGGTCGTCCGACGCGCAGGTGAAGAACGCGGTCTTGCCGTCCGGTGCGCCGGTATGCGCGGCGAGCTGGCGGTTCAGCGCGTCGAGATTCTGCGCGATGCTCAGACCGGTCATCGATTCCGGCACCTCGAAGATCGGGCGCTCGACGACCCAGCCCGGCAATGCGATCGCGCGATCGATCTCGCGCTCGGCGAGGCTCGTCCAGTCGAGCGACACCGCCTGCGTCTGTTCGAACAGACGATCGCGCTGCGCGACGCTGATCCGCAGCGCGTCGTAGCCGACCCGCGCGAGCCGGCTCCCGTGCGCGACCAGCCAGTCGGCCATCGCCTGCCAGATCGTCACGTTCATCCCGAGCTTCTCGATGCGCACGCGCGCCGGATCGCACTGCTGCTCGGCCTGCAGGTGATAGCGGCCGTCGACGAACAGCACGAACGGGGGCAGATCGAGCGCCTGCGCGGTCGCCGCGCTCAGGAAGATCCCGCAGCCGGCCGATCCGTCGAAACCCGACAGCGCATAGCGCGGGTTGTTGCTGCGCGGCAGGTACTCGGTCACGTATTCGTCCTGCGACGTGACCAGCACCGCGTCGAGCCGCGCGGCGTCGAGCAGGCGCGACAGGCCTGCCTGCGTGTCGGCGACGGACGCGTCGTACGGGGGAAGGCCGGAGAAGCTGTATTTCAGTCGATCGATCATCGGAAGCCCGTTTTGCATGGTTGTCGGCGGCCGGCGGTGACGCGGCGGGGAGCAAGCCCGAGGCAGGCCTGACACGGCACGGCGCCGCTGCACGGTCGGCGCTCGACCCCGCATGGCGCCGGGCCGCCGTTCCGTTCCGGCGGCAGGCCCTTGAAAAAATTTCGTCCCACTTAACTTTTTTTGATGCGCGCGACAGAATCTAGAGCACGCTGAAATTGAGGTCAAGCTGAAATTTTCGTAGGGCTAAAATCGGCGTGACGCCTGCGCATCCCGGCACAACCTGAATTCGTCCGGCGACGCTGCGCGGTACAATGCGCCGGCATCGCCGTCCCGACGGCCGTGCTTCGTGCGATGCGCGGAAATCACTGTCCGGCGACTGCACCGCCCGTCCGCTCGTCTCCCGATTCGTTGCCACGAAAGAGATTCATGGATTCAGACATCATGCGTATCGGCCAGCGCATTCGCCGCCTGCGCCGGGAAGCGAAGAAGACGCTGCTGGAAGTCGCGACCGAAGCGAAACTGTCGGTCGGGTTCCTGTCCCAGGTCGAGCGCCACCTCACGGGCATCTCGCTGTCGTCGCTCGTCAACGTCGCGAAGGCGCTCGACGTGCCGCTCGGCGCGCTGATCGACCAGCCGCGCCAGGCGCAGCCCGATTCGTACGAGGGCCGCCGCAAGCCGTACGCGCTCGACGCCACGTCGCAGTGGTACGAACGCCTCTCCACCACGTTCGACGGCAGCCAGATCAACGCGCTCAAGGTGCAGATGATGGAAGGCTACCGCTCGGAATGGGTCGCGCACGGCGGCGACGAATTCGTGTACGTGCTGGCCGGCCGGATCTGCTACACGGTCGGCAAGAAGGATTACCCGCTGTCGCCCGGCGACTCGCTGCACTTCGACGCGCGCAAGCGGCACCGGGTCGCCAATGTGGGCGACGGGCCGGCCGAGGTGATCGCGGTCGGCACGCTGCCGCTGTTCGACGACCGTGGCGCCGGGTTCGTCTCCGCGACGATGGACCTCGGGAAACCGGCGCCCGTCGCGCGTGCGACACCGGCCGAGCCGCGCGTCAGCCGCCGCGGGCCGGCACCCAAGCGGGCGGAGCGCGATCGTGACGCTGGCGCGGCACGCCCCGCCAGCGCAGCAGGAAAAGAAAAGAAGGGTACGACCAAGCCGCGCGCCTCCGCCGGCAAACGCCCGGCGGCCGCCAAGCCGGCGCGCAAGAAGAAGTCGTAACGGTTGTCGGGCGGGAGGCGCGCGATGCGCGCCCTTCCCGTCGCCCCTATTCGCCGATCTCGAGCGCCTGCGCGACGGCCTCGATCCGTGCGCGATGCACGGCTTCCTTGATCTTCTCCGTATCGTTGCCGATGCCGCGCGCGATCGCGCCGGCATCGACGCTGCGCGCGGCCGCGAGCGCGACGCGCAGCCGCTCGGCCTGCGGATACGGCTGGGCTTCGAGCCCGAGCCGCCCGCGCGCATCCGATTCGCACGCCTGCAGCATCTCGGCGAAACGCGCCGGCTTGCGCAGCGCGTCGCTGCGCTCGAACAGTCGCACCAATGCCGCCGCGCCCATCTCCATCACGCGATGCAGGTTGCCGTGCTCGCGTGCGACCACGAGCGCGAGATCGCGGCATTCATTCGGCACGCGCAGCCGCTCGCACAACGGCTTGAGCAGGTCGACGCTGCGCCCCTCGTGGCCGACGTGGCGCGGCAGCACGTCGGCCGGCGTCGTCGCCTTGCCGAGATCGTGCGTAAGCGCCGCGAAGCGCACCGGCAGCGAATAGCCCTGCTTCGCCGCATAGTCGACGACCATCATCACGTGCACGCCCGTGTCGACCTCCGGGTGGTAGTCGGCGCGCTGCGGCACGCCCCACAGCGCATCGACTTCGGGCAGGATGCGCGCGAGCGCGCCGCAGTCGCGCAGCACCGCGAACATCCGCGACGGCTTCGCCTCCATCAGCCCGCGCGCGATTTCCTGCCACACGCGTTCGGGCACGAGCGCGTCGACCTCGCCCGCGTCGACCATCCGCCGCATCAGCGCGAGCGTTTCATCCGCGACCGTGAAATCCGCGAACCGCGCGGCAAAGCGCGCGATGCGCAGGATCCGCACCGGATCCTCGACGAACGCGTCGCTCACATGCCGGAACACGCGCGCGCGCAGGTCGGCCTGCCCGTCGAACGGATCGATCACGGGCCCGACCAGCTCGCCCTCCGGATTCACCTCGCGCGCCATCGCGTTGATCGTCAGGTCGCGCCGCGCGAGATCCTCGTCGAGCGTCACGTCCGGCGCGTAGTGGAACTGGAAGCCGTGATAGCCGGCCGCCGTCTTGCGCTCGGTGCGCGCGAGCGCGTATTCCTCCTGCGTCCGCGGATGCAGGAATACCGGGAAATCCTTGCCGACCGGCCGGAAGCCCTGCGCCGCCATCTGCTCGGGGGTCGCGCCCACCACCACGTAGTCGCGGTCCTGCACGGGCACGCCGAGCAATGCGTCGCGGATGGCGCCGCCTACTGCGTAGATGTTCATGGCCGGGGCTCGTATTCGGCGATCACGTTCGTTTCGCGGCGCGCGGCGTCGATCCACCGCTGGACGGCCGGCAGCGCCGTCACGCGGGCCGCGTAGCCGGCCGCTTCCGGCGACAGGCCGGGCGCGTACGTGTTGAAGCGCATCACGACGGGCGCATACATCGCATCGGCGATCCCGAATTCGCCGAACAGGAACGGCCCGCCCGACGCCTCGAGACACTCGCTCCACAGCGCATCGATGCGCGCGACATCGGCGAGCGCCTCGGGTGTCGCGCCGCGCCCCGGCATCGACGCGCGCACGTTCATGCCCATCTGCGTGCGCAGCGCGCCGAAGCCCGAATGCATCTCGGCCGCGACGCAGCGCGCATGCACGCGTTCGAGCGGATCGGCCGGCCACATCGGGAACTGCAGATAGCGTTCGGCGAGCGTCTCGGCGATCGCGAGCGAATCCCAGATCGCGACGCCGTGGTCGTCGACCAGGCACGGCACCTTGCCGGACGGCGAATACTCGAGGATGCGCGCGGCCGTGTCATCGTGGCGCAGCTCGATCGCGATCTCGTCGAACGGGATGCCGAAATGCGCGAGCAGCAGCCACGGACGCATCGACCACGACGAGTAGTTCTTGTCTCCAATGACGAGTTTCATGACGGGGTTCCGGAAGACGCAAAAGGGGAAAAGAAAGGGGCCCGACGACGGCAACCCGCGCGAGCGCTAGCGGCGCGAGCGGAACCAGTCGAACCGGGAGCGCTGCGCGGCATGGCCGAGATACGCGGGCGCGATGCTTTCGAGACTCGCGGGCGAGATCCCGAGTTCCGGCGCGAGCGGCCCCGACAGCACATTCGGCACCGACATCGTCGCGAGATTGTCGCGCGTGAGCACGGGCTCGCCGGGCAGCCATTCGAACACGCTCGCCTGCAGCCGCGCAAGCGCGTCGGGCAGCCGCACGATGCGTGCCTGCCGGCCGACCAGCGTGCCGCAATAGCGCACCAGCTGCTCGAGCGTGTAGACCGTCGGGCCGCCGAGTTCGTAGGTCTTGCCGTGCGCGCCCACGAGATCGAGCGTGTTGACGAACGCGCGTACGACGTCGCCGACGAACACCGGCTGGAAGCGCGCATCGGGCATCGCGAGCGGCAGCACGGGCACCGTGCGCTGCAGGTTCGCGAACGTGTTGAGGAACGCATCGCCGGGGCCGAACACGACCGACGGGCGGAAGATCGTCAGCGCGAGCGAATCGGTCGCCGCGATCGCATGCAGCGCGGCCTCGCCGTCGCCCTTCGAGCGCTGGTACATGCTCGCGCCGTGCGAATCGGCGCCGAGCGCGCTCATGTGCAGCACGCGCTGCACGCCCACCTCGGTACAGGCGGTCGCGAGCGCGGCCGGCAGCGTGACGTGCGCGCGCTCGAAGCCGGGCCCGTACGGCGTGCCGCGGCCGCCGTGCAGCACGCCGACGAGGTTGATCGCCGCGTGCGCACCGGCGACGAAGCGCGCGAGCGTGCGCGTGTCGAGCCCTTCGAGCTCGACGATTTCGACCGGCAGCATCTGCAGGTGACGCGCGTGGTCGCGCCGGCGCGTGCCGATCCGGACCTGCTTGCCGGATTCGATCAGCGCATTGACGAGCCGGCTGCCGATGAAGCCGGTGCCGCCCAGCAGCGCGACGGTCTGGCGATCCATGTTCAGGGCCTCAAAAGAACACTGCCGCGTCTCGCGCGGCAGTGTGAAGATTGCGGATCAGGGCGAGATCATGCCTAGACGTTTCTTCAACGACTGCGGTTTGCCCTCGAAGAGCGCCGCGTAGTAGACGGTGTTCGACAGCACGTTCTTCACGTAGTCGCGCGTCTCGTTGAACGGAATCGTTTCTGCGAAGATCGCGCCTTCGACCGGCTGCGTCAACACCTGGCGCCACTGGCGCGGCCGGCCCGGGCCCGCGTTGTAGCCGGCCGTGGCGAGCACCGGCGAGCTGTCGAAGTTGTTGTAGATGTCCGCCAGATACCAGGTGCCGAGCTGGATGTTGGTATCGATGTCGTGCATCTGCGCGCGCGAGATCGTGCCCATGCCGAGCTTCTTCGCGACCATCTGCGCGGTGGCCGGCATCAGCTGCATCAGGCCGCCCGCGCCCACCGACGAACGCGCGCTCGTGATGAAGCGCGATTCCTGGCGGATCAGCCCGTACGCCCATTCGATGTCGAGGCCCGTCGATTGCGCGTAGCGCTCGACGATATTGCGGTACGGCGACGGGTAGCGCAGCGTGAAATCGTGCTCGGCCTTCGTGCGGTCGGCCGTGTTGACCGTGCGGTCGAGCAGCTCGACGCGCTTGCCGTATTCGGCCGCGGCCAGCAGCTGGCGATCGGTCATCCCGCGCAGCGGCCAGTTCCATTCGCGGTTGCCTTCGAGGCGCAGGTTCAGCGCGTAGAAGCGCTGCGCGAGCGCGAAGCCCGGAATCTTGCTCATCGCGTCGATCTCGGCGTCGCTCACCTTCGTGCGCGGCGGGATCGACGTACGCTGGCCGAGCTCTTCGCCTGCAAGCTGCCCGTAGAAGTTGAACTGGCCGGCGACCTGCTCGAATTCCTGGTTCGCCTGCAGCGTGTCGCCGCTCTGCTTGAGCGCGCGCGCATGCCAGTAGATCCACGCCGGATCGTCGCGCAGCGACGGCGGCATCTGCTCGATCGACCAGCGCACCATCGGCCAGTTGCCGGCGAGCAGCGCGGCGCGCGTGCGCCATTCGTAGCCCGGGTTCGACAGCGACGCGTTCGCGGATTTCGCATACCAGACCGACGCGAGCGGCGAGCGCTTGATCGCGCCCTGGTAGCCGATCGCGCCCCACGCGATCGCCTGTTCCGGCTTGGTCAGCGACGGCGCGACCGACGTCAGCATCCCGGCGGCGGCGTCCGGATCGTTGCGCGCCATGCGGCTGAGCGCAATCAGTGCGAGCTGGTGCGACGTCGCGTCGGCACCGACGCCGCGCGCGAGGTACAGCGGCGGCGCGCTCGTCGCCTGGTCGAAGCCGACCGGGCGCGGACCGAGCGCGTCGACGATCTTGCCGCCGAGCGTCGTGTAGTTCTGCTCGTACGCGAGGCGCGCCTGCTGCCACACGTCGTCGCTCGTGAACTGCTGGTTGACCGTCAGCGCGGTGATCAGGTCGACGCACGCGTCGCCGTAGTTCTTCGGCTCGACGAGCAGCGCACGCGCCGCATCGGCGACGTTCTCGCCGCGCGAGGCGCGCGATTCGAGCGCGTAGCACTTCACCTGCGTGTCGTCGTCGAGCACGAAGCGCTTGTATTGATCGTCGAAGTTGCGCCAGTCGTGGCGCGCGCCGAGCACGAGCAGATAGTCGTTGCGCAGGCGGTCGGCGATCGCCTGGCCGTCGTAGCGCTGCAGGAACGACTGCACGGGCGCGTCCGGCGCGTCCACGCGCGCGCGTCCCGTCGAATCGAACAACTGCGGCTTGATCTGGAAATACTCGACGTAGGACGGGACCGGATAATTCGGGATCATCGACGCGAGCTGCGCGGCTTTCGCGGCGTCGTTGCGGCGTGCGGCTTCACGAAGCTGCACGAAGGTCTGGTCGTCCCCGGAGACCGTATCGTCATTCGGTGCGGCGCACGCGGCCGTGCCCGCGACGAGCGCGGTGGCCGAAAGCGTCAGCGCGACCGCGCGATATACTCGGAAAAGGCTGTTCGACATCGTTTTGAATGGAGCGCGAAGTGAGCGAAAGCATAGCACGCAACCCTGTGCCAAACCCGAAGGTTGCGCTACGCAAAACGCTGTCCGGCGCGCGGCGCGACGCCGCGTCGCAACCCGCCGCGAACGCCGCGCTCGACGCGCGGCTGCGCACGCTGCTGGATCGGCTCGCCCCGCGCACGGTCGGGTTCTACTGGCCGCTGCCGGGCGAATTCGATGCGCGCGACGCGGTGCTCGGCTGGTGCGCGGCCGGTGCCGGCAGGCAGGCCGCGCTGCCCGTGATCGACGAACGGCACACGCCGCTCGAGTTCCATGCGTGGGATACGCACACGCCGATGCGCGAAGGTCATCACCGGATTCCGGAACCGGCGTCGGGAATCGTCGTCGTGCCCGACCTGTTGCTGATTCCCTGTGTGGGATTCGATCTGCAGCGCTACCGGCTCGGCTACGGCGGCGGCTACTACGACCGCACGCTCGCCGCGTGGCCAGTCAGCGTGCCGCCCGTGACGGTCGGCATCGCCTATGAAGCGTGCCGCGTCGATGCGCTGCCGGCCGAAGCGCACGATCTCTCGCTGCACTGGATCGTGACCGACGGCGCGCTCTACCCGGCCGCCGGATGAAGCGGCGGGCGGCGCCGCGCCCGTCGTCGCATGCCCGTCAGCGCAACGCCGCGCGCCTTCCTTGCCGCAACCGTTTACAGCGACGCCGCCGCGCGCGCGGCCGTGTCGTACAGGCCCGAAGCGTTGCGCAGCAACTGCGCCGCGTCGCCGATCTGCTCGTTGGTGAGCCCGCTGTCCTTCAGCGTCTCGATCAGGCAGTGCTCGCGAACCTCGCGATACTTCTGGCACAGGTCACGGCCGGCGTCGGTCGCGAAGAAGAACACTTCCTTGCCGTTCTTCTCGCTCTTCACATAGCCGCGGGCGATCAGTTTTTTGAGCGCATAGGTCGCGACGTGCGTATCCTCGATGTTGAGCACGAAGCAGATGTCGGCGAGCTTCTTCTTGCGTTCGCGATGGCTGACGTGATGCAGCAGCGACACCTCGACCGCCGTCATGTCCTTCGCGCCGGCCGCCGACATGCAGCGCACCATCCACCGGTTGAACGCGTTGCCTGCCATGATGAGCCCGTATTCGAGCTCCGACAGCTCCGCGCTCGAATCGGAAACGAGGTGTTCGGATGACACGATCTTGGTCGCAGGACGCTTCATGGAAAGGCGGCGCAAGCCGGATGACAGGGTGTGCCGAGTGTACGCCAGAAGCCCCGACATACGAGCTAGGCGAAAACGCTTATTGGGAAGTTGTCGATATTTTATTGACAATGTGCGCTAACATTGCCGTCCGAACCGTGCCAGTCCGATGACGCAACCCCGCATTTATCCGCTCGGCGATGCCGCCCTCGTCTGCGAGGTGCCGCCGCCCGCCACGCTCGATTGCCAGCGCCGCGTCTGGGCCGTTGCCGAGGCCGCGCGCACATGGCCCGACGTGATCGACGTCGTGCCCGGCATGAACAATCTGACGATCGTATTCGACGCGCTCGCCACGACGGCCGAGTCGCTCACGCCGGCGCTGCGCGACGCGTGGGAAACCGCCGACGTCGAGCACGCGGACGGCCGCGAGGTCGAGATCCCGGTCGAGTACGGCGGCACCGCCGGCCCCGATCTTCCGGCCGTCGCCGCGCATACCGGCCTGTCGGCCGACGAGGTCGTCGCACGCCACGCGGCCGGCGCCTACATCGTATTCTTCGTCGGCTTCCAGCCGGGCTTCGCGTATCTCGGCGGGCTCGACGCCGCACTGCACACGCCACGCCGCGCGGCGCCGCGCCTCGAGGTGCCGGCCGGCTCGGTCGGCATCGGCGGCGCACAGACGGGCATCTACCCGGCCACGTCGCCCGGCGGCTGGCAACTGATCGGCCGCACGTCGCACGTGCTGTTCGATCCGGCGCGGCCGCAGCCGACGCTGCTGCTGCCCGGCGACCGCGTGCGCTTCACCATTGCCGGAGTCGACGCACGATGACCCAGAGCAACGCACCGGGCACCATCGAGGTGGTGCGGGCCGGCCCGCTGTCGACCGTGCAGGATCTCGGGCGCCGCGGCACGCGCCATCTCGGCGTCGCGCAGGGCGGCGCGCTCGACGGCCTCGCGCTCGAGGTCGGCAACCGGCTGGTCGGCAACCGCCCCGACGCGGCGGCCGTCGAGATCACGATCGGCCCGGCCGCCTTCCGCTTCCCGCGCGCAACCCGCATCGCGATCACTGGCACCGAGTTCGGTGCAACACTCGACGGCCGGCGCGTATATTCATGGTGGAGCCTGCCGGTCGAGGCGGGGCAGACGCTCGTGCTGCCGGCCGCGAAACGCGGGATGCGCGGCTACCTGTGCATCGCGGGCGGCATCGACGTGCTGCCGATGCTCGGCTCGCGCAGCACCGATCTCGCATCGCGCTTCGGCGGCCTCGGCGGCCGCGCGCTGCGCGACGGCGATCGCCTTCCGGTCGGCGTGCTTCCGGCCGGAATGGGTTGCCTCGCGGCCGATGCGCCCGAATTCGGGGTAAAGGCGCCGGCGTGGTGCGCGTTCGTGCGCGTCGACGAACCGCCGCGCCGCCACCGCCCCGCGCATGCGCCGTGGGCCATGCCCGTGCGCGTGCTGCCGGGCCCCGACTACGCATCGTTCGCCGGCGATTCGCAGCAGGCATTCTGGGATGAGGAATGGCTTGTCACGGCGAACAGCAATCGTATGGGCTATCGGCTAGCCGGCGCCGAGCTCATGCGCGAGCGGCCGGCCGAGTTGCTGTCGCACGCGGTGCTGCCCGGCACGATCCAGGTCCCGCCGAACGGCCAGCCGATCGTGCTGATGCACGACGCGCAGACCACCGGCGGCTACCCGAAGATCGGCACGGTGATCCGTGCGGACCTGTGGAAACTCGCGCAGGCGCGGCTCAACCTGCCGATCCGCTTCGTGCGCACGACACCCGACGCCGCGCGCGCCGCGCTGACCGCAGAACGTGCCTATCTGCGGCAGATCGACGTGGCGATCGACATGCGCGAGGAAGCGCGCCGCCGCGCCGAATCGCGCGCGGCGTGACAATGGCGGTAGCGGTAACGAAGGCAGTAGCAGTAGCAAAGACGGGCCACGCAATCAGTGGACGAGGAACATCATGGAAATCGATCTGAATGCCGATCTCGGCGAAGGATGCGGTTCGGACGAGGCGCTGCTCGACCTCGTGACGTCCGCGAACATCGCATGCGGATGGCATGCGGGCGGTGCGAACGCAATGCGCGACTGCGTGCGCTGGGCCGTGCAGAAAGGCGTGGCGATCGGCGCGCATCCGAGCTTTCACGATCCGGAGAATTTCGGCCGCAAGGAAATGCAGCTGCCGGCCGGCGACATCTATGCGGGCGTGCTGTACCAGCTCGGCGCGCTGTCGGCGATCGCGCAGGCCGAGGGCGGGCGCATCGCGCACGTGAAGCCGCACGGCGCGCTGTACAACCAGGCCGCGCGCGACCCGATGATCGCCGATGCGGTGGTGTCCGCGGTCCGCGATTTCGATCCGTCGCTCGCGGTGTTCGGGCTCGCGAACAGCGTGTTCGTCGCGGCCGCGCGGCACGCGGGGCTCGCCGCGGTGGAAGAAGTGTTCGCCGATCGCGGCTACCGCGCGGACGGCTCGCTCGTGCCGCGCAACCAGCCCGGCGCGCTCGTCGACGACGAGGACACGATGATCGCGCGCACGCTGGACATGGTGCGCAGCCGGCAAGTCCGCGCGATCGGCGGCGAATGGGTGATGCTCAATGCGCAGACCGTCTGCCTGCACGGCGACGGGCCGCATGCGCTGGCGTTCGCGAAGCGGATTCGCGCCGCGCTCGAAGCGGTGGGTGTCGACGTGGTCGCGCCCGGCCTGCTGCAGGCCGACGAACGCGCCTGATTCGGCCATCGCGCGCGAGCGCACAATAATCCGTCGCACAAAAGAAAAAAGCGCCCTCGTGGCGCTTTTCCGTTGGCGCAATCGCTGCGGCTTCGCCGTCTGTCGATTCTCGCCCCCCGAAACCGTCTTGCGACGGTGACCGGAAAAATCTTCCGGATTAAAAAACGTCCGCCGCCGCCCGATCATTGCCTTTCCCCGGTGGGACGACGGAACGCTGCTTATCCCGCAAGTCGGCCTGCATGCCTTGTTGTTGTCCGACGATGATTGGCCCCGCCGTACATGCAGACACTTCCGCGGCCGGCACGTACATCACGTGCCGGCAACGCGCTAACCCCGCGCTTTATTTTCTGCTACCCCGTAGAACTTTTTCTATTCTTTTCATTTTTTCAACTTGTGGAATGAAGAATAGATATTGGCAGATCGGGATGTCAATCGTTTGAAACGCTATTTTCCGACGAATCGAGGGTTTTCCTTATCGAATAGCGTGCCCATACAAGCGTTTGACGCCGGTCGCGCGACGCCGATCAAACAGGGGAGGATCGGTTCGGGCGCGACGGCGACGTTCAGTTCGCGTCGACGCTGTAACCTTGTTGACGCAACAATTCGAGCACGCCGCGCGGGCCGCCCAGATGCAGCGCGCCGATCGCGACGAACAGCGGCCGGTTCGGTGCGGCGATTGCCGTCATCCGTGCAACGAAGCGGCGGTTGCGCTCGTACACGATCTTGTTGTCGATCGACGCCGACAACGCCTTCGAACGCGCGAGCCGTTCGCTCTTCGCGACCGCCCATGCCGAGATCGCATCGGCGTCGCCAATTCGCCACAGCCGGTGCAGCGACTTGATGTCGTCGGCGTTCTGCGCGGGCGTCTGCACCATGTCCTGCGCGAGCATCTCGCGCTGCTCGGCCAGCGTCAGCCCGGTGAACGCGCGCATCTGTTCGGCGAGCGTCTCGAGCCCGATCACGCGGCCGCCCTTCTTCTTCAGGAACACGTTCTGCAGCTGCGCCTCGGTGCCGTACTCGGTCTGCAGGCCGGCCGACAGCGAATCGTAGGTCTCGACGACGAGCGCCGCGAGCCACGGCCGCATCTTGCGGATCTCGGTAAGCGCGGCCGGATTGCCGCGCAGGCGCGCCGCGAGCCGCTGCCACAGCGGCTCCGGCAGCAGGCGCTGCAGGCACGGGTAGCGGCAGACGCCGTACTTCGACACGTCGTCCTGCGATTCGAGCAGGTCGTCGGGCGACAGCTCGAGCGCGAGCGTCGGCGA
Source organism: Burkholderia sp. AU45251 (assembly GCF_030482905.1). Lineage (NCBI taxonomy): Bacteria > Pseudomonadati > Pseudomonadota > Betaproteobacteria > Burkholderiales > Burkholderiaceae > Burkholderia > Burkholderia sp. AU45251. Next base: position 115,245 of record NZ_JAUJQH010000017.1, on the reverse strand, counting down.
CGCGGCGAGCGCCGCGAGGATGCGCGGCCGGAACGGCTGCGCGCTCGGGTAATCGGACGGATCGCCGGTGTGCAGCGTGCCGAGCACGTACAGCGTGACCTTGCCCTTGGTCGCGACGTAGAACGGCATGCGCGCGGGCTGCACGCGCACGGTGCCGCGCGATACCGTGCCGTCCGACACGGCGGGGGCGTGGAAGCCCGGCAGGCTCATGCCGGGCGGCGGGACTTGCGACGGATGGATCGGTGAAGTGGCCGGCGCGCGCCCTTCGGCGCGCGCGGTTTCGACGGGAACCACGAGGCTGGCCGCCACGCACGCGCCGGCCAGCGCCGCGCCCGTGACGGTACGCACGCTCCAGCGCCGCGCGTAGCGGTACGCGCGCATCACGCGCGCGCTGCTTGCCCCCGCACGGCGCACGCCGGACGCGCGCGCCGCCAACGCTTCAGGCATTCGCCTCCCCTACCTCCTCGGCCCGATGGCAGGCTACGCGCCGGCCGTCGACCTCACGCAGCTGCGGCTCCTCCGCACGGCAGCGCTCGACCGCATATGGGCAGCGCTGGTGGAACGCGCAGCCCGACGGCGGATTGAGCGGCGACGGCAATTCGCCCTGCAGCTTGATCTGCACGCGACGGTCTTCCTCGAAGATCGCCGGCGTCGCCGACATCAGCGCGCGCGTGTACGGATGGCGCGGCCGTGCGTAGATCGTCGCCTTGTCGCCGAGCTCGGCGACGCTGCCGAAATACATCACCATCACGTCGTCCGCAACGTGCTCGACCACCGCGAGGTTGTGCGAGATGAACACGTAGCTGGTCTTGAACTGCTCCTGCAGATCCATGAACAGGTTCAGGATCTGCGCCTGGATCGACACGTCGAGCGCGGACACCGGCTCGTCGGCGACGACGATGCGCGGATCGAGGATCATCGCGCGCGCGATCGCGACGCGCTGGCGCTGGCCGCCCGAGAACATGTGCGGATAGCGCTTCGCGTGCTCGGGCCGCAGGCCGACCGTGCGCATGATCTGCGCGATGCGCTGCGCGCGTTCGGCGGCCGTCAGGTTCGCGTTGATCTCGAGCGGCTCGGAGAGCGTCTGCTCGACGGTCTTGCGCGGGTTCAGCGACGCGAACGGGTTCTGGAACACCATCTGCACGCGGCGGCGCAGGTCGGCGACCGTCTCGCGGCTTGCGCCGGCGACGTTCTTGCCGTCGATCGTCAGGCTGCCCGAAGTGGGCGTTTCGATCATCGTCAGCTGGCGTGCGAGCGTCGACTTCCCGCAGCCCGATTCGCCGACGACGGCGAGCGTCTTGCCGCGCTTCAGCGAGAACGACACGCCGTTCAGCGCCTTCACCGTGCCCTGCCCGAACATCCCGCGCTTCACCGCATAGTGCTTCGCGAGGCCGTCGGCCACCAGTACGGCGTCCTCGTCGTGCGAAGTGGCACGGACTTCTTGGGTTGCGTTCATCGTGAACTCCTGTCGACCGGAGTTTGCGCTTTAGCGCTTACTCCGGTCCCATGCAAAGCCGTCAGGTCGAGGTTGGAAACGTTGAGCGGCTTGATGCAGCGTGCGCGCATCGCATCGTTGTCCGGCACCAGCGTGTCGAGCGCCGGCCGCGCCTTGCGGCAGTCGTCGACGACGTACTTGCAGCGCGGCGCGAACAGGCACCCGGACGGGCGATCATCGCGGCCCGGCACCATGCCGGGCAATGCGGCAAGGCGACGCGCCCCCTTATTGTGCTCGGGAATCGCCGCGAGCAGCGCTTCGGTGTACGGATGATGCGGCGCGCGGAAGATGTCGGGCACGCGGTTGGTCTCGATCACCTCGCCCGCGTACATCACCGCGACGCGCTGCGCGACTTCCGACACCACGGCCAGGTCGTGCGAGATCAGCACGAGCGCCATCCCGCGCTCCTTCTGCAGCTTCACGAGCAGATCCATGATCTGCGCCTGGATCGTCACGTCGAGCGCGGTGGTCGGCTCGTCGGCGATCAGCAGCTTCGGGTTGCACGCCACCGCCATCGCGATCATCACGCGCTGGTTCATCCCGCCCGACATCTGGTGCGGGAACGACGCGATACGGTTCTTCGCATCGGGAATGCCGACCTGGTCGAGCAGTTCGAGCGCGCGCCGGTGCAGCGCGTCGCCGCGCAGCCCTTCGTGCAGCTTCAGCACCTCCTTGATCTGGTAGCCGACCGTGTAGCTCGGGTTCAGGCTCGTCAGCGCATCCTGGAACACCATCGCGATGTCCTTGCCGACGATCTTGCGGCGCGCCTTCGGCGATGCTTTCAGCAGGTCGACGCCGTTGAACGTGACTTCATCGGCCGTCACCTTGCCCGGTGCGTCGATCAGGCCCATCAGCGCCATCATCGTCACGCTCTTGCCCGAGCCCGATTCGCCGACGACGCCCACCACCTCGCCCGGCGCGATCGACAGGTTGATCCGGTCGACCGCGGGCAGGCCATTGAAGTTCACCGCGAGATTGCGGATGGTCAGAAGATCTTGGCTCATGTCGTCCTCCGCCGGGCCGCCCCAAGGAGGAAGACCGCCCCCTCGGGGGGAGCCGTGCATGGGACCGGAGCAAGCGCTGAAGCGCCAACTCCGGTCGACAGCGAACAAAGTGAGTGTGGAGGTTGTTTCATCTCACGCCATCCGTTTCAGTTTGGGATCGAGCGCGTCGCGCAGCCCGTCGCCGAGCAGGTTGATCGCGAGCACCGAAATCAGGATCGACAGGCCCGGCATCGTCACGATCCACCATGCGTTGTCGATGTAGTCACGCGCGGACGCCAGCATCGCGCCCCACTCGGCGGTCGGCGGTTGCACGCCGAGGCCGAGGAAGCCGAGCGCGGCCGCGTCGAGGATCGCCGACGAGAAGCCGAGCGTCGCCTGCACGATCAGCGGCGCCGTGCAGTTCGGCAGCACCTGCGAGAACATCAGGCGCAGCGTGCCGGCACCGGCCACGCGCGACGCCGTCACGTACTCCTTCTGCAGCTCGCCGAGCGCCGATGCACGCGTGAGGCGCACATAGGCCGGCAGCGCGACGATCGCGATCGCGAGCATCGTGTTGGTGAGGCCCGGGCCGATGATCGCGACGACCGCGACCGCGAGCAGCAGCGACGGCAGCGCGAGCAGCACGTCCATGATGCGCATCACCGGCGTGTCGGCCCATTTCTGGAAGAACGCGGCGACGAGCCCGAGCACGATGCCGGGGATCAGCGCGAGCACGACCGACACGAAGCCGATCCAGAACGACATCCGTGCGCCGTACATCAGGCGCGAAAGAATGTCGCGGCCTGCTTCGTCGGTGCCGAGGATGAATTTCCAGTTGCCGCCGTCGAGCCAGGCGGGCGGGATCTTTACGAAATCGCGGTATTGCTCGGCCGGGTTGTGCGGCGCGAGCAGCGGGGCGAGCAGCGCGACCAGAATCAGCACGATCACGACGATGCCGGCGCCGACCGCACCGCGGTTGCGCGAGAAGTTGGCCCAGAACTCGCGCAGCGCGAGCGCACGGCCGCCGGCCGGCGCGGATTCGGTCGGCAGGGTATTTTGCAGATTGCTCATGGGATTACCTCGTGTGGCGGATGCGCGGATTCAGCACGCCGTACAGCAGGTCGACGACCAGGTTCACGACGATCACGAGCGTCGCGATCAACAGGATGCCGCCCTGAACGACCGGATAGTCGCGGCGGCCGATCGCATCGATCAGCCACTTGCCGACACCGGGCCACGAAAAGAGCGTCTCGGTCAGCACGGCGCCCGCGAGCAGCGTGCCGATCTGCAGGCCGATCACGGTGACGACCGGGATCAGCGCATTGCGCAGCGCATGCACGACCACCACGCGCGCGGGCGACAGCCCCTTCGCGCGTGCGGTGCGGATGTAGTCCTCGCGCAGCACTTCGAGCATCGACGAACGCGTCATCCGCGCGATCACCGCAAGCGGAATCGTGCCGAGCACGATCGCGGGCAGGATCAGGTGGCTGACCGCCGACTTGAACGAGCCTTCATCGGGCGCGAGCAGCGCGTCGATCAGCATGAAGCCCGTCGGGTGCGGGAAGTCGTATTCGACGGCGATGCGCCCCGACACGGGCGTCCAGCCGAGGTACGACGAAAACACCATGATGAGGATCAGCCCCCACCAGAAGATCGGCATCGAGTAGCCGGTGAGCGCGGTGCCCATCACGCCATGGTCGACGACCGAACCGCGCCGCAACGCGGCGATCACGCCGGCCGGCAGCCCGACCGCGAGCGCGAACACGAGCGCGCACAGCGACAGTTCGACGGTCGCCGGGAAACGCGCGAAGAATTCGCCCGCGACGCTCGTGTTGGTGATGATCGACGTGCCGAGGTCGCCATGCAGCGCCCGGCCGATGTAGTGGAGGTACTGCATGGGCAGCGGCTGGTCGAGCCCGAGGCGTTTCATCGCCTCTGCATGCATCGCGGGGTCGACGCCGCGCTCGCCCATCATCACTTCGATGGGGTCGCCCGGTATCAGGTGAATCAGCGCAAACGCCAGGATGGTGATACCGATGAAAGTCGGAATCACCATGCCCACGCGGCGCAACACGAATGTGAACATGATGCGTCTCGTATTTTCTTGTGGGAAATGTGCGACCGGCGACGGGAAGCTTTTGGCCTCCCGCCGCCGGATGAATTAGCCGGTCTTCGCGACAGCTTACGACAGGCGTGTTACTTCACGCTAACACCGTCGAAGCGGACATAGCCGAGCGGCTCGATACGCATGTCGGCCACGTTCTTGCGCACCGGCTGGTAGACCGTCGAGTTCGCGATCGGCGAGAACGGCAGCTGTTGCGCGAAGATCTGCTGAGCCTGCGTGTAGAGCTTCGTCCGCGCGTCCTGGCCCGTCGTCGTGCGACCCTTCTGGATCAGCTCGTCGAACGGCTTGTAGCACCAGTGCGAGAAGTTGTTGCCCTTGATCGCTTCGCAGCCGAGCAGCGTGCCGAGCCAGTTGTCCGGATCGCCGTTGTCGCCCGTCCAGCCGATCAGCATCGTGTCCTGCTCGCCCGCGTGCGCGCGCTTGATGTACTCGCCCCACTCGTACGTGACGATCTTGGCCTTCACGCCGATCTTCGCCCAGTCGGCCTGGATCATCTCGGCCATCAGGCGGGCGTTCGGGTTGTACGCGCGCTGCACCGGCATCGCCCACAGCGTGATGTCGAAACCGTTCGGATAGCCGGCCTTCGCGAGCAGCGCCTTCGCCATCGCGGTGTCGTTCGGCGCCATCTTCAGGTTCTTGTCGTACGACCATTGGGTCGGCGGCATCGGCGCGGAAGCAGCCTGGCCTGCGCCCTGGTAGACGGACTCGAGGATCGCCTTCTTGTTGATCGCCATGTCGAGTGCCTGACGCACCTCGAGCTTGTCGACCGGCTTGTGCTCGACGTTGTACGCGAGATAGCCGAGGTTGAAGCCTGCCTGCGACGGCATGTCGACGCCGGCATCGGCCTTCAGCGTCGCGATGTCGGCCGGACGCGGATAGCTCATCACCTGGCATTCGTTGCGCTTGATCTTCTGCACGCGCACGCCCGGATCGGGCGTGATCGAGAAGATCAGCTTCGAGATCTTCACTTCGCCCTTCTTCCAGTAATCAGGATTGCCGTCGAATCGGATCGTCGCATCCTTCGTGTAGCTGCGGAAGATGAACGGGCCCGTGCCGATCGGCTTCTGGTTGATGTCGGCGGCCTTGCCGGCCTTCATCAGCTGGTCGCCGTATTCGGCCGACAGGATCGATGCGAATTCCATCGCCATGTTCTGGATGAACGGCGCATTCGGCTCGGCGAGCGTGAACTTCACGGTGTACGGATCGACCTTCTCGACCTTCGTGATCAGCTTGTCGAGGCCCATGTCGGTGAAGTACGGGAACGACACCGGGTACGCCTTGCGGAACGCCTGGTTCGGGTCGAGCATGCGCTGGAACGTGAACAGCACGTCGTCCGCGTTGAATTCACGCGTCGGCTTGAAGAAGTCGGTCGTGTGGAACTTCACGCCGTGGCGCAGGTGGAACGTGTACACCTTGCCGTCCGACGACACATCCCACTTCTCGGCGAGGCCCGGCTCGACCTTCGTGCCGCCGCGCTCGAATTCGACGAGGCGGTTGTAGACGGTGAACGTGGCGGCGGTGAAATCGACGCCGGTCGTAAATTGCGCGGAATCAAAACCCGCCGGGCTGCCTTCTGAGCAGTAGACGAGAGTCTTGTTCGGGATCTGTGCGAATGCAGAGCCCGCGACGCCGAACGATGCCGCTGCCACGCCTGCAATGGCGGTAACACGCAGGGTGTGCAACAGACGGTTGTATTCCATGTTTCCTCCAGGTCTCCAGATCGGAACCGACCCGCCAGGGGCCGGTGTACGCGGATATTACTTGAGCTAACGATGTGGCAACAAGCTGGAGAAAAAACTCTTCTATATGCGTCGCCGGGTTTTTGCCGATGTTTAGTGGGGGTAAAAAAATGCGATAACGCGCGCGAGCGACAATTCCGTTCATCGCACGCAAGTTTCGTTCGATGACTAAACAAATCGGGCGCGAACACGAAGGGGCGACGCGCCGTTTTCCCGAGTTCTGCAGCACATCATTGCGTTTTGCGAAACGATCCGACGACCGTCTTCAAATCGTCATGTCGTCACGCGGGTGCGTCGAGGTCGGCGCTGCGCGCGGGCACGAACGCGACCGCGACGATCGACAGCGCGATTCCGGCCATCACATAGTAGGTCGGCGCGAGCGGCGTGCCCGTTACCTTGATCAGCCACGTGACGATGAACTGCCCGAAGCCGCCGAACAGCATCACCGCGACGTTGTACGCGATCGACAACCCGGTCGAGCGCACGTTGGCCGGGAACAGCTCGGCGATCATCGCGCCAAACGGCCCGTAGTAGCCCGCGAGCGTGACCGACAGCACGGCCTGCACCGCGATCAGCCGCGCGATGCTCGGCGCGGCGTCGAGCCACGCGAACAGCGGATACATCAGCACGAGCGTCAGTGCCAGCGACCACAGCGACAGCCCCTTGCGGCCGATGCGGTCCGACCACGCGCCTGCGATCGGCGACAGCACCATCAGCAGCAGGTTGCCGACGATCACCGCGTAGAACGATTCCGCGTAGGGCAGCTTCAGCTGCTTCACCGCGAAGGTCGGCAGATAGCTGATCAGCACGTAGATCGTCACCGTCAGCGCGATCACCGAGCCGAGCCCGCACAGCACCTCGCGCGGGTGGCGCGTGAACACGTCGCCGAGCGTCGCGCGGCGCGCGTTCTGCTGCGCATGGAGGAACGCTTCGGAATCGGCGAGATGGCGGCGGATGTAGAAGCCGATCGGGCCGATCACGAGCCCGAGGATGAACGGCACGCGCCAGCCCCAGCTGCGCAGCGCATCGTGCGACAGCCCGCGCGTGACGGCCGCGCCGACGAGCGCGCCGATCAGCAGCGCGGCCGCCTGGCTCGCCATCTGCCAGCTGCCGTAGAAGCCGCGTTTCGAGAACGGCGCGGCCTCGATCAGCAGCGCCGTCGCGCTGCCGAATTCGCCGCCCGCGGAGAAGCCCTGCAGCAGCCGGCCGAGCACGATCAGGAGCGGGCCGCCGATGCCGATCGCCGCATAGGGCGGCGCGACCGCGAGCAGGAAGATGCCGGCCGTCATCAGCAGGATCACGAGCGACAGCGCTGCCTTGCGGCCGGCGCGATCCGCGTACAGCCCGAACACGATGCCGCCGATCGGGCGCATGAAGAACGCGACGCCGAACGTCGCGGTGGTCAGCAGCAGCGACGAGTATTCGCTGGAGGTCGGGAAGAACAGCTCGGCGATCACGACCGTCATGAAGCCGAACACCGTGAAGTCGTACCACTCGAGCGCATTGCCGATCACGGCGGCCGCGACTGCGCGCCGGTTCAGCGCACGCTCGGGCCGGATCGTTTTCGTTGAATTCGCAATCGTCGCCATGCGTGCCTCGTCCTCGTCAGTTCGCCGTGTCGGGCGGCGCGGCACGCGGGGTGCTCGCGGCGCGCTGGTTTGCAGCGAGTGTAGAAAGCGACGGAACCGTTTTCAAGCAATAAAAAACGCCCGCCATCTTTCGACGGCGGGCGTTTTGCGGTTTTCGCCACAATGCGGCATCGCACGATGCCGCACGGGCCTCAACCCATCTTCGAGAAGGCGCTGCACCAGCCCTTCGCCGACACCTGCTTGCCGGGGAAGGCGCCGCACGGGCCCGAGGCCGAGCCCTTCTTGCCCTGGTACAGCATGCAGGCCGCACAATCCTGGCCCGTTGCGTACTTCGGGTACTTCGTCTTGTCGACCTTGGTGGCATCGGCCTTGTAGCCGAGCGCCACGGCGGTCGGATCGGTTTCCGGCAGCATCGGCGCATCAGCCAGCGCTTCGCGCGACAGCGCCAGCGCGGACACCGCACCAATGCTCGTAATCAGGAAACTCCGACGGGATGTTTTCATGGGGGACTCGCTCCAACGTTATCGGTTTGAAAGCTGTTCTGGCGACAGCCGTTCGACAGAATAACGCTCAAGCGACAAAACGTGCGCGCCGAAATGCCGGAGATAAGGAATTTCACACGACCGCCACACGACCGATACGCACCCGCAACACATTCGCCACACACTCGCCACACACTCGCCGCGTCAGCGATAAGCCGCCATCTCGCCCACGCGCTGCGCAAGTGCGAGCGACGCGGTCAGCCCCGGCGACTCGATGCCGAACAGGTTCACGAGCCCGCGCACGCCGTGCTGCGCGGCGCCCTGCACGATGAAATCGGCCGGCGGCTCGCCGGGCCCCGCGACCTTCGGCCGGATGCCCGCGTACGCCGGCTGCAGCGCGTCGTCGGGCAAGTCCGGCCAGAACGCGCGAATCGACGCGTAGAACGCGGTCGCGCGCGCGGGATCGACTTCGTAGCGCAGCGCATCGACCCATTCGACGTCCGGGCCGAAGCGCGCCTGCCCGCCGAGATCGAGCGTCAGGTGCACGCCGAGCCCCGCGCGGTCGGGCATCGGGTAGATCAGGTGCGAGAACGGTGCGCGCCCTGACAGGCTGAAGTAGTTGCCGCGCGCGAGGTAGAGCGGCGGCACCCAGCGCGGGTCGAGGCCGCGCGTGCGACGCGCCAGCGCCTGCGCGCCGAGGCCCGCGCTGTTGATCACGCAGGCGGCCTCGATCTCGGTCGGCGCGTCGCCGCCCGTGCGCACGACGAAGCGCCCGCCGCGCAGCACGTCGATCGATTCGACCGGGGATTTCAGCGCGCACACGGCGCCGTCGCGTTCCGCGTCGCCGAGCAGCGCGAGCATCAGCTGGTGGCTGTCGACGATGCCGGTGGACGGCGAGAACAGCGCCTCGACGCATTCGAGCGCGGGCTCGAGCGTCTGCGCGTCGGCGCGCGTGAGCGGCATCAGGTCGAGCACGCCGTTTTCGGTCGCGCGTGCGGCGATTGCCTTCAACTGCTTCACCTGCGCGGCGGTCGTCGCGACGAGCAGCTTGCCGGCGCGCCGGTGCGGCACGTGATGCGTCTCGCAGAATTCGTACAGCAGGTCGCGCCCGTGCACGCACGACATCGCCTTCAGCGACCCGCGCGGATAGTAGAGCCCCGCATGGATCACTTCGCTGTTGCGCGAACTCGTACCCGTGCCGATCGCATCGGCAGCCTCGAGCACGAGCGTTTCACGCCCGCGCGCGGCCAGTTCGCGCGCAATCGCCAGACCGACGACGCCCGCGCCGATCACGACACAATCCATCTGCTCCATGACGTTTCGCGCCGCTAGCGCGTCGAGGGAAGAGAAGAGAATTGTACGTCCCGGTTCACCCGCTTGCCGAAGGTCGTGCAGCGTATCGTGACGACGCCGTGCATGACGGTCGACACACGGCACGACACACGGCGCGGCACGGCGCGCGCATGCCGCCGCCGTGCGCGCGCCGCCGGGTCAGAAGCCGATTGGCCGGCGCTTCGCGGCGCCCTCGTCGGCCCGGATGTCGCGCGGCCCGATCGCATCGCGGCCGTCGAGCCGCGCGGCGCCGAATGCGTGCAACAGCGCGCGGCGCATCGTGCGCGGCGGGGTCGCGGCCAGCACGTCGAGCGCGTCGTCGCCGAGGGTATCCGGGAAGCGCCGCCCCCACGCATGCGACGTGCGGATCTCGTCGTAGATCGTCTGCGCAATCCGGCGCGCGCCGGCCGCATCGGGCGGCTCGATCTCGTACACGTTCATCCGGTTGAGCAGCGGCTCCGGAATCGCGTGCGCCTCGTTCGCGGTCGCGATCCAGATCACGTTGCCCGCATCGATCGGCACTTCCGCGAATTCGTCGATGAACGCGCGCGCGGTGTCGTGCTCGAGCAACGCGTACAGCGCGCCGAGCGGATCGTATTGCGCGTCGCTGCCGGCCTTGTCGATCTCGTCGACCGCGATCACCGGGTTCGCGTAGCTGCCGTTCACGAGCGCATCGAACACCTTGCCGGGCTTCGCGTTCTTCCACTGCGACGACGCGCCCGACAGGATCCAGCCGGCCGTCAGCGAACTCATCGGCACGTAGTGGTACGCGGTGCCGAGCAGTTGCGCGAGCGCCTTCGCAAAGTGCGTCTTGCCGATGCCCGGGGGCCCGAGCAGCAGGATCGGCATCAGTTCGAGCCGGTCGTCCGTTTCGAGGCACAGCGCGACCTGCTTGCGCACGTCGTCGAGCGGCTCGGCGAAATTGGGCAACGCCTCGCCGAGCGCGTCGAACGACGGCATCCGGTTCGGCTTCACGCAGAAGCGCAGATTGCCCGTCTTGAGCATCCTCTCGTAGGTGGCGCGCAGTGCGTCGCTCGCGCTCTCGTTCAGGTCACTCAGCGCCGTCTCGACCTGCTCGAGGTCGTACACCGTGCTGAAGGACGCCACCGCCAGTTCCTGTTTCACCATCGCCGTCGTCATACCAACCTCGCTGCCGCTTGCTGTCACACGACCATCAGACCCTTACGATTTCAGTGTAGCGATCCCGCATCCCCGCGCAAGCAAGCAGCCACGCGCGTCTGCTGCTAACACCCCGCGCGCGCTGCGCGCCGGCGCACCGCGGCGTATGATCGTCGGTTCACCCACCCGCCGCACCGGTCTTGCCGACAGCGCCCGCGCGGCGCGTCGGACCCCGTCCCGAAGGTATGCCGATGTCCGTCCCCACTGCTTCCCCGCGCGCCGATGCCGATGCGATCGGCGCCGTCGACGCGGCGCTCACGTCGCGCCGCGCGATCCGCGCGTTCCTGCCGATACCCGTGCCGCGCGACACGCTCGAGGCGATCCTCGAAGCCGCGAGCCGCGCGCCGTCGGGCACCAACATCCAGCCGTGGCGCGTGTACGTCGCGACGGGCGCCACGCGCGATGCGCTCGCCGCCGCGCTCACCGCGGCCCACGACGATCCCGCGCGCGACGAGAAATACGTCGCCGAGTACGACTACTACCCGCGCGAATGGGTGTCGCCGTATATCGACCGGCGCCGCAAGGTCGGCTGGGACCTGTACGGCCTGTTGAACATCGGCCGCGACGAGAAGGCGCGCATGCATGCGCAGCACGCACGCAACTTCCGCTTCTTCGATGCACCGGTCGCGCTGTTCTTCACGCTCGACCGCGTGATGACGCACGGTGCATGGCTCGACTGCGGCATGTTCCTGCAGGGCGTGATGACGGCCGCCCGCGCACGCGGGCTCGATACCTGCCCGCAAGCCGCGTTCGTGCCGTTTCACCGGATCGTCGCCGAACACCTCGGCATTCCCGCCAACGAACAGCTGGTCTGCGGGATGTCGCTCGGCCATGCGGACCCGGATGCGATCGAGAACCGCCTCGTCACCGAGCGCGCGCCCGTCGCGGAGTTCGCGCGCTTTTTCGCTTGAAAACGCATGACGCGGCCCTACCTTTTGAACAGGACCGCATCGCGCGGCGAACCTGCCGCGGCGCGTCCTGTCACATCGCGATCGAAAACGATCGGGCGTAAGATGTGCGTCCGTTCCCCGCTATTCCGCGTTTCCGGAGACGTTTCATGCTGAAACACGGCCTGGCCGTCCTGCTCGCGAGCGTCGCGCTCGCCGCCCATGCACAGAGCCCCGCACCGGCCTCCGTCGCGTGGGAGATCCAGGTGGTGCGCGACGGTCAGACCATCGACACGTTCCAGCAGCACACCACCGTGGGTCAGACCCGTACCGATACCCATCGCTATCCGTCCGCCGTGCCGGTCGGCTGCGGCAATGCCGCGCGTGTCGTGCCGACCGAGCGCTCGCGCTCGGTGACGGTCGCGCCGCTCACCGTCGATGCCGGCGCGAACACCGTGTCGCTCGCGCTCGACGTGCAGGAAACGATCGACGACGAAGGCGCGAAGCCGGCCGATCCGTGCCTGCCCGCGTCGCCGCGGCAAATCGTCGCGAGCCACCCCGGCCTGACGGTCGGTGGCGACGCGTGGACCGACTGGACGCTCGTCGAACAGCATCCGCACCTCGTGTACCGCGTGCGTGCGCACGTCGCGAAGGATTGAGCGTCATGTCCGCCGACGCCCTGTCCCTGCCGTTCGCCGAACCGCACGCCGCGCCCGACGAACTCACCGCGGTGAGCTGGAACCTGCACAAGGGCCGCTCGCCGCTCGGCTTCACCGCGTGGAACGCGATGCGCAACTGGATGCAGTCGACGCACGCCGACGTGTATTTCCTGCAGGAAGCGATGGCGCGCCGCATGCCGCGCCCCGTGCTCGCGCCCGGCTTCGGCGCACCGATGGACGACGCGGTCGACGACGTATGGCACTGCCAGGCCACCGAGATCGCACATGCGCTCGACTGGCAGATCGCGCTCGGGCCGAACGTGTTCAAGCCGTCGTGGCGGCACGGCAATGCGATCCTGTCGCCGCATCCGCTCGACCTCGGCGGCCGCTGGGACATCTCGGCGCACCGCTTCGAGCGGCGCGGGCTGCTGGTCGCACGCGCGACGCTCGCGGGTGCGCGCCCGGTCACGCTGCTGTGCGCGCACCTCGCGCTCACGCGCGCCGCGCGGCTGCGCCAGATGCACTGGATCGCGCACTGGATCGTGCGCAACGCGGGCGACGGCCCACTGATGCTCGCCGGCGATTTCAACGACTGGCGCAACGATTCGGTCGCGCTGTTCGGCGAGATCGGGCTGTCCGAGGTCGCGACACTGCTCGGCGAATCGGGCCGCACGTTTCCCGCGTTCTCGCCGGCGCTCGCGCTCGACAAGATGTTCGTGCGCGGGCTGACGCCGCTCGAATGGCGCGCACCGTCCGGCGAGGCGGCGTGGCTGTCGGACCACCTGCCGTACATCGCGCGCCTGCGCCTCGATCCGCAATAACGTTCCCGGTATCGGCCGGATTTCAGCCCGCTTGCGCGCCGCCAAAGCGCGGCCGCGCGGCGCGGGCTACATTAACGGGTCGCCCTTTCCGCCAGCGCCCGCCATCGGGCCGCACCGCCATGACCTACCTGCCGATCCTGCTGCAAATCGCCGTCGTCTATCTCGTTGCGGCGATCACCCCCGGCCCGAATTTCTTCATGATTTCGCAACTGTCGCTCGCGGGGCGGCGCAGCCTCGGTGCCGCGTCGGCGCTCGGCGTCGGCACCGCGTCGGTCGCATGGGCGACGCTCGCGATGCTCGGCCTCGCGGCCGTGCTGCACCAGGTCGAATGGCTGTATGAGGCGATCCGGATCGGCGGGGCCGTGTACCTCGTGTACTTCGGCTTCAAGCTGCTGCGCGCGGGCATCCGCCGCGACGCGGCGCCGGCCGACGCGCCCGACGAACGCGCGCCGCTGACCGCGCCGCACGCGCACGATTACCTGCGCGCGTATCGCAGCGGCCTGTTCACCTGCCTGACGAATCCGAAATCGTGTGCATTCTGGACCAGCGTGTTCGCGGCGATGCTGCCCGCGCACGTGCCGCTGTGGTTCAACGGCGCGGTGCTGGTGACGATCGGCGTGCTGTCGGCCGGCTGGTATTCGTGCGTCGCGTACCTGTTCGCGAGCCCGCGCGCGCAACGCGGCTACCGGCGCGTGCGGCGCCCGCTCGACGCGCTGTGCGGCGTGGCGCTCGTCGGCCTCGGCGCGAAACTCGCGGCCGAACGCTGAAAACCGAAAGCTGATTGAAATAATTCGTTGCGCCAAATCCGCGCGGCCACGGGGGTCAAGCCCGCGATCCGCGTCAACAGGGTAAAATAACGAGTTCCTCAATCGTCTGTCATCGAGAAGGCGCGTGTCCGACGCGCCGGCCGGCCGATCCGCGATCGGGCCGACGCACTCGGTTTTTTTGCCCGTTTTTGGGCCCGTTACTCGCGTTCGCTACGCGCGTCCGTTTTCAAAGCCATGAGCAAATACGACACCGCCACCGTCCAATCCGTCCATCACTGGACCGACACGCTGTTCAGCTTCACCTGCACCCGTGAGGCGAGCCTGCGCTTCAACAACGGCGAATTCACGATGGTCGGCCTCGAGGTCGACGGCAAGCCGCTCGCGCGCGCCTACTCGATCGTCAGCCCGAACTACGAAGAGCATCTCGAATTCTTCAGCATCAAGGTGCAGAACGGCCCGCTGACGTCGCGCCTGCAGCACCTGAAGGTGGGCGACACCGTGCTGATCGGCAAGAAGCCGACGGGCACGCTGGTCGCCGACAACCTGCTGCCGGGCAAGACGCTGTGGATGCTGTCGACGGGCACGGGCCTCGCGCCGTTCATGTCGATCATCCGCGATCCGGACATCTACGAACGCTTCGACAAGGTGATCCTGACGCACACGTGCCGCCTGAAGGGCGAGCTCGCGTACATGGACTTCATCAAGCACGACCTGCCGGGCCACGAGTACCTGGGCGACATCATCAAGGAAAAGCTCGTCTACTACCCGACGGTCACGCGCGAAGCGTTCGACAACGAAGGCCGGATCACCGACCTGATCTCGACGGGCAAGCTGTTCACCGATCTGGACGTGCCGCCGTTCTCGCCGGAAAACGACCGCGTGATGCTGTGCGGCAGCACCGCGATGCTGAAGGACACGACCGACCTGCTGAAGCAGGCCGGCCTCGTCGAAGGCAAGAACAGCGCGCCGGGCCACTACGTGATCGAGCGCGCATTCGTGGATTGATCGATCCCCCAATTTGCGCACCATCAAGAACCGGAGCGAAAGCTCCGGTTTTTTTTCATCCCTACTTGGCGAATTCGTAACAAATTGGGATCATCCCATCTCAAATAGTTACATTTGGATACGTCATCGTCCGGTGTTCGGGTGTCAGTGTTTTTCCTACAACACGTTCATTCCGATTATTCACATTTACCCTTAAATGTCCGCCCGACATGACCTTTTCAGAAATTTTGAGATATTATTCGCCGCGCGTGGTTGCCGTTCGGATGAGAGTGGAAGGGTCGGATGCAAGTGTTACAAGACGTAACTTTTGTTACCTCGGCAGGGGGCGATTCTCTGGCGGCGACCGTCATCGAAACGGCAGCCGATCCACGCAGCCAGCCGGTGTCTGAACCGCTTTCTGACAGCAGGGAGAGTCATGGATACGTCGCTTAACGCGCCCTTGGGCGCCCACGCCCCGTTCCCGTCGCAACCGCTCGTGCCGAGCTGCGTCGCGACTCCGCCCATCGCCGACGCCGCGTCGAAACGCGCCACCTCCGCCGCGCGGATCGCAGCGCTGTCCGCCCAACTGCTCGCCGCCGACGAAGCGGCCCGCCGCCACCTGGCCGGCGAATTGCACGACGGGCTCGGCGCCGAACTCACCGCCGCGCGTTTCGCGCTCGCAAACGTTCAAACGTGGCTGCCGGCCGATGCGCCGGACGGGTGCCTGCGCGCGCTGGAGCTGGCTCAGCAGGCGCTCGACGCCGCCACCGACGCGAATCGCCGGCTGATCGACGAGCGCGACACGCCGGCGCTCGACGCGGGCGTGGTCGGCGCGCTGTCGTCGTGGGTCGACACCCATGCGGCACGCACCGGCCTGCGCACCAGCTTCGTGTGCGCAGCCGACGCACGCCTGACGCAGATCGCCGGCGCCAGCGCGCTCGCGGTGTTCCGCGTCGCGCAGGAAGCGTTGTCGAACGTCGCGAAGCACGCGCGCGCGACGTCGGTCGACGTGCGGATCGCCACCGACTGCACGCATCTGTCACTGATTGTCTCCGACGATGGCACCGGTTTCTCCCGAAGCCGCCGCACCGGCTACGGCCTCGCCGGCATGCGCGCCCGCTGCGAGGCGTTCGGCGGCCGCTTCGAGACGGCCACGCCGGATACCGGCCACGGCACGCGCGTCACCGCGCGCTTCGCTTGGGATTCGCTGCTCGCGGTGCCCGCCGCGGCCCGCCGCGCGTCGCTTTCGTGAGGTCGTCATGAGCCTGAACATCCTGCTCGTGGACGATCACGCGATCGTCCGGCAAGGGATCCGCCAGTTGCTGATCGACCGCGGCGTCGCACGCGACGTCACCGAGGCCGAGAACGGCGGCGACGCGATGGCGGCCGTCGACAAGCAGGAATTCGACGTGATCCTGCTCGACATCTCGCTGCCGGACACGAACGGCATCGAAGTGCTCAAGCGCGTCAAGCGCAAGCTGCCGCGCACGCCGGTGCTGATGTTCTCGATGTACCGCGAGGATCAGTACGCGGTACGCGCACTGAAGGCCGGCGCCGCCGGCTACCTGTCGAAGACGGTCAATGCCGCGCAGATGATCGGCGCGATCCAGCAGGTCGCGGCCGGCCGCAAGTACGTGAGCCCCGCGATGGCCGAGGCGCTCGCCGAATACGTGTCGTTCGAGAACGAGCCGCTGCCGCACGAGAAGCTGTCCGACCGCGAATACCAGACGCTCTGCATGCTCGCGTCGGGCAAGCGGCTCACCGACATCGCGAACACGCTGTCGCTGTCCGTGAAGACGGTGAGCGTGTACCGGTCGCGGCTGCTCGAGAAGATGCGGCTGTCGAACAACGCGGAACTCACGTTCTACGTGATGAGCAACCGGCTCGTCGACATGGCGCCCACGGCCGGCGCCTGATCTCCCCGCCCCGATTCAACCGACTCGTCCGATCCCGCGACGCGGCGCACGCCGCGCCGCGGCCCCCTGGCCCGCGTCTGGCGCGCAAGCGCTTGTTTTATCGGACGATTTCGCGGCGCGCCGCTGCGCCGCAGCGGGTTTTGTGCGCCAAATCGGCTAAAATTACGGGTTTTCACTCAATCAGCGCTACCGCACCCGCGCGCGCTGGCGATTCATCCGCAATGTCTCTCTTCCGCAAGAAAAACGTCGATCGCATGATCGCCGGCGCGCATGCCGCCGGGCTCAAGAAAGCGCTCGGCGCGATCGACCTCACCTTCCTCGGCATCGGCGCGATCATCGGCACCGGCATCTTCGTGCTGACCGGCACCGGCGCCGTGCAGGCCGGCCCGGCACTGATGCTGTCGTTCGTGATCGCCGCGATCGCGTGCGGCCTCGCGGCGCTGTCGTACGCGGAATTCGCGTCGACGATCCCCGTCGCCGGCTCGATCTACACGTATTCGTACGCCACCCTCGGCGAGCTCGTCGCGTGGATCATCGGCTGGGACCTGATGCTCGAATACGGCCTCGCGTCGTCGGCCGTGTCGGTCGGCTGGTCGGGTTACCTGCAGTCGCTGCTGCAGGGCTTCGGGCTGACGCTGCCCGCCGTGCTGACGGCCGCGCCCGGCGCGGTGCCGGGTGTCGTCACGTGGTTCAACCTGCCCGCGTTCCTCGTGATGATCGTGATCACGACGCTGCTGTCGATCGGCATCCGCGAGTCGACCCGCATCAACAACATCATGGTGTTCATCAAGGTGTCGGTCGTGCTGCTCGTGATCGCGGTCGGCGTGTTCCACGTGACGCCCGCGAACTGGAAGCCGTTCATGCCGCACGGCTGGAACGGCGTGTTCGGCGCGGCGGCCGTGATGTTCTTCGCGTTCATCGGCTTCGACGCGGTGTCGTCGGCGGCCGAGGAAGTGAAGAACCCGAAACGCGACCTGCCGATCGGCATCATCGCGTCGCTCGCGGTGTGCGCCGTGCTGTACGTGACGGTCGCCGCGGTCGCGACCGGCATCGTGCCGTCGGCCCAGTACGCGAACATCTCGCACCCGATTTCGTACGCGCTGCAGATTGCCGGCGAGAACTGGGTCGCGGGCTTCATCGATCTCGGCGCCGTGCTCGGCATGCTGACCGTGATCCTCGTGATGAGCTACGGCCAGACCCGCGTGATCTTCGCGATGTCGCGCGACGGGCTGCTGCCGGCGACGCTGTCGCGCGTGCACCCGCGCTACGCGACGCCGTTCCTGACGACCTGGCTCGTCGGCCTGTTCTTCGGGCTGATCGCCGCGCTCGTGCCGCTCAACGTGCTCGCCGAGCTGATCAACATCGGCACGCTTGCCGCGTTCTCGATGGTGTCGGTCGCCGTGCTCGTGCTGCGCCGCACGCACCCCGACCTGCCGCGCGCGTTCCGCTGCCCCGGCGTGCCCGTGGTGCCGATCCTCGCGGTCGCGGCGTGCCTGTTCCTGATGCTGAACCTGAAGCCCATCACGTGGGCCGCGTTCGGGGTGTGGCTCGTGATCGGCCTCGTGATCTACTTCCTGTACTCGCGCCACCACTCGAAGCTCGCGCACGGTCACCACGACGCGCACTGAGCGCCATCGTCGCGCGCGCCTGCCGCGCGCGATGCGCGACCACCCGCGGGGCCACCACCGGCCCCGCGCGGCAACCGCCTCCCCCGACCCGGCCGCTGCGCCGTTCCCGCGATCGATCGCTGTCCGATCGTCGCGATGTCTTGCCCGATCCTCCGGATTGGCCCGCTCGCGCCACCGCACCGCCTGCGCGTGCGCGCCGCGCGGTTCATAATCCCGCCATCGAACGACGGTCCCGGGCAGCGGGCCGTCCGGCAACAGGAAGAAGATGATGGAAAGCGTCGATCTCGATGTATTGAAATCCAGCGCACGCTGGCTCGAAGAAGGGCGCCGCGTGCTGCTCGTGACGGTCGTGAAGACGTGGGGCTCGTCGCCGCGCCCCGAAGGCGCGATGCTCGCGGTGCGCGAGGACGGGCTCGTGGTCGGCTCCGTATCCGGCGGGTGCATCGAGGACGACCTGATCGCCCGCGTGCACGCTAGCGGGATCGCAGCCGACGCGCGTCCGGAAGCGCTCAAATACGGCGTGACGGCCGAGGAAGCGCACCGCTTCGGGCTGCCTTGCGGCGGCACGATCCAGCTCGTGCTCGAGCCGCTCACGCGCGACAGCGGGATTGCCGCGCTGTGCGCGGAAGTCGAGGCCGGCCGCCTCGTCACGCGCACGATGACGCTCGCGACCGGCCGTGCTTCGCTGTCGCCCGCGCAGGCGGCCGACGGGCTCGCGTTCGACGGCGAGCGGCTCGTGACGATCCACGGGCCGCGCTACCGGATGCTCGTGATCGGCGCCGGCCAGTTGTCGCGCTATCTGTGCCAGATCGCGGTCGGGCTCGACTACCAGGTGACGGTGTGCGATCCGCGCGAGGAATACACGGATGCGTGGGACGTGCCGGGCACGCGCGTCGTGCATACGATGCCCGACGATACGGTGCTCGACATGAAGCTCGACGCGCGTTCGGCCGTGATCGCGCTCACGCACGATCCGAAGCTCGACGATCTCGCGCTGATGGAGGCGCTGAAGACACCCGCGTTCTACGTGGGCGCCCTCGGCTCGCGGCGCAACAACGCGGCACGGCGCGAGCGGTTGCGCGAATTCGACCTGAACGAAGCGGAACTGGGCCGGCTGCACGGGCCGGCCGGCATCTACATCGGCAGCCGGACGCCACCGGAAATCGCGATCTCGATCCTCGCCGAGATCACCGCCGCGAAAAACAACGTGTCGCTGCCGACGATCCTGCAGGTCGAGGGCGCGAAGGCCGCACGCGAGATCGCAGCGAACAGCGGCGCGGCCTGCGGCCTCTGAGCGGTGCCGACGCCGGCGCGCGGTCGCGCCGGGTACGCGTCCGCAGCGCACGAAGCGGACAAAACCGACGAAAAGGCACGCGCCAGCGCCAGGCCGGCGCGATTACCGCCGATCAGGTCAGGCCGGCGGCAAGCGCCGCGGCGACCGAACCCACCACCAGCACGACGCCGACCGTGCGGCGCTTGTTCAGCTCGGTCCACAGCAGCACGCCGGTCAGCGACAGCAGGATCAGCGAACCCGCGATCGTGTCCATCAGCAGCACCCAGCCGAGATTCATCCCGACGCCGCGATGCAGGTTGTTCAGCGTCGTCAGGAACGTGTTGCCCGTGCGCTTCACCGCGACGTAACCGTTGCCGACCCAGTATTCGGCCTGCAGGTTCTGATGCGGACCGAACAGGCCCATCTGCCAGTGCTCCGGCTGCATCACGCTCTTGTCGCCCCACGCCACGGGCTGTGCGGGCTCCTTGCGCATGCGGCCCGGCTTGCCGTCGAAATGCAGTTCGTGCTGCAGCCACTTCATCATCGCGGCAGGCGTCTTCGGCGCCGGATCCGGCAGCGCGATCTGCATCTCCTCGACCTGCGGCTCGCCGGTCGAAATCTTCAGCGGCGGCGCACGGTGGTTGAGCAGCACGCCCGTCACGCCGAACAGCAGCCCGAGCACCGCGCCCCACAATCCGACCCAGCCGTGCACCTTGCGCAGCCACTTGATGAAGGTCGCGCGGCGCGAACGCTGGCGGCGCGCGGCCAGTTCGTCGTCGCTCAGCGGGCGGGCCGCCGGGTGCAGCACGGTGACGCCCGCGCGGGAAGTACCCGTCTTGGGCGGAGTGATCGTTTCGGGCGCGTTCACGCGAAAGTTTCCATTCGTTCAAAACAACGGGCGGCGCGCAGAGCATGCGCGCCGCCCGAGCAACATGAAAATGAGAATGGATATCATTACACAAATCTATCGCCGGCTCAATCCGCCAGCGTACGTGGCGGCGCGCCCGAAGAGAGAGGAAATACGGACGAAGCGCATGCGTTGCGCCACGATGCCGATCAATAGAACGAAAATGCCATCAGAATGACCACGAAAGGCCGAGACAGCATTTCGTAATGAATCGCGCGATGCCGGCCCGTCAACGCAGCGGCGGCAGCGGAAAGCGCGGTGCGGCGTCGCCAGGCGCGGGCTCGGTGCGGTCGAGCGCGTACAGCCACGCGAGCAGATCCGCGACCGCCTGGTAGAGCTGTGGCGGAATCCGGTCGTCGAGGTCGACCTGCATCAGCAGCGACACCATCTCCGGCGCCGTATGCACGTACAACCCCGCATCGTGTGCGCGCGCGACGATCATCTCGGCGAGTACGCCGTAGCCCTTTGCGACCACGCGCGGCGCCGCGTCGCCGCCCTTCGGATCGTAGACGAGCGCGGCCGCGCGCTTGCGGGACGTCATGCTCATTGCAGCGCCTCGTCATCGGCATCCGGCGCCCGCGTCGCCGGGCCGCCGGCCGCGCCGCGCGCATATGCGGCGGCGGCCGCCTGAGCCGCAAACAGGTCGAAGCCGTCCGGGCCGTCGTCGACCGCGCGAATCGACAGCCCGCCCACCTTGAGCCCCGACACTTCGAGCCGCTGCCGCAGCGCCGCTTCGTGCCGCGTGAGACGGTCGGCGCCCGTCTGGTTCGCACGCAGCCGCGCAACCAGTTGCGTGCCGTTCAGCACCAGCTCCGCGTCGACCGTGCCGAGCGACGGCAACGTCAGCGTCAGGCGCGTGCGCCAGGCGATGCCGTCGCCCGCGCCGTCGTCGCCGCGCGGTGCGCGGCTGCCCGGATCGTCGGGTTCGATCGTCCAGTCGAGCCGCGCGCCGGGCCACGCCTCGCCCGTCCAGCGGAACTGGTCGGTCGCGAGCGCGTCGAGCTGCTGCCTGACGAGCGGCACGGCGGCCGGATGTACGGGTGCAAGCGTCTGCGTCTGTGCCTGCGAATCGGACGATGCAGTGGCCAGTTCGGCGCGCACGGGCGTCCAGCGCGCATCGGGACGCTCGCCGAGCAGATCGGCCATATCGGGCGACAGTGATGTGCCCTGCCGCCCGCCCGTCGGCAGGGCCTGCGCGGGATCGCGAGCCGGCGCACCGCCCTGGGCCGGCGTACCCGGCGGCGGCGCCGTCCGCGCGGTTGCAGGCAACGGCGGGCGCTGCGCGAGCAGCTCGTCGAGCACGTCGGTCGTGCCGTGCTGCGCGGCATCCGGGTCGGCCGGCGCGAGCGCGACCGCGAGGCGTGCCTGCGGCTCGCGCATCAGCGCCGCGAGCGGGCGCTGGCCCGCCAGCCACTGCGCCAGATGGGATTCGTAGAAAAGGCCGCTTTCGCTCACGGCCTGCGCGAGCGCTGCGCGCAGCGCCGCGACAGGCAGGGCCGCGGCTGCCTCGTGCACCGCCGCAGCGGACGACGCCGCGGCGGAAGCCGGCGAGGAAGACGCAGCCGGCGCGGACAAGGCCGTCGCGCGGGCCGGTACCGCCGTGTCGGTCAGCAGCACGGTGGGGTCGGCCAGCAGCGGCGCGCGCCCGGCGAGGGCCGGCGTCGAGTCGCCGCCCGCACGCGAGATCGCGTCGAGCACGCGCCCGACATCGGACAGTGCGGTCTGGGTGGAAGCGGGTGGCGCGGCGGGCGGGCTGCCGGCCGCTGGCGAGGACGACGCGCCGGCACCCGGCGTGCCGACCTGCGAGGTCGCGCCGCCGCCGGCGGGCGCCGACACGGTGCCGGTCAGCAGGCTGTCGAGGCGGCTCGCCAGCAGCGCGGCCGCAACGGAGTCGATACCGGTCATGATCGGAGCCTGCTCACCTCAGCCACCTCGTTGCGAATCCGGGAACGGCACGCCGCCGCCCGCGGGAACTGCGCGCCTGCCGCAACGGGCTCGTGCGCCCCCGCGCCCGTTTCCCCGGAAACGGGCCCTACCCGCGCGCGCGGTAGAGATCGGTCAATACCTTGGTCGAGCGCCGCGCCTCGAACAGCGCGGACAGCCGCGCGACGTCCGGGCTCGCGAGATCGCGGATCGCGGCGTCGTCGGCCAGGATGCGGCGGATCAGGTCGAGCTTGCGGCCGAGATCCGATTCGTCGAGCACGACGCCCGGATCGGCCTCCTTCAGCCCGTCCACCAACTGCATGAATTCGGCCTGCAACTCCGGCAACGCGCTCCAGTCGGCGCTGCGGGCCGCGCCCAGCATCCGGCCCGACACGGCGGCGAGCGCCTCGTAACGTGCGAAGTATTCGGCCTTGCGATTCATCGTGAAGCTTCCACTGCCTGTTGCGCGGCCATCCGCGCGACTTCCGGGGCAATCCCCGTCCATGCTTCCTCGAGCGTCGCGAGCAGCCCGTCGACCTCGACCAGCATCGCGTCGCTCGCCTGCGCGTTCGCTTCCAGCAGGCGCCCGCTGATATACGCATACAGCGCGTCCAGCCGCTCCGCGATCTCGCCGCCCGCGTCGCGGTTCAGCGACGCCTTCAGTCCGCTCTCGACGATCCGGATCGCCTTGCCGATCGCTTCGCCGCGCGCGGGCACATTGCCCTGCTGCAAATGCATGCGCGCGAGCGCTACCGCCTGCCGCGCGCCCTGGTACAGCATCGCGATCAACCGGTGCGGGGAGGCGCCCATCACCCCGGTCTCGACGCCGACACGCGCGTATGCACTGGCTCCAGCGTGTCCTGGGGAAAACATGCGCTTCTCCTTGTTATGCCTTGGCTATACGGGAACCGACATCGTGCATCGCACGATGCGGCCTTCACCGGAGTTATCGGAAGGGATCGGGAAAGCTTTAGGCAAGCGGGGCCTGCCCTGCGGCGGCAGGGCCAGCCGGGGGGGCTCACCGGATGACCGCCCCTGGATGACCGTCCCCGGTAGCCGTCCCCGGATGCCCGTCGCGTCACACCGACATCTGCATGATGTCGTTGTAAGCGCTCACGAGCTTGTTGCGGACCTGGAGCCCGAACTGGAAGCCGATGTTGGCTTTCTGCATGTCGACCATCACGTCGTTCAGCGACACGTTCGGCGCGCCGACCTCGAACGCCTGCGCCTCGCCGAGCGCGTGCTGCTGGTCGCCGCTGATCTTGTCGAGCGACGCCTTCATCGCGCTCGCGAACGTGCCGGCCGTCGCCGCGCCCGAGCCGGCCAGCGCCGCCGTCGGGCTCGCGACGCCGCCGGACGCCTGCGCGGCCATCGACTGCATCTGTTGCAACACCGAACCGATTCCGCTGACGTTCGCAGTCATGCTGTCCCCAAAACTGAGAGAAGAGGCCCGGACGCACCGGGGGATCCGCTGGCGCCGCACCACGCGCACCATGCCGGATCGCGAAAAAGGATAGCAGCGCGCCGCGCGTCAAAGCCGAGAAAGTACGGGGGAAACCCCGCTCTTTTCGGTCGATCGGAGTCCGGCCCGGGTCACGATAATCGCATCGTGTCATTGTCCGCCCGCTCGTCCGAGCGAGCTCAGTCGTCCCGCTCCGGAGAAACTCGACGCATGGATTCGCAGGCCAACTCGCTGATCAACCCAGACGCCCGCGCGGGCCTCGCCAGCCCGGCGCCCGGCGCCGCCGCGGCCGCCGCGTTGCCGGGCGCGGGTGGCGCAGGCGCGGACTTCGGGCTTGGCGGCTTCGCGGAACGCATTCCCGGCATCTCGCGGATGAAGGGCAACCCGAAGCTGCCGTTCCTGATCGCCGTCGCGTTCGCGATCGCCGTGATCACCGCGCTCGTGCTGTGGAGCCGCGCGCCCGACTACCGCGTGCTGTACAGCAACCTGTCGGATCGCGACGGCGGCGCGATCATTGCCGCGCTCCAGCAGGCAAACGTTCCCTACAAGTTCGCCGATGCCGGCGGCGCGATCCTCGTGCCGTCGAACCAGGTGCATGAAACGCGCCTGAAGCTCGCCGCGATGGGGCTGCCGAAGGGCGGCTCGGTCGGCTTCGAGCTGATGGACAACCAGAAATTCGGCATCAGCCAGTTCGCCGAACAGATCAACTACCAGCGCGCGCTCGAAGGCGAGCTGCAGCGCACCATCGAATCGATCAACGCCGTGCGCGGCGCGCGCGTGCATCTCGCGATCCCGAAGCCGTCGGTATTCGTGCGCGACAAGGAAGCGCCGAGCGCGTCGGTGTTCGTCGACCTCTACCCGGGTCGCGTGCTCGACGAGGGCCAGGTGCAGGCGATCACGCGGATGGTGTCGTCCGGCGTGCCCGACATGCCCGCGAAGAACGTGACGATCGTCGACCAGGACGGCAACCTGCTGACCCAGACCGCGTCGGCATCCGGCCTCGACGCAAGCCAGCTCAAGTACGTGCAGCAGGTCGAGCACAACACGCAGAAGCGCATCGACGCGATCCTCGCGCCGATCTTCGGCGCGGGCAACGCGCGCTCGCAGGTCAGCGCGGACCTCGACTTCTCGAAGATCGAGCAGACGTCGGAAAGCTACGGCCCGAACGGCGTGCCGCAGCAGGCCGCGATCCGCAGCCAGCAGACCAGCAGCTCGACCGAACTCGCGCAGGGCGGCGCGTCGGGCGTGCCGGGCGCGCTGTCGAACACGCCGCCGCAGCCGGCATCCGCGCCGATCGTCGCCGGCAACGGCCCGAACGCGCCGCAGACGACGCCCGTGAGCGACCGCAAGGACCAGACGACCAACTACGAGGTCGACAAGACGATCCGCCATCTCGAACAGCCGATGGGCAGCGTGAAGCGGCTGTCGGTCGCGGTCGTCGTCAACTACCAGCCGGTCGCCGACGCGAAGGGCCACGTGACGATGCAGCCGCTGCCGCCCGCGAAGCTCGCGCAGGTCGAACAGCTCGTGAAGGACGCGATGGGCTACGACGAGAAGCGCGGCGACTCGGTGAACGTCGTGAACAGCGCGTTCTCGACCGTCAGCGACCCGTACGCCGACCTGCCGTGGTGGCGCCAGCCCGACATGATCGAGATGGCGAAGGAAGCCGCGAAGTGGCTCGGCATCGCGGCGGCCGCGGCGGCGCTGTATTTCATGTTCGTGCGCCCGGCGATGCGCCGCGCGTTCCCGCCGCCCGAACCGGCCGCGCCGGCGCTCGCCGCGCCGGACGATCCGGTCGCGCTCGACGGCCTGCCGGCACCGGTCAAGAACGAGGAACCCGATCCGATGCTGCTGGGCTTCGAAAACGAGAAGAACCGCTACGAACGCAACCTCGACTACGCGCGCACGATCGCCCGCCAGGATCCGAAGATCGTCGCGACCGTCGTGAAGAACTGGGTGTCCGATGAACGCTGAAGGCTTGACCAAGAGCGCACTGCTGCTGATGTCGATCGGCGAGGAAGAGGCCGCGCAGGTATTCAAGTTCCTCGCGCCGCGCGAGGTGCAGAAGATCGGCGCCGCGATGGCCGCGCTGAAGAACGTCACGCGCGAGCAGGTCGAGGACGTGCTGCAGGAATTCGCGAAGGAAGCCGAGCAGCACACCGCGCTGTCGCTCGACTCGAGCGAGTACATCCGCTCGGTGCTGACCAAGGCGCTCGGCGAGGACAAGGCCGGCGTGCTGATCGACCGCATCCTGCAGGGCAGCGACACGAGCGGCATCGAGGGCCTGAAATGGATGGACTCGGGCGCGGTGGCCGAACTGATCAAGAACGAGCATCCGCAGATCATCGCGACGATCCTCGTGCACCTCGACCGCGACCAGGCGTCCGAGATCGCGTCGTGCTTCGCCGAACGGCTGCGCAACGACGTGATGCTGCGGATCGCGACCCTCGACGGCATCCAGCCGGCCGCGCTGCGCGAGCTCGACGACGTGCTCACCGGCCTGCTGTCCGGCAGCGACAACCTGAAGCGCAGCCCGATGGGCGGCATCCGCACCGCGGCCGAGATCCTGAACTTCATGACGAGCGTGCATGAGGAAGGCGTGCTCGAGAGCGTGCGCCAGTACGACGCCGATCTCGCGCAGAAGATCGTCGACCAGATGTTCGTGTTCGAGAACCTGCTCGACCTCGAGGATCGCGCGATCCAGATGGTGCTCAAGGAAGTCGAGTCGGAAACGCTGATCATCGCGCTGAAGGGCGCGCCGCCGGCGCTGCGCCAGAAGTTCCTCGCGAACATGTCGCAGCGCGCGGCCGAACTGCTCGCCGAGGATCTCGACGCGCGCGGCCCGGTGCGCGTGTCCGAAGTCGAGACGCAGCAGCGCCGCATCCTGCAGATCGTGCGCAACCTGGCCGAGAGCGGCGCGATCGCGATCGGCGGCAAGGCGGAAGACGCGTATGTCTGATTCGGCGAGCGATCGCGCGGGCACCCTCACCGCGTACCAGCGGTGGGAGATGGCGTCGTTCGACCCGCCGCCGCCCCCGCCGCCGCCCGACGACGCGGCCGCGGCGGCCGCCGCGCTCGCCGAGGAACTGCAGCGCGTGCGCGACGCCGCGCACGCCGAAGGCCATGCGGCCGGCCACGTCGAAGGCCAGGCACTCGGCTACCAGGCCGGTTTCGAGCAGGGCCGCGAACGCGGCTTCGAGACCGGCCAGGCCGACGCGCGCGAACAGGCCGCGCAGCTCGCGGCGCTGGCCGCATCGTTCCGCGAGGCCGTGTCGACGGTCGAGCACGATCTGGCCGCCGACCTCGCGCAGCTCGCGCTCGACATCGCGCAGCAGGTCGTGCGCCAGCACGTGAAGCACGACCCGGCCGCGCTCGTCGCGGCCGTGCGTGACGTGCTCGCGGCCGAACCCGCGCTGTCCGGCGCACCGCATCTCGCGGTGAATCCGGCCGACCTGCCCGTCGTCGAAGCCTATCTGCAGGACGATCTCGATGCGCTCGGCTGGAACGTGCGCACCGACGCGTCGATCGAGCGCGGCGGCTGCCGCGCGCACGCCGCGACCGGTGAGGTCGACGCGACGCTGCCCACGCGCTGGCAGCGCGTCGCCGCCGCGATCGGCAAGGTGAGCACGTGGTGACGCGGCCGCCCGAGGCGCTCGCGCACGACGGCCTGACGCCGCTGGAGCGCGAACTCGCGCTCGCGTCGTTCGGCCCCGACGCCGCGCACGACACCGCACATGACACCACCCCGCACCGCACCGCTACGGCGGCCGACGCCTCCGGCGCCACGCCGCGCGCGCCACACAACCCGCATCTCGCGCACTGGCGCACCCACCTGAACGGGCTCGCCGCGCGCAGCCACCGCGCGCTGCCGCTGCGGCCGTGCGGGCGCCTCACGCGCGCGGCCGGCCTCGTGCTCGAGGCGATTGGGCTGCGCCTGTCGGTCGGCGCCGAGTGCACGATCGAACTGCCGCCCGGCAGCACGCTGCCGCACGCGGAAGCCGAAGTCGTAGGCTTCGCCGGCGATCGCCTGTTCCTGATGCCGACCACCGACGTCGCGGGCGTGCTGCCCGGCGCGCGCGTGTGGCCGCGCGAAAGCGCGCCCGTCACCGATCCGCTGGCGGGCGCCAAGCGCCTGCCGGTCGGCTGGGAGATGCTCGGGCGCGTCGTCGACGCGTCGGGCCGCCCGCTCGACGGCCTCGGCCCGCTCGCGTCGAAGGTCGACGCGCCGCTGTCGGCGCCGTCGATCAACCCGCTCGAGCGCGAACCGATCCACCACGTGCTCGACGTCGGCGTGCGCGCGATCAACGCGCTGCTCACCGTCGGTCGCGGGCAACGGATGGGCCTGTTCGCAGGCTCCGGCGTCGGCAAGTCGGTGCTGCTCGGCACGATGGCGCGCTACACCAGCGCGGAAGTGATCGTGATCGGGCTGATCGGCGAACGCGGCCGCGAAGTGAAGGAATTCATCGAACAGATCCTCGGCGAGGACGGGCTCGCGCGCTCGGTCGTCGTCGCGGCGCCGGCCGACGTGTCGCCGCTGCTGCGAATGCAGGGCGCGGCCTACGCGACGTCGCTTGCCGAGTATTTCCGCGACCAGGGCAAGCACGTGCTGCTGCTGATGGATTCGCTGACCCGCTACGCGATGGCGCAGCGCGAGATCGCGCTCGCAATCGGCGAGCCGCCCGCCACGAAGGGCTACCCGCCGTCGGTGTTCGCGAAGCTGCCCGCGCTCGTCGAGCGCACCGGCAACGGGCCGGAAGGCGGCGGCTCGATCACCGCGTTCTACACGGTGCTGACCGAAGGCGACGACCAGCAGGACCCGATCGCCGATTCGGCACGCGCGATCCTCGACGGCCACGTCGTGCTGTCGCGCGCGCTCGCCGAGGCCGGCCACTATCCGGCGATCGACATCGAGGCGTCGATCAGCCGCGCGATGACCGCGCTGATCGACGAAACGCATCTCGACCACGTCCGGCAGTTCAAGCAGATGCTGTCGCGCTACCAGCGCAATCGCGACCTGATCGCGGTCGGCGCGTACGCGCCCGGCCGCGACGCGCAGCTCGATCGCGCGATCGCACTCTACCCGCGCATCGAGGCGTTCCTGCAGCAGGGCTTTCGCGAATGCGCGCCGTTCGCGTCGAGCCTCGCCGGGCTCGATGCACTGTTCGACGCTTACGGAGGCTGATCCCGATGGCTCACGGCTTTCCCCTTCAGTTGCTGCTCGACCGCGCACAGGACGATCTCGACTCGGCCACGAAGCAGCTCGGCACCGCGCAGCGCGACCGCACCGCCGCCGCCGAGCAGCTCGACGCGCTGCTGCGCTACCGTGACGAATACCACGCGCGCTTCTCGCAATCCGCGCAGCACGGGATGCCGGCCGGCAACTGGCGCAATTTCCAGGCGTTCATCGACACGCTCGACACCGCGATCGCACAGCAGCGCAACGTGCTGGCCGCGGCCGAAGTCCGCATCGACGAAGCACGCCCGAACTGGCAACAGAAGAAGCGCACCGTCGGCTCGTTCGAAATCCTGCAGGCGCGCGGCGTGGCGCAGGAAGCGAAGCGCGACGCCCGGCGCGAACAGCGCGACGCCGACGAACACGCCGCGAAGATCCTGCGCATGCGGGCCGACGCGGCCCGTTCGTCGTAACCGCCCCCCGTATTCGAACGAGAGAACCGTCATGCCTCCCCTGCCTCTGCTCGGCGCGCTGCTCGACACCGCCGGCACCGTCCTCAAGGCCGCCCGCAGCTCGGGTTCGTCCGGCGCCGCCGGCAACGATGCCGCGACCGCCACGGCCGCCGTGCCGTTTGCGCAGTCGCTGAAGCAAAGCGTCATCACGCGTCGCGATGCGTTGCATTCGAGCGTGCCGGATGCGTCGACGAAACAGGCTTCGTCGAAGCCGGCCGCCGGCACGAAGCCGTCCGCAGCCGATGACGACGACACGACCGACGATACGACCACGAACGCCGCCAGCAACCCCGATGCCGCCGCGCTCGCGGCCGCTGCGGCCGTGCAGGCGCAACTGCAGGCGCGCACGGACAACGCGACGCCGGCCGATGCCGCCGCCGCTACCACGGCGCAAAAGACCGTCGTGTCCGGCCAGCCCGATGCCACGGCCACGCTGACGGATCACGCGGCCAGGGACGCGACCGCCCAGCCGGCCACACCGGCGTCGGGCCGCGATGCGTTGCAAACCGCGCTCGACAGGCTCACGGGCGGCTCGGGTGCGATCGCGATGCCCGCGACCGGCACGACGGCATCGGCCGCCGCATCAACCGCATCAACCGCATCGACCGGCACCACCGCCCCGCTGGCGCCGAAGGTGCCGACCTTCGAGCACACGCTCGCCGACGCGAAGGGCGCGCTCGCCACCCAGCAAACACCGGCGCAAGCCACCGCGCAGGCGCTGCAGGCCAACGCGAACGCGCAGTCGGGCGAGCAGCACGCGCTCGCGGCAGCCAGCGACGCGACCGATCCGGCCGCCAGCGCGACGCTCGCGGCCGGCGCCACGGCTGCGGCCGCGGCACAGGCGAACCTGCAGCTGTCGCCGGCCGCGGGAGCGATCACCGCCGCGAACGCGCACGTGCTCGCGCCGCACATCGGCACGCCGGACTGGACGGACGCGCTGAGCCAGAAGGTCGTGTTCCTGTCGAATGCGCACCAGCAGAGCGCCGAGCTGACGCTCAACCCGGCCGATCTCGGGCCGCTGCAGGTCGTGCTGCGCGTCGCGGACAACCACGCGCACGCGCTGTTCGTATCGCAGCACGCGCAGGTGCGCGACGCGGTCGAAGCCGCGCTGCCGAAGCTGCGCGAGGCCATGGAAGCGGGCGGGCTCGGGCTCGGCAGCGCGACCGTCAGCGACGGCGGCTTCGCGCAGCAGCAGAACCCGCAACAGACCTTCGCCGGCGGCCAGTCGTCGCGGCGCGGGAGCGGCGGATCGTCAGCCGTCGATGCACCGGTCGACGCTGCGCAATCCGCACCGGCCGCCGCGAGCGTGAGCCGCGCCGGCCTCGTCGATACGTTTGCCTGAGCATGGCTGCCGCCGTGTGCGCGCCGCTCAGCGGCCGTGCACGGCCGCGGCGGCCTCGCCGCGCGTCGCCGCGCCCTTGCGCGTCGCGACGATGAAGTCCGCCGCACGTTCGCCGATCATCACCGACGGCGCATTCGTGTTCCCGCCGACCAGCGTCGGCATCACCGACGCATCCACCACGCGCAATCCTTCGACGCCGCGCACGCGCAGTTGCGGATCGACGACCGCGCGCGCGTCCGAACCCATCCGGCAGGTGCCGACCGGGTGATAGATCGTGTCGGCATGCTCAACGATCGTCTTGCGCAGTTCCGCTTCGCTCTGGTCGGCCCGCGTGTACAGCTCGCGCCCGCCCTGCGACGCGAGCGGCGCCTGCGACAGGATCCTGCGCATCGCCTGCGTGCCGCGCACGAGCAGGTCGAGATCGCGCGCATCGCTGAAGAAGCGCGGATCGATCAGCGGGGCGTCGCGCGCATCGCCGCTCGCAAGCGCCACCGTGCCGCGGCTGAACGGCCGCAGCGCGCACACGTGCAGCGAATAGCCGAAGCCCCAGTGCATCTTGCGGTTGTGGTCGTCCACGAGCGCCGTGCAGAAATGCAGCTGCAGGTCGGGACGTTCGAGCGACGGATCGCTCTTGATGAAGCCGCCGGCCTCCGCGACGTTGCTCGTCATCATCCCGGTGCGGCTCGAGAAATAGCGCGCGAGCGCGGGCGTCATCTTCGCGATCCCGCGCAGGCACACGCCGACCAGCTCCGACGAATTCACGCGCGTATTGATGATGAAGTCGATATGGTCGATCAGGTTCGTGCCGACGTCCGGCGCATCCTGCACGACCGCGATCCCGTGCCGGCGCAGCTGCTCCGCCGGGCCGATCCCCGAACACATCAGCAGTTGCGGCGAATTGAACGCGCCGGCCGACAGGATCACTTCCGCGCGCGCGTCGAGCGTCTCGACGCGCCCGTTGCGCGCAACCGCGACGCCGGCCGCACGCTTGCCGTCGAACACGACGCGCAGCACCGTCGCATCGGTGATCACGTGCAGGTTCGGCCGGTTGCGGCCGTATATGTACGCGCGGGCGACGCTGCAGCGCGAGCCGTCGCGGTGCGTGACCTGATAGAAGCCGACGCCTTCCTGCGTCGCGCCATTGAAGTCGTCGTTCAGCGGATAGCCGGCCGCGTGCGCGGCCTGGATGAATCGTTCGGAGAACGGATTGCGAAAGCGCAGATCCGACACCGACAGCGGGCCGTCCGCACCGTGCCACGCATCGGCGCCGCGCGCGTTGCCTTCCGCGCGACGGAAATACGGCAGCACGTCCTGCCAGCCCCAGCCCGTCGCGCCGAGCTGCGCCCACTCGTCGTAGTCACCCGGGTGGCCGCGCGTGTAGATCATCGCGTTGATCGCGCTCGAGCCGCCCATCCCGCGCCCGCGCGGCTGGTAGCCGCGCCGCCCGCCGAGGCCCGGCTGCGGCACCGTTTCGTAGCCGTAGTTCGTGCCGAGCTTGAACGGCACCAGCGCCGCGATGCCGACCGGCATGTTGACGAGCAGATTGCGCTCCGTATGCGAGCCGGCCTCGATCAGCGCGATCGTCGCATCGGGGCAGGCATCGGCGAGACGGCCTGCCAGGCTCGACCCGCCCGAACCGCCGCCGACGATGATGTAGTCGTATTGCATGTCACGTCTCCGTCGTGTCATGGAAGGCGCCCGGCACCGCCGCGCGACCGCGTCCCCTCTTTGGGGGGTCTGTTTGCAGATGGAACACGCATGCGAATGCCCGAAATCGCTCGGAGGGCAAGCAGCGAGGAGCGCCGTTTGCGCCTTGCCAAACGCCCCGAAGGAAGTCCCCTTGGGGGACAAGCGACGAGCGACGCCGCCATACGGGCGATTTCGGGCATTCCCGTGACATGATTTTTTAATTTGGCGTTGCCATCTGCAAACAGACCCTCGGCGCATTGTAGGAATGGCCGTCGCGCGCGCGGCGTGCGGATTCAAGAGCGATTCCTCTAAACGCCCGCGTGAACTAAATTTAAGATGTACCGATTCGCTTTGCGCGACGCGCCGGCCTCGAGAAGCCGATCCGCCGCGAAACAGGTGTGACGACGATGCAGCGCCAGGTTCTGCAGGCTGCGTGCCGACCGGGTTGTCCGGATGCGATGCGCGCAGCCCGCATTTCATTTCAAACGGCTACCCGCGCAGGGATGCGCGGCGTCATGCGCGCAGTCGATCGAAATCGAACGGCGCGTGTCGTTGCCGACCGTTTGGATGGTTTGTCGCTGCGGCGGCACGATGCGCGGCGGCATGGTTTGAAGGACCTGTCGCGCCGCCCCGCTTCGGTGCACCGTCAGGCAGTCGCACCGCAGCGTCGCGCGCCCGGTAACAGTCGCATCGCGCTGCATGCAGATGCGCCGCGACACGGTTTCCGGATGCACACACCGTCGCGTGGATGCGACGCCCGCGGCACGCGGCAACCGGTTTTCGAGCACACGTCGCATCCGGCCCCGCGCCGCGCGACACGCACCACCCCGATCCGCGTCGCCGCGCTCGCCGAGCGTGCGCGCGCGGCGTGACGGCCGGCCGACCAGCCAGGCCCAACTGGAGGAGACGACATGAAGAACGACCTGCCCGAACTGGCCCCGCAAGCGCTGCCGTCGGTCGATGCACTGACGGCGCTGCTGCGCGACCAGCGCGCGGCCTACCTGCGCGCGCCGTACCCGGCATGGGAAACGCGCGTGCAGCACCTGCGCGCGCTGCGCACGATGCTGATCGACCATGCGGACGCGCTCGCCGAAGCGATCAGTGCCGATTTCGGTCATCGCGCGAAGCAGGAAGTGCTGCTGTCGGAAATCTGGATGGCGAAGGAAGAGATCGACGACGCACTCAAGCACGGCAAGCGCTGGATGAAGCCGATGCGCAAGCCGATGAACAAGTGGCTACGCCCGGCGCGCGCGAAGGTGATTCCGCAACCGCTCGGCGTGGTCGGCATCGTCGTGCCGTGGAACTATCCGGTGCTGCTCGCGGCCGGCCCGCTGATCTGCGCGCTCGCGGCCGGCAACCGCGCGATCATCAAGATGTCCGAACTGACGCCGCGCACGTCGGCGCTGTTCGAGCAGCTCATTGCCAAGACCTTCACGCGCGACCACGTCGCGGTCGTGAACGGCGATGCGGAAGTGGGCGCCGCGTTCAGCGGGCTGCCGTTCGATCATCTGCTGTTCACTGGCTCGACGCACGTCGGCCGCCACGTGATGCGCGCGGCCGCCGACAACCTCACGCCCGTCACGCTCGAACTCGGCGGCAAGTCGCCGGCGATCGTCGGCCCGAACGCGCGCTTCGATGCGGCCGTCGACGCGATCGTCGCGGGCAAGACGCTGAACGCGGGCCAGACCTGCATCGCGCCCGACTACGTGCTGCTGCCGCGCGGGATGGAAGCCGCCTTCATCGAACGCGCGCGCGCTCGATTCGCGAAGATGTATCCCGACCTGTCGGCCAACGGCGACTACACGACGATCGTGTCGCCGCGCCACTACGCCCGGCTGCAGCAGCTCGCGAGCGACGCGCAGGCGGCCGGCGCGCAACTGCATCCGCTGTCCGACGCGCAATCCGATCCCGCGTCGCGCCGCTTCGTGCCGTGCGCGGTCACGCACGTGCCGGCAGCGTCGCAGCTGATGCAGGAGGAAATCTTCGGGCCGCTGCTGCCGCTCGTGCCGTACGAACGGCTCGACGAAGCGATCGCATACGTGAATGCACGCCCGCGTCCGCTCGCGCTCTACCTGTTCGACGAGGACGGCGGCACGATCGACCGCGTGATGCGCGAAACGATCTCGGGCGGCGTGTCGATCAACGAAACGCTGATGCACATCGCGTGCGGCAGTTTGCCGTTCGGTGGTGTCGGGGCGAGCGGCATGGGCGCGTATCACGGCTACGACGGCTTCGTGACGTTCTCGAAGATGAAACCGGTGCTCACGCAGGCGCGCCTGAACGCGCGCAACCTGCTCACGCCGCCGTACGGCAAGCGCTTCGCCGCGCTGATCAAGCTGATGCTGAAGTTCTGAGTGGAACGGGCCGCGCGCATCGCGCGGCGGCCCGCACCGGCACGCCGCGCGGCGAGGGTGCCGCGCGCGCCGTCACACGGGCCAGAGCGGCCCTTCCTGCATCGCGCCGATCTGCTCGCGCAACTCGAGCACGCGCGCTTCCCAGTAACGATGCGTGTTGAACCACGGGAACGCGGCCGGAAATGCGGGATCGTCCCAGCGTCGCGCGAGCCATGCCGCGTAATGGATCAGCCGCAGCGTGCGCAGCGCTTCGACGAGATGCAGCTCGCGCGGCTCGAATTCGCAGAAATCCTCGTAGCCGGCCAGCAGGTCCGCCAGCGCACGCGACGCGCCTTCGCGATCGCCCGGCAGCAGCAGCCACAGGTCCTGGATCGCGGGCGCCATCCGGCTGTCGTCGAAGTCGACGAAGTGCGGGCCGGCATCGGTCCACAGCACGTTGCTCGGATGACAATCGCCGTGCGTGCGCAACAGGCGGATCTCGCCCGCCCGCTCGAACGCGGCCTCGACGCCTTCGAGCGCGAGCGTCACGGCCGTCTCGTATGCGGGCCGCACATCGTCCGGAATGAAATCGTGCGCGAGCAGGTAGTCGCGCGGCTCGTAGCCGAACGTCTTGATGTCGAGCACGGGGCGCGCGACATACGGCTGCGTCGCGCCGACCGCATGGATCCGGCCGATGAAGCGGCCCAACCATTCGAGCGTGTCGCTGCGATCGAGATCGGGCGCGCGGCCGCCGCGCCGCTCGAAGATCGAGAAGCGGAAACCGTCGAACGCGTGCAGCGTCCGGCCTTCGAATGCGCGCGCGGGCACCGCCGGAATCTCGCGCGCGGCGAGTTCGGTGACGAACGCGTGCTCTTCGAGGATCGCTTCGTCCGACCAGCGTGCCGGACGGTAGAACTTCGCGACGACCGGCGGGCCGTCTTCGATGCCGACCTGATACACGCGATTTTCGTAGCTGTTGAGCGCAAGCAGGCGCCCGTCGGTGCGCAGGCCGGCCGGCATCAGCACGCTGTCGAGCGCGTCGAGCACGCACTCGGGCGTGAGTCCGGCGAACGGCGGGCCGGCGGGAGAAGCGGGAGCGGAAGTGACGTCTTTCATGCCCCGCATTGTGCCGCCAGCCGGGCCGAAAGACGAGCGCCCGGTGCGGTGGTTGCGCTTAGTGGAGCGCCGCGCCGGCCGGCAGCACGGATTCGCCGGTGTCGATCAGGTCCTCGAGAAAGAACGGCTCGGTGTTGAGTTCCTTCGACTCGCCCGGTACGCCCGCGTACCAGGTCACCATGGCCATGTCGCCCAGGACGCGCTGGACGATGCCGCGCGCGCCCTTCGGCACCGCGATATGGGTAGTGCAGACAATCGACCCGACATGCATGATGGTTCCCCACTCTTGAATCTTGAAACCCGGCCCGCTGGGGGCCGGCAAATGCACGATCCGCGCGCTCTCGACGGAGCGTTGCGCGTAATCCCATTGTTCACGGTTTATCGAAGCACGAAAAGAAGAAGACGCAGGCGAAGTGCCGCGAATTCGTCGAATGTCTCCAATCAACCACTGCGCCGGGCAGGCGCTTGCCTGCCCGGTTACCCCCATCATACCCTGTCGAATGTGACTGCCCGCCGAATCCCCGGCATCACCGCGGCGCGCACGTGACGGACGTCCCGCGCGCATCGTGGGCCCGGTGCCGGTTCGCCAGGCAATTTCGCGCGACTGGCGGCGGCGGTTGCCGAACTGCACTGCGCCGTCATCGCCTTGCCCCCTGCATCGAGCGCGGCCACCGCAGCGACCGTTGCGCACGCATCGCCCTTCATCATGCGATGCCACGCGACAGGTGTTGCGTCCGATGCCGGCCTTGCGTTACCTTTGATGCTCATTCGCGTTCAAGCGCATTCCGACACGATGCATCCGCTCACGTCCGCCCTTGCAAAATCCCGGCCGCAGTTCGACTCGCGGCCGCAGGCGTGCGCGCATCCGTCGGTTCTTCCTCCTCCTGTCGCACCGCCGCTCGTCGGCGCCGCGCCGCCCCCTCCGGCGGCACGCGCCGGCTGACCAGCCGGCTTCCGTTTCGTCTTCCATTCGCCCGCGGGCCTGCCTTCGTGCGTCGTGACGCACGGCGTATTGCTGCGCGCACGGATGGAACGTTCCGATCCGTTCGACAGGTGGATTCACATGGTTTCGTTCAAACGCGCGCTCGCCGCGCATGGCGCGACGTCGCTCTTCGTGCTGCTGTGGAGCAGCGGCGCGATCTTCGCTGAACTCGGTCTGCGTCACGCATCCGCGTTCGTCTTTCTCACCGCACGCTTCGCACTGGCATCGCTCGTGCTGCTCGGGCTGGCCTTCATGCGAAAACGCTGGCTGCCGCCGCGCGGCGAGCGGCGCATGGCCGCACTGACCGGCTTGCTGATGATGGGCGGCTATTCGATCTTCTACCTGCTCGCGCTCGAACGCGGGATCGCGCCGGGCGTGCTCGCGACGATCCTCGGCGTGCAGCCGATCCTCACGCTCGCGATCGTCGAGCGGCGCTGGCAGCCCGTGCGCATCGCGGGGCTCGCGCTGTCGCTGGCCGGCCTCGCGCTCGTCGTGTTCCGCGGCACCGGGGACGGCGGCCTGTCGCTCGCGGGCATCGCGTGCGCGCTCACCGCGCTCGTCGCGCTGACCGCCGGCTCGCTGCTGCAAAAGCGCGTGCGGGCGGCGCCCGCCGACGTGCTGCCGCTGCAGAATGCGATCGGCCTCGCACTGTGCGTGGCGATCGTGCCGTTCCGGCCGGTGTCGTTCGACATGAGCTGGTCATTCGTGATCCCGCTGCTATGGCTCGGCATCGTGATTTCGGTGATCGCGCAACTGTTGTTCTACCGGTTGATGCAGCGCGGCGATCTCGTCAACGTGACGAGCCTGTTCTATCTCGTGCCCGTCGTCACCACGCTGATGGATGCCGCGTGGCTCGGCAACCGGCCCGAGCCGCTCGCACTTGCCGGCATGGGCGCGATCGTCGCGGGGCTCGCGCTCGTGTTCCGCGCGCCGGCCGCCCGCGTGCAACCCGACCGCGCATGAGCGGGCGTGCCGCCGCGCCCGCGGGTGCGGCGGCACGCATCGGACACATACGACGATTCCGCAACAATCGAAAGGGGCGGGAAAGATACGTGCAAGGCATTCGTCCAACTTGCGGGAAAAATGCGTGATTCGCGGGGCTTTCCGCTGATTTTTTAATGGTTCGGATAGCGAAAAGCACTGCGGGTTGCCTATACTCGAACTGACCGCCCCGCTCGCAATCGGGTCGGACCAATACTAGAAACACCCGGCATGGGGCCGGAGCAAGCGCGCCAGCGCCCACTCCGGTCGACCTTGGAGACACGCATGACGACCTACTTCACGATCGGCGACTTCATCCTGTTGATTCCGATGGCGCTGGCCGGAGCGCTATTTCTCGGCGCGGTGCCGTGCGCAACCGAATTCCGCCACAACCTGCTGCGCGTGCTGGGCGTCATCCTCGGCGTCGGCGTCGCGGTATTGCTCGTCGAAGGCCTGCCTGCGCTGATCTAGCGGCGCAATCCGTGCGTGGCGCGCATCGCTGCATTGCAGCGATGCGATGTGCTGCGCGCAAGCCATCGCTACGGCACGCGATGTTTCGCATGCCGTAGCGTCTGCCGGTCAGATCGCCTGATCGGTGGACGGCTTTTCCCACAGATTGATGCCGCCTTCCGTCGCGTAACGATCGATCTCCGCGAGTTCGTCCGCCGAGAACTCGAGGTTCTTCAGCGCGCCGACGTTTTCACGCACCTGCTCCGCGCGGCTCGCGCCGATCAGCGCAGACGTCACGCGGCCGTTGCGCAGCACCCATGCGAGCGCCATCTGTGCGAGGCTCTGCCCGCGCCGTTCGGCGATCGCGTTGAGCTTGCGCACATGGTCGAGATTGTCCGCGCTCAGGTGATCCTGCTTCAGCGAGCCGCCGCCCGGCTTGTTCACGCGCGCGTCGGCCGGCACGCCGTTCAGGTACTTCGACGTGAGCAGCCCCTGCGCGAGCGGCGTGAACGCGATGCTGCCCGTGCCGATCTCGTCGAGCGTACCGAGCAGTTCCGTTTCGACCCAGCGGTTCAGCAGGTTGTACGACGGCTGGTGGATCAGCAGCGGCACCTTGTACTGCGCGAGCAACTCGGCCATCTCGCGCGTCTTCGCCGCCGAATACGACGAAATGCCGATGTAGAGCGCCTTGCCCTGCTGCACGGCCGACGCGAGCGCGCCCGCCGTTTCCTCGAGCGGCGTGTGCGCGTCGAAGCGATGCGAATAGAAGATGTCGACGTAGTCGAGCCCCATCCGCTGCAGGCTCTGGTCGAGGCTCGCGAGCACGTACTTGCGCGACCCGCCGCCGCTGCCGTACGGCCCCGGCCACATGTCCCAGCCGGCCTTGGTCGAGATCAGCAGCTCGTCTCGATACGGCCGGAAATCCTCTTTCAGCAGCCGGCCGAAGTTGGTTTCGGCGCTGCCGTACGGCGGCCCGTAGTTGTTCGCGAGGTCGAAGTGGTTGATGCCGAGGTCGAACGCGGTGCGCAGGATCTCGCGCTGCGTCGAGATCGGCGTCGAGTCGCCGAAGTTGTGCCACAGGCCGAGCGACAGCGCGGGCAGTTTGAGCCCGGATTTGCCGCAGGTGCGGTATTGCATGTCGGCATAACGTTCGGAAGCTGCTTCGTAGGCCATGAGTCGGTTCCGTCAGGACATCGGGGAAAGGGACGTGCGCCGGCCGCGCACACGGCGCGGCGGCGGCGAAAGAGTCATACGACGACTATGGTAGCGAAAGCGGCCGAAACACGCACGGCGGCACGGCGATGGACGCAGCCGCAGTCGTCGCCTACACTGCGGCGTCTCGAATCATCGTTTCAGCGAGGTTGGTATGTCCCGGGTCATCTCGGTTGCGCTGCTCGTCGGCGGCGTCGTGCTGCTGTATTTCGGCGGCCAGTCGTTCCATTCGATCAACGACAACGTGTCGCGCTTCTTCACCGGTTCGCCCGCGACGAAGACGATCCTGCTGATCGCAGGCGGCGCCGTCGCATCGTTCATCGGCCTGATCGGCCTCGCGATGCCGGGCGGCAAGCGCTGAGCGCACAGCCGCGCGACCCGCGAACGGCCCGCGTCGCACGATCGGGCCGCGCCAAACGAAACGGGCGGCCAGGCCGCCCGTTGTTCCATTCGCCCGCGATGCGCCG
Source organism: Burkholderia sp. AU45251 (assembly GCF_030482905.1). Classification (NCBI taxonomy): domain Bacteria; kingdom Pseudomonadati; phylum Pseudomonadota; class Betaproteobacteria; order Burkholderiales; family Burkholderiaceae; genus Burkholderia; species Burkholderia sp. AU45251. Next base: position 74,837 of record NZ_JAUJQH010000017.1, on the reverse strand, counting down.
CATCGCGTAACCGCGGCGGTGTCGCCGCCCGTCCGCTCCGAACCTAGAACGGCACTTCCTGCTTCGCCGCCGAGCGCGTGCCGGGCAGCGGCCGGTTGCTCGCGCCGTGATAGGTGTACACGAGCGAGAACTTCACCTGGTCGGAACGGTTCTGCCCGGCCGAATGCAGCGTGTTGCTGTGGAAGAACACGACGTCGCCCGTCCGCAGCGACGGGCACGTGGCCGCATCGATCATTTTCTTGTTCGCCGGCAGGTCGCTGCGGAAGAACTTCGCATCGTCGAACGCTTCAGGCCCGAATTCAGCCGTATGCGACCCCGGTACGAGCCACAGCGCGCCGTTCTCGTTCGTTTCCGGCCCGAGCGCGAGCCACACCGACACCATGTCCGGACGCTCGAACGACCAGTAGCGGAAATCGCGATGCCAGCCGGTCAGGCTGCCGTACGCGGGGTGCTTCGTCATCATGCAGTTGTGATGCGCGCGCGACAGCACCGGTTCTTCACCGAAATACTCGCGCATCCACGCACCGATTTCGGGGGCGATCGCCCGCTCGGCGAAAGCCGGATCGCGCGAGTACGCATCGAGCAGCCGACGCACCGTATGCCCGCCCGGTGCATGCTTGGATTCGGGCGCGCCCGGATAGCGCAGGTCCGCCTCGAACTCGATCGGCTCGGCAGCCTCCCGCAACTGGCGCTCCGCAACCTGCCTGAGCGCCGCGCACTGTGCCTCGCCGACGAGGCCACGCGCGACGACGAAGCCGCGCTCGCGCAATTCCGCGACTTGCGCGCGGATCGATTCCGACTGCAATGGAGACGACATGGGATGCCAGACGTTTATTGTGTGAATGTGACGATTGTAAATCGGCGCCGGATGCCGCGAACAGCACCATTATCGTGCGCAGGGGCATGCCAATCGATGATTTGATCCGGCTCAAGGGAACTGTGCGGCGCGGCGCTGGCCTCACCGACAGGCGGTATGCGGCACACGCCTTGTGGCACAAGGGTTTATCGCGACTTTTGCCCGTCATGAATCCCCTGTAGCCTGTCGCGGCCTGTCAATTCTGGCGGGCGCGGCGCGCAGCGAGTTTCGGTAAGATCCGTTGCGCCATCCGAGGCCGTTCATACCAGTGCGCTCTCAAGGGCGCCATCCATACAAGCGAAGCATCGTTCACATGCCATTCCGTCTGACTTCCCGTCTCAGCCGCGCTGCGAAGCGCGTTGTGCCGCCCGCTCCTGCCCGCTCGCTGCGCCATCACCGCGCACGCACGCAGGCGCTGGCCGAGCGTACGCCCGCACACAGCCGGCTGGACGGTATCCGTGCGTGGTTCCACGCATTTTTCTCGATGATGAGCGCGCAGGCGTTCTCGCGCCGTGCCGGCCTGCGCTCGCTGCTGCAGAAGCCGTCGTCGCTGCGCGCGCTCGCGCTGCGACGCACGCTCGGCCCGCAGCGCCGCGTCAACCGCCCGCGCCGCCTCGCGGCCAGCAACGGCTGGTTCGGGTTCGGCGCGCGCTGAGCACGCCGGCGGGCACCGCGCGCGACGATCGCCGTCGCGCTACGGCCCGCTTGTCCGATTGCCACGGCGATCGGAACCCATAAAAAAACCCCGGCTTGGCCGGGGTTTTTCATTTCAGGCGAATGACGCTTACGCGACGCGTGCCGTCGGCTCGACGCCGGCCGCTTCGGCCAGGGCGAGCGCCTTGTCGGTCGCTTCCCACGAGAATTCCGGCTCTTCGCGGCCGAAGTGGCCGTAAGCAGCGGTCTTCTCGTAGATCGGACGCAGCAGGTCGAGCATCTTGATGATGCCCTTCGGACGCAGGTCGAAATGCTCGCGCACGAGCTTCGTGATCACCGCATCCGACACGCGGCCCGTGCCGAACGTGTTGACCATCACCGAGGTCGGCTCGGCCACGCCGATCGCGTACGACACCTGGATCAGCGCGCGCGATGCGAGGCCCGCGGCGACGATGTTCTTCGCGACGTAACGGCCTGCGTACGCAGCCGAACGGTCGACCTTCGACGGATCCTTGCCCGAGAACGCGCCGCCGCCGTGCGGTGCGGCACCGCCGTACGTGTCGACGATGATCTTGCGGCCGGTCAGGCCGCAATCGCCCTGCGGGCCGCCGATCACGAACCGGCCGGTCGGGTTCACCAGGAACTTGATGTCGCCCTTGATCAGGTCGGCCGGCAGCGTCGGCTTGATGATTTCCTCGATCACGGCTTCGCGCAGCGCCGGCAGCTCGATGTCCGGTGCGTGCTGCGTCGACAGCACGACGGTGTCGATCGAATCGGGCTTGCCGTCGACGTAGCGGATCGTTACCTGCGACTTCGCGTCCGGGCGCAGCCATTGCAGGCGGCCATCGCGGCGCAGGCTGGCCTGGCGCTCGACGAGACGGTGCGACAGGTGGATCGGCAGCGGCATCAGTTCCGGCGTTTCGTCGCACGCGTAACCGAACATCAGACCCTGGTCGCCCGCGCCCTGGTCGAGGTTGTCGTCGTGTGCGCGATCGACGCCCTGGGCGATGTCCGGCGACTGCTTGTCGTAGGCGACGAGCACCGCGCAACCCTTGTAGTCGATGCCGTAGTCGGTGTTGTCGTAGCCGATGCGCTTGATCGTGTCGCGCGCGATCTGGATGTAGTCGATGTTGGCCGTCGTGGTGATTTCACCGGCCAGCACGACGAGACCCGTGTTGCACAGCGTTTCCGCCGCAACGCGGGAATACTTGTCTTGCTCGAGGATGGCGTCGAGAATCGCGTCCGAGATTTGGTCCGCGACCTTGTCCGGATGGCCTTCGGAGACGGATTCGGACGTGAAGAGATAATCGTTTGCCACTTTTTCAGGCTCCTGTGTGGTTACGGTCGGTTTCACGTAGCCAGCTTCGTTGGGCCTGAAGCGGCGACGCTTTAGCGGATTACCAGGACCGGGCAGCGCGTGTAACGCTAGCCGGCTTCGCCCCGCAAGTTGTCAGTTAACTCGGCGAAGCCCGTATTATAGCGGCTTTCCTGAATTGTCACAGAGCGCCGCCCGTGCTGCATCTTCCGCTGTCTTACCCACCTGTTCGCAACGCGCCGGCCAGCCGGTTCCACGGAGGTTTCGCATGCTAGGTCGTCTAGCCACGCACCTCGCCATCGGCTTGCTGAAACTGCTCGCCCTGTTGCCGTACGGCCTGACCGCACGGTTCGGCGATGGTCTCGGCTGGCTGCTCTACAAGATCCCCAGCCGGCGAAAGCGCATCGTACACACCAATCTGAAACTCTGCTTCCCGGACTGGAGCGAAGAGCGCCGCGAGGAAGTCGCCGGGCAGCATTTCCGCCATGCGATCCGCAGCTACGTCGAGCGCAGCTACCAGTGGTTCGCGTCGGAAGCCACCTATCGCAAGCTGTTTACGGTCGAGAGCGAGATCGACCTCACCGATCCGGACATGCCGCCGACGCTGCTGCTCGGTTTCCATTTCGTCGGCATCGAGGCCGGTTCGATGGCGATCAATCTCGCACTCGACCGGGTGTGCGGCTCACTCTACACGCCGATGAAGAGCCCGGAACTCGAAGCCGCGGCCAAAGCCGGCCGCAGCCGCTTCGGCGCGGAACTCGCGAGCCGGGCCGACAGCGCGCGTACCGTGCTGCGCTGGCTGCGCGACCGCAAGCCGGTCATGCTCGGCGCCGACATGGACTACGGGCTGCGCAACTCGACGTTCGTGCCCTTCTTCGGCGTACCGGCCTGCACGCTGACGGCCGTCGGCCGGTTCGCAAAGACGGGCCACGCGCAGGTCGTGCCGTTCATCGGCGAGGTGCTGCCGAACTACAAGGGCTATCGTCTGAAGGTATTCAAGCCGTGGGATCACTACCCGACCGGCGACGACGATCTCGACGCGCGGCGGATGAACGAATTCCTCGAGGAACAGATCCCGCTGATGCCCGAGCAGTACTACTGGGTCCACAAGCGCTTCAAGACGCGCCCGCCCGGCGAGCCGAGCCTGTACTGAGTTCGAACCCGCGGGCACGCCGTCAAAGGCGCGCCCGCACCCTCGCCACCTACGGCACGCCGCGCGTGCGCACCTGCCAGAGATCGTAGGCCGACTGCTGCGCGAGCCAAAGATCCGCCCTCCCGCCGTTTTCCTCCCCCAGCCACGCTTCGAGCCGGAGCGCCATTTCCGGCGAGATACCTGCATGGCCGTGCAGGATCCGCGACAGCGCGGCGCGCGTCACACCGAACTGCGCGCCGGCATCGCCTCCGCCGCGACCGTGCCCGCTACACCGCGCCAATTTGTCCGCTCTTCGCGTCTCCGACCAGTCGACCGCTCGACCGCTCGACCGGTGCCGCCCGAGCGGACCACGCGAAACGCCCGCCCGCGCGGGACGCCCCTGTCGGCTGCATGTATCATTTGCGGTTGAGATCAGCACGACGAACGACGCCGCCCCGCATGGCGCGGCATCGCGCGCGCCGCGCTGACCGCCTTGTTCGCCATGGAAATCCGGACCCAGTGAAACTCTCGTTCACCAAGATGCACGGCGCGGGCAACGACTTCGTCGTGCTCGACGGCTATTCGCGCGCATTGCCGCCGCTCACCGAAGCGCAGGTGCGTGCGCTCGCCAACCGCCACTTCGGCATCGGCGCCGACCAGTTGCTGCTCGTCGAAAAACCGACCGTCGACGGCGCGGATTTCAAGTACCGGATCTTCAATTGCGACGGCGGCGAGGTCGAACACTGCGGCAACGGCGCACGCTGCTTCGTGAAGTTCGTCAGCGACCGCGGCCTGACCGACAAGCGCAGCGTGCGCGTGCAGGTGATGAAGGGCCTGATCACGCTGACGATGCAGGACAACGGCGAAGTCGTCGTCGACATGGGTGCGCCCGTGTTCGCGCCCGCGCAGGTGCCGTTCGACGCAGCGGGCCTCGACGGCCGCACCGAAGGCCGCGACACGCTGTGGCCGCTCGACGTCGGCGGCCAGACGCGCTGGATCTCGACGGTGTCGATGGGCAACCCGCACGCGGTGCAGGTCGTCGACGATGCCGAAGCGTATCCGGTGCTCGACGAAGGCCCGCTGATCGAGCACCACGCGCGCTTCCCGGAGCGCGTGAACGTCGGCTTCATGCAGATCGTGTCGCGCGACGAAGTGAAGCTGCGCGTGTACGAACGCGCGGCGGGCGAGACGCTCGCGTGCGGCACCGGCGCGTGCGCGGCGGTCGCGGCCGGCATCCGGCGCGGCCTGCTCGATTCGCCGGTGACCGTGCACACGCACGGCGGCACGCTGACGATCCGCTGGGACGGCGCGCGCGACGAAGCCGCCGCGCTGATGATGGCCGGGCCCGCCGCCACCGTGTTCGAAGGCGAGATCGACCTGCACGCCTGACCCTGCAACGTCCTTGATAACTGAACGCTCCAGCCACATGAACGATCGCGAAGTCGCCGACTACCTGCTCGCCAATCCCGAATTCTTCGCGCAGCACGCCGAACTGCTCGCGACGATCCGCCTCGCGAACCCGCACGGCAAGGCCGCGATCTCGCTGCAGGAGCGGCAGATGGAGATGCTGCGCGACAAGAACAAGCATCTCGAGCGCCGCCTCGCCGAACTCGTGCGCTACGGCCACGAGAACGACAGCCTGTCCGCGAAGTTCAGCCGCTGGACCGCGCGCGTGATTGCGGAACGCGATCCGTACGCGCTGCCGCGCACGATCGCCGACGGCATCGCCGACGTGTTCGACGTGCCGCAAACCGCGCTGCGCGTGTGGGACGTCGCCGACACCTACGCGCAGGCCGAGTTCGCGCGCCAGGTCGGCGAGGAAGTGCGCCTGTTCACGAACGGCCTGTCGACGCCGTACTGCGGCGCGAACACCGGCTTCGAAGCCGCGCAGTGGCTCGCACCCGCAGTCGCCGCGTCGGCCGCGAATGCGGCGGATGGCGCGGAAGCCGCGCCGTCGGCCAGCGACGGCTCGGCCGCATCGGTCGCGCTGCTCGCGCTGCGTGCGCCGCTCGCCGGCACCGACGCCCCCGCGTTCGGCCTGCTCGTGCTGGGTTCGCCCGACCCGCGCCGCTTCCACGACGGGATGGCCACCGATTTCCTCGCGCAGATCGCGACGCTCGCGAGCGCCGCGCTCACGCGCCTGCTGCCGCACTGATCCTTTCGCCCGCGATGACCGACGATCCGATTGCCGCCTACCTGTCGAACCTGAAGCACGTCAGGCAGCTGTCGGAACACACGCTGCGCGGATACACGCACGAACTCGACGAGCTGAAGAAGCTCGCGAACGGCCGGCCGCTCGAAGCGCTGACGGCCGCCGACATGCGCGGCGCGGTCGCCCGCGCACATTCGGGCGGGCTGTCGGCACGGTCGATCTCGCACCGGCTGTCCGCGTGGCGCGCGTTCTACCGCTGGCTCGCGCAGCGCATCGAGATGCCCGCGAACCCGGTCGCCGCGGTGCGCGCGCCGAAACGCGCGAAGACCTTGCCGAAGGCGCTGTCGGTCGACGACGCATCGGCGCTAATGGACGCGCCGCTCGCCGGCACGACCGAAGGCATCCGCGATCACGCGATCCTCGAGCTGTTCTATTCGTCCGGGCTGCGCCTCGCCGAGCTGATCGGGCTCGACGTCATGTACACGCAGGCCGACGGCTACCGCTCGACCGGCTGGCTCGACCTCGCCGAAGCCGAAGTCACCGTGCGCGGCAAGGGCAACAAGGAGCGCAAGGTACCGGTCGGCCGCAAGGCGATCGACGCGCTGAACGCATGGCTCGCGGTGCGCGGCGAATTCGTGAAGCACGATCCGCATCCGCTGTTCGTGTCCGTGCGCGGCAACCGGATGTCGCCGGGTGTCGTGCGCGAGCGCGTGAAGCGCGCGGCGCTCACCGCGGGCATCCCCGCCAACGTCCATCCGCACGTGCTGCGCCATTCGTTCGCGACGCACGTGCTGCAGTCGAGCGGCGACCTGCGCGCGGTGCAGGAACTGCTCGGCCACGCGAGCGTCTCCGCGACGCAGGTCTATACGTCGCTCGACTTCCAGCATCTCGCGAAGATTTACGACAGCGCGCATCCGCGCGCGAAGAAGCGCGACTGACGCGCGTCCCGTGTTACCCGCCGCGCGCGGCGACCGGCCACGGTCGGCTTCGCGCACGGCCCCTTTCGATCTCATCATGCAAACCGTCACCCTCAAGCCGTCCAAGGAAAAATCGCTGCTGCGCCGCCATCCGTGGATCTACGCCAATGCGATCGACCGCGTCGACGGCAAGCCCGCGCCCGGCGCGACCGTGATCGTGCGCGCGCACGACGGCCGCTTCCTCGCGCGCGGCGCGTACAGCCCGCAGTCGCAGATCCGCGTGCGCGTGTGGAGCTTCGACGAGAACGAGCCGATCGACCATGCGTTCTTCAAGCGCCGCGTGCAGCGCGCGGTCGCGCACCGCAACACGATGGTGTCGAACACGGGCGCGGTGCGCCTCGTGTTCGGCGAAGCCGACGGCCTGCCCGGCCTGATCGTCGACTATTACGTCGCGGACACCGCCGAAGCCGGCGCCGCCCCGCGCGGGCAGCTCGTCTGCCAGTTCATGGCGGCCGGCGTCGAAGCGTGGAAGGACGCGATCGTCAAGGCGCTGGTCGGCGCCACGGACTGCCCGAACGTCTACGAGCGCTCGGACGTGTCGATCCGCGACAAGGAAGGGCTCGAACAAACCACCGGCGTGCTGGCCGGCGATGCGCCGCCCGCGACGCTGATCTCGAACGAAAACGGCGTGCGCTATCACGTCGACGTGCCGAACGGCCACAAGACGGGCTTCTACGTCGACCAGCGCGACAACCGCGCGCTGGTCGCGCAGTACGCGGCCGATCGCGACGTGCTGAACTGCTTCTGCTACACGGGCGGCTTCTCGCTCGCGGCGCTCAAGGGCGGGGCGAAGCGCGTCGTGTCGATCGACTCGTCGGGCGATGCGCTCGCGCTCGCGCAGCAGAACGTCGTCGCCAACGGTTTCGACGCCGAACGCGCGACCTGGCTCGACGCCGACGCATTCAAGACGCTGCGCCGCCTCGTCGACGAAGGCGAGCGTTTCGACCTGATCGTGCTCGATCCGCCGAAGTTCGCACCGACCCGCGACAGCGTCGATCGCGCGGCCCGCGCATACAAGGACATCAACCTGAGCGGCTTCAAGCTGCTGCGTCCGGGCGGCCTGCTGTTCACGTACTCGTGCTCGGGCGCGATCGACATGGACCTGTTCCAGAAGATCGTCGCGGGCGCGGCCGCCGACGCAAAGGTCGACGCCCGCATCCTGAAACGCCTCGGCGCGGGCGTCGATCACCCGCTGCTCGCGGCCTTCCCGGAAGGTGAATATCTGAAGGGCCTGCTGTTGCAAATCGTCTGATCGCCCCGATCTACGCGCGTAACCGTCCGCCGGCCGCGCGTTGCGCCCGGCGGATCCGCGCTCCCGCCTGTCGTTCGGACGACGGGCGAGGGCTTGACAGGTATGTTTCAATGGATGATTGTGCGCCCCGGCCGGCAAAGCCGCGGGCGCGACGCACATCCTGGTTTTGACCCCGATTCACGAACCACAGGCGATTGACATGGCCACTCCCGTCACCATCCTTACCGGCTTCCTCGGCAGCGGCAAGACGACGCTGCTCAAGCGCATCCTGAACGAACAGCACGGCATGAAGATCGCCGTGATCGAGAACGAGTTCGGCGAAGAGAACATCGACAACGAAATCCTCATCCAGGATTCGAACGAGCAGATCATCCAGATGAGCAACGGCTGCATCTGCTGCACGATCCGCGGCGACCTCGCGCGCACGCTCGGCGATCTCGCCGCGAAGAAGCGCGAAGGCAAGCTCGACTTCGACCGCATCGTGATCGAAACCACCGGCCTCGCGAACCCGGGCCCGGTCGCGCAAACCTTCTTCATCGACAGCGAAATCGCCGACGATTTCCTGCTCGACGCGGTCATCACGCTGGTCGACGCGAAGCACGCGAACGCGCAGCTCGACGAGCACGAAGTCGTGCAGCGCCAGGTCGGCTTCGCCGATCGCCTGTTCATCACGAAGTCGGATCTGGTCGACGATCAAACGGTAGCCGGCCTCAAGCATCGCCTGATGCACATGAACCCGAAGGCCACGATCAAGGTCGTGAACTTCGGCGAAGCCGACATCAAGGAAATCTTCGACCTGCGCGGCTTCAACCTGAACGCGAAGCTCGAGATCGACCCCGACTTCCTGGCCGAAGACGATCACGCGCACCATCACCACGATCACGACCATGATCACGATCACGCCCATTGCGACCACGATCACGGTCAATGCGCGCACGATCACGACCATGGCCACCACCATCACCACGCGCACCACGACGACAAGATCAAGTCGTTCGTGTACCGCAACGACCGCCCGTTCGACCCGAACAAGCTGGAAGACTTCCTCGGCGGCATCCTGCAGATCTACGGCGAGCGGATGCTGCGCTACAAGGGCGTGCTGTACATGAAGGGCGTCGACCGCAAGGTCGTGTTCCAGGGCGTGCACCAGATGATGGGCAGCGACCTCGCCTCGAAGTGGCTGCCGGTCGAGAAGAAGACCAACAAGATGGTGTTCATCGGCGTCGACCTGCCGCAGGACCTGATCACCGACGGCCTCGACGCCTGCCTCGCCTGACGCGTACGGGCAACCGTCGCCCCCCCCGCCCGCACGGCCGCCTCGCGGGCGGCTGCGGCGGCCGCGAGGCGCCCTTTCCGGGCAGGGTTTCGCCGTCATCGCTTTTTCGCGATTTGCGCGTTATATTTTCTAGATATTGGCGCAGCCGACGGGGATCGACCCGATACGGCGCCCGCTTGCGATTCAGTTACAATACGTGCCCGCTGGAGTACGGCAACAAATAGGCCCGGTTCTTGCTGAACCAGTTTTCCGGGCATCGCAACCGCGCCGGATCGCCCATCCGCCTCCCGGCCGCGGCCGATGCGATGTGCCGCGCAGCACACCGGTTCGCAGCGCGCGCAACTCCGCGCCAGGCCTATCCTGGTATTTGAGAACCGGTTTTCCAGAGGCTTTCGGCCCCGCGGCGGCAAATCGCAAATGATTGCAAGCGCGGTTGCGGGTAATCCCAAAGTGCAGGCAATATCTATCGATTTGCCGCACATTGAAGAAGCAAGCAGATGACGAAGAAACTCTTGACCGAAGCCGAAATCCTGAAGATGAGCGACAAGGATTACATGAATGAGGATCAGCTCGCCTTCTTCAAAAATCGGCTCGAACAGTTGCAGGCGGACATCCTCAAGAATGCAGGCCAGACGACCGAGAACCTGCGCGAGACGGTGATCGTGCCCGATCCCGCCGATCGCGCGACGATCGAGGAAGAGCACGCGCTCGAGCTGCGTACGCGCGATCGCGAACGCAAGCTCCTCAAGAAGGTTCAGCAGTCGCTCGCCCGCATCGATTCCGGCGATTACGGCTGGTGCGAGGAAACCGGCGAGCCGATCGGCATTCCGCGCCTGCTCGCACGTCCGACCGCCACGCTGTCGCTCGAGGCGCAGGAGCGCCGCGAGTTGCGCCAGAAGCTGTTCGGCGACTGATCGAGCGGCGTTCCGCTCAGACACGCTGCTTCCCGAAAGCGCGCGGCCTGCCGCGCGCTTTTTGTTTTTCCGGCACGGTTCCCCACCGGCTGCCGATTTGCCTCCCGCCTCTTGATATCCCGGCGCCCGCCCTAAAATGAAACGGACGCGCGCCGGGCCGCTTCCCGGCGCACTGCGAGTTACGCGGCGGCGCCTCGCGCCCCCGACTCTTCCCCGTTTTTCTCAAGGAACGCAGATGGAGCAATTTCACGGCACGACCATCGTTTCGGTCCGGCGCGGCGACAAGGTCGCGCTCGGCGGCGACGGCCAGGTAACCCTCGGCAACATCGTCATGAAGGGTGGCGCGCGGAAAGTGCGGCGGATCTACAACAACCAGGTGCTGGTCGGATTCGCGGGCGGCACCGCCGATGCGTTCTCGCTGCTCGACCGCTTCGAGGCGAAGCTCGAGAAGCATCAGGGCAACCTGACCCGCGCGGCCGTCGAGCTCGCGAAGGACTGGCGCACCGACCGGATGCTGCGCCGCCTCGAGGCGATGCTGATCACGGCCGACGCCACCACCACGCTGGTGATCACCGGCAACGGCGACGTGCTCGACCCCGAAGGCGGCATCTGCGCGATCGGCTCGGGCGGTGCCTATGCGCAGGCCGCGGCCCGCGCGCTCGCGGAGAACACCGAGCTGTCGCCGCGCGAGATCGTCGAGAAGTCGCTCGAGATCGCCGGCGACATGTGCATCTACACGAACCACAACCGCATTATCGAAACGATCGAGTAAGGACCGCACCATGAGCACCATGACCCCTGCCGAGATCGTCTCGGAACTCGACAAGCACATCATCGGCCAGGCGAAGGCCAAGAAGGCCGTCGCGGTCGCGCTGCGCAATCGCTGGCGCCGCCAGCAGGTCGCCGACCCGCTGCGCCAGGAAATCACGCCGAAGAACATCCTGATGATCGGGCCGACGGGTGTCGGCAAGACCGAAATCGCGCGCCGCCTCGCGAAGCTCGCCGATGCGCCGTTCATCAAGATCGAAGCGACCAAGTTCACCGAAGTCGGCTACGTCGGCCGCGACGTCGACAGCATCGTGCGCGACCTGATCGAGATCTCGGTCAAGCAGACGCGCGAAACCGAAATGCGCAAGGTGCGCAGCAAGGCGACCGACCAGGCGGAAGACCGCATCCTCGACATCCTGCTGCCGCAACCGCGCGCGGTGGGCTTCGGCGGCAACGCCGAGCACGCGAACGACGACAACAACGCGACGCGCCAGACCTTCCGCAAGCGCCTGCGCGAAGGCCAGCTCGACGACAAGGAAGTCGAGCTCGACCTCGAGCAGCCGTCGGCCGGCATGGACATCATGGCGCCGCCGGGGATGGAAGAGATGACCGAGCAGATCCGCTCGATGTTCTCGAACCTCGGCAGCGGCAAGAAGCAGCGCCGCAAGGTGAAGATCAAGGAAGCGCTGAAGCTGCTGACCGACGAGGAAGCGGCGAAGATGCTCAACGAAGAGGAAGTGAAGACGAAGGCCGTGCAGAACGTCGAGCAGAACGGCATCGTGTTCCTCGACGAGATCGACAAGATCACGTCGCGCAACAACGAAGGCAGCGGCGGCGAAGTGTCGCGCCAGGGCGTGCAGCGCGACCTGCTGCCGCTCGTCGAAGGCACGACGGTCAACACGAAGTACGGGATGGTGAAGACCGATCACATCCTGTTCATCGCAAGCGGCGCGTTTCATCTCGCGAAGCCGAGCGACCTGATTCCCGAACTGCAGGGCCGCTTCCCGATCCGCGTCGAGCTCGACTCGCTGTCGGTGAACGATTTCGAAGCGATCCTTGTTGCGACCGACGCGAGCCTCGTGAAGCAGTACCAGGCGCTGCTCGCGACCGAAGACGTGCAGCTCGAATTCGCCGAGGACGGCATCCGGCGTCTCGCGGAAATTGCCTATGCGGTCAACGAGAAGACCGAGAACATCGGTGCGCGCCGGCTGTACACGGTGATCGAGAAACTGCTCGAGGAAGTGTCGTTCTCGGCCGGCAACCATGCGGGCGAACGCGTGACGATCGACGCGACGTATGTCGATCGCGCGCTCGGCGAAGTGTCGCAGGACGAAGACCTGTCGCGCTACGTGCTGTAACGCGCACGGCGTCGGACGAAAAACGGGCGGCCCCTGACGGGGTCGCCCGTTTTTTCATGGCGATGCGACGCGGCGCACGTGCGTGCTCCTGGAACGCGGCTGATGGCAGGCGCGCTGGTGCGTCCCTATAATCTGGATTCCTCAGACTACAAGCAGACGCATTCGTCACCGCATTTAAATGACCATCTACCCGTCCATCGCCGGCCGATTCGTGCCGGCACTGCTCGCGCTCACGCGCGCCGACATCCTGTCGCTCTTGCGCCGGATCAGGCGGGAGTCGCTGCGGCGCTACAACGTCGCGTTTGCGCTCGCGTGGCTGGGCACGCTGGCGGGTATCGCACTCGCCAGCGTGGCGTTCAGCATCGGCCTCCAGTTCATCGCGAATTGCGTATCGGCAAAGGCATGGCCGATGGCGAGCGCCATCCTGATCGGCGGGTCCGCACCATTTCTCGCGAACGTCGTCTACTCGGCGCTCATCACGCTCCTGCTGAAACGCGAGCTCGTCGCCTGCCTGTCGCGAGCGTCAAGCTCGCCCGGCTGACGCGCCCCCCGCTTACTGCCGTACCGGCTTCTTCGCGAGCTTGCGCTGCAGCGTGCGGCGGTGCATGTTCAGCGCGCGTGCCGTCGCCGAAATATTGTTGTTGTTCTCGGCCAGCACGCGCTGGATGTGCTCCCATTCGAGCCGGTCGACCGACAGCACGACCGGATTCTCGAGCGCTTCGTCGGCCTGCACTTCGGTCGCGTTGGTCTGCAGCGCGGCCAGGATCGACTCGACGTTCGCGGGCTTCGCGAGATAGTTGTCGGCGCCTTCCTTCACCGCCTGCACGGCAGTCGCGATGCTCGCGTAGCCGGTCAGCACCAGGATCCGCGCATCGGGCTGCAGGTCGCACAGCGGCGCGATCAGGCTCAGGCCCGAATCCTCGCCGAGATGCAGGTCGACGGTAATGAACTGGAACTTGCTGCCCGCGGCGAGCCGGAGCGCCGCCTCCTTGTCGTGCGCCTGCTGGACCGCGTACCCGCGACGCTCGAGGCCGCGCGCGAGCGTGCCCGCGAACACCTCGTTGTCGTCGATCACCAGGAAATTGTTCTCGCTCATGTGGTTTCTCCGTCTACGTGTTGGTTGAGGCGGCCGGCACCGCGACGCGCACGACCGGCAGGCGCAGCACGGCCCGCGTGCCGCGCGCGGCGATCGTGCCGGCCGGGCCCGGCGTGCCGGTTGTCCGTTCGGCCAGGCGCTGGCCCGCGCGTTGTCCCGAGCCTGCCGCGGCGTGACTGTTCGCCGCACTGCCGGCCCGCCCGTTGCCGCCCGCCGTGCGCGGCACGACGTCGGACAGTTCGATCTCGCCGCCGAGCCGCGCGGCTGCGCTGAACGCGAGATACAGGCCGACCCCGTGCCCGCCCTGCGTGCTGTCGACCGGCATCGCGCCGAGCGATTCGCGCAGCGCGGCCGGAATGCCGGGCCCGTCGTCGCATACCTCGAATTCGATCTCGTCGGCCGTGCCGGCGTGCGCGACCTTCGCGGCCAGCGTCACGCGCTGCGGGCTCGCGCGCGCGGCGTTGTCGAGCAGGATCGTCAGGATCTGGCCGGCCGCGACCGTGTCGTCGAGCGCGACGCCCGCCGGACGCGCGCCGAGCAGCTCGAACTGCACATGCGGATGCCGCAGGCGCCAGTGCTCGACGAACGTGTCGAGCCAGTCGTCCACCGGCTGGCGGCTCGCGGGCGCGCTCGCACGGCTGCGCAGGCGCGCGAGCGCCGACGTGCAGAGCGACATCTGCTCCTCGAGCACCTTCAGGTCGGCCTCGTAGCGGGCCAGCCCCGGATCGTCGCGCGCCGCGTCGCGCAGCTCTTCCGCGAGCATCGCGATCGTCGACAGCGGCGTGCCCATCTCGTGCGCGACGGTGGCGGCCTGCACGCCGAGCGCGACCGCCCGCTCGTCGCGCAGCAGGTGCTGCTGCGCTTCGCCGAGCGCCGCATCGCGCTGGCGCAGCGCATTCGACATGCGCGCGACGAACCAGGCGATCAGCCCGACGCTGACCATGAAGTTCGCCCACATCCCGGTACGGTAGTAGTCGAACAGGTTCGCGGGATTGTCCATGTTGAGCGGCACCGAGTCGAAACCGAGTGCCGCGTAGCACGCGACCGCGAACGCCGCGAGCCAGATCATCAGGTGCCACGGCAGCACGGCCGCCGCGATCGCGAGCGAAGGCAGGTACAGCGACACGAACGGATTGGTCGTGCCGCCCGACAGGAACAGCAGCGCGGACAGCGCACCGAGGTCGACCCACAGCTGGCCAAGCAGCTCGAAATTGGTCTCGGGCCGCGCGCGCAGCACGCGCACCCAGGTCAGCCCGTTGAAAACGATTTCGAGCGCGATGACCATCAGCATCGCCGGCAACGGCAGATGCACGCCGAAATAGGTCTGCACGACGCCGATCGTCACGAGCTGGCCGATGATCGCGAGATTGCGAAGCCAGAACAGGTGACTGAGGTTGACGCGCCCGGTGGTGGTGATTCGTTGCATCCGAGCAGTTTACCCGTTTAGCGGGCGACGCCTCTAGCGGGGCCGGATCGGAGCGCGGTGACCGGGACGCTCCGCGTGCGCGCCCGGCGCCGTCAGCCGGCCGCGCCGGCCATCCGCTGCGCGATCTCGTCGGCCAGGCACTCGGGGCATCGGCAGCGCGCGCCGGCCGCGGGCGGCGGGCCGCCGGGCAATACCGGCATCGACGCGCACCAGCATTCGAACGGCTGCGTGCGGGCGCCGCAGTCGAAGCTGCGCCCGCAGTGCGGGCAGCGCGCGCGGCGCGGGGCGGAACGGGCGTCGGCGACGGAATCGGTCATGGCTCAAGCGCGGAAGCGGGCGTGAAGCCGCCCTACGCGACAAGCATAGCGCGGCGAACGGATTTTGCACGCCGGCCACGCGGCCGATGGCCATCGCGAACGCTCGCGAACCACCCCGCCGCCGCCGCCCGCGCCCACTGCCCGCATCGCGCCGCGCCATAGCCGGCGGGCCGCCGCGCGCGGTGCGCGAGCTGCGCCGCCGGTGTTCCGGCCCGCCCAAAAACCCGATGCTGCGCTGCGCCACTCCTGTACAATTCGCCGTGTTTCAACCGTTCCCAGCCAGAGCCGCCGCCATGTCCGAGCCCATCGACCTCTCGCAGATCGCCCCCACGCTGAAAGCAGAAATCCTCGCCGAGGCGCTGCCGTACATCCGCCGTTACCACGGCAAGACCGTGGTCATCAAATACGGCGGCAACGCGATGACGGAAGAGCGGCTCAAACAAGGCTTCGCGCGCGACGTGATCCTGCTGAAGCTGGTCGGTATCAATCCGGTGATCGTCCACGGCGGCGGTCCGCAGATCGATCACGCGCTGAAGAAGATCGGCAAGGCCGGTACCTTCATCCAGGGCATGCGTGTCACCGACGAAGAGACGATGGAAGTCGTCGAATGGGTGCTCGGCGGCGAAGTGCAGCAGGACATCGTGATGCTGATCAACCACTTCGGCGGCCACGCGGTGGGCCTGACGGGCAAGGACGGCGGCCTGATCCACGCACGCAAGCTGCTGATGCCGGACCGCGACAACCCGGGCCAGTACATCGACATCGGCCAGGTCGGCGAAGTCGAGGCGATCAACCCGGCGGTCGTGAAGGCGCTGCAGGACGACGCATTCATCCCGGTGATCTCGCCGATCGGCTTCGGTGAGGATGGCCTGTCGTACAACATCAACGCCGACCTCGTCGCGGGCAAGCTCGCCACCGTGCTGAACGCCGAGAAGCTGTTGATGATGACCAACATCCCGGGCGTGATGGACAAGGACGGCAACCTGCTGACCGACCTGTCCGCGCGCGAGATCGACGCGCTGTTCGAAGACGGCACGATCTCCGGCGGCATGCTGCCGAAGATCTCGTCGGCGCTCGACGCCGCGAAGAGCGGCGTGAAGTCGGTGCACATCGTCGACGGCCGGATCGAGCACTCGGTGCTGCTGGAAATCCTGACCGAGCAGCCGTTCGGTACGATGATCCGCTCGCATTGAGACCACGCAGCAAGACCGCCACACCCGACTTGCCGGCCCCGCTGCGGCGCCGGCGCGTGTCGCGCAGCCGGCCCCGCGCCGGTGCGCCGGTGTGGCTGTTCGATCTCGACAACACCCTTCACCACGCATCGCACGCGATCTTTCCCGAGATCAACCGCGCGATGACGCAGTACATCATCGACGCGCTGCAGGTCGAGCGCGCCGAAGCCGACCGCCTGCGCAACGGTTACACCGAGCGCTACGGCGCCGCGCTCCTCGGCCTCACGCGCCATCATCCGATCGACCCGCACGACTTCCTGCGCGCGGTCCATACGTTTTCCGACCTGCCCGCGATGCTGCGCGCCGAACGCGGGCTGGCGCGCATCGTCGCCGCGCTCCCCGGGCGCAAGTTCGTGCTGACCAACGCGCCGGAGAACTACGCGCGCGCGGTGCTGCGCGAGCTGCGCATCGAGCGGCTGTTCGAGCGCGTGATCGCGATCGAGCACATGCGCGACCGCCGCACGTGGCGCGCGAAGCCCGATCACACGATGCTGCGCCGGACGCTGCGCGCCGCGCACGCGCGCCTGGCCGACGCGATCCTCGTCGAAGATACGCGCGGCCACCTGAAGCGCTACAAGCGCCTCGGCATCGGCACGGTATGGATCACCGGACACCTGCCCGGCCATCTGCCGAACACCGGGCGCCCGCACTATGTCGACCAGCGCATTCGTTCGTTAAAATCGCTGCGACTGGGCACTCGATCGGGGCGACAAAAATGCAGCCGACTTACCCGCAGGACCAAGCCGTAACGGAAAGCCAGGCCACACCCACCCGAGCACGCCCGAAGCCGGGCGAGCGCCGCGTGATGATCCTGCAGACGCTCGCCGCGATGCTCGAGGCACCCAAACCCGAGAAAATCACGACCGCCGCGCTTGCGGCCCGGCTCGATGTATCGGAAGCCGCGCTGTACCGGCACTTCACCAGCAAAGCCAAGATGTACGAGGGGCTGATCGAATTCATCGAGCAGGCGCTGCTCGGGCTCGTCAACCAGATCGTCGCGAAAGAGCCGAACGGCGTGCTGCAGGCGCGCACGATCGCGCTGACGATGCTCAACTTCGCCGCGAAGAATCCGGGCATGACGCGCGTGCTGACCGGCGAGGCGCTGGTCGGCGAGGACGAGCGGCTGACCGAGCGCGTGAACCAGCTGCTCGACCGCATCGAGGCGACCGTCAAGCAATGCCTGCGCGTCGCGCGCACCGAGGCGAACGCGCCGCAGGACGGCACACCGCCGTTCGTGCTGCCCGCCGACTACGATCCGGCCGCCCGCGCGAGCCTGCTCGTCAGCTACGTGATCGGCCGGTGGCACCGCTTCGCGAAGGGCGGGTTCCAGAAACCGCCGGGCGAGCAGGCCGACGCGCATTTGCGGCTGATCCTGCAGTGAAATGACGCCGGCGCGACGCCCCGCCCGCGCGCCCGAATCCCCGCTCCGCAATTTCCGCTATACTTTGCCGACTGCCGCCGCCTCGGGCGGCAGCCAGAAACGCGCCGATTTGCTGACTCGATTGCGGGCGCGCGAACCAGCCAGGGCCTTGATTCGTCCTTGTCCCGGCGGTTCACTACAAATGCGGCTAAAGAGGTCGTCAGCCGCGCATCCCCGACTCCGCGCATCGCCGACACCATTTAGCCGCCCAGTCATAAGGCGGAACGAATGGAATCGATCGGCATCGTCGCTCCACAGACCATGCACTTCGCCGAACCGCTGCGCTTGCAAAGCGGCAGCGTGATCGGCAACTATCAGCTCGTCGTCGAGACGTACGGCGAACTCAACGCCGCGCGCTCGAACGCGGTGCTCGTCTGCCACGCGCTCAACGCGTCGCACCACGTCGCCGGCGTCTATGCGGACGATCCGCGCAGCACCGGCTGGTGGGACAACATGGTCGGACCGGGCAAGCCGCTCGACACCAACCGCTTCTTCGTGATCGGCGTGAACAACTTCGGCTCGTGCTTCGGCTCGACCGGCCCGATGAGCATCGACCCGTCGACCGGCAAGCCGTACGGTGCGCGCTTTCCGGTCGTCACCGTCGAGGACTGGGTGCACGCGCAGGCGCGCGTCGCCGACGCGTTCGGCATCGAGCGCTTCGCCGCGGTGATGGGCGGCAGCCTCGGCGGGATGCAGGCGCTCGCGTGGAGCCTGATGTATCCGGAGCGCGTCGCGCACTGCATCGACATCGCGTCGACGCCGAAGCTGTCCGCGCAGAACATCGCGTTCAACGAGGTCGCGCGCTCGGCGATCCTGTCCGATCCCGATTTCCACGGCGGCGACTACTACGCGCACGGCGTGAAGCCGAAGCGCGGCCTGCGCGTCGCGCGGATGATCGGCCACATCACGTACCTGTCCGACGACGACATGGCCGAGAAATTCGGCCGTGCGCTGCGCCGCGCCGACGGCGCGCTCGACGCGTACAACTTCAGCTTCGACGTCGAATTCGAGGTTGAGTCGTACCTGCGCTACCAGGGCGACAAGTTCGCCGACTACTTCGACGCGAACACCTACCTGCTGATCACGCGTGCGCTCGACTACTTCGACCCGGCGAAGGCGTTCGACGGCAACCTGACGGCCGCGCTCGCGCGCACGCAGGCGAAATACCTGATCGCGAGCTTCTCGACCGACTGGCGCTTCGCGCCGGCCCGCTCGCGCGAGATCGTGAAGGCGCTGCTCGACAACAAGCGCACGGTCAGCTACGCGGAAATCGATGCGCCGCACGGTCACGATGCGTTCCTGCTCGACGACGCGCGCTATCACAACCTGATCCGTGCGTATTACGAACGAATCGCCAACGAGGTGGGTGCATGAACCAGCAAGCGCTGAACTCCCTGTCCGCGCGCGCGGACTTCCGCACGATCGCGCGCTGGGTCGAACCGCGCTCGACGGTGCTCGACCTCGGTTGCGGCGACGGCTCGCTGCTGTCGCTGCTGATGGAAGAACTGGACGTCACCGGCTACGGGATCGAACTGAACGACGCCGGCGTGCTCGCCAGCACGAAGAACGGCATCAACGTGATCCAGCAGAACCTCGAAGACGGCCTGCGCCTGTTCGAGGATCACAGCTTCGACATCGCGATCCTGTCGCAGACTTTGCAGACGATTCACCAGACCGCCGCGATCCTGCGCGAAACCGCGCGGGTCGGGCGCGAATGCATCGTGTCGTTCCCGAACTTCGGCTACTGGCCGCACCGGCTGTCGGTGCTGAACGGCAGGATGCCGGTGTCGAAGTCGCTGCCTTACCAGTGGCACAACACGCCGAACGTCCGGGTGCTGACGATCGAGGATTTCGAGGCGCTCGCGCCCGAAGTCGGCGTGACGATCCTCGACCGCGTGGTGCTGCACGAAGGCCAACCGATTCGATGGGGAGCGAACTGGCGTGGTAGTCTTGCTGTCTATCGCGTCAAGCGCAGCTGAGCCGGGGGGCCGTTGACAAACGCAGACGGCCGGCACGCACGTGTGGCCGTGCCCCTGCGCCGCTCGCGCCGCCGCCTGCGCTGCCGCCGCAATCAGTCAACGCTACCCAGTTCCAGTCCATGTCGAAAACGCCACACGAGGCGCCCGCACTCACCGCTCACGAGGATCACCCCGGCTGGCGAGCCTATCTGAACACGCACATGCTGATCTGCGTGTTCCTCGGCTTCACGTCCGGTCTGCCCCTCTTCACGCTCGTCTACCTCGTGCAGGCATGGCTGCGCTCCGAGGGCGTGAACCTGAAGGAAATCGGCCTGTTCGCGCTGATCCAGTTCCCGTACACGTGGAAGTTCCTGTGGGCGCCGCTGATGGACCGCTACGTCCCGCGCCTGCCCGGCTGGCGGCCGGGCCGCCGGCGCGGCTGGCTGCTGCTCACGCAACTGCTGGTCGCGGGCGCGATCGCCGCGCTCGGCTTCGTGTCGCCGCGCGACTCGATCTGGACGGTCGCCGCGCTCACCACGCTCGTCGCGTTCTTCGGCGCGAGCGCCGACATCGTGATCGACGCCTATCGCCGCGAGTTGCTGCGCGACACCGAGCAGGGCCTCGGCAACGCGATACACGTGAACGCGTACAAGCTCGCTGCGCTGATCCCCGGCTCGCTCGCGCTGATCCTGTCCGACCACCTGCCCTGGGACGTCGTGTTCGCGATGACCGGCGCGTTCATGCTGCCAGGCATCCTGATGACGCTCGTCGTGCGCGAGCCCGAAGTAATCGGCGCACCGCCGCGCAACCTGCGCGACGCGATCGTGCTGCCGTTCCGCGAATTCATCCAGCGCGACGGCTGGGCCGGCGCGCTGCTCGTCATCGCATTCATCTTCCTGTTCAAGATCGGCGACACGATGGCCACCACGCTGTCGACGTCGTTCTTCCTCGACATCGGCTTCTCGCGCACCGAGATCGGCATCGTCGCGAAAACCACCGCGCTCGTCGCGAGCGTCGCCGGCGGCATCATCGGCGGCGTCTGGCTCGTGAAGATCGGCATCGGCCGCGGGCTGTGGATCTTCGGCGCGCTGCAGATGGTGTCGACGCTCGGCTTCGCGTGGCTCGCGCAGCTCGGCCCCGGTTCGCCCGTGCTCGCGGTGCTCTACGATTTCACCGTGTCGACGAGCCACGCGATCGCGTCGGTGCTGTCGGTGTTCGGCATCGCCGTCACGCCGCAATTCAGCCCGATGACCGTTGCGCTCGCGCTCGTCTACGGCGTCGAAACGTTCACCACCGGCCTGACGATGGCTGCGTTCGTCGCGTACATCGCGAGCACGACCGACCCGCGCTATACGGCCACGCAGTTCGCGCTGTTCACGAGCCTCGCGTCGGTGCCGCGCACGCTCGCATCGGCCGCGAGCGGCTTCATCGTCGCGAAGATCGGCTGGTTCGACTACTTCATCGTGTGCACCGCGCTCGCGATTCCCGGCATGCTGCTGCTGTTCAAGATCGCGCCGTGGAACGGTGCCGCACGCAACGGCGAGGCCAGCCGTGCGCAGTAACGGCCTGCACCGCCTCGCGCGCGTTGCGGCTTCGTTGAGCGTCGGTGCCGCGGCGCTCGCCGCGGGGTTCGCCCATGCGGCCGACACCGGCGCGCCCGCCGCCACCGCCACGCCGGCCGTTGCTCCGGCTTCACCGCCGGCCACTTCGACTCCCGCCGCCCCCGCCCAGGCAGCCGCCGCCGAACCCGCTCAGCCGACCGGCGCCGCCGCATCGGCGAAGGCTTATGCGCAGACGCCGCAGCAGGTCCGCTACGGCAACGCCATTGCCTTCCGCACGCTGATCCCGTCGTCGCTGCTCGAGCAGCTCACCGCGAACGAATACGCGCAGATCGTGCAGGCGGCCGCCGACAGCAATCGCCTGCTGCCCGCGAACCAGCCGCGCGTGAAGCGCTTGCGCGCGATCGTCGCGAAGCTCGCGCCGTATTCGGTGAAGTGGAACGACCGCGTGAAAAACTGGGTGTGGGACGTCAACGCGATCCGCTCGCGCGACATCCGGCTGACCTGCCTGCCGGGCGGCAAGGTGCTCGTCTACGGCGGCATGCTCGACCGCGTCCGCCTGAACGACGACGAGCTCGGCGTGCTGCTCGCGCACGGCATCGCGCACGCGCTGCGCGAACACGCGCGCAGCAACTTCAGCGAGACCTCGCAGACGTCGCTGCGCGCGGCCGCGCTGCCGCCGCTGTTCGGCGTCGGCGATCCGCTGCCGCAGGCACTGAATATCGGCGAACGCCTGCAGACGCTCCACTACAACGCGACCGACGAGACCGAAGCCGACGTGATCGGCGGCGACATCGCCGCACGCGCGGGCTTCGATCCGCGCGCGGCGATCACGCTGTGGGACAAGCTCGCGGTCGCGACCCGAGGGAACAAGGCGACGGGCTTCATCTACACGCATCCGTACAGCACCGCCCGCCGCCAGGATCTGCTGAACCGCCTGCCGGATCTCATGCCGCTGTACGCGAAGGCGGTAGGCAAGCGCGTCGACACGCTGCCCGACTTCGCGGGCATCAGCGCGCAGCGTCGCAAGGTCGTGCGGCGCTGAGCGCCACACGCAGCCGATTGCTACGCCACCCTACGCATCCACGTCCGCCGCGACCGGCCGGGCGCCGCTTTCGCGCATCCAGCGCACCTCGTCACCCGGGCTGCGGCCGAACAGCCGCTTGAACTCGCGGCTGAACTGCGACGCGCTCGCATAGCCGACGCGCGCGGCCGCCGCGCCGGCGCCGACCCCGTCCTGCACCATCATCAGCCGCGCCTGGTGCAGCCGCGCGGCCTTCACGTACTGCATCGGCGACGTCGCCGTCACGTGCTTGAACTGCGCATGGAACACCGCGAGGCTCATCCCGGCCTCGCGCGCGAGCGTCTCGACGTCGAGGTCGGCCTTCAAGTCCGCATGGATGCGCCGCAGCGCCTTCGCGATACGGCCGAAGTGATGCTGCTGGACGAGCGCCGCGCGGATCGCGTCGCCCTGCGCGCCGGTCAGCACCCGATATGCGATCTCGCGCATGATCGCGGGGCCCAGCACGCGCGTGTCGTGCGGCGACGCGAGCGCTTCGAGCAGCCGCAGCACAGCATCCGCCAGCGGCGCATCGAGCGGCGTCGAATAGACGCCGAGCGGCTCGCTGGCAGCCGCGCCGAGCGTCTCGTCGAGCAGGATCGCGAGCTCGGCGATCACGGCCAGATCGACGCGGATCGAGATCGCGAGAAACGGTTTGTCCTGACTCGCGAAGGTCTCGCACTCGAACGGCAGCGGCACCGACAGCACCAGGTACTGCTGCGCGTCGTACACGAATGAACGGTCGCCGAGATAGCCGAGTTTGCGCCCCTGGCAGACGACGATGATGCTCGGTTCGTACAGCACGGGCATGCGCGGCGCGGGACGGGTCACGCGGATGAGGCGCACGCCGTCGAGCGCCGCCAGCGTATCGCCCGCGTTCGGCGCGAGGCGCGTGTGCAGCTCGATCATGCGGCGCTGCACGCGGTCGCCCGCGTCGGCCAAAAGGGGCTGGAAGCTCATGGGCGTGGTCTTGTCCGGCAAGAGAATCTGGCTCGCAATGTAGCACCTTGAATGCGTTTTGACGGCTGTTCGCGTGCAGTTCAAGAGGAATAGGCAAATCTTCCAGACCTTCGTGTATTTCGCCGCGGCGCCGCGCTCCTTACGATGACGTCCTGCCTCGCCGCATCGCCACATGGTGCGACGGCAGTCTGTTTTGCCGGTTATCCATCCCGGACAAGGAGCCCCCTGCATGAGCACTACCTATGCCTACGCAGCGACCGATTCGCAGTCGCCGCTCGCCCCGTTCGAATTCCAGCGTCGCGCGCTGCGCGACCTCGACGTCCAGATCGACGTCCTCTACTGCGGCGTCTGCCACTCGGACCTGCACCAGGCCCGCAACGAATGGCGCAACACGATCTACCCGGTCGTGCCGGGCCATGAAATCGTTGGCCGCGTGACCGCGACCGGCCCGCAGGTGTCGCGTTTCAAGGTCGGCCAGCTGGTCGGCGTCGGCTGCCTCGTCGATTCGTGCCGCACCTGCCCGAGCTGCGCCGAAGGTCTCGAGCAGTATTGCGAGAACGGCTTCGTCGGCACCTACAACGGCCAGGATCGCGTGACGGGCGACATCACGTTCGGCGGCTATTCGACGCAACTCGTCGTCGACGAGGCGTTCGTGCTGCGCGTGCCCGAGACGCTCGACCCGGCCGGCGCCGCGCCGCTGCTGTGCGCAGGGATCACGACCTACTCGCCGCTGCGGCAGTGGAACGTCGGCCCCGGCAAGAAGGTCGGGATCGTCGGTCTCGGCGGCCTCGGCCACATGGGCGTGAAGCTGGCACGCGCGATGGGTGCGCACGTCGTGCTGTTCACCACGTCGCCGTCGAAGATCGAGGACGGCAAGCGCCTCGGCGCGCACGAAGTCGTGATCTCGAAGGACGAAGCGCAGATGAACGCGCACCTGAACAGCTTCGACTTCATCCTGAACACGGTCGCCGCGCAACACGACCTGAATCCGTTCCTGCACCTGCTCAAGCGCGACGGCACGATGACGCTGGTCGGCGCGCCGGAGCACGACCATCCGTCGCCGCAGGTGTTCAACCTGATCTTCAAGCGCCGCCGCCTCGCGGGCTCGCTGATCGGCGGGATCGCGGAAACGCAGGAGATGCTCGACTTCTGCGCGGAGCACGGGATCACGTCGGACATCGAAACGATTCCGATGCAGCAGATCAACGCGGCCTACGAGCGGATGCTGAAGAGCGACGTGAAGTACCGCTTCGTGATCGACATGGCGTCGATCAAGCAGTAAGCGCCGCCGGGCAGCACGCACGATCGCCGCCCCAAACGAAACGGGCCGCATGTTCAACATGCGGCCCGTTTCTGCATCCGGCGGCCGGATGATCCGGCTGCTACGCGCGCGGCGCAGCACCGGACGTCACTTCTTGTAGTCGTAGTCCACCGTCAGCGGCGCATGGTCGCTGAACTTGATGTCCTTGAAGATCGACGTGCTTTTCGCGGTGCCGGCCACGCCCGGCGTCGCGATCTGGTAATCGATCCGCCACCCGACGTTCTTCGCATACGCCTGGCCACGGTTGCTCCACCACGTGTATTGCTCGGCGCGCGGGTCGAGCGTGCGGAACACGTCGACATAGCCGACATCGTCGAACAGCTTCGTGAGCCACTCGCGCTCTTCCGGCAGGCAGCCCGAATTCTTCTGGTTGCTCTTCCAGTTCTTGATGTCGATTTCCTTGTGGACGATGTTCACGTCGCCGCACAGGATCACCTCGCGCTTCTTCTTCAGCTCGGCGAGGTGCGGCATGAACTCGTCCATGAAGCGGTACTTCGCCTGCTGGCGCTCTTCGCCGCTCGAGCCGGACGGTACGTACACCGACACGACCGACAGCTTGCCGTAGCGCGCCTCGACGTAGCGCCCTTCCGTATCGAATTCGCTGCTGCCGAAGCCGATGATCACGTCATCGGGCTCGCGGCGGCTGTACACGCCGGCACCGCTGTAGCCCTTCTTCTCGGCATGGTGGAAATAGCTCTTGAAGCCGTGCGGCTCGACGAATTCGGCCGGCAGGTCGTCGGCCGAGACCTTGATTTCCTGCACGCACACGCAATCGGCGTTCTGTTCGCCGAGCCACTCGAAGAAGCCCTTCTTCGCGGCGGAGCGGATGCCGTTCAGGTTGGCGGTAATCACTCGCATCATGTCGGATTCCGTTCAGTTCGATGTTTTACAGGGTGGCAGCTTAACGGATCTTCACGCCTTCGAGCTCGGGCTTCGGCGGCGGGAATTCCAGCTTCATGTCGGTCATCGTGCGCAGCAGCAGCTCGGCGATCATCACGTTGCGGTGCGTCTTCGAGTTCGCCGGGATCACGTACCACGGCGCATGCTCGGCCGACGTCGCCGCGAGCGCGTCGCGGTAGGCGGACTGGTATGCATCCCAGTGCTTGCGCGCGTCGAGATCGGAGATGTCGAACTTCCAGTGCTTGGTCGGATCGTCGATGCGCGCCTGCAGGCGCTCGCGCTGCTCGTCCTTCGAGATGTGCAGGAAGCACTTGATGATCGTCGTGCCGTTCTCGACCAGCATCGTCTCGAAATCGCGGATCTGCCGGTAGCGGCGCTCGCATTCCTTCGCGTCGATCAGGTCGAGCACGCGCGGCACGAGCACGTCTTCATAGTGGCTGCGGTTGAAGATCGCGAGCTCGCCCGCAGCCGGCACCTGCGCATGCACGCGCCACAGGAAGTCGTGCGCGGCCTCGATCGGCGTGGGCGCCTTGAACGGCACGACGCGCAGGCCGAGCGGATCGACCTCGCGGAACACCGCACGCACGGTGCCGTCCTTGCCGCTGGTATCCATCCCCTGCAGCACGAGCAGCACGCGCTTCTTCTGCTGCGTGTGCAGGCGTTCCTGCTGCACGTCGAGTTCGGTCGACACGGCCGACAGCCGGGCGCGGTCGTCGTCCTTCGGACCGGACGAGAACGGCTTCGCGGCCGGGTCGAACGCATCGAGCTTGAATGCTGCGGCTTCCTTCTCGTGCGTGCAGTACGGCACGCGGAAATCGTCGAGCGACGGTTGTTTCGCCATTCGTTCCTCCGTTGGACGCTGTGGTGCATACGATAACGCATCCACCAAACGCAACGGGCCGCCCCGAACTGGTTCGGAGCGGCCCGTCGTCAAGCGCGGTTCAGACGCGCGTGCATGCTCAGCCGAGCTTCTTCTTCAGCAGTTCGTTGACCTGCTGCGGATTGGCCTTGCCCTTCGTCGCCTTCATCGCCTGGCCGATCAGCGCGTTGAACGCCTTTTCCTTGCCCGCGCGGAATTCCTCGACCGACTTCGCGTTCGCCGCGAGCACCTCGTCGATGATCGCTTCCAGCGCGCCGGTGTCGGAGATCTGCTTCAGCCCCTTCGCGTCGATGATGCGGTCCGCCGCACCTTCGTCGTCGGCCTTCTCGTCCCAGATCGTCGCGAAGATTTCCTTCGCGATCTTGTTCGAGATCGTGCCGTCGGCGATGCGCTGCAGCACGAGCGCGAGCTGCGCGGCCGAGACCGGAATCGCGTCGATCTCGATGCCATCGCGGTTCAGCTGCGACGATACGTCACCCATCAGCCAGTTCGCGACGATCTTCGCGTTCGCGGTGCCGGCCTTCGCGACCACGGCCTCGAAGTACGCGGCCATCGCCTTGCTCGACGTCAGCACGCCCGCGTCGTACGCGGACACGCCGTATTCGTCGGCGAAGCGCTGCTGCATCGCGGCCGGCAGCTCGGGCATCCCGGACTGCACGCGCTCGACCCAGTCCTGGCCGATCACGAGCGGCATCAGGTCGGGGTCGGGGAAGTAGCGGTAATCGTGCGCGTCTTCCTTGCTGCGCATCGAACGCGTCTCGCGCTTGTCCGGATCGTAGAGGCGCGTTTCCTGCACGACTTCGCCGCCGTCCTCGATCAGCTCGATCTGGCGACGCACTTCGTAGTTGATCGCTTCTTCGAGGAACCGGAACGAGTTCAGGTTCTTGATTTCCGCACGCGTGCCGAACTTCTCCTGGCCGACCGGGCGCACCGACACGTTCGCGTCGCAGCGGAACGAGCCTTCCTGCATGTTGCCGTCGCAGATGCCGAGCCACACGACGAGCCCGTGCAGCGCCTTCGCGTAGGCCACGGCCTCGGCCGCGCTGCGCATTTCCGGCTCGGTGACGATCTCGAGCAGCGGCGTGCCCGCACGGTTCAGGTCGATCCCCGTCATCCCGGCGAAGTCTTCATGCAGCGACTTGCCCGCATCTTCCTCGAGGTGCGCGCGGGTCAGGTTGACGGTCTTCTCGTACGCTTCCTTGCCGGCCTTTTCGTTGGCGGGCACCTGGATCGTGATCTGGCCGCCCTGCACGACCGGAATCTCGTACTGGCTGATCTGATAGCCCTTCGGCAGATCGGGGTAGAAATAATTCTTGCGCGCGAAGATGCTGCGCGGCGCGATGGTCGAGCCGATCGCGAGGCCGAAGCGGATCGCGCGTTCGACCGCGCCGCGGTTCAGCACCGGCAGCACGCCCGGCAGCGCCAGGTCGACCGGGCAGGCCTGCGTGTTCGGCTCGGCGCCGAACTGCGTCGACGCGCCGGAGAAAATCTTCGAGACGGTCGACAGTTGCGCGTGCGTCTCGAGACCGATGACGACTTCCCATTGAGTAGCCATATTCATGCCTCCCGCCGAGCCGCCTCAAGGGAGGCATGCGCCCCCTCGGGGGGCAGCGAACAAAGTGAGCGTGGGGGCTCATTCCCCACCCCTGCCGGAACTTGCTTGTGCCAGTCGGTCGCGCGCTGGAACGCATCCGCGACCTGCAGCATCCGGGCTTCGTTGAAATAGTTGCCGATGATCTGCAGGCCGACCGGGCGCTTCGCGTTCGCGCCCGCGCCGAAACCGCACGGCACGCTCATGCCGGGCAGGCCGGCGAGGCTCACCGACAGCGTGTAGATGTCGGCCAGATACATCTGGACCGGATCGTCGCCCTTCGCGCCGAGATCCCATGCGACCGTCGGCGAGGCCGGGCCCATGATCACGTCGCAGGACTTGAACGCTTCCTGGAAATCGTTCGCGATGATGCGGCGGATCTTCTGCGCCTGCAGGTAGTACGCGTCGTAGTAGCCGTGCGACAGCACGTAGGCGCCGACCAGAATCCGGCGCTTCACCTCGGGGCCGAAGCCTTCCGCGCGCGACTTCTTGTACATGTCGAGCAGGTCGCCGTACTGCGCGGCGCGGTGGCCGAAGCGCACGCCGTCGAAACGCGACAGGTTCGACGAGGCTTCCGCCGGCGCGATCACGTAATACACGGGGATCGACAGTTCCGTCTTCGGCAGCGACACCGGCACGAGCGTCGCGCCGAGCGCTTCATACTGCTTGAGGGCCGCGTCGATCGCCGCGCGCACGTCGTCGGCGAGGCCATCGCCGAAATATTCCTTCGGCAAGCCGATGCGCAGGCCCGCGAGCGGCTTGCCCGCGTCGTTGCCGGCCGCCCACGGCTGGCCGAGGTGGCGCGTGAAGTCTTCGTCGTCGTGTTCGAGGCTCGTCGAGTCGCGCTCGTCGAAACCGGCCATCCCGTTCAGCAGCAGCGCGCAGTCGGACGCGCTCTGCGCCATCGGGCCGCCCTGGTCGAGCGACGACGCGAACGCGATCATCCCGTAGCGCGACACGCGGCCGTAGGTCGGCTTGATGCCGGTCACGCCCGCGAACGACGCGGGCTGGCGGATCGAGCCGCCGGTGTCGGTGCCGGTCGCGGCCGGCGCGAGGCGCGCGGCAACGGCGGCCGAGCTGCCGCCCGAGCTGCCGCCCGGCACCGCGTTCGTGTCCCACGGGTTCTTCACCGCGCCGAACGCCGAATTCTCGTTCGACGAGCCCATCGCGAACTCGTCCATGTTGGTCTTGCCGAGCGTGACCATGCCGGCCGCCTGCAGGCGGGCGACGACGGTCGCGTCGAACGGGCTCTCGTAGTTCGCGAGCATCTTCGAGCCGGCGGTCGAGCGCCAGCCGCGCGTGACGAACACGTCCTTGTGCGCGATCGGCAGGCCGGTGAGCGCGCCGCCCGCGCCGCGCGCGAGCTCCGCGTCGGCAGCTTTCGCCTGCGCGAGGGTCAGGTCGGCGTCGACGTGGACGAACGCGTTCAGGTCGCGCGCGGCGTCGATCCGTTTCAGGTAGAGCTGCGCGAGCTCGACGGCCGAGCATTCCTTGGCGGCGAGCGCGGCGCGCAGTTCGGTCAGGCTTTTTGCGTGCATTGAGTGGTTTTCCTGGGAATTCTGGGTGGCGCGCGGCGCGAAGACGGCGGCGCGCTTGTCATCGAATGCTTACTCGATCACCTTCGGCACAAGATAGAGGCCGTCCTGGACGGCCGGCGCCGGACGCTGGTTGTCGTCGCGATTGACGACTTCCGTCACGGCGTCGTCGCGCAGGCGCTGCGCGACGGCCTGGATCTGTTCGATCGGGTGGGCGAGCGGCGCGATGCCGGCGGTGTCGACCGCCTGCATCTGTTCGACGAGGCCGAAGAATTCATTGAGCTGGCCGAGCATGTGCTCGGCGTCGGCGTCGGCCATTTCGAGTCGCGCCAGGTGCGCGATGCGTTTCACATCGGTCAGGGTCAGGGCCATGCGATCACCGGAAAAACAAGGCTG
The DNA here is from genome assembly GCF_030482905.1 of Burkholderia sp. AU45251. Taxonomy (NCBI): domain Bacteria; kingdom Pseudomonadati; phylum Pseudomonadota; class Betaproteobacteria; order Burkholderiales; family Burkholderiaceae; genus Burkholderia; species Burkholderia sp. AU45251. The sequence goes on along the minus strand of NZ_JAUJQH010000017.1, from coordinate 44,532 downwards.
CGCAGCGCATCAAAAGCAGCACTGCGGCGGGGGGTTGGAGGGTGCGATCCCACCCTCAAAAATCGGGGCCGAAGCGGCAAAAATACCGCCCGTTTCGATTCAAATACCGTGAAATTATAAGGTATCATTACGCGTTCGACCCAAACCCGGCAGCCTTTTCCCGCACCGTTTCGCCCCGCTTCGGCAAGCCGTGCGTGCTTCGTGCGATCCCCGGTAGACATCACTCGCAGCTTCGTGCGCCGCGGCGGCCGCTTCCGCCACGCTTCCCGAGGCTGTTATTTTTTCCGCTGCCGCCCTCAGCGCTCGCTATGCAGGGCCGGCCCAGAGCGAAACAGGATTCTGAATGTTCGGTTTTTTGCGCAGCTACTTCTCCAACGATCTGGCGATCGACCTCGGCACCGCAAACACCCTGATCTACATGCGCGGCAAGGGCATCGTGCTCGATGAGCCGTCCGTCGTGTCGATCCGCCAGGAAGGCGGCCCCAACGGCAAGAAGACGATCCAGGCAGTCGGCAAGGAAGCCAAGCAGATGCTCGGCAAGGTGCCGGGCAACATCGAGGCGATCCGCCCGATGAAGGACGGCGTGATCGCCGACTTCACCGTCACCGAGCAGATGATCAAGCAGTTCATCAAGACGGCCCACGAGTCGCGCATGTTCTCGCCGTCGCCGCGCATCATCATCTGCGTGCCGTGCGGTTCGACCCAGGTCGAGCGCCGCGCGATCAAGGAAGCCGCGCACGGCGCCGGAGCATCGCAGGTCTATCTGATCGAAGAGCCGATGGCGGCCGCGATCGGCGCGGGCCTGCCGGTGTCGGAAGCGACCGGCTCGATGGTCGTCGACATCGGCGGCGGCACGACGGAAGTCGGCGTGATCTCGCTCGGCGGCATCGTGTACAAGGGTTCGGTGCGCGTCGGCGGCGACAAGTTCGACGAGGCGATCGTCAACTACATCCGCCGCAACTACGGGATGCTGATCGGCGAGCAGACCGCCGAGGCGATCAAGAAGGAAATCGGCTCCGCGTTCCCGGGCTCCGAAGTCAAGGAAATGGAAGTGAAGGGCCGCAACCTGTCGGAAGGCATTCCGCGCAGCTTCACGATCTCCAGCAACGAAATCCTCGAAGCGCTGACCGATCCGCTGAACCAGATCGTGTCGTCGGTGAAGATCGCGCTCGAACAGACCCCGCCGGAACTCGGTGCCGACATCGCCGAACGCGGGATGATGCTGACGGGCGGCGGCGCGCTGCTGCGCGACCTCGACCGCCTGCTCGCGGAAGAAACCGGCCTGCCGGTGCTCGTCGCGGAAGATCCGCTCACCTGCGTCGTACGCGGTTCGGGCATGGCGCTCGAACGCATGGACAAGCTGGGCAGCATCTTCTCGTACGAGTGATCGTCTAGGCAGTTTCTTGACATGACGCACCCGCGGCGCGGCCGGATCGATCGTTCAGAACGAACCGCCGCGCCGTTTGCGCGTCTGAGCATCATTTAACCGATCACACGCGCCCGGCGCCGACCATGGAATACAGTCCGCCGCCCCTCTTCAAGCAAGGTCCGCCCGCGCTCGCGCGGCTCATCTTCTTCGTTGCCCTCGCCATCGCGCTCCTCGTCTCGGACGCGCGCTTCAGCACGCTCGAAATCGTCCGCGGCGTGCTCGGCACCGTGCTCTATCCGCTGCAGCGCGCCGCGCTCGTGCCGCGCGACCTGTTCATGGGCGCGGCCGACATCGCCGTCACCGGCGCGTCGCTGCGCCACGAGAACGACGATCTCCGCAAACGCAACCTGCAGCTGTCCACGCAAGCCAACCAGGCCGCCGTGCTCGCGCAGGAGAACGCGCACCTGCGCGCGGTGCTCGAGCTGCGCCAGCATATCGCGACGCAGTCGACACCGGCCGAGATCCAGTACGACACGAGCGATCCGTTCACGCAGAAGATCGTGATCGGCCAGGGTTCGCAGCAGGGCATCCAGAACGGCGCGCCCGTCGTCAGCGAGAACGGCGTGGTCGGCCAGGTCACGCGCGTGTTCCCGCTGCAGTCCGAAGTCACGCTGGTCACCGACCGCGATCTCGCGATTCCCGTGCAGGTGCTGCGCACCGGCCTGCGCAGCGTGATCTACGGCACGCCGAAGGGCGATTCGCTCGACCTGCGCTTCGTGCCGACCAGCGCGGACCTCGTCGTCGGCGACGAGCTCGTCACGAGCGGCCTCGACGGCGTCTATCCGCCCGGCCTGCCGGTCGCGAAGGTCGCGCGCGTCGACAAGCTCGCCGATACGGCGTTCGCACGCGTCACCTGCGCGCCGCTCGCCGCCGTGCGCGGCGCGCGCCAGATGCTCGTGCTGCATTACCAGAACGACATCCCGCCGCGCCCGGCCGAGCCCGATCCGGCCGCCGACAAGAACGCGAAGGGCAAAAAGGGCGCGAAAGCCGCTGCGAAGGGCGAGAAGGCCGACGCGAATGCGAAGCCGGCCGCCGCGGCCCAGCCCGGCGCGAAGCCGGCGGCACCGGCCGCGCCGGCCAAGCCCGCCGCCACGCCCGCGAAGCCCGCGGCCGGGCAATCAGGAGCCCAGCGATGAATCGCCCGCAATACATCCTGCAGCCGGTCAATCCGTACTTCATCGTCTTCAGCCTCGCCGCCGCGTTCCTGCTGAACCTGATGCCGTGGGGCCGCCTGCCCGGCGTGCCCGACTTCGTCGCGCTCGTGCTGCTGTTCTGGAACATCCACCAGCCGCGCAAGGTCGGGATGGGTGTCGCGTTCGCGCTCGGCATCCTGATGGACGTGCATGACGCGGGGCTGCTCGGCGAGCATGCGCTTGCCTATACGCTGCTGTCGTACGGCGCGATCACGATCCACCGCCGCGTGCTGTGGATGCCGATCGGCGTGCAGGTGCTGTACGTCACGCCGCTGCTGGTCGTCGCGCAGCTCGTACCGTTCGTGATCCGCCTCGTGATGGGCGCCGCGTTCCCGGGCTGGCGCTACCTGGTCGACGGCTTCGTCGAGGCCGCGCTGTGGCCGTTCGCGAGCCACCTGCTGCTGATGCCGCAACGCCGCCCGGTCGATCCGGACGATACGCGCCCCATCTGAGCCAGGGGCCTGCCTTGAATACCCGCCGCCTCCACGCCCGCTGCGCGCCGCGCTCCGGGGCGGCACCTCGCCCGCACAGGCACGCCGTGCGCGGGCCACGTCGCACCTAATCGCATGACCGAATTCAACGACACCCAACAGCAGCTCTCGAAGTTCCGCCTGCGCGTCGCGGCGGCGGGCGTGTTCGTATTCGTCTGCTTCGGGCTGCTCGCGAGCCGCTTCTTCTACCTGCAGCTGATGCAGCACGGCAAATACGCGCTGCAGGCCGAGGAAAACCGGATCTCGGTCGCGCCGATCGTGCCGAACCGCGGGATCATCACCGACCGCAACGGCGTGATCCTCGCGAAGAACTATTCGGCGTACACGCTCGAGATCACGCCGTCGAAGCTCGACGACACGCTCGACAACACGATCGACAAGCTGTCCGAGATCATCCCGATCGACGCGCGCGACCGCCGCCGCTTCAAGAAACTGCAGGAAGACTCGAAGAACTTCGAGAGCCTGCCGATCCGCACGCGCCTCACCGACGCCGAAGTCGCGCGCTTCACCGCGCAGCGCTTCCGCTTCCCCGGCGTCGACGTGCGCGCGCGGCTGTTCCGGCAATATCCGCTCGGCACCACGGCCGCGCACGTGATCGGCTACATCGGCCGGATCTCGAAGCGCGACCAGGATCGCATCGACGCGATGAGCGACGACAACGACAGCGACCAGGAAAACTACGATCCGCGCCGCGACGCGAACAACTACAAGGGCACCGACTACATCGGCAAGATCGGCGTCGAGCAGAGCTACGAGTCCGAACTGCACGGGCTGACGGGTTTCGAGGAAGTCGAGGTGACGGCCGGCGGCCGGCCGGTGCGCACGCTGTCGCGCACGCAGGCGACGCCCGGCAACAATCTCGTGCTGTCGCTCGACATCGGGCTGCAGCAGGTCGCCGAGCAGGCGTTCGCCGGCAAGCGCGGCGCGCTGGTCGCGATCGAGCCGAAAACGGGTGACGTGCTCGCGTTCGTATCGTCGCCGAGCTTCGACCCGAACTCGTTCGTCGACGGCATCGACCAGCAGACCTGGGACGAGCTGAACAACTCGACCGACAAGCCGCTCTTGAACCGCCCGCTGCACGGCACCTACCCGCCCGGCTCGACGTACAAGCCGTTCATGGCGCTCGCGGGCCTGACGCTCGGCAAGCGCACGCCGGGCTGGGGCTTCCAGGATCCCGGCTACTTCACGTTCGGCGGCCACACGTTCCGCAACGACGTGCGCTCGGGCCAGGGCTGGGTCGACATGAACAAGGCGATCATGGTGTCGAACGACACCTACTTCTACATGCTCGCGCGCGACCTCGGCGTGAACTCGATCGCGAACTTCATGAAGCCGTTCGGCTTCGGCCAGATCACCGGGATCGACATCCAGGGCGAGGCGCGCGGGATCCTGCCGTCGACCGACTGGAAGAAAAAGGCGTTCAAGAAGGCCGCGCAACAGAAGTGGTTCGACGGCGAGACGATCAGCCTCGGGATCGGCCAGGGCTACAACTCGTTCACGATCCTGCAGCTCGCGCACGCGACCGCGACGCTCGCGAACAACGGTGTCGTGATGAAACCCCACCTCGTGAAGGAAGTCGAGGATCCGATCTCGCGCGGGCGCCACCTGACCGTGCCGAAGGAAAGCGAAGTGATCCCGCTCAAGCAGGCCGACATCGACGTCGTGAAGCGCGGGATGGAAAACGTGATCGAGAACCCGTCCGGCACCGCGTACAAGGTGTTCCGCGGCGCGCCGTACCTCGCTGCCGGCAAGACCGGTACCGCGCAGGTGTTCTCGCTGCAAGGCTCCAACTACAAGGGCCACCTGCTCGCCGAGCACCTGCGCGACCACGCGCTGTTCATCGCCTACGCGCCGGTCGACCATCCGCAGATCGCCGTCGCGCTGGTCGTCGAGAACGGCGGCTGGGGCGCGCAGGCTGCCGGCCCGATCGCGCGCCGCGTGCTCGACTTCTACCTCATCGACCGCCAGAACCCGCAGAACGAGGCGGCGGCCGTGGCTGCCGCGGCGTCGGCGACCGAACCCGTCAACGCACCGGTGATCGGCGACGCGAACAAGCCTGCTGCCGTCGCGGCCGGCTTCACCGCGCTGCCGCAGCCGGTCGTACCGACCGCGGCCAGCGCGGCGGAAGCGGCATCGGCCGCGGCGGCCTCCGAAGCGTCGGCTGCCGCCGCCGCGAGCGCCGCCCTGCCCGCCAACGCCGCGGCGCCGAGGGCCGCGAGCCTGCCGCCGATCCGGCGCCCGCACCGGCCGCACCGGCCCGCCAGCGACGCGCAGCCGCTCGTCGCCACGCCGCGCGACGACAACCACCGTGCGACGGCCCCCGCGAAGGCGGCGGACGCCGGCACCGCTCATTAACGGAGAAAGGCATGCAATTCGACAAGCGCGCCTGGCTCGACAAGATCAAGCAGATGTTCGCGGGCTTCGACCGCCCGCTCGCCCTCATCGTGTTCCTGCTGCTGTGCGTCGGCATCGTCACGCTGTACAGCGCGGCGATCGACATGCCGGGCCGCGTCGAGGACCAGTTGCGCAACATCCTGCTGACGTTCGTGCTGATGTGGGTGATCGCCAACATCCCGCCCACCACGCTGATGCGCTTCGCGGTCCCGCTCTACACGTTCGGGGTCGCGCTGTTGGTCGCGGTCGCGCTGTTCGGGATGACCAAGAAAGGCGCAAAGCGCTGGCTGAACGTCGGCGTCGTGATCCAGCCGTCGGAAATCCTCAAGATCGCGACACCGCTGATGCTCGCGTGGTACTACCAGCGCCGCGAAGGCGGGGTGCGCTGGTACGACTTCGTCGCCGCGTTCGGGATCCTGCTGGTACCGGTCGGGCTGATCGCGAAGCAGCCCGACCTCGGCACGGGCCTGCTCGTGTTCGCGGCCGGCTTCTTCGTGATCTACCTCGCCGGCCTGTCGTTCAAGCTGATCGTGCCGGTGCTCGTCGCGGGCGTGATCGCGGTCGGCTCGATCGCCGTGTTCGAAGAACGCATCTGCCAGCCCGAAGTGCAGTGGCCTCTGATGCACGACTACCAGAAGCACCGCGTGTGTACGCTGCTCGATCCGACCTCCGACCCGCTCGGCAAGGGCTTCCACACGATCCAGGCCGTGATCGCGATCGGCTCGGGCGGCGTGCTCGGCAAGGGCTACCTGAAAGGCACGCAGGCGCACCTCGAATTCATTCCGGAAAAGCACACCGACTTCATCTTCGCGGTGTTCTCCGAGGAATGGGGGCTCGTCGGCGGGCTCGTGCTGCTGACGCTTTACATGGCGCTGATCGCACGCGGGCTTTATATCGCCGCGCAGGGCGCGACGCTGTTCGGCCGCCTGCTCGCGGGCTCGCTCACGCTCGCGTTCTTCGTCTACGCGTTCGTCAACATCGGGATGGTGAGCGGCGTGCTGCCGGTCGTCGGCGTGCCGCTGCCGTTCATGAGTTATGGCGGCACCGCGCTCACGACGCTCGGCATCGCGATCGGGATGATCATGAGCGTCGGGCGGCAGCGGCGGCTGATGAAGAGCTGACCGCGCGGCACCCATCGCAGAAAGAAAAACGGCGCCTCGGCGCCGTTTTTTTTGACTAGGCATGTCGAACGCAGTCGCGCCGCGCGCCCCCGCTCACGGCGGCGGCGCATGCGCGCCGCCCGGCTCCGCGCCGCCCCCCGATGCCGGCCCCTGCGCCTTCAGCCGCGCGCTCAGCTCCTTGAATTTCAGCCCGGCCGTCTCGTCGCCCTGCGCGGCGGCCGCCGCGTAATACGCCCGCGCGATGTTCAGGTTCTGCGCGACGCCGTCGCCACCGCGCTCGTAGAACGACGCGGTCACGTACTGCGCGGTCGGCTCGCCCGCGTCGGCGGCCTGCTTGTACCACGCGAACGCCTGCCGGTTGTCGCGCGGCGTGCCACGCCCGTCGAGGAACTGGTTTGCGAGCGACAGCTCGGCCTGCACATGCCCCTGCTTCGCCGCCCGCAGGAACCAGCGATGCGCTTCGGCCGGATTGCGCGCGACGAACTCGCCGTCGTCGAGCATCCGGCCATACACGTACTGCGCATGCGACATGTTCGCGTCGGCCGCGCGCTTGAGCCAGCGCAGCCCTTCGTCGACGTTCGCCGTCACGCCTTCGCCGGTCAGCAGCATCATCGCGTAGTTGAATTGCGCGAGACGGTCGCCGCGCTCGGCCGCGTCGTGGAACTGCACCAGCGCCGCACGATAGTCGCCGGCGTTGTAGTCGGCGACCGCCGATTGCGTCTCGTGCGACGGATCGGGCTTCGCTTGCGGCGCGCCCTGCGCAGCGGCCGCGATACACACGGCCCACAGGCCGAGCATCGCGCCGACCTGCCCACGCACCCCGATCGCGCCCCGTGCGCACCCACGGCACGCGCCATCGCCACCGTTCATGACCGTACCTCCTGCAGCGCCTGCCGCGTGGCACGCAACAGCCAGGTCACGTCGGCCGACAGCGTGATCATCCGGTAGCCGGCTTCGCGATACTGGCGCGCGGCCGCCGTGTCGCCCGCGAAGATGCCGACCGCGACGCCGGCCTGCCGGCCGGCCGCGAGCACGCGCGCCATCGCGATTTCGACGTCCGGGTGGCGGATGTCGCCAAGATGCCCGAGGCTCGCCGCGAGATCGGCCGGGCCGACGAACAGGCAGTCGACGCCGGGCAGCGCCGCAATCCGCTCGACTTCGTCGACGCCGCGCGCCGATTCGATCTGCACGATCACCGCGACCCGCGCGTTCGCCGTCTGCACGTAATCGCGGCGCATGCCGAACGCCGCCGCGCGCACCATGCCCGCGACGCCGCGCAGCCCGTCCGGCGATTCGGGCGACGGATAGCGCGTCAACCGCACCGCGTGCGCGGCGTCGTCCGGCGTCTCGATACCGGGAAACATCAGCGTGCGCGCGCCCGCATCGAGCGCGCGCTTCACGAGCCACGGTTCGCGCGCCGGCACGCGCACGACGGGCTCGCTCGGCAGATGGGCGGCGGCGATCGCGCGCAACTGCGATGCAACATCGCGGCTGTCGTTCGGCGCGTGCTCCATGTCGATGCAGAGCCAGTCGTAGCCGGCATGCGCGAGCGCTTCCGCGGCCGAGTCGCTGCCGAGCGACAGCCACAGGCCGTACAGCGGCTCATCGCCGTCGCGCAGGCGTTGTTTGAGGGAATTGGTGAGCGTGCTCATCAATACGGCCTCCTGGACGGAACGGCAATCGAACGGGACAAGCAACGGGCAAAGCGGAGCGCGACACGCCGCGCAGCGAAGCACGGCGGCGCCAGGACCGGGCCCTGGAGCCTTGGTCGGCCGTGGGCGGCCGATCTGACAGCGCCGGCCGCGCGATGGCGCACGGCTGCGTTTTTCGGCGCCACGCAACGATCATAGCGCGGCGTTACGCGGAATGTGGAAACGGACGGGGAGCGAGACGGGGAAGCCGCGGGATGCGGCGTCGGCAGGCAGCCCGCGCCGGCTGGCGGGGCTGCCCGGAAGGCGGGATCAGCGGCCGGGCTGGCGCTCGACGTCGGCCCAGCAGTTCGGCGTTTCGTACAGGCGCACGCGCTCGAGCCGCAGGTTCACGCCGTAGTGCGCGTCGTACACGCTTGCGAGGATGTCGAACGCAATCGCCGCGAGGTTCTCGACGGTCGGGATCCGGTCGATCACGACCGTCTTGTGGTCGGCCATCTGCTCGAGGAACGAGCGCACGACGTCGTCGCGCGCATAGACCAGGAACGCATGGTCCCACTTGCCGACCAGGTGCTCCATCGCGAGCGCCTTCACGTCGGCGAAATCCATCACCATGCCGCGGTCGGGCGCCCCCTCGGTATCGACGAGATCGCCGCGCAGCGTGACTTCGAGCACGTAGCGATGACCATGCAGATTCCGGCACTGGCTGCGGTGATCGGGAATGCGGTGGCCCGCGTCGAATTCGAGTTTTCGGGTAATCAGCACGATGTCAAAAGCCGTGGCTCAGGGAATGTTCAGATATTTGTGGGTCTGCATCGACAGCCGCCACTGCGGATGACGCTTGCACCAGTCGATCGCGAGCTTCGTGTTGAGGTCGCGCGACGGGCCGTCCATCGGCTGGACGAGGAAATACTCGAAGTCGAGCTTCGCGTATTCGGCCAGCCGCTGGTTGTCCTGCGGGATCACGACCTTCAGTTCGTTGCCCTTCGTGACGACGAGCGGCGCGTCGGCCTTCGGGCTCACGCAGATCCAGTCGATCGATTCGAGCACCGGCAGCGAGCCGTTGGTCTCGATCGCGATCTCGAAGCCGGCCGCGTGCAGCGCGTCGACGAGCGGCTGGTCGAGCTGCAGCATCGGCTCGCCGCCCGTGCAGACGACGAAGCGGTGCGCCTCGCCCTCCGGCCACAGGCCGGCGATCGTCGCGACGAGCGCTTCGGCGTCCTTGAACTTGCCGCCGTTCTCGCCGTCGGTGCCGACGAAGTCGGTATCGCAGAAGCGGCACACGGCCTCCGCACGATCCTCTTCGCGGCCCGACCACAGATTGCAGCCGGCGAACCGGCAGAACACGGCCGGCCGGCCTGCGTTCGCGCCCTCGCCCTGCAACGTGTAGAAAATTTCCTTGACCGCGTAAGTCATCGTGCTTCGTCCGGCTCGCGCCGCTCGTTATCGATCAAAATCCGGATCGGAATCCGTTGTTCATTCACCGTGCCGCGGCGCGCTTCACAGCGGCGCTTCGGTCACGCGTTCACCCTTCAGGTAGGCCTCGTAGCCGCGCTTGCGCAGCTTGCAGGCCGGGCATTCGCCGCAGCCGAAGCCCCACTCGTGCAGTTCCGCGCGCTCGCCCACGTAGCAGGTGTGCGTCTCGACGCGGATCAGTTCGACGAGCGCTTCGCCGCCGAGCTGTTCGGCGAGCTGCCAGGTTTGCGCCTTGTCGAGCCACATCAGCGGCGTCTCGAGCACGACGCGCGTGTCCATCCCGAGGTTCAGCGCGACCTGCAGCGCCTTCATCGTGTCGTCGCGGCAATCGGGATAGCCCGAGAAGTCGGTCTCGCACATCCCGCCGACCAGCACGCGCAGCCCGCGGCGATAGGCGATCGCCGCGGCGATCGTCATGAACATCAGGTTGCGGCCCGGCACGAACGTGTTCGGCAGGCCGTTCGCCGCCGTCTCGATCTCGATCGTGCGCGTCATCGCGGTATCGCTGATCGCGCCGAGCACCGACAGGTCGATCATGTGATCGTCGCCGAGCCGGTCCGACCAGGCGGGAAAATCACGCTTCAGCGCTTCGCGCACGCCTTCGCGACATTCGAGTTCGACGCGGTGGCGCTGGCCGTAATCGAAGCCGATCGTCTCGACCGTCTGGTAGCGTTCGAGGGCCCATGCCACGCACGTGGCCGAGTCCTGCCCGCCGGAAAACAACACGAGCGCGCCGTCTTTAGCGTCTGTCCGAATCACCGTGATACTCCGTGAATGTGTAGGCTCGCGTCGCGCTGCGCCCCGGGGCCGGCTGCCGCCGGGCGGCCCGACGCGTGCCGGCCTGGGCCGGCTCGACCAGTATAGGCAGCGCAATCGGCCGCGAACGCGGCGGAGCGCTTATACCGCCCATCGCGCGGCATCGTTGCCGCGCGCCACGGCGGCGCCACGCTGGCAGCCTGCCGTGCGCATGAAGCGATGCGCTAAGTTATTGAGCGGGCACGGATTTTATCATGCCCACACGAATGCTGCCGGGCAGCCGCCCCACACCACTCATCACGCAAACCCCACCACAAACGAAAAACCCCAAGAACCTTCCGATTCTTGGGGTTTTAATTCTGGTGGCCTGGGACGGAATCGAACCATCGACACGCGGATTTTCAATCCGCTGCTCTACCAACTGAGCTACCGGGCCAACGAAGAAGAGAAAGTATAGCGACCCTTCTTCACTTGAGCAAGTACTTTCGCAAAATATTTTATACGGCGCCTTCGGACGGCTTCTTGCCGAGCTCGACACCGAGCTGCTTGAGCTTGCGATACAGGTGCGTGCGCTCGAGGCCCGTCTTCTCTGCGACGCGCGTCATGCTGCCGTTTTCGCGTGCGAGATGATACTCGAAGTACGCACGCTCGAACGCATCGCGCGCTTCGCGCAACGGGATGTCGAACGGGATCGCGGCCGTCTGGCCCGCGAGGCCCAGTGCCGAAGCCATATCTTCGCCGAGCGTCGGCAGCGCGGCCGCGGAGGCAACCGCCGCGGGCCCTGCCGCCTGCCCCGCGCCGACCTTCGCCGCCGCGTTCGCGGACACCGGCGCCGCACCGCGTGCGAGGCCGTGCTCGACGGACTTCAGCAGCTTCTGCAGCGCGATGGGCTTCTCGAGGAAATCGAGCGCGCCGATCTTCGTCGCCTCGACGGCCGTATCGATCGTCGCGTGCCCGGACATCATGATCACGGGCATCGTCAGCAGCCCCTGCGCCGCCCACTCCTTGAGCAACGTCACGCCGTCGGTATCCGGCATCCAGATATCGAGCAGCACGAGATCGGGCGCCTGATTCAACCGGTATTCCCGCGCGGCCTGCGCGTTCTCCGCCGCCTCGACGACATGTCCTTCATCGCTGAGGATCTCCGAGAGCAATTCCCGGATGCCCATTTCATCATCTACCACCAGGATGGTTGCCATTTACGCTGCCTTTGTCTGCTCACTTGCTTTTGTCTTGGCGGGGGCCGCCCCGTCCTGCACGCCCGATTCGGCGCCTGGCGCATCGCTCGCCATCTGCAGGAACAGGATCGACACCTGCGCACCCTCGACGGTCTCGCCGTGCATGCGATTGCGCAGATCGATCCGCGCACCGTGCTCATCGACGATTTTCTTGACCGTGGCCAACCCCAGCCCCGTGCCCTTCGCCTTCGTCGTTACGTAAGGCTCGAACGCGCGGGTCAGGATGCGCGCCGGAAAACCGGGCCCGTTGTCGGACACGGTAAGACGTACCGCGACGCGCGTTTTGCCCTCGGCGTCGGGATCGCCATATTCTACTGTCTTGGTTTCGATCAACACACGCGGATGCGCCGACTCCGCGACCGAATCCTGCGCATTCTGCAGCAAGTTGTGAATCACCTGGCGCAGTTGCGTCGCGTCACCGCGTATCACCGGTAGCGACGGTGCGAGTTCGGCGACGATCGCGCTCTTGCCTTCGCCGACACCGTACAGCCCGAGCACCTCGCTCGCCAGTTCGTTCAACTGCAGATTCGAAAGCACCGCCGGCGGCGTGCGCGCGTATTCGCGGAAATCGTCGACCATGCGCTTCATCGCGGCCACCTGGTTGACGATCATCGTCGCGCCGCGCTTGAGCACATCGGCGTCGGGCGGGTCGAGCTTGTCGGACAGCTTCATCTGCAGCCGCTCCGCCGATAGCTGAATCGGCGTCAGCGGATTCTTGATCTCGTGCGCGAGCCGACGCGCGACCTCGCCCCACGCGACCGAACGCTGCGCGGAAATCACGTCGGAGATGTCGTCGAACACGACGACGTAACCGGACGTCTGCGGATCGTCGGCCTGCCCCTCGACGGTCGACACGAGGCGCGTGCCGCGCACGAGCAAAGTCAGCGGATCGGCTTCGCCCGGCACCTCGATCGCGAACTGCTGCTGCCAGTGGCCGTGATCGCCGCTGCCGCCGTCGGACGCTGCTTCGCGATCGGCGAACGCCTTGCGCACCATCGCGCCGAACCCGGCGGCCATGCCGATCCGGTCGAGCGTCGTGCCGATCAGCGCGTTGAACGGCTGCCGGAAGATCCGCTCGGCGCCGCGATTGGCCGTCGTCAGCCGGAACTGGCGGTCGAGCACGAACACGCCGGCCGTCAGGTTCGCGAGGATGCTCTCGAGATACGTCTTCGAATGCTCGAGCGCGACGCGGTTCTTCTCGACCGCGAGCCGCGCCTCGGACAACTGGCGCGTCATCGCGTTGAATGACTGCGTGAGGAAGCCGAGCTCGTCGCGCGTCTTGATCTCTCGCTTCGGCGTGTAGTCGCCTTCCGCGACCTCCTTCGTGCCCTGCGCGAGCAGGAACAGTGGCCGCGCGAGCTGCTGGCCGAGCGCGAGCGCAAGCATCATCGCGATGAAGGTCGCGAGGAACAGCGCGAGCGTCAGCGTGCCGATGTACATCTTGCGCAGCCCCGTGCGGCCGAGCGCCTTTTCCTGATACTCGCGATACGCGCGCTGCACCGCGTCCGCGTTGTGGGCAAGGGTGGGCGGCACCGGCTGCGTGAGCTGCAGGAAGCGTTCCGCCGGCTGCAGCAGCGACGTCGTTGCGTCGGGAATCGGCCGCACGACGCGCAACCGCAGCGCCCCCTTCGCGCCGTGCGCGCGCGGGTCGCCGTCGACTTCGCCCTCGATCGCCGCGTACGCGCCATGTTCGCGCGCCTGGTTCAGCATCAGCGGCGTCGGCAGGTCGTCCGGAATCAGCGCCGCGAAATTGCCCGATGCCTGCGCAACGATGTGCAGGTCGGGCGCCGCACCCGAGCCGCCGCGGCTCGGCTCGACGATCGTCGCGTCCTGCACGCCGAACTGGTCGCGCAAACGCAGCAGCGTGAGCGTCGTGCCGTTCGTATTCGCATCGACGCTCGCGAGCTGGTCGGACATCAGCCGCGCCTTCGTCTGCAGATCGGACAGCGAAGCATCGAGCATCCCGCGGCCGAGGTTCAGGCCGGCCGTCAGCGCCGTCTCGACGTTCACGTCGAACCACGACTCGATGCTGCGCGACACGAACTGGTACGACACGATGTAGATGATCCCGCCCGGCACCACGCCGACCAGCGCGAAGAACACCGCGAGCTTCGCGAGCAGCCGCGTGCCGAACTTGCCCTTCCTCAGGCGCACGACGATCATCCCGATCAGCCCGAGCACCACGAGCAGGAACACGAGCGCGACGACGATGTTCGTCGCGTACAGCCACGAGTAATAGCGGTCGAAGAATTCGGTGTTCGCGCTCGCGGCTGCGAGCAGCACGAGCAGCAGCAGCGCGGTAAGCGCGACGGTCGAAACGATGACGCGAACGAGGAGGCTCTTCCCGCTGGCCGCGCGGCGCACTTTATTTAGCACGTTCGGTCACCGTGAAGTTGAAGCGCTTCCAGTCCGACCCGAGCGTCCAGTCGCGGTTGTTCACGGCGTCGACCTGGAACGGCTTCGGCATCAACGCCGTATCGAGCTGCATCCGCACCGATGCCGTGTAGGTTTCGCCCGAGCGCACCTGGTTGCGATCGATCACGTGCCACGACGTGATGTGCCGGACGACCGCGAGCGCGTCCTTCAGCGACGGGAAGCCGAGCTGCAGGCCGCCCGTCGACACGCGATACTCGCGCGTGAGCGGCTGGAACGACAGGCGGATCGTCTGCGTCACCGCCACCGGCTGCTCGTCGAACCAGTACCAGCGCGCACGACTCAACTCGAAGTCGGTCGTGAAATACAGCGGAATGCCTTTGTTGACGGCATCCTCGAGGTTCGGGTTCAGCTCGAAATCGAAGCGGGCGTCGAGGCTCCAGCCGCTTCCGTCGGACTGGAGCGACGCGCGCTGCACAGCGACCGACTCGGCATGCGCCGGCCGGACGACGGCCAGGCACAGCGTCAACGCGACCATCAGGACGGCCGCGAGCCGAAGTGGAAAAAGGTGTTTGATCGTCACCGTTTCTGAAACCGCGCGTAGAAAAATCCGTCGTGATCGGTGTTGTGGTCGAGTGCGCCGGCGGCCGCCCCTCCCTGCACGCTGCCCGGCAGCAGTTGGCCGGGGGCGTCCAATCGTACCGCATCTTCACAGGCCGCTTCAAACCAGCGGGCCTGCAATTCCCCTTCTTCCGGGAAGACCGAACAGGTCACGTAAAGCAGTTCGCCGCCCGGCTTCACGAGCGGCCACAACGCCGACAGGATGCGGCGCTGTTCCGCGACCAGCGCCGGAATGTCGGCCTCGCGGCGCAGCCAGCGAATGTCGGGGTGCCGACGCACGATGCCCGACGCCGAGCACGGCACATCGGCCAGGATGCGGTCGAACGGACGCCCGTCGTACCACGCGTCAGGTGCACCCGCATCGCCGACGCGCACGTCCGCTTCGAGCGACAGCCGCACGAGGTTCTCGCCGATCCGTGCCGCACGCGCCGCGTCGCTTTCCAGCGCGACGACTTCCGCATCGGCGAGTTCGAGAATATGGCCGGTCTTGCCGCCGGGCGCCGCGCATGCGTCGAGCACGCGCATGCCGTCGCGCGCGCCGAGCCATTCGGCTGCGAGCTGCGCGCCGGCGTCCTGCACCGACACGACGCCGTCGGCAAACCCCGGAATGCGATCGACCGGCAGCGCCGACGCGAGCCGCACCGCATGCCGGCCGATCGCGGTCGCTTCGATCCCGTTCGCGCGCAGCGTATCGAGATACGCGTCGACGCTCGCGCGGCGCGCATTCACGCGCAACGTCAGCGGCCCCTGGCGCTCGCCGGCCGCGAGGATCGCCTGCCATGCATCGGGCCATGCGCGCTTCACCGAATCGACCCACCATGCGCGGTAGTTCCAGCGCGCGACGACATCGTCCTGCAGCGCCGCGACGAGCGCGTCGCGCTCACGCAGGAAACGGCGCAACACCGCGTTGACCATGCCCTTCGCGAACGCATATTCGCGGCGTGCGCCAATCACGGTCACGGCCTGGTCGACCACCGTGAACGCCGGATACGCGGCCTCGTCCGGCGGGTCGAGCAGCAACGCGAAGGCACCGGCGAGCACCGCGTGCACGTGCGCGGGCGGTGCCTTGCTGATGAGCCGGCCGATCAGCCAGTCCGCGCTGCCGAGGCGACGCATCGTCCGATACGCGACGTCCTGCGTCGCCCCGCGCCCGAGCGCCTGCGCACCGGACGGCATCTGCGCGAATACCGTCGACAGCGCTGCCGGCAGCGCGGTGCCGCGCCGCACCGCATCGACCGCCTGCGCAGCCGCGTCGAGCGCGAAGCCGAGCGAATCGGGCGCGAGATGCAGCGCGGACAGGCGCGCCGGGCGGCCGGAAGAAGACGGAGCGGTAGAACGGGTTCGTGTCATCGGAGCAAATTCGGCAAACAAGCGCGGCAAACAAATACGGCAAACAGCGGAATCGCGGCGCTCGCGTGGCCCTGCGATCCCAAACCGGGCATTGTAGCGTGCGACGCAGCAGGCCCTTTGGCCCCTTTACGGCACACACAAATGAAACACCCCGCAGCGCGAAGCGTGCGGGGTGGCGTGACGGCCCCGCGCGGCAACTGCCGCACGGTGTGCCGTGGCTTAATCGAAGCGGCCGGTGCGCGCCATCTCCATCAGGCGCGCGATGCGCTCCTCGGTGGCCGGGTGCGTCGAGAACAGATTCTGCAGGCCGCCGCCGTGCAGCGGGTTCATGATCATCATCTGTGCGGTGGCCGGATGCTGCTCGGCCGCCTGGAACGGAATGCCCGCCGCATAGCGATGGATCTTGTCGAGCGCGGTCGCGAGCGATTGCGGATCGCCGGAAATCTGCGCGCCGCCGCGATCGGCCTCGAACTCGCGTGCCCGCGAAATCGCCATCTGAATCAAGGCGCCTGCGATCGGCGCGAGCAGCGCGACCGCGATACCCGCGATCGGGTTGGCCGGCCGGCCGTTCTCGTCGCGCCCGCCGAAGAACATCGCGAAGTTCGCGATTGCCGAGATCGCGCCCGCCATCGTCGCGGTGATCGTCGAGATCAGGATGTCGCGGTGCTTCACGTGCGCGAGCTCGTGCGCCATCACGCCGCGCATCTCGCGCTCCGACAGCACGCGCAGGATGCCCGTGGTCGCGGCAACCGCCGCATGCTCGGGGTTGCGGCCCGTCGCGAACGCGTTCGGCGCATCCTCGTTGATCAGGTAGACGCGCGGCATCGGCAGGTTCGCGCGCGTGGCCAGCTCGCGCACCATCCGGTAGAACTGCGGCGCCGTGTTCTCGTCGACTTCCTGCGCGTTGTACATGCGCAGCACCATCTTGTCCGAGAACCAGTAAGAGAAGAAATTCATGCCGAGCGCGAACAGCAGCGCAATCGTCATGCCGCGCGAGCCGCCGATCATCCCGCCGATCACGATGAACAGGGCCGTGATCGCGGCCATCAGCATCGCCGTTTTGACCCAATTGAACATACCCACTCCTTATCCGTCAGGGGACCCGCCGCACATCAAAGGGCGCGGCGAAAAATTGTAAGCGATTTGTTAGATAAGGTCTTGCCGGAAAAATTCAATCTCAGCGTTGCGATGCTGCAAGACGAAGGCCAAGGCCGACG
Organism: Burkholderia sp. AU45251; assembly: GCF_030482905.1. Lineage (NCBI taxonomy): Bacteria > Pseudomonadati > Pseudomonadota > Betaproteobacteria > Burkholderiales > Burkholderiaceae > Burkholderia > Burkholderia sp. AU45251. The sequence goes on along the minus strand of NZ_JAUJQH010000017.1, from coordinate 27,224 downwards.
AAAGCGCTGCCGACCGTGCGGTCGAGCCATTTCTTGACGCCCGGCTTGCCGGAAAAGCGCGCCGTGACACTGCCCGCGACCCAGGCGACCAGGCTGGTCCACCCCGTGCTCATGGCGACGAACACGCCACCGAGGGTCAGGAACGCCCATGCCTTGTGCGGGCTGTCGGCCGTCACGAACTGCGGGAAAAACGACACGAAGAACAGCACGACCTTCGGGTTCAGCACGTTGGTCCAGAAGCCCTGCATGAACAGTTGGCGAAGCGGCTTCGCGGCTTGCGTGGCGGCCGTGCCCGACGGCTCGGCCGCCTGCTTCGCGATGATCATCCGCACGCCGAGGTAGATCAGGTAGGCGGCGCCGACCAGCTTGATCACCGTGAACGCGGCCGCCGACGCCGCGAGCAGCGCGGTCAGGCCGAATGCGCAGGCGAGCGCGTGAACGCAGCAGCCGGCCGAAATGCCGAGTGCCGACATCAGCCCCGCGCCGCGGCCCTGCGCGACGCTGCGGCCGACGATATAAGCCGTATCGGGGCCGGGCGTGACGTTCAGCAGGAAGACTGCCAGCACGAAGAAGCCGAAATGGGTGATGCCGAACATGAAAACCTCAAAACCGGAAAGCGCAGGGAAATTCTACGCGCGCCTGCCGCACCGCGCGACTCGTCCCTCCGGCCGATTGCGCACGCCCGGCAGGCCGTGTCGAATGACAGTCAGGCCGCTTCAGGCAACGTCAGTCAGCGCAAAACGCTGGCCCGCGGCGAGCGGCGAGCCGGCCAGGAATTCGCGCGCGGGCAGCCGCTTGCCACCCGGCTTCTGCAACTGCGTGACGCGCAGCGCACCGCTGCCGCACGCGACGATCACACCTTCCGGCGCGGCTTCGACGACCGTGCCGGGCAGCGCGTCGCCGCGCGCCGCCACGGGCTCGGCCGCCCACAGCTTGATCGCCGCGCCGTCGAGCGTCGCGACGCCGCCCGGGAACGGATCGAACGCACGCACCTGGCGTGCAAGCACGTCGGCAGGCTTGCGCCAGTCGAGCGCCGCTTCGTGCTTGCCGATCTTTTCCGCATAGGTCACGCCGTCGGCCGGCTGCGGCGTCGCGGGCAGCGTGCCGTCGCGCTCGAGCTGCACAAGCGCGTCGACGATCAGTCGCGCGCCTTCGGCAGCGAGTCGGTCGTGCAGGGTCGCGGTCGTCTCGTCGGGCGCGATCGCAACGCGTGCCTCCTCGATCATCGCGCCGGTGTCGAGGCCGATATCCATCTGCATCAGCGTGACGCCCGTCTCGGCGTCGCCGGCCTCGATCGCACGGTGGATCGGCGCGGCGCCGCGCCAGCGCGGTAGCAGCGACGCGTGAATGTTGATGCAGCCGGCGCGCGGAATGTCGAGCACTTCCTGCGGCAGCAGCAGGCCGTATGCGGCGACCACCATTACGTCATGCGGGGTCGTGCGCAGCAGCTCGATCGCATCGGCCGCCTCCACCGGGTACTTGCCCGCGCGGCGCAGCGACGGCGGCTGCGCAACGGGCATCCCGTGCTCGACGGCGTAGCGCTTCACCGCGCTCGCCTGCAGTTTCATCCCGCGCCCGGCAGGACGATCGGGCTGGGTGAGCACGAGCGGCACCGGAAAACCGGCCTCGTGGATCGCGGCGAGGGCAGCCGCGGCGAATTCCGGCGTGCCGGCAAAAACTACGCGCAACGTATGGGTCATGACAGCGTTCGGGGTCGGGCAGGGTGAACGCGCGTCACATCGCGCGTTCGAGTTTCTTCATCTTCGTCTTGATGCGCGTCTGCTTGAGCGGCGACAGGTATTCGACGAACACGCGCCCCATCAGGTGATCCATCTCGTGCTGGACGCACACGGCCAGCAGGCCCTCGCAGTCCAGCTCGAAGGCCTCGCCCTGCTCGTTGAGCGCACGCACGCGCACGTGATCGGGACGCTCGACTTCGTCGTAGATGCCGGGCACCGACAGGCAGCCCTCTTCATAGATCTGCTTCTCGTCGCTCGACCACACGATCTCGGGGTTGATGAACGCGCGCAGCTCGTTCTTCTCCTCGGAGACGTCGATCACGATCACGCGCTCATGCACGTCGACCTGCGTGGCCGCAAGGCCGATACCCGGTGCCGCGTACATGGTCTCGGCCATGTCGGCGACGAGCCTGCGGATCCGGTCGTCGACCTTGTCGACGGGCTTCGCGACCTTGTGCAGCCGCTTGTCGGGGTAATGAAGAATATTGAGTAAAGCCATGGCGTTCGGTATTCGGTGGAGCGGCGTGCCGCATCGGCCATCCGGCCGGCTGGCGCTGCTGCCGGGATGCAATGAAGATGAGGCGGACGCGCGGCGAATCAATGCCGCGGATCATGCCTCCTGCAATCGGCCGGGCGCCTGCGCGCGCGGCCCTGTCGAGTATTTCGGATGATGAAAATTTTATCATGGCGCCACGCGGTCCGCTGGCCACCGCATTCGAGGGGCGCCTCATGTCGCCGCAAGCGCTGACCACCTCCGCACTGCGCGCGTGGCTGCAGCTCGCGCATGCGCCCGGCCTCGCCCCCGCCGTGCTGCAGGCACTGCTCGATGCGTTCGGCTCGCCGGACGCGCTGCTGCGCGCCTCCGACCAGGCCATCGCCGCCGTCACCAGCCCCGCCGCCGCCCTGGCCGTGCGCGCGAGCGAGCGCGACGGTCTCGACGCGCGCACCGACGCCGCGCTCGCCTGGCTCGACGCACCGGGCAATGCGCTCGTCACGCTCAACGATCCGGCCTACCCGCCACGGCTGCGCGACCTGCACGATCCGCCGCCGTTGCTATATGTAAAGGGCCGGCTCGACCTGCTGCACGCGCGCTCGCTCGCCGTGGTCGGCAGCCGTCACGCAACGCCGCAGGGGCTCGCCGACGCGACGCGCTTCGCACGCGAGCTGTCCGACGCCGGGCTGCCGATCGTGTCGGGCCTCGCGCTCGGGATCGACGGCGCCGCGCATCGCGGCGGGCTCGACGGCCGGTCGGGTACGGTCGCGGTGATCGCGACGGGCGCCGATCTCGTCTATCCGGCACGGCACCGCGCGCTCGCCCACGAGATCGCCGCACACGGCGCGATCGTGTCGGAATGGCCGCTCGGCACGCCCGCCCGCGCCGCGCACTTCCCGCAGCGCAATCGGCTGATCGCCGCGCTCGCGATCGGCGCGCTCGTCGTCGAGGCCGCCCCGCGCTCCGGCTCGCTGATCACCGCGCGGCTCGCGAACGAACTGGGGCGCGATGTATTCGCACTACCGGGCTCGATCCACGCGCCGCTCGCGCAGGGCTGCCACGCACTGATCCGCGATGGCGCGAAGCTGACGGCGGCGCCGCTCGACGTGCTCGAGGAATACGGGCTGGGCGAACCGAAAGCTGGCGTAGCGGGCGGTGCCGCGTGCTCCGGGCATCCGCGCGCAAACGCCGGCGACCTCCGCGAAACCGAAGCCGCCACTCGGCGTGCCGCTACCGCGGTCATCGAAACTGGCGGCGCCGTTCCAGCCATCGCGCCCGTCCGGGACGAAGCACCGTCGCCGGCGCCACCGCTGCCCGCCAGCCCGTCCGAACAGGCCGTGCTGGCCGCATTGGGATACGGCCCCGTTACGTACGAATGGTTGACCGAGCACAGCGGCCTGCCTGACGACGTGCTGCATCGCGCGCTGCTTGCACTGGAACTGGCCGGCCGCGTCGCCAGCCTCCCCGGCGGACGCTTCGCGCGGCTTGACGCGGCGCGCACCCCGCCCGTGCACGGCGTGCTACATTCCCCCGCATAGGGGCGGCCAAGCCGCCGACGATACCCAAGGAAACCCATGCCCGCGCTGAATCTCGACACCGATGCGGATCGGATCGCCGAGCGCCTCGCCGATCCCGGCACGTTGCTGGTCGCCTGCCTGTGCGCCGAGTGGTGCGGCACGTGCCGCGACTACCGGACAGCCTTCGACCAGCTCGCCGACGCGCATCCGGACGCCTGCTTCGCCTGGATCGACATCGAAACGCATGCCGACCAGCTCGACGATCTCGACGTCGAGAACTTCCCGACGATCCTGATCGAAGATACCCACACCGCCCGCTTCTTCGGCACGGTGCTGCCGCATGCGGCGATCGTCGAGCGGATGCTGTCCGACCTGAGCGCGGTACCCGGTGCGCCGCACGCACCGAAATTGCGCAACGTCCTGACCGTCGAAGCCTGAATTCGCGAGCCGGCCCGGTGGTTTTGCGCGCGTTTGCGCGCCGCGCCGCGCCGGGCGCTTGCCGCCGTTGCGGCCCCCCTCTATGATGAGCCGCTTTTTGCACGCTGAGCCGCCATCGCTGCGGCGTGTGCTATAAAGCGGTCGTAAAAGGGACCCACAACCGGCGAACCCGGTCTACCAACACACACCTGTCATGTCCAAAGCACTGATCATTGCGGAAAAGCCTTCTGTCGCGAACGACATCGCACGCGCTTTGGGCGGCTTTACCAAGCATGACGAGTATTACGAAAGCGACGATTTCGTCCTTTCGTCCGCTGTCGGCCACCTGCTGGAAATCGCCGCCCCGGAAGAGTACGAGGTCAAGCGCGGGAAATGGAGCTTCGCGCATCTGCCCGTCATCCCCCCGCATTTCGACCTGAACCCGATCGCAAAAAGCGAGTCGCGCCTCAAGGTGCTCACCAAGCTGTTGAAGCGCAAGGATGTCGACCGCCTGATCAACGCATGTGACGCGGGGCGCGAGGGCGAGCTGATTTTCCGCCTGATCGCGCAGCACGCGAAAGCGAAGCAGCCGGTCCAGCGCCTGTGGCTGCAGTCGATGACCCCGCAGGCGATCCGCGACGGCTTCGCGAACCTGCGCAGCGACGCGGACATGCTGCCGCTCGCCGACGCCGCACGCTGCCGCTCGGAAGCCGACTGGCTGGTCGGGATCAACGGCACCCGCGCGATGACCGCGTTCAACAGCAAGGGCGGCGGCTTCTTCCTGACAACAGTTGGCCGCGTTCAGACGCCAACGTTGTCGATCGTCGTCGAACGCGAAGAGAAAATCCGCCGCTTCATTCCGCGCGACTACTGGGAAGTGAAGGCCGAATTCGCATGCGCGGGCGGCTTCTACGAAGGCAAGTGGTTCGACCCGAAATTCAAGCGCGACGAATTCGACCCGGAAAGGCGCGACTCCCGCCTGTGGAGCCTGCCGGCTGCCGAAACGATCGTCGCCGCGTGCCGCGACCACGTCGGCACGGTCTCGGAGGAATCGAAGCCGTCGACGCAACTGTCGCCGCTGCTGTTCGACCTGACGAGCCTGCAGCGCGAAGCGAACAGCCGCTTCGGCTTCTCCGCGAAGAACACGCTCGGCCTCGCGCAGGCGCTGTATGAAAAGCACAAGGTGCTGACCTACCCGCGTACCGACGCGCGCGCGCTGCCGGAAGACTACCTGTCGACGGTCCAGTCCACGCTCGAGATGCTCAAGGAGAGCCACAACTACCTGCCGCATGCGAAGCAGGTGCTCGACAAGGGCTGGGTGAAGCCGAACAAGCGGATCTTCGACAACTCGAAGATCAGCGACCACTTTGCAATCATCCCGACGCTGCAGGCGCCGAAGTCGCTGTCCGAGCCGGAGCAGAAGCTGTACGACATGGTCGTGAAGCGCTTCCTCGCCGTGTTCTTCCCGGCCGCTGAATTCCGCGTCACGACGCGGATCACCGAAGTCGCCGGCCATCACTTCAAGACCGAAGGCAAGGTGCTCGTCGAGCCGGGCTGGCTGCAGGTGTACGGCCGCGACGCCGAAGGCGCGGATGCGAACCTGGTGCCGGTGCAGAAGGACGAGAAGGTGAAGACGGACGAAATCGCCGCCGTCGCGCTCGTCACGAAGCCGCCCGCACGCTACTCGGAAGCGACGCTGCTGTCTGCGATGGAAGGCGCAGGCAAGCTCGTCGAGGACGACGAGCTGCGCGAGGCGATGGCCGCGAAGGGCCTCGGCACGCCGGCCACGCGCGCGGCGATCATCGAAGGCCTGCTCGGCGAGAAATACCTCGTGCGCGAAGGCCGCGAACTGATCCCGACCGCGAAGGCATTCCAGCTGATGACGCTGCTGCGCGGGCTCGGCGTGAAGGAACTCACCGCGCCCGAGCTCACCGGCGAATGGGAATACAAGCTGTCGCAGATGGAGCGCGGCAACCTCGGGCGTGAAGCGTTCATGCAGGAAATCGCCCGCATGACGCAGCAGATCGTCAAGCGCGCGAAGGAATACGATTCCGACACGATCCCCGGCGATTACGCGACGCTCGAGACGCCGTGCCCGAACTGCGGCGGCCAGGTGAAGGAAAACTACCGCCGCTTCGCGTGCACGAAGTGCGAGTTCTCGATCTCGAAGATCCCGGGCAGCCGGCAGTTCGAGATCGCGGAAGTCGAGGAGCTGCTGCGCGAGAAGACGATTGGCCCGCTGTCCGGCTTCCGCAGCAAGATGGGCCGCCCGTTCTCGGCGATCCTCAAGCTGTCCTTCGACGACGAGACGAAGAACTACAAGCTCGAGTTCGATTTCGGCCAGGACACGGGTGGTGAGGAAGGCGAGGCGCCCGATTTCTCCGCGCAGGAGCCGGTCGGCGCGTGCCCGAAGTGCAAGGGCCGCGTGTTCGAGCACGGGATGAGCTACGTGTGCGAGCACTCGGTGGCCAACCCGAAGACCTGCGACTTCCGCTCGGGCAAGGTGATCCTGCAGCAGGAAATCACGCGCGAGCAGATGGGCAAGCTGCTGGCCGACGGCCGCACGGATCTGCTGCCGAACTTCAAGTCGTCGCGCACGGGCCGCAACTTCAAGGCCTTCCTCGTGAAGCAGCCGGACGGCAAGATCGGCTTCGAGTTCGAGAAGAAGGAACCGAAGGCCGCCGCCGCGAAGAAGACGGCAAAATCGGCGACGACGGATGCCGAAACCGTGACGGAAGGCGCCGAAGAGAAACCGGCACCGGCTCGCAAGACCGCCGCCAAGACCGCGACCAAGACAGCCGCTCGCAAAACGACGGCGCGCAAGACCGGCTCGTAACGATCCGGCCGCCGGGGCTTCCCCCGGCGCATCCGGCTCCGGCAAGCAGCCATAAAAAAACGCGGATCGATCGCTCGATCCGCGTTTTTTCTTTGTGCCGGCGGCAACTGCCGCCCGGCCGTCGCGCCGTTACAGCGGCGACGGCACCGCGACGCGCGTGCGCGACGAACGCGGCAGGCGCGGCGACAGGTTCGGGTCGGCCGCTTCCGGCTGCTCGGCACGCGTCTCGACACCGATCGGCGCCAGCGCAGAGCTCTGCGCGGCCCACTGCTCGCCCATCATCGCGTCGGTCGAGTGGCTGAAATGCTCGACGAGGTGGTCGATGAACGTGCGCACCTTCGCGGGCAGATGGCGCCGGCTCGGGTAAGCGATGTTGATCTCGACCTGCGGCAGCCGGAAATCCGGCAGCAGCCGCACGAGCGCGCCACGCGCGATGTCGCTGCCGATCAGGTAGCTCGGCAGGATCGCGACGCCCATCCCGAGCAGCGCGAACTGGCGCAGCATCGCGGTGTTGTTCGCGACGATCACGTTGGTCGGGCGCACGCGCACTTCGCCGTCCGGCCCCGTAAACACGCGCTCGTCGCCCCAGTATTCGGTCGGCAGGCTCAGGCTCGGGTGCTCGGCGAGATGCTCCGGATGGGTCGGCACGCCGTGCTTCTCCAGATAGCTCGGCGTCGCGCACACGGTCATGCAGCCGGTAGTCAGGCGCCGCGTGACGATGCTCGCGCTGCGCATCTGGCGCGTGACGACGATGCCGACGTCGAAGCCTTCCTCGACGAGATCGACCTGCCGGTCGACCAGCGTGAGATCCGGCACCACTTTCGGGAAATTCTCCGTGTACGACTGCAACACGGGCGCGAGGTTATGCAGGCCGAACACGACCGGCGCGACGATGCGCAGCGTGCCGACCGGCTCGTGATTGCGCGCGACGACCATCTGTTCGACGTCCTCGAGCTCATCGAGGATCTGCCGGGCACGCTCCAGATAGACCTGGCCCGACTCCGTCAGGGAAAGGCTGCGCGTGGTGCGGTTCAGCAAACGCGTGCCGAGCCGGCCTTCCAGATCGGCGACGTGACGCGTCGCGACCGCGTTGGAGATATCCATTGCACTCGCGGCCCGCGCAAAACTGCCGAGATCTGCAACCTTGACGAACACGCGCATCGACTGCAAATGATCCATAAACGACTCCTGCCGCTGTTACAACTTCAAAAAGATGAAGCAAATGCGTAATTCTCCTACGACAGCGGAAATGATGCAGAGTTGCTCAACAAGGCCCCGGTTGACGATAAAAATAGTCAAAAATCCTCGCCTTCTGCGGATAGTTGATCCAATTATTCTGATTGGAGCAACAATTGGGTGAACCTCGTCGAGTAAGTGGCCGAATCAGGAAGGACGTATTTGATGCGACACAACAGCGCACCCTTCCACCCGTCTCGCAAGCGGCGCCGGGTCAGGCTGCCGCCAATTGCGGCGGAGCGTAACAACCTGTTAAAAAGACACCATGGAGGCGGCCGACGTAGCATCATGTCGGCCCCGGCCGGGCGGGACGGGTGCGCGACGTGCGCCGCCGCCACCGCCGCTTTCAACGCGCGACACCCGCTCACCATGAAAATTGCCATCCTCGACGACTACCAGGACGCCGTCCGCAAGCTGAACTGCTTCGAGATGCTTGCCGACCACGACGTGAAGGTCTTCAACAATACGGTGCGCGGATTGGGACAGCTCGCCAGCCGTCTGGCGGAAGTCGAGGCGCTCGTGCTGATTCGCGAACGGACTCCGATTTCGTCGCAACTGCTCGCCAAGCTGCCGAACCTGCGCATGATCAGCCAGACCGGCCGCGTGTCGAGCCACATCGATCTCGAGGCCTGTACCGACCGCGGCATCGCGGTGCTCGAAGGCACGGGCTCGCCGGTCGCCCCCGCCGAACTGACCTGGGCGCTCGTGATGGCCGCCCAGCGCCGCATTCCGCAGTACGTCGCGAACCTGAAGCAGGGCGCCTGGCAGCAGTCGGGCCTGAAGACGTCGGCGATGCCGCCGAACTTCGGCCTCGGCCAGGTGCTGCGCGGCCAGACGCTCGGCATCTGGGGCTACGGCAAGATCGGCCGGCTCGTCGCCGGCTACGGCAAGGCGTTCGGGATGAACGTGCTGATCTGGGGCCGCGAGCATTCGCTCGAGGCCGCGCGCGCCGACGGCTATACGGCCGCCGAAAGCCGCGAAGCGCTGTTCGAGCAGAGCGACGTGCTGTCGCTGCACCTGCGCATGCATGACGACACGCGCGGGATCGTGAAGCAGGAAGACCTGATGCGGATGAAGCCGACGTCGCTGCTCGTCAACACGAGCCGCGCCGAACTGCTCGAGGAAAATGCACTGGTCAACGCGCTGTCGCACAACCGTCCGGGGATGGTCGCGATCGACGTGTTCGAGAGCGAGCCGATCCTGCAGGGCTACAGCCTGCTGCGCATGGAAAACGTGATCTGCACGCCGCACATCGGCTACGTCGAGCGCGAAAGCTACGAGTTGTATTTCAGTGCAGCGTTCCGGAACATCCTCGCATTCGACGACGGCGACATGTCGAGCGTCGCCAACCCGGAAGCGCTGACGCCGATCCGCAAGCGCTAACCGCACGGGCTGCGCACGCGGCGCGGCCCGCTTTTCCGATTCCCGCCATCAGGCGGCCACGCGGCCGCCCGTCATCGCGTCGACGCGCGTGAGGAAATGCTCGCCGTCGCGCCGCCCGAGGTCGTACGCATGCCGCATCTGCGACGGGCTCGTGTAATCCCAACTCGAAATCGGCACCTTGCTCGACGGCTGGACGTACAGCCGCCGCTGCTCGCCATGCGCGACCGTGAACATCTGCGGGCGCGGATACAGCCGCGTGACGAGCACCAGCACGTCGCCCGGCGTCGGGTCGAGCGCGTCGACCGGTACGTTGTCGACCATCCCGCCATCGAGCACGGGCCGGCCGCCGCGGCGCAGCACCGGCGTGAACGGCGGCGTGCAGGACGACTGCAGGATCAGGTCGGCGAGTTCGTCGACCCGCGTGCAGGCCTGCGCGCGCACGAATTCCGGCCGAAAGCCGAGCGTGCGCCCGAGTGTCGGATGCAGCGTCTTGCGCACGTACTTCTCGATGTTGTACGCGACGAGGCCGGCGGCGACTGCACTGTGCGCGCCGAGCCAGCGCGGCACGTGCGATACGCCGATGCGGATCTCCGGCGCCGCGGCAAGCTGCGCGAACGGCTCCCCGTAGATGTCGAGCAGCGCCTGACGGTAAATCCGGTAATGCGGAAACACGGGCTCGCGCCCGAACAGGTTGCCCCAGTACGCGTTCTTCCGGTTGTGGCGCAGCGCCTCTTCGTAATAGCGCATCACCCAGGCGGCGTCGCGCGTATACAGCATGCACGCGGTCGCCGCGCCGGCCGAGATGCCGGTGATCACGCGCGGGCGCAAGCCGAGCGCCGGTTGGGCGACATCCCAGAAGCCGGCCTGCCACCAGCAGCGATTGCCCCCGCCCGCGAAGACGATCTGGTCGAACATCGCGCCGCTCAGCTGACGAGCGCGTAGGTCGACGTCGCGTGGACCGCCATCTTGCCGTCCTCGTCGAACAGCTCGACTTCGCCGAATACGAGATTGCGGCCCATCCGCAGCACGCGCGCGGTGACGAGCACGTCGCCCTTGCGCACGGGACGCATGAAGTTCGTGTTCAACGATACGGTCGTCATCGGCCGGAACTCGCCGAGCGCGGCCGAGATCGCGACCACCATCGCGGTGTCGGCGGCCGCCGTGAACACCTGGCCGCAGATCACACCGCCGGAATGGCGGAATTCGCCGGAAAACGGCAGGCGCAGCGTGACGCTGTCGTCGCCGATCGACACAGGGACCAGACCGAGCGAGCGGACCCAGGGGGCCAGCAGGCGATCCAGCAATTCGCGGACTGCGTTTTCGTCCATCTTCGAAAGCCCAGAAAGCGTTGCGCGACCGCCGCGCAACACGGTGGCGTCATCATACCGGGAGCGCGGAAACTGCGATCGCTCGTTATCTGGCCGACAGCTGGCGTAGTCGTGACGAAATATTTTGAGAAATTTGCAGAAAGGGCTTGCAAGGTCTGAAATACCCGTGCATAATCTTTCTTCTGTTGGGGGCGTTAGCTCAGTTGGTAGAGCAGCGGACTCTTAATCCGTAGGTCGAGTGTTCGAGTCACTCACGCCCCACCAGGAATTCCGAAGCCCGGTTAGCGAAAGCTAACCGGGCTTTTTGCTTTCTGCCCGCCGTTCTCCGGGCCATTTCCGGTCGATTGCCTTCACCACAGCGTCGAGACACGTAAGTCGGCCTCCGCACAATCCAACGCGCGCGATATTTCCACCCGCCCGCCCTGCCCGTCCCGCCCATTTCACCGCCAAACACCGACTCAGACATTCAAACGGTGCAGATTTTCGCCCTCCCCTCCCTCCACTGCGCACGATTCGGTCGCTATATTCGCACGCATTAGGCTTCCGTCAGCCCTTACGCTGTCGTGTCTTCTCCGGTCGCCTCGCCCGCAGCATATCGGCGAACTGCTGCACGAAATTCACCACTAGTACCCGTTCGTCGCCCCGTAGTTCAGCCAGTGACGCTGCTACGACCGACAATTGGTCATCCGCACGCCGCGATCCGCGCTGGAGCAATTGATCGACCGAGCAATCCAGCACATCGCTCAACTGCTGAAGCCGGTACAGCGTCGGCGCTCTCGTCCCCCGCTCCCATCTGCTTATCGCCTCTTGTTCCAGGCCGATCATTTCAGCCAGCTTAGTCTGCGCCAGTCTACGCGCACGCCTGCGCTCTGCAATCGCACTGCCAACGCGAACAGCCAGCATCGCGTCGTCGTGCTCGTCGTGCTCATCGGGGGATGGGTATCGGACGGGTCGTCATAGGCTGCAATGGTCGCCTTCATTCCAATTTTGATGAACGTTAAATATGGAATGCGATATTCCCATTCGGTGTATTGGTCCGAACTTTGTCGTATCTTTCCTGAGACGACCGGCACGCGGGGATTTAAAGCACCTCCGGGACGTCAATCGCGAGCCGTGTCGCGATCTCGCCATCTTCAGAAAAGCAATGAACCACGACCATCAACAACACCCTCACAAAATTCCACGCCTTTATCACCGTCTATGAAGGATGCCGCGCCTCCGCACTCCGCAACGCCTTGCAAATGACACCCATCGCCGCTCGCGCACTCACCTTGATATGCGCGTTTCCCGGTATGACGCTGCATGAATTGAGCTGCACGCTGGGTGGGAGTCAGGGGCAGGTGGTCGGTGCTGTATTCGACCTTCAACAATTCTGGTATATCGAAATGAGTGAGGAGCTCAACGACGATCGGCGACGCGTACTCAAGCCCATCAAAAGCAGGATGCTCGGCTTCGATGGTTATCAGCGTCTTGTGAACAATCTTGCTGAAGATGCCGGAATTGCCGAATCTCTCGCCGCGCTACTGCCCCCTGTATCAGGACGTTTTGACGAAGGCACTGGAGGAACTGCAGGGTGACGCCCACAGCGTCCAATATCAGGCCCAACGGCGCATTCTGGCTCGTGTCGCATGATATCTTCCGCCCCCCCTGCCGAGACTGACTCATGATCCAATCCCCGACCAGCCGTACAACACCTGTTACCGACTCGCAGCACGATATGGCGCTGCTTCGACATTACATCCGGTTTGCACTCGACACGACTACAGGCTTCTAATTTTTCAAAAATAGCAACAATGGCTCGGTATGCCTTAACTCATGAGCGCAGTCCCGAGTCCCAAACAGAGGTCGTTCGTGCGATTCATGAATTCGCCGAAAATATGAGATAACCACTCAGAATGACTGCAAATCGCTGCTTGCTGTTGCTCGTGCCGTTAAGGCATAAATTGTGGTAAAAGTTACGCTTTCGTCAGACGCAACCACGCAGGTGCGTCCCATTTTTTAACCATATGTCAAAAATTGACACATTTAACATTCGCCACGGAATTGAGATTCGTATATTAAAAATAAAAAATTCACCACGGTGATTAATCCTCCATCACGGTGAGTTTTTGACAATAGAACTTGAGAGATCAAAGGATAAAGCATGGTACTCAGACCACCTCAGATCGGGGGGCTGAAGAGTCGTGACCTGTATGAGGCCATACACCGGGGCTTGCTACAACACGACCGGCTATTGATGCTGGATACACCGCTCGGCAAAAACGCATTGACGCCTTTGCGAGCGCGCGGATCGTCCGAAATCGGGCGGGACTACCATTGGACGGTCGATGTTGCATCACTGCGCGACGATACTGCGCTGCAGTCGTTGATGCACCAGCCCGTTACTCTCTGGATTCAGCAGCGTACCGCACCTTTTGCCGACTCGGTCTATCGCCCGGTACATGGTTTCGTGCATCAGGTCGGTTATCTGGGCGGGGACGGTAGCGTGTCGACGTACCAGCTCGAATTCTCGTCTGCCCTCATTTTCCTAAGCAAGACTCATAACGACGAAGGCTGGCTTGAGAAAGATGTCCGCGACGTCGTATCCGAGGTGTTTAACCGGTATGCGCAGTTGCAAGGGCGCTTTCGTTTTGAGCTGACGCGCGAGCCGATTGTGCGCTCGTGGTGCAGGCAGAGCGAGTCGGATTTGAACTTTGTCCACCGCCTGTTCGAGGACGAAGGCTGGTACTTCTATTGGGTGCATGAGCCGACCAAAGACGGCGAGCCGCCGAAGACGACACTTGTGATTGTCGATCAGGTGTCGTCACTGCCTGGTGCGAAACCGGCCGAATACTATCGCGGCAACTCCGATCATGAAGCAGACGGGCTAACCCAGTGGGCGGCAGTGCAGACAATGCAGAGTCTGCGTTATGTGTCGAGCGCGTTTGACTACAAGCGCCCGACCTCGCGTTTTCAGACAGAAAGTGCCCTGCAATCCACGACCTACACGACCGCCGATGACCGACAGTCGGCGTCGCGCAGCATTCCCGCTGCCCCCATGACGGTCTACGAGCCGACCGCCTATGGCTACGCCAATACGGATCGAGGCGAGAACCGTGCGCATCGGCGCGTTCAGGCGTGGGATTCACGTGCTCGACGCTATTACGGCATTGGCGGGCTGCGCTGGCTCGATGCTGGATCGCGCTTCACGCTGAACAACCATCCTCGTCATCCAGACAGCGATCCGAAGAAACGAGAGTTTCTTATCGTCACCGCAGGCTGGTTCATCGAGAACAACGTACCGATCGGTCAGCAGGTGACGGAATATCCACGCAGTTTGCGCGCAACACTGGCCGAGCAACAAGCGGCACACGGAGAGCGTTTCAGTACTCCGGGACACGCGCAGGACGGTTCCATTGGATTTTTTGTCATCGAGGTAGAGGCGCAGGAAGCCAGCATCGAATACCGTAGCCCGCTCGTGCATGCGAAGCCGAACATGACGATCGAGCACGCCATCGTCGTGACGCAGCAAGGCACGGAATCCTGGACCAACGAACGCAATCAGGTGCGCGTGCATTTCGCATGGGATCACAAAAACCCGGACGGCACGTTCGCCTCGTCGCCGCTGCTGTCCACCATGCAGGCCGATACGGGGAACGGCTATGGATCGGTCCACGTCCCGAGGGCCGGGGAATGGGTTCTGGTCGCGTACTGGGGAAACGACTGTGACAAGCCGTTTATTTTGGGGCGCGTGAACGGTGGCACGACTCCGTCCCAATGGCATTCGAACATTCTGCTTTCCGGGTTTCAGTCTCACGGCTTTGGCGGTACAGGCGCATTCAACGCGTTCGTCCACGACGATGCTACTCATCAGAGCGGGACCCGGTTGATCAGCTATACCGGCAAGAGCTACGCCTCGATCTCGCAAGGCTATCTGATTCAGCAGAGCGGCAACACGCGGGGGCGATATCTCGGTTCGGGATTGCTCCTTCATGCCGACGACTACGCGTCGCTGCGCGGCAATCGGGGCGTGTCGATCAGCACGCATCCCGTGTCACGCGATAGCGATCAACTGGACGTGGACGAGGCGCGAGAACAGCTAACGCGATCGAAAAACCTGTTTGGCAGCATTTCGGATGCAAGCGAACAGCATCAGGCCGAAACCTTTAAGCCCGGTGTCGATGCGCTGACGACATACACCGACGCGACACGGCAATCTGAATCCGGCGCGGCATCCGGTGGCCGCACGGCTGGCGGCGGAACGGGCAACGCGAATGCCTTTGCTACGCCACTGTTGTTGCTTGCCAGTCCGACCGGGATCGGCCTGTCCACGCACCAGTCCTTGCACTTCAGCGCGGATCAACAGGCGAACTGGATCAGCGGACAAGATTCGTATATCGCGGCAGGTGGATCGCTGCATACGGCGGCCATCGATCACCTGAGTTTGTTTGCTCGCAATCTGGGTATCAAGGCTGTAGCCGGTAAAGGCAAGGTCGAGATCCAGGCACAGGACGACAACCTGGAGATGATCGCCCAACAGCTCGTCAAGCTGTTGTCGATCGCCGGTCGCGTGGAGATCGCCGCCGATCAGGAGATTGTCTTGTACAGCGGAGGCGCGACGATCCGCATCAAGGGCGGCAACGTATCGATTCACGCTCCGGGCAGCGTCGATTTTAAGGGTGCGTCGTTCACCTTCTCCGGGCCGGCTAGCGAGTCGTACGCCATGCCCCAGTTCAAGCCGTCCTATCAGACGCAATACGTGCTGAAAAACCAGACTGACGGCACACCGTTAGTCCGACACGCCTACGAACTGAAACTTCCATCGGGCCGCACCATGGTCGCCCATACCAACGATCTGGGCGAGACCACACCGGTTTTTACGCCGAGCGCACAGAGCGTCGGCCTCAAGGCGTTCGAACCCGACAAACAGGACTTGGAACCGTGGCAGTACGCAGGCGGCGGCAAACCTGATATTTGGGCCGATTACCTGAACGTTGTCACCGACGAGCACGCGTGAGCGCTGACGGCACAAGGAGCAAGCAATGGAAGGGAAACTGCAACCCGCAGGCGAGTGCCAGACGATCAAGGAGCGTAGACCTGAGTACGCCTTCTTGCCTTCGCCCGCCGCGAAGGGCTATTTGCAAGAGAAGGTCGAAACGGCGCTGAAAATGGCGAGATACAGTCCTGTCCGATTACCTAGTGGGTCGATCATCTACAAGTTGCTCATGCAGCAGGCAATGAGTGTGCCGATGATTATCGAGGAGAGAAGTAAGAAGTGGAATTGGTACTTCCAGTACAAGGCCGAAGTCAGTTTTGATATGACATCGGTCGGTGCAGTCGGTCCCGACATTCCACCCATTCCATTTTTGGCCAAAGCGAAACCGAAGGGAACCGAACGGCGGCGTAGCCTTGCCCGATTCCCAAAGGGGGCAACCGTAGGGAAGCTACGCCGCCCTGATGTCATCATCGTCAAAGACAAAGATATTCTTTGGCCGGGCCGGGGCACCGTAGATCGCGAAGGCGGGCGTCATCCCGACAATATGCTGCGACTGGTGGAGGTCAAGTTTCCCGGCGATACTCTGGGAAGAGACCAGGAGTTGGCCTATCAGCGAATCGCTGGCGACTACAACACTCGAATGACCGTGATCGACGTAAGCGACTGCAACGGCGAGCTCAAGAAAATTCCCAAACCGGTGCCGATTCCCGCCCCGAAAACAGCGGACGAACAGCAGCGCCAACGCGCGGCTATTCGTACCGTGCCCGCCATTCCCCATCCCGTCTGGTACGAAGACTGGTGGCAGAAAACGGGCGAGGGTATCGAGCACGCCATCGCGCCACTTTGGGATGCTATTCATCACGGATACGCGAATCTGTCTGCCGAAACCCGCGCATTCCTGCATCAACACGCCGCATGGCTGTTCACGGCGGGACAGTGGATCGTCGACAAAACCCATAGCGCGTGGGTGTGGGTGGATGAGAAGGGCCAGGAGATATTCCGCTATACGGCTGCGCAGCTCAAGGCTGGATGGGAGGCGATTGAGCAAACCAGCGACCTGACGTGGGAAGTGCTGATACACATCGATTGGGCGCAGGTCGGTCTTACGCTCATTGAAGATGCCGCGGTCGCAGTAGCCATTGTCGCCGGCGTTGCCATCGTTGTTCTGCTTGCCCCTGAGTTGATCGCAATCTTTGCGGCGCTGTGTGCCATCATCGCGGCGGGTGCGGAAATGGTGGTGGCGCTTGCCGCGACGCTTGGCGTCGTGATCGAAGCAGGCGCGGACATAGTTGTTGCGCTGGCCGCGTCGATGGGTGAAGAAGGCGTAGCCCTCGCTGCTGGCGCAGGTTAATGGATTCCACTATCAGTAGATCAACAGACAACACTGTTATGACCATGAGTGATTCGAAACCAGTATTGACGCCGTTGCAGGCACTCGGCCGCTATCAGGAAGATTTGAGCGTGCGGCTGATGGACAACACGATGGGCGTGTTACCCGGTGTCATCGGGACGCTCTTCTTTGAACGCGGTTCGCAGCCCGAAGTCCGGCAGGCCATCCTCGATTGCTTTAACCGATTCGATGAGATGTTCGGTGAGCATTTGAAGGGGGGCAAAGACACCGACATGGGGAAGTTCACCAAACGGACGGCGAAGGGTGTCGACAAAATTCTCCGCGCGATTTCTGATACGCCGTCACATTTGGCGGTAAGCGTACTGCGCTCTAGTGCGACCGACCAAGACACGGCCGCAGAATACGAAATCGGAGTACTAACCGGAACGGCACTCGCTCAGGACTATGTCTATCCTACTGGGTTACTGCGCGTAGCGAAAGGTAGGGAATCAAGCCTATCGTACTTAAAATTCAACGTACCGATGGACCTGATCACAACTGATACAGGTCTTGCACAATACGAAGCATTCCTACGCTACGCCTGCAACAAGCTTGTCGTACGCTGCGGCTACGGCGGATTGGCACCGATTCTACCCTTCAGTTACCACCGCTATATGCCTCAAGAATGGGCGCTTGCGGAACGTTTTAGCGGACTCGAAATTGACAGCACGGCACACCTTCAAATCGATGTGCACGGCTCGAGTTCCTACGAAGGAAAATCGATCGAGGAAATGACAGCACACTATGATTTTCCGAATCCGGGCGCAAAGGTCGCCCGTTGGGGTTTTATCAAGAGCGTGAACTGGTACACGATTCTTGGTGAGTTGTTCATCGAGCGATTGGGAGGAGAAGCAGCAATTCGCGAAAAACTCGCTCGCCCCGATATCCACATCGAACGTGCGAACGCGTGTCTCATGATTCGTGCCGGTGACTTCCCCCGTCTCGGCGCACCGGAAGAAGGCTTACCCGAGCCATACGTATTCGTGAACAGCGTACTGCGTGTGCTGCGTGATCCGAAGCCAGACGGCCTGCATACTTACATTCCCGATCTACCGAGCGCGGATATGAAGAACGCGCGAAAGTGGGTTGCGCGCTTCGATTTGCCCGATGCTCCGCCGATTCCTGCCCCGCCTGCGATCGTCCCGCAGCCCGCCAAGCGCGAACCGAGCCGACAGAGTGTGCGCGGAGGTCAGCCTTGTCCGGAAGCAGGCTATTGGGACACGCCTGCAAAGGCAGGGAGCCGTCGCTACTTCGAAGCAGGTGAAGTGATGCCCGTCATCGAGGGGAGCCAGTGGGGTACGACAAACTGGCATTGGTCCCCGAACGATAAGCAAGACGAGTGAGGTCGATCATGACTCGATATGTGATTTGCAATTTGCGTTGACCGACGGCGGCAAGACTGCTGCACCCAGCACTGTTATGACGATGAGTGATTCGAAACCAGTATTGACGCCGTTGCAGGCGCTCGGCCGGTATCAGGAAGACTTGAGCGTCCGGCTGATGGACAACACGATGGGCGTGTTACCCGGTGTCATTGGGACGCTCTTCTTTGAGCGCGGTTCGCAGTCCGAAGTCAGGCAAGCCATCCTCGATTGCTTTAACCGATTCGATGAAATGTTCGGCGAACATTTGAAGGGGGGCAAAGACACCGACATGGGGAAGTTCACCAAACGGACGGCGAAGGGTGTCGACAAAATTCTCCGTGCGATTTCTGACACGCCATCGGATGTGGCGGTAAGCGTACTGCGATCTAGTGCGACCGACCAAGACACGGCAGCAGAATACGAAATTGGGACGTTGACTGGAACCGCAAGCGTCAAAGACTATGTCTCACCTTCTGGATGGACAACCAAAAAGGGCCAAGAATCCGGACTGTCATATCTCAAATTCAATGTACCGATGGATTTGATCACCACTGATGTAGGTCTAGCGCAATACGAAGCATTCCTGCGCTACGCATGCGATAAGCTTGCTGTGCGTGGTGGCTATGGTGGCTTAGCACCGATTCTACCCTTCAGTTACCACCGCTATATGCCTCAAGAATGGGCGCTTGCAGAGCGCTTCAGCGGACTGGAATTAGATAGCGCTGCGCACTTACAGATAAGAAGTTACAGCCCGGTCTCCTATGAAGGAGAGTCGATAGAATCTATGACCACCTTTTATCCAGGATTACATCCCGGCGCGAAGGTTGGTCGATGGGGTTTTATCAAGAGCGTGAACTGGTACACGATTCTCGGTGAGTTGTTCATCGAGCGATTGGGCGGCGAGGCAACGATTCGCGAAAAACTTGCACGCCCCGATATCCACATCGAACGTGCGAATGCGTGCCTCATGATTCGTGCCGGTGACTTCCCTCGTCTCGGCGCACCGGAAGAAGGCTTACCCGAGCCATACGTATTCGTGAACAGCGTACTGCGTGTGCTGCGAGATCCGAAGCCAGACGGCCTGCATACCTACATTCCCGATCTGCCAAGCGCGGACATGAAGAACGCGCGAAAGTGGGTTGCGCGCTTCGATTTGCCCGACGCTCCGCCGATTCCTGCCCCGCCTACTATCGTCCCGCAGCCCGTCAAGCGCGAACCGAGCCGACAGAGCGTGCGCGGTGGTCAGCCTTGTCCCGAAACAGGCTATTGGGACACGCCTGCAAAGGCTGGGAGCCGCCGCTACTTCGAGGCAGGCGAAGTGATGCCGGTCATCGAGGGGAGCCAGTGGGGTACGACAAACTGGCATTGGTCCCCAAACGATAAGCAAGACGAGTAAGGTCGATCATGACTCGATATGTGATTCTCGACGGCGATCTTACGACGGTGGCCGGTGTGGTCCAGGCCAAAGCAACACCGTTCGCACTCGACGGCAGGCACATCGCACATGAGCAAGACGATGTGTTCTGCCCCGTGTGCAAATCGATCGGAAAAATTCAGTGTGACGGCCCCCGACTTCCCATGACGGGGCCGGACGGTCGTCGCGTTGCACTGAGCGATGACCTCTGCATCTGTAAATGCCCGACTCCGCCGAAGCTCGTCGCGTCGCAGCAGGTAATGAGTGTCAACGTTTGACGCTTTGATGTTGTTGGGCCGTGTGGCAGTACCCGACGATACCTATTCTCCGCCACTCACTCGTGCTTCTCAATGACGCATGGGCGACGATAGACAAATCAAGGTTAATCAACACCAGTATTGAATGCCGATCTTTTAAGATCATTCGGCAGCTTCTGATCGGCAATCTATATTCCCCGATATCTGTCCCTACAAGAAAAAAGCCCGCACGAGGCGGGCAAGTGATCCGAGACTACTAGTGCAACCCCAAGGCCGAGGATGCTGGTCGCAGGGAAGCGAGCTTTTCGGAACACCCCGTTCCGTCACTGTGGCTTCAAGGTGCATCCCGACCACTTCGAATTCACCACGCCACACTCGCTTACCGCGACAGACTCCAGGCCCATGGGTAAGGCTAACCAGCAGAGTCCCCCGGCCATCGTCCGGTCTTTTGCCGGTCTTCGCGGCCACCGCCTAACGTATTTTTACGCGGCATGACCAAGCCCTTGTCATTGATTGGGCCAAGATATCCAGCGCAGAGACGTGAAACCCGTTTGCATAAGGACTTCGACCACCTACCAAGGTGTGAGCCTTAGCCCCCTATGTTTCCTTACATAGATCAGTCCCTTATTTTTTCCTTACGTTCTCTTAATCCGTAGGTCGAGTGTTCGAGTCACTCACGCCCCACCAGGAATTCCGAAGCCCGGTTAGCGAAAGCTAACCGGGCTTTTTCCTTTTCCGCCGCCGCACTCGCGACGCGCCCCCCCTTTCGCAGTACGCCACCGCACGCCCGTTCCGCATCGTTTCCGCTAGAATCGTCCGACAAATATCACACGACCGGCGCAGGCACTGCCGTTTGCCCGCCGGCACTGAGAGAACATGGGACGTCACACATGGAAGCATGTAACCGAGACGCGACCATTCAGAGAGCCTGGTTGCGCCGATATCGGCGAGTCCGTCGGGACACGCCACTCCCCCGATCACACCGGCGTCCGCAGTGCGACGCACGAACCGGATCCGGTCATGCCGGGTAAGGACGCGCTCGTCGCAATCGCGCTCGGCGTCCTGCTGCTCGTGCTGGCCGGCATGCTCGCCGTCACGGCCGGCCAGGCGACCGGCCAGCTGGTTCGGGCGCCGGGCACCGTCGTGCGCATCGTGCAGGACAGCGACGCGATGCGCGCGTATCGGCCGATCGTCGCGTATCTCGCGAACGACGGCCAGCGCCGCGAAGTCGCCGGCAATACCGCATCGACCGTCCCCGCCTACGACATCGGCGAGAACGTCGAGGTATGGCTCGACCCGACCCACCCCGACCGCCCCGCACTGATCGACGATTTCACGCAACGCTGGTTTCCAGCCGCCGTGCCGGTGCTGCTCGCCATCGCGTCGTTCGCGATCGGCGGCCTCCTGATCGTCGGCGAACGCCGACGCCGGTCGTCCGCCCCGCAGCCGGCCCGCCCTGCCCGCAAGCACGCGCGGAGCCGCTGGGATATCGCGATCGTGCTGATTCCGATCGCGATCGGCACGGGCTTCGTCGCCGGTGCCGGCGTGGCCGGCCTGCGTCAGTGGCAGATCGTCCACCACTACGCGCGCTCGACCGGCCACGTCGTCGAGATCGCGAAAAACGCGCGCTCGACCCGCTCGCGCACGTCGCTGTATTCGGCGATCGTCGCGTTCACGACCGACAGCGGACGCCAGATCACGTTCGCCCAGGGCTCGGCGGCGTCGCATCCGGGCCTGCACGAAGGCGAAGCGGTCAACGTGCTGTACGACCCCGTCACCCCCGAGCGCGCGATCGTCGACCGCTTCTGGGATCGCTGGGGCCTCACGGCCATCCTGTTCGTGATCGGCGCGCCGTTCCTCGCGGCCGGGCTGTTCATCGCCGTGACGCTCTGGCCGGAACACCCGCAGCACGAAGCCGCTCGATGACGCTCGCGCGCCGGCCGCGCACCGCGTGGCACGGCAACCGGCCCGGCGCGCGCGTCACCGCTCCCTGAACGCCTCCACCTTCGCGCGGTTCCCGCACGTGCGCATGTCGCACCAGCGGCGCCCGACGCCGCGGCCGCGATCGACGAAGAACCACGTGCACCGGCCGCACTGCCGCACCCGCGCGAAATCGTCGCTGCGCAGCAGCTGCTCGAAGCCGAGCGCAGCCGCATCGACCCAGCGCGATGCGGCGCGCGCGTCGGGCCGCCATGCGAACCGGCCGTCGACCGCATCGAACGCGCTGCGCCCGATCGCCTCTCGGATCGCGACGGCGAGCCGGTCCGCCGCGCGCGCGCCGGCCGTGCCTCCACCACCGGCAGTCAGGTGCGCGATCGCGGTGTACGCATCCTCGCGAAAGCGATGCAGCGTCGCCAATGCGTCCGCACCGTCCTGCCGCGCATGACGCAGAAGCCGCGCCAGATCGGCCGGCGCCAGCAGCCCCGATCGTTCCGCCCACGCATGCACGGCCGGCCAGTCGACGAGCTTGTCCGCGTCGCGCGTCTTGCCCGTGTCGGCCACCGTATTGAGGAAGTCGAGCGCCGGATGGCCGCCGACGAAATCGGCCGCACCCCATTCGTGCGCAGATCGCTCAGGCTCGTATCGAGTAACCATTTAATTTCACCTATCAGTTTCACACCCGGACGATCCGGAGTAACCTGTTAACAACCAAAACAGGTTAGCACGGAGATGCCGATGCTCGAACTCGCCAATCGCTTCATGTTCGAAGGCCACCGGATTGCCTGGGGCACGCTCGGCGAAGGCCCGCCGCTCGTGCTCGTGCACGGCACGCCGTTTTCGTCGCAGGTGTGGCGCCGCATCGCGCCGTGGCTCGCGCGGCGTCATCGCGTGTTCTTCTACGACCTGCTCGGCTACGGTCAATCCGACATGCCGGACGCGGACGTGTCGCTCGGCCGCCAGAACGGGCTGTTCGGCGCGATGCTCGACGAGTGGAAGATTTCACGCCCGCGCGTGCTCGCACACGACTACGGCGGCGCAACCGTGCTGCGCGCACACTTCCTCGACGGCGTCGCCTACGCGGACCTCACGCTCGTGAATCCGGTCGCGATCGCGCCGCAGGGTTCGCCGTTCGTGCGCCACGTCGCGCAGCACGAAGCCGCCTTCACCGGATTGCCCGCGTATGCGCATCACGCGCTCGTGACGGCCTATCTCGGCAATGCGGTCGCCCGGCCGCTGAGCGACGACGCGCTGTCGATTTACCGCGCGCCGTGGCTCACACCCGACGGTCAGGCCGCGTTCTATCGCCAGATCGCGCAGATGCGCCAGCGCTACATCGAGGAAGCCGAGGCACGTTACGCGCTGCCGGACTTTCCGGTGCGCATCGTGTGGGGCGAGGACGATGCGTGGATTCCGCTCGAACAGGGCCAGGCGCTGGCCGATCGCATCGCGAACGGCCAGCTGATCAGGGTGCCGCGCGCAGGCCATCTGGTGCAGGAAGATGCGCCGGAGGCGATCGTCGCGGCGGTGCTTGACGGATCAGGGCAAGGTTGACGCCGCCGGTGCCGTTTGTCACGGGTCGCGTCAGAACACCGGCACGCCCTGCGCGAGCGTCGAGAGGAACTTCGCGGTGCGCGGATCGCGCGGGCCGCCGAACAGGTCGCGCGACGCACCGGCCTCGACGACGCGGCCCTCCGCGAGAAACACCGCATCGTGCGCGATCGATGCGGCCAGGCGCAGGTCGTGCGTCGCCATCAGCATCGTCGTGCCTTCGCGCGCGAGCTGGCGCAGCACCTCGACCACTTCGACCGACAACTCCGGATCGAGCGCCGACGTCGGCTCGTCGCACAGCAGCACCTGCGGCGACGGCGCGAGCGCACGTGCGATCGCGACGCGTTGCTGCTGGCCGCCCGACAGCGTGCCGGGCCACGCGTCGGCCTTGTCCGCGATGCCGACCTTCTCGAGCAGCGCGAGCGCGCGTTCGCGGGCCCGTTCGCGCGGCCAGCGCTGCACGGTGACGAGCCCTTCCATCACGTTCTGCACGACACTCAGGTGCGGAAACAGCTGGAAGTTCTGGAACACCATGCCGGTCTGGCGACGCACCGCGAATACGGCGTCGCGCGCCGGCCGGTGCGCTGGCGAGAAGTCGATGCGTGCATCGCCGACCGTCAGCGCGCCCGCCTCGGGCACTTCGAGCAGGTTCACGCAACGCAGCAGCGTGCTCTTGCCGCTGCCGGACGGCCCGATCAGCGCCGTCACGCTGCCGGGCTGCAACGCGAGGTCGATCCCGTGCAGCACACGATGCGTGCCGAATGACTTGTCGATGCGTTCGAGCCGGATCATCGCCATTCCGCCTGGAACAGCGCGTGACGGCCGAAGCGGATTTCGAGGCGACGCTGCAGCGTGGACAGCACCGAGCTGAGCAGCAGATAGATCAGCGCAGCCTCCGTATAGAGAATCATCGGCTCGTAGGTCACGGCCGCGATCCGCTGCGCGGCCTGGAAGATCTCCGGCACGGTCAGCACGGCCGCGAGCGACGTGTCCTTCACGAGCGAAATGAAAGCATTCGACAGCGCCGGCAGCGCGACGCGCGCGGCCTGCGGCAGGATCGCGCGGCGCAGCGCCTGCGGGCGCGTCATCGCCATCGAGTATGCGGCCTCCCACTGCCCCTTCGGAATCGATTCGATCACGCCACGGATCACCTCGGCGTTGTACGCGCCGACGTTCAGCGAGAAACCGATCACGGCGGCCGTCAGCGGATCGAGCACGATGCCGACGCTCGGCAGGCCGTAGAAGATCACGAACAACTGCACGAGCAGCGGCGAACCGCGAAACAGCCAGATGTAGAAACGCACGGCGGCCTGCGCCCAGCGCGGCCCGAACAGCCGCACGAGCGCCGCGCCGAAGGCGAGCAGCAGGCCGATCGCGAACGACGCGAGCGTGAGCGGAACCGTAAACACGAGCCCCGCGACGAGCAGGGGCCGCAGCGATTCCGCCATCAGGTGAAGCCAGGCCGGCACCGTTCAACCTCGCGTCACGGCTGCGACACGTCGCGGCCGAAATACTTCTGCGAGATCTTCGCGTAGGTGCCGTCCGCCTTGATGTCCGCGAGCGCCTTGTCGATCGCGGCCACCAGCGCGGGGCTGCCCTTGCGCAGCAGCACGCCCGATGCGTCGCTGGCGCCACCCGTGTCGGTCGCCGCGATCTTCAGCTTCGCGTCCGGCTTGTGCTTGCGGAAATCGAGGTACGACAGCGAATCGTTGATCGTCGCGTCGACGCGCCCCGAGCTCAGCAGGTCGATCGATTCGTTGAAGCCCTGCACGGGCACCACATATGCGCCGTGCGCGGCCGCGAGCTTGCCGAAATTGCTGGTCAGCGTGTTCGCGGATTTCTTGCCCTTGAGATCGTCGAACGAGCGGATCGTCGTGTTGTCCGCGCGCACGATCAGCACCGCGCGCGACGTGATGTACGGCGTCGAGAAATCGTATTTCGCCTTGCGCGCGTCGGTGATCGACACTTCGTTGACGACCGCGTCGTAGCGGTTCACGTCGAGACCCGCGATCAGCCCATCCCACTTGCCTTCGACGAACTGCGGCTTCACGCCGAGACGCTGTGCGATCGCAGTCGCGATGTCGACGTCGAAGCCCGTCAGCTTGCCGGTTTCGTCGTGGTACGTGAACGGCGCGTAGGTGCCTTCGGTACCGATCCGGAACACGCCGGACGACTTGATCTGCGACAGGTCGTCGGCAGCCAGTGCGCTCGTGACCGAAACGGCCTGCAGCATGGCGACGACCAGGATGGAGCGAAGGAATTTCATGGTGCGGACCCCGAATGATTGGAGGGAATATTCCCGAGGCACATGCATGCCGTTCGAGAGGTCCGCGAATTCTACCGACGCGTCGAGGCCCGGCAAAAACGCAAATCGGCTATCGATATGAGCGCGTCGAATAACGCGCCGGCCAGCCACGCGCATCCCGCAGATGAAATCCGTCGCGATGCAGCACGACGATCGTCCGACGATTCGTTACCAGCGGTTACAGAAGCGACATCGCGGTATCACCCATTCGGCATGCGCTACGTACCATGAAGACAGGTGAACCTGTTGCTCGCGGGCCTAGGGCCCCACGAGCGGAGTGAACGGCAAATGAAACGCATCCTGTTGTCCAGTGCTCTCGGCATCGCGGCCGCCTGCCTGTCGGCAAGTGCGTTCGCGCATGCCGACATCGGCGTGTACTTCGGCGTACCGGGGCCGGTGATCGAGGCGCCGCCGCCTGTCTACTACACGCCGCCGCCCGTCGTGTACGAGCCTGCGCCCGTCTATTACGGCCCGTACTACGGCGAATATCGCTATCGCCGCTACCGGCACGACAACGGCTGGCATCGCGGCTGGCGACATCACCGCGACGACGACGATTGACCGTCGCCTGGCGCCTGTCGCAGGCGCATCCCGCCGGGGGACATTCCGCGCGCCGGCCTTCGAGCCGGCGCGTCCGCATTACACGTCGCTTACCACGGCAGCGAATACGTCTTCGTATTCGTGAAGCTCTTCATCGCTTCCTGCACGCCTTCCTTGTAGCCGAGCCCCGAATCCTTCACGCCGCCGAACGGCGTCAGTTCGAGCCGGTAGCCCGGTACTTCGCGCACGTTCACGCTGCCGACTTCCAGCTCGGTGATGAAGCGCGTAATGTTGTCGAAGCGGTTCGTGCAGACCGACGACGACAGCGCATAGTCGGTGCTGTTCGACATCCGGATCGCTTCGTCGATGTCACGGAAACGCATGATCGGCGACACCGGGCCGAACGTCTCGTACTTCACCAGCGGCATGTCGGGCGTCACGCGATCGATCACCGTCGGCGAATACAGCGCGCCGTCGCGGACGTTGCCGACCAGCAGCCGCGCACCGCGCGCGATCGCGTCGTTCACCTGCTGCTCGCAGA
>NZ_JAUJQH010000016.1:0-175418 GCF_030482905.1 Burkholderia sp. AU45251 | reverse complement strand
TCGTCATTCGTCGCTCGGCTTTGTTTCTCCGGAGCAGTTCCTTCGGGACTGGATCAAAGCTCAGCAGACCAAGGATGCGGCTGCATAACTCGGGACCGTTGGAAGGCGAAAAACCGAGGGAAGCTCAGGTCATCCCGGTCATCCAACACGTGCTTTGCCAGCAAGTCGCGAACACGCTTCATGATCCAGGCGATCTCGGCCGAGGAAATATCCCACTGTCCCGAAGAGACCTTCTTGGTCATGTCGGTTTCGACGTGGGAAAGCGAATCGGACAGTGACTGCAACGGGTCCTTGGTGAGTTTCCTGCGGGTGTAGGTCGCGAGCTGTCTGGCGAGATCTTCACAAGCATCGTATCGCGTGAATAGTTCTTCGTCAGTCGGCCGTGAGATAAGCTGGCCGCCGGCACGCCGGAGTAAGAGTTTCGGTCGATACCCGCCAATGGCACCTTGGGGGGACTCCCGAGGAAAGTCTTCAGGAATGGTTGGGTAGCTCATCGTTGTGATCCTCTCGACGGCGCTTCGGATTATTCATGTAAGTACACGGAGGTGCGATTTGGTAGGGATCAGATTCGATGCCGGTAGCGCCGGTGGCACCACCAATCGGTAGCAATCTGCTTTATCAGAACAATGAACTGCCACGCGAACACCACCGCGAATATCAAAATCGAGGCGAGTCCGATGGAGCGCGGCAGGACCCACGGCGTGACGAAATCTGCAATTGCCGCGGCAATGCAGGCGATAAACACGTCTACGTCGGACCAGCTTCTCTCGTTTGTGCTGGTCGATTGTCTGGGTGTCGCTTGCTAATACGAGGCCATCGGAGCCTTGGGTTATTGCTTTGTCACCCCCACCAGTTCCGATCGGGTGTGTTCCCGGGTAGGTGGGGAAAGCTCGCCCTTCCGGTCGATCGCAATGTATTAGGCGCCCGACAATCTGACGATGACGTTCTTGCACAGGGAACAAGCGGTTCGGACGGATGCCCGGATGTTTCGGCCTAGATTTTATTTGCTGCCGGTCCTTCTCATCTCGCCATCATGGAATCGCTCCACCGTGAGGTGCTGTGACCCCTGGAATGTCTTCCGTGCCGGCCTCGCTGCGATGTAGAACAACTGAAGTCATCCCGGTGTGGGGCGACCTCGGGGAGGTAGCGTATTTTGTAGTTACTTAAAAATATGGTGTGGAGCAAAAATTCCATCTTGAGGGGTTTTTGCAGTGCAGCAACGCGAAAGTACGATTCTCCCCGGCGATTGATATTCGATTCTGGAGTACGCATCATATGGTCATCGTTTGCCTTGATGCGAAGCCTAGGCGAGACCCCGCGCGATCATGAAATGATCGCGACGGGGAGGCCTTCATCATAGTTCTATGAATATTGATGCGCATGCATATCCGCGACATCGCTGTCGCCGCCTTCGGCGCCAGTTTTATACTTTGAGGCATCGACTGCATTTCACGGTGGTTTGCCGATCACGTCGTACCGAAACCAAGACGATGAAAGAGAATTTCAAGGAATTGGTGGTGGCGGGAAAAATAAAATTCGGCCCCGTGTAATCCGGGTAGCGTAACGTGGCATTAAACCCGGTGAAGCGATCTCTGTAAAATTTTGAATTTTACTGGGTGGGTGGCCGAGAAAATCATGATGTGCCGCATAAATAAAAATATGGTTTTATAATTGGCTGGATATTTTAAAGATTTTATGCTGAATGCTTCTTAATAAGAAGTAAAAATGGTTACACACCGGAAGTACAGGAGTGTATTCGGGCGCTTAAACGATGCCCTCATCGCATCGATCAGAGTACCCGGCGGGCACACAGTGATTCCAGCCAAGAAGTGGCTAAGGAAGGGAGCTTGCAAGTGGCGCGGAAGCTGCCTGGTGCGCAGCTATGGCGTGCGCCGAATTTTGGCGGCGGTATGGTCGACTGCTTGATTCACACGCTCAAAAAACAATGCGCGCATTGTCCTCACATTGGAAATGCCATTGCATGCAAATTGCGCAATCACGCACGCAATCAGTTCCATCGCATTCACGTTTCAATGGGCGAGAACGCCGGCCGACGCATTGCTTTGGGCAACAGGACCTATGCGTTTCTTGGCGGGCTGACACGTTCCAGCTATGGTCAGCAGTTGGTGCGCGTAGCGATGCATTGGCGCAATTGTGTAGGGAAGCTTTATGAAGTGAATTTCGAACTGGACCGTAGTTAAATGCCATGCACGGCGGCCTAAACATCATCCGAAGAAGCCAGCTGCATTCTCAAATAATGAGTTCTCTAGTCGGTCGGACTGAACAAGCTCTTTGAATTAAGGTGCGCATCACCCGTCAACATCTCTCACGCCGGTGCAGCAACTTTTTCGCCTTGAAATGCGGATAGATGTACATAGACTCCGACCGGTGGAAAAGGTATACGGTCCACGTCTGGAGTCTCACGGTCGCATCTCGACCAGCTGTTTTTTGCTGCTGATCCAGCAGAGGAGGCACCAACTATGAGTCAGGGCCGTGAGAAACGGCTGCGAAAATTGATTGCTTGAAACTAAACGGGCTCCCGGTCTGCAAACCGGGAGCCCGTTCGTCTCGGCCTGATCGGCGGAGCACGTGAACTCACTTCCTATGAGTCATGCTCTGCCTAATCGGCCCGGTTGTCAAGAGCCAAAGAGTGGAGGCAGGTATGAACACGTCTATGCATTCTGTGAGCGATGAAGTATCGGCGACACGCCAAACGATCTGCGCCAAGTTCGGCGGGTATGTCCGCGCGGAAGTGGTGTCAGATGTCACGCGATCGTCGATCATGCGGCTACCAAGTCCCGTAAGCACTCCATTTCCGAAAGCGCCAAAGCAGGTGTTGCCCGATGACGGCGCACCTGACGATCAAGGCCTTCCGCCCACGGGAACGCACGTGGCGTGCAGCGACTCTGAGCCGCGATTTGTTCGATTCATCACGGGACCCGACTTGCCTATACGACGGGAACGGCTCCAACTTCGCTTGGCCGAACTTGCAACCGGATGTCGTCACACGCTTCTGATGCTCCGCAAGCCGGACGACCTGGGCGCCCAGCTTCGCGCCGCGATCTGGACCGCAACGCTGCGCGCTCAGTTTCCAGAGCGATCGATCTTTATCGGTATTGACGGAATCGACCAGCGACTCACATCACCGCATTCCGTTGCGGCTCAACTGGCAACGTTAGTGAATATCGGAGCGACAATCATCTGCGCCGTCGATGGTCGATATAGCGATGCTCAATTGCTGACGTTTCATCTCCGCATCCTTGGTATCACAGTGGTTCGGGAAGGGCAGTGCTCCTCTTCCGTAAAGGAAATTGGTGCAACTCCGCGGCGGTTTCCCACTGTCCACACGCCGGCGCTGACCACATACGCGTATCGAAAGCACATCGAATCATTTACGCAGATCGACGTCGCCGACGGCACAGTGCCTGACAAGAGGCCGAAATCGAAGCGATGCCGGCTCGATGAATGTGCGGCGCGTTTCGCTGCGGCCTACCGCAATCCCTTTGCGATCAGCCGCCTTCTTGCAGAGAGGAAGTGGTAGTTGGGTCTGCCCGTTACGGCACGGAATGTGACGGGCTGCTTGCGCAGCCGTGACAAATTGCAGTCCCACGATCCACGGTTTCAACGTTGAGCTCATTCGGCGCGAGGACGAAACAAGTCGATTGCGTGAAGGTCGACGGCACGGCCCGCTGCTGTCGGGCCGCGGCTAATGGAAGTCTGGCCGTCGCCGAATGATATGAAGGAGGCTGGTCATGACTAGCAGAACCGTTCGCATGCGTCGGACCACGATGGAGCGCAAATTGAAGGAGCAGGAGACTGCGAAGAGGGAGGGGAGGCACGAGCGCTGGATTGGGACGCGGGATATGCCGGGCGTCGGTATGAAAACGCGATTGACTTCTTCGAAAACCGGCCTGCGAGCAATTCATCTGCTATCGGATGGAGAGAAGGCTTGTTTCCTTGAGCTCTGGTGGGATCGACGCATATTGACCGTATACGATCAGGTAATGCTTGAGCCAGAAAAGACATTGCGGGCAGCTGCGCGTGCCGGCGTGGATCATCCGCGGTATCCGGATACGGGCGATCCAGTTGTACTCAGCACGGACCTTGTAGCGATAGGTGAACGGAACGGTCGGCTCTACAAGCGTGCTATTTCGGTCAAATCCTCAGAGAGGTTCGGTACGACTGACAAGACGCCCAAGCAAAAAATAGAAGAGCAATATTGGCTAGGTGAGGGGGCGCGGTTTGAGATCTTCAAAGCCCATGGGATGCATGCAGCACGACACAAGAATCTCGGCTGGTTACTGAAAGCCGAGAATGACATGCTGGGGCGGGAACTGTCGGAAACCGAAGAGACCGCGCAACGGGAGCTATTGCGACGTCTGCGAAAGTGTATAGACGCTCGTGTTGTCGACGCCTGCGAGGCGGTAGAACGCCAGTTTTCACTGCAGAGCGGTGCCTGTGCGCAAGCGTTTCGTCAACTGGCGGCAAAGAGAATTGTCAGTTTTGACCTTGAATCGAAAAATCCCGTGCTCGTCATTGTTAAAGATTTGCGTGTGAACGTTCGATTGTAAATGTGCAGTAATCCAAAGTAATGCGGAATAGATAGATTGAAAAGGAGGTTGCTATGCTGAAAAAGGCGACCTGTCCGTCGTCCATTGCAATGGGAGATGTACTGAAGGAGCGCAATGGAGACACGATTTATATCGTCTTGAAAACGGGCGATGGACAGAGATGGACGCACCTGATTGATATCGAGCATGGGAAGCCGGAAAGTAGGCATCGTGCTAGCCCATTCAAACTGAAAACCGACGAGGTGCTCAGACGACTGTCGTTCAACGTCGAAGACGACGATGCACTTGACATCATTTCGAAGTTGCCAGTGAGCGTTGCGGAGCGGCGTCGAGCCGCGACATACGTCCCGAACCGGCGGTCGAAGGAAAGCCTCGAATGCGTCGAGGAACCTGAGAGGTATCGGGGGTGGGTACTCATCCGACGGTTGCTTACGTTCGACAGACATACCGACGGCGAGCTGCCACCAGAGCCGTCGCTCCATGGTGATGAGTATGAGGCGTTGCTTGAGCGGTCGACTCGCGCGAAGCGGATTCACCGTTTTATCGCGATGTATCAATATTCTGAGGCTACGGTACGACGCGTGTTGCGGCGCTTCTGGCAGCGCGGTATGACGCCTGCCGCCGCCGGGGACGACTATGACCGATGTGGAGGGAAGGGACAAGTAAAGAACTTCGAATCGAAACCCGGCCGGAAGTCACGCGACAAAAGCTTGAGCGGTCCCCCACGTAATGTGGAGACTCGAAAGATACTGGCAATAGCAGCCGACTACCATTTTACTGCTGAGTACAGGAGGGGGCCTCGAGCGTCTAAGACGATGGCGGCGTCAGTCCGTTGGGTCATGACCTTGTTTGCGCGTCGAAAAGTCTTTGATGCAGACGGCAGGCTGGTGGACATGGAGTTTGTCGAAGGGGCCTGCATAACGCCAAGGCAACTGCAGTACTACATTGCGCAAAATTATTCGTACAAGGACCGTCGGGTGCGCAAGGTGGGAATCCGACGCTATCTGCTGCATGAGCGGCCGCTGACTGGTCGACTCTCGGACACGCGGGGACCCGGTCAACGATTCCATATTGATGCGACGATCATCGACGTATATCCCGTTTCTCGCATCATGCGCAGCATCGCGCTTCGCAGGCCGACGTTGTATCTGGTTGTCGACGACTATTCCCGCATGATTGTGGGCGTGCATCTGACGTTTGACCCTCCGTGCTGGAACGGGGCAATGATGGCTCTCGTCAACGCTATTAGTTCCAAGGTCGAGTTCTGTAAAAGGCTCGGACTCGACATCACAGAAGGCCAGTGGCCTTCGGAGATCCTCTGCGAGGAACTGTATGGTGACCAGGGTGAGATCAGTAGCGTGCACAAGGCGCAGCCACTCCATCGAGACTATCGGGTGGAGATATTGAATCCGGCTGCGTATCGACCCGACCTGCGTGGTGTCATGGAAGTGCGATTTCACGTTCTGCCGGCGACGTGGATGTCTTTGGTTCCGGGCGCAGTCGAAAAAGACTCGTTTGAAAGAGGCCGGGTACACCCGGCTCTCGACGCGGCGCTGGACATCAGGCAACTGCTTCTGATTGTGGTGATGGCGATACTTAGTTACAACAGCCGAGCGGTGACAGGCTATCCGACTCCGCCCGAGATGGTCGAAGCGGGCGAAGCGGCGACCCCACTGAACCTCTGGAAATACGGTATTAAAGTCAACGGGCGTGGGCGTAAGGTCGATGTCGCGGAGTTCCGCTCGAAGGTCATAGCCCCCGAGAAGGCGGTCATCGTAGCCAACGGCATTAAGTTCAAGCGCGTCATGTACGCGTGCCCCCTGTCCTTGATAGAGAGGCAGGCCATGTTTCGCGCGGAGGGGAAGGAAACGGTCGTTGACGTCACTCCCGATTCCTCCGACGTCAGCAATATCCACCTGCTCGGTCTTGGGGAGCCGATCGCATGCTCTCTGCAAGAATCTGAGCCAGACTGGGTGGCAGGATTAACTTACCACGAACTTGAAGTCTATCGATCTGTCAATGCAGCGAACATTGGGTGCCACGAAGCCGAAGTGCAGAAGAGTCTCGCGATAACCGAATACAACATCGCAGCTACAGCCAAACAGTCGGTGAAGCAGACGAAAGCGGCATTGGAAGCCGCCGGCCTCAGGCATCCAGATATAAATAATCTGGATAACGAAACGTTACGTGAACGCGCGGATGAGCGAACTGAACGTGAGATGGGCGAACGTAGCGGAGCACAGGACCCTGCATTAGGCGCGGTGGGCATTCGACAAGCAGATGCCGTCATGAGTGGCAAGGATCGTAATAGCTCAATAGTCGAAAAGCGTAGCAAGCCATTCCGGCGTGTGACTGGGGGCCTTACCCGTTCGGCGCGCCCTCAGGCGGAGGATCATCGTGGCATTGATCCTCAGAGTGCAGGCGCCGACACCACTGACTCGTCGGAAGGTAGAGATAGCTCGGATTTCGGGGCTATTTCAGAGCAGATTGAGGCTGGCATGCGCGACCTGTTCGATAAGGTTTGACTCGTAGACGAAGTGCTTGAAGTTGCAGCCGAAATGGACGTTGCTGTTTGGAGCGATGCATGAGCGAGCGCGGCGCGTCCTGGCTTGATTCGAAATAATCGCGCTGTATGCATTCGCTATGTCGTTGAGAAGATGTCCGATTTTATTAAAGGAGGGGCGGCCGGTAGTCTCTGAATATTTTTGATTGGACGGTTTATGGCGATGTCGCATCAACATGCCTTTAACGGAGGTTGCCATGGTAAAGCGTACCGAAGCAAACGTGAACGAGGTTCAGGTGAAGCCTCAGCCGGTAAAGCAATGTATCGAAGCAGTCGAGGCTCAATACTATGAGGGTGATCTACTTCCTGAGCATGCGAGCAACCCCTTGATCTCTGCGCTAGGGCCATACTGGCGCATCGAAGATATCGTCCGCGAGTTGAGCGTTCCAATACCATTCTCTGAGGAGGAGAGGTGCAGGTCAAAAGAGTACCGGACAAATGCGGTTGCGCGGTTGGGAAATTTGATCGTGGGGTTGCCGTCTCAGGTTGAAGTGGTTTCAACGGTGCATTTACTCATCAGGCAGCACTACTCTCAGCAGTCTATTCATAATAATGGAATTGACGGGATCAAGGAACGTTATGGAGTCTCGGCGGACGGCCAACTGACGGCAGTCTATCCCCACGAGAGAAGCCATGCGTACTGCGCAGGGCTCTTTGGTATATCCGGCTCAGGAAAAACTACCGTTCTGCATTCTGCGCTCAGGCTTCTGCCGAAGGTTATTCACCACTCGAGATACGGCATCACGCAGGTCGTCCGTATCAAGATTGACTGTCCAAGAAGCGCCAGCCTGAAGGACACGCTCCGGCTTCTGCTCGCAACCTACGATGACCTTCTCGGAACGCACTATGAGAAAGAAGTTGGCAGTCGCGCAACGGTTGCCGATTTCGCCAACAAGGTCCATCGCGTTGCGCGAAGACATTTTACGGGACTGATCGTACTCGACGAAATCCAGAACGCACTCTATGCAGTGGCATCGCACGACCCGCTCTTCGATTTCTTCGTCAACTTCACAAACGTTGTTCAGGTTCCGGTCCTTGTCGCAGGGACACCCCGCGCGGAGCGTCTTTTCCGTCGGACACTACGATTGGCGCGGCGAGCAAGCAGCGGGGGGGTAATCAATTGGAAGGGGATTACCAATGAGCGGGATTGGGATCGGTTCTGTAAGGAGCTGTCGAAATATCAATGGCTATCTAAAGCGGCGCCGCTATCCGCAGCCGAGCGAAAATGCCTGTGGGGACTGACTCAGGGGCTCGCGGGATTGGCAGTTCCGCTGTTCCAGCTTGCGCAATATGCAGCCATTGCGTCCGGCGAGGAACGCCTCTCGGCACGCATGTTTGTGCGGGTGTTTGACGAGAAAATGTCTTCCCTGAAACCGATCATACGCGCCATTCGCTCGGGCAAGAAAGTGGCAATGATGAAATATGACGATGTGTTGGGCGATACGTTGAAAGATGTCGTTGCCGAGATGAAGACAGAAATGCAGCATAACCTGTTCTACGATGAGTCAATTCGACATGACAGGTTGGAGACTAGCCTCGATGCAGTTTCGTCCCTGATGCTTATCGGCATTCCCAGGGAGACGGCATCGTCGATGACTGCGCTTGTGCAAAAACACCACCCGAATGCAT
Organism: Burkholderia sp. AU45251; assembly: GCF_030482905.1. Lineage (NCBI taxonomy): Bacteria > Pseudomonadati > Pseudomonadota > Betaproteobacteria > Burkholderiales > Burkholderiaceae > Burkholderia > Burkholderia sp. AU45251. The sequence continues at coordinate 166,655 of NZ_JAUJQH010000016.1, read as the reverse complement.
CTCGCGAACAATTAATCCACGAAGTTTGCGTCAAGTACTACGGCACGAAGTCTTCAACGTTGTCACGCAAGTCGTCCAGCACGTCGGATGAGGAATCATCGGTTATTGGCTGAGGGTGGTGGGGGGACGGACGTCGGGAGCAGTGTTTATCTACCTGATCTCAGTACCCCTTGTCGATCGGAGAGGCGGCTATGGCTATCGCATTGAGAAGGCCACGAGAAGATGAGCTTCTCGTCAGTGTCTTTGCGGAGTATGTCAGCGACGAACGCGTTGCGCACCGGGACGCCTTTTTGCGTCGTGTGCTGGGCTATTGTGCCACTTCCCTGTTCGATATGGCTGGCGGACTGGACAGGCTTGCGGAGGAGACCGCCGACTATTGGCGACTGAGCTCCGACGAGATTACGCGCTGCCACACAAACTATCCCTATCACACGGCAAGTTGCTCGGCGAAGGTGGCGGAAGAGGTGCGCTCAGCGATGAAAAGCCGGGTCGCAGGGGTGAGGAACAGAAGAGGTCTGGGCTTCGGGAGGTTCAACCGGCTGGACGCTTTCCGGTACTGCCGTAAGTGTGCATCGGATGATGTGGCGGCGGGCTATCGTCCATTTTTTCGAAGGTCACAACAACTGCCCGGTGTCGCATATTGCGCCCGTCATCAGGTCCCCCTGTTGATATCTCGAGTCGCGGCGAGTTCGCCCTTCGACGAAGCGAAACATTTCAATGACTATTTCGAGGGAGGGCGGTCGATCGATATTGATGTGCCTGACGTCGAGACGATGAGGCGCCTCGTTCGAGTCGCCGAGTTTTCGGAGGAGATATTGCGCGGACGCGTCGGTGAGGCTGGTTTTTTTCAAAGACAGGATATGTACAGGGAGCGGCTCAGGGCGCTGGGCTATTCGTGGAGAGGTGCATCTGTACATATCAACCGGCTCTCTCAAGATTTGGTCGAGTTTTATGGAGCCAGCTACCTCGGGTGGGTCGGGCTGTTTCGCGAGGGGCAAAAAACGCGCGATTGGGTAGTTCCACTGGTGTGTGCGGGGCAAGCCGTTCCGCCTACAGTTGCTCATGTGCTCCTGGAGGTATTCCTTCAGTCCGCGGAGCGGACAGAACGCAGTGCATTGAACAGTGTAGTCGTGCGATGCCCGGCTAGGTTCGGCAAGCATGCGGATTCTAGCTTCGAAGGGCGCGTTCAATTCGACGCAGACCTCAGAACGGGACGGGCTGTGTGTGTCTGCGGAACGAAATTTACGTTTGACGTACGAGATCGGCACGCGGCCGTGCGTCGCATTTCTAGCTATGGGGAGTCATATCGCAGCGAAGCCAGAGCGCTACTCGAACTGGGCGAATCTCATCGGACAGTCGCAGAGCGACTAGGTGTCAGCATCATGACCGCAAGGCGTTTGACGTCGCACACTCCGGCCGGGGAAGACTGCGCTTCATATGACGATATTCGAGCGTGGCGGACTGAATGGATGATTGCCCTCGCCGGCACGCCAGGCTCTGTTGCCGCGGTGTGCAGGAAGCGGCATCGACCACTTTACCGACGACTTCTGCAACATGACCGAAAGTGGGTGCAGCAGAGTTGCCTGAATCAGTGCACGACCAGATCGAGACGTATCAACTGGTCAGCTCGTGATGCTGCGTATGTGATTTCAATGAGGAAAGCATGGGAGACGCTCAGAGCAACAGAGCCTCCGAGATGGGTAAGCAAAATCAGTATCTTGATGCTATCCGGTGTTCCTCAAGGCACGAGAAATCAGCTTTTCAAGCTGCCGACCTGCAGCAGCTTCCTCAAGGCTCATACGGAGTGTCGCGGAGACTATTTGCGTCGTCTAGGTCAATGGAGCACCGGGCATCATTATGGAGATCGTGCAAATACTCGCACCTAAACACTACACGGATCGGGGGCGAGGGAAACCTGGCAAGCTATGTTGAAAATTTGAAGATTGTCGCTCGTGTCCGAGAAGGAGGATGTCATGGCGGTGGCTTTGAAGCCTTTTCTTGAGGGCGAGACAATTTTTAGCAATATTAGTCGGTACGCAGACGAAGTGGGATTGCGAGCGTTAAATACTATCTTGCCCATTCTGTTCGGTTCGCCTTGCAGAGCGATTAAAATTCTTCCCGTAGGGCTTCAATATTTTTCAGAGGAGACGTCAGAATACATAGGTCTGGATGGGGAGAAGATTGCTCGCCAACATACTCCTTATAACTATCTCATGGCGTTGGCAAACGAAGATGCGCGTGAGGCGACTATGAAAAAGATGCTGTCGCGGTACGTTGGCACGCCGACGGGGATTCGCGGGCCCGAGATGACGAGAAAGGAAATAAAGGGGCTGCGATATTGCGATGAATGTGTGGCCGAGTGTCGTGAGACCGCAGTCGAACTGTACTATCGCGTTGATCAACAATTGCCGGGTGTATATGTTTGCCCGAAGCATACCCGGCTGCTGCGTGTGGTAGTCGGTACGGAAACGATGGATTTTTCTCATTCAGGTAGCCTGGCAACATTGGCGTCCCGGAATGATGGGACAACGCTTGAAGGACTGAAGCCGCTTGAATTGCAAGCGATGGCCGACGTCGCTAGGCGCAGTGCGCACGTGCTTGTCGCGGCTGATTTAAACCTCGGGAGATTCCCATATCGAGAGATGCTGAAAGAGGCTGGTTTTCTTTCGAAAGGAGGTGATGTTCGGCACAATGCTTTAAGCGAGGCACGTGCCAGTTACTTTGGCACTCAGTTTTGTTGGATAACTGGTTTTGACGACGATGACATGGTCCGGATATTACTTCCGTCGTTTCAATGCGCATCGATTCGTCACCCGTTCAAATCCATAGCTTTCCAGTCCATGCTGGCGTATCTAGCGTCTGGTGAAGGAACTTTCCGTCCGCGGGTCGAAGCGCACTCGGCTACATTGAATGAACATCTGATTTGCTCGGGAAAGCTGCACCGTGACGCAGACAAATTCAGCGAGTTGCGGTTTGTAAAGGCGAGCGGGCGATACGTTACAGATTGCACGTGCGGTGTGTCGGTAAGCTTGAGAGTTGACGGCGACGGGAACGTTATCGATCGGCAGACGGTTGGATATGGGCGTCGGTATAAAGCGGCTTTTAGAGAGCTCGTTAGCGGAGGGATGAATGCGCCAGCGGCCGGACGAGAAATCGGAATCAAGAAAGACATTGCGTGGTTCTGGAAGCAGGAAGTTTTACCGGGAGCATCCCAGCTTTCCAAGTCCTGCCGAGCCTCCCTTCGGGCGAAATGGCGTGCTTGTGTCGAATCAGCGCCGACAGAGCGCAGATTGACCGTTGCTCGCAAGCTTGAACCCAACCTGTGGCTAAAGTTGCAAACTTACGACAGGCAATGGTTCTTGCTTTTCAATTCTCGACATAGGGATTCGAGGCGGCGTGGCGATGGGCACCTCTTGGAAATCTTCGCGAGACTTGATGACGCTCGCAAACTTATTGCGGGCAGACTTCCACCAGAGCATGTCACGCGAAAAGCGCTAGTTGCTGTTGCGCGTGCCGAACTGAACGGTCGATTGCCAGGATGCCATGATGTTGCGATAAAGCGACACCTGTCGACATTGGCTGAGGGGAGGATTGTATTCATTGACCGCCTGATTGACTACTGGCTTGAACGATTGGCCGAAGAGCGAGTTGTCTCAGTGGCGCAGTTTTCCGAGCTGGGCGGGTTTTCTCGCAAGAGACTGACTGCGGCACAGAAGGCTCGCATCGCAAACTGGCTTTCAGATGACTCCCGATAAGGGAAGCCCGCATGTCGGTTCGAAAGACACTGGGCACCAGGATCGCTAGGCGGTGGACCTTACAGATGCCGCGGATGATCACCGTGATCGTGCCGTCTCTGGATGGCGTGTCGCCGGTCAAAAGGTAGACCCCCTGCGAGAGCCGCTGCAGCCAGCCAGACTTGACCATATGCGCCAGCGCGGCGCTTACCCCCCATGTCCCCGAGCATATCGGAGTCAATAGGGTGGCCACGCCGGCTTTCCCGCAGGAGCCGCTGGACTTTCTTGTTGCTCATCTGGGAAAGAATGTCTGCGTTGTCTGGATGCAGAATATGCAGATAATGTTTGATTAACTGCAATTAATTAACGCGTCGCCCCCAATCGGGCCTGGCATGACTTTCCTGTGCGAGGCAGTTTTCTCGCTGGGTCGTATCGCTATTCGAATTTGCCCTACGTCTCCGAACACCGCCTCACACTTGAGTTGATGAATCGGTCCTGCGCCTGAACTCCCGTTGCGAGCGGTACTTCAGCGCGCTATGAGTGTGCTGCCGGTTGTAATGCTAGAACGCGACGGCGAGATTGTGCGCTGCGCCGAGTTCATGATTCGACGCTTTTATTCTGTGCTGCTGGAATGCCCGCCTGCGCCGGAGGCCGCAGACTTTGTGTACGGGAAATCTGACGCTTAGCGTGGCTCGCGAGAAATTCCAGCGGACTTTGTTTTTTCCGCGGCGCTGATTGTGGCGGTGGACGTTACATCGCAGCCGTTATTTCCCGCACACTTTGATGTTCGCCAATACCCGTCTTTCCGCGCGTCCGCCCGGACGCGTCAGGCCCGTATTATCCCCCGATCGCCGAAAACCCCCGTTCGAACCCGTGCGGCGTCTGCTTGCGCCTGTTTGCGCGTACGCTTCGCGCGATGCGCGTGCGCAAAAAAAAGCGCGATGCCCGCATGGGGTATCGCGCATCAAACGGCGTGGAGCGCCGACGAATGATCGGTGATGAAGAAAGGGGCGCCCGGCTAAGGGGCGCGCGGCCAGGGACGCCCGGTTAGGCGCGCTCCTGGCGAGCGGGCCGGCCCGCCTCGCGTGGTCCGGTCAGGCCTTCGCGAGCTTGATGCTGGTCGGCTCGGCGGTCAGGTAGCCGACGCTGGCGCCGAAGCGGTCCTTGAAGTTCGCGCGCACGAGCGGATCGAGCGTCGGCTTGACCTTGTCGTGCAGCGGCGATTCCCAGTCGCCCGCGTGCTGGAAGTTGCTCATGATGTACGTCCAGCCGTTGATCTCGTCGACCGCGTGCAGGCCCGTCGATTCGGCGCCGGCCGGGCACGACAGCACGCGCACGAGCGACTTCGTGTCGACGTTGTAGGCCCACAGGAAGTTGTTCACGTGCATGCCCGAATCTTCGCCGATGAAGAGCGTGCGCAACTTTTCGGAGAACTTCAGGTTGTCCGGGTTCGCGATCTTGTCCGGGTTCGCGAGGTTGCCGAGTCCGTCGGCCGCGGCGAGATCCTCGCCGACGAGCGCGGCCGGCGCGCCCATGTCGACCGGCACCCATTCGCTGTCGATCGCACTGCCCGTCGTGTCGCGCTGGCTGCCCTTCAGGTTCAGCGCATAGACGGCGCCCGCGGCGATCTTCTTGTCGACCGCGACGTCGCGCGACACCGCATTGCCCTTGACCATCGACGTTTCGATCCGCGACATCGCCGTGTAGACGATCTTGTCCTTCGCGTTCACGGTCGTGCCTTCGAGTTTCGTGAAGGCCATGCTGCCGCCGAGCAGTGCCGCGTAACGGTGCGTCTCGAGGAACGCGGCTGCCTTTTCCATCCCCGGCTTCACGCGCATCCAGTTGAACTTGCCGCCGAAGTGGATCTTCGCGTAGCTCGGATCGTTCGGGTCGGTGGTCGTCAGGTCCATGATGTCCGACGCCTTCAGCGTGTTCGCGAGCGCTTCGATCTCGCTGCTGGTCGCGTGGCCGATCTTGATCCACGTGAGCGTCGCCGTGCCCGCGCCGGCGGACGACGTCTGCGTCCACTTCGCGACGTACAGCGTGCCGGCCGACAGGTCGGCCGCCTTGTCGGCGACGAACATGAACAGGCCGCCGTTGGTGGCGTCGTCACCCATCATCACGGTGCGCTGGTCCGGCATCACCTGGATCAGCTCGTGCGAGATGCGGCCGAGGCAGTAGTGCTTCTTCACGGTGCCCGTGCCGTCCGGATTCACGGTGATCTCGGGAAGGTGGCCGTAGTGGTAGGGATTCGCCTTCGTCTCGTCGCCGAACGTGTTCTTGCTGAACGCCTTGAACTGCGCGTCGGTCGCGATCTTCGTCGCGTCCGGCTCGTACTCTTCGCTCGACAGGTGCGTGCCCCACGGCGACAGGCTCGCGCCGCACGTGATCCACAGGCCGTGCGCCTTCGACGTGTCGACGTTGTGGTACTTGACGACCTTCAGCGCGCCATTGGCCGGATCCTGGTCGAGCGTCACCACCGCGATCGGCGACGGCAACTGGCCGTACTGCGATGCGCTGGCCTGGTCGCGCGTCGTGTATTCGAACTGCACGACGGCGAACACCGTGTTGCCCTTCACGCCGGGCACGCTCGCGTTCTTCAGCGTCAGCAACGAGCTGCCGTCCGGGCAGTCGGAATAGAACTGGCGCTCCTTGCCGGCCACCGAGCGGTCGATGATCGGCTGGTTGTTGATGTCGTAGTAGCCGCCCGCGAGCGTCGTGCCGCCTTTGCCGTCCGGCACCATGTCGCCCGTCACGAAGAACGGCCGGTACGCCAGCTTGAAGTTGCGCGCCGAGCCGTCCGAGAACGACACCGACAGCGTCGAGCCGACCGTCGTCGTGGACATCGCGGCCGCGTTGTCGAGCGAGGGCGCGGCCATTGCCGAGAACGTGGCCGACGTGTACGCGGCAGCGACTGGGGCCGGCGTCGATGCCGGATTGTCGTCGCCGCCGCAACCCGTCAGCAGGGCCGGCAGCGCGAGGCCGGAAAGGGGCAGCATCGGCGCGCCGGCGAGGATCTTCAGGGCCTGACGACGGGAAGTATTGGGCAACGCGGGCATGTGGAGTCCAGTTTCAGTTGTTGGAAGAATGGCCTTCGCGAAGCAGGCGGTCGGCAAGCTTGGCGAAGGCAAATTGAAAACTGGACGGAAGTGTAAGGATGCTCGATGAAAGTTTTTTGAATTGAAAACGTAATGATGTGTCGGGCGTTCGTCAGGCGCTCAATCGCGTTCGGGCGTCGCCGAGATGCGGTGGATCGACAGGTCCGCGCCGTCGAACTCGGCTTCGCGGTCGAGGCGCAGCCCGACGGTCGCTTTCAGTGCGCCGTAGACGAGTGTGCCGCCCGCGGTCGCGATCGCGATGCCACCGAACGTGCCGATCAGCTGCGACATGAACGACACGCCGCCGAGCCCGCCGAGCGCGGGCAGGCCGAACACGCCGGCCGCGAGGCCGCCGAGCGCGCCGCACATGCCGTGCAGCGGCCACACGCCGAGCACGTCGTCGATGCGCCACTTGTTCTGTACGCAGGTGAACATCGCGACGAACAGCGCGCCTGCGACGGCGCCGGTGACGAGCGCGCCGATCGGATGCATCACGTCGGAGCCCGCGCACACCGCGACGAGGCCGGCGAGCGGCCCGTTGTAGGTGAAGCCCGGGTCGTTGCGGCCGGCCATCCACGCGGCGAGCGTGCCGCCGACCATCGCCATCAGCGAGTTCACGGCGACGAGGCCGCTGATCTTGTCGAGCGTCTGCGCGCTCATCACGTTGAAGCCGAACCAGCCGACCGCGAGCACCCACGCGCCGAGCGCGAGGAACGGGATGTTCGACGGCGGGTGCGCGGCGATCCGGCCGTCCTTCGCGTAGCGGCCGTGGCGCGCGCCGAGCAGCAGCACGGCCGGCAGCGCGACCCAGCCGCCGAATGCGTGCACGACGACGGAGCCCGCGAAATCGTGGAACGGCGCACCGAACGCGTGCGTGAGCCAGGCCTGCACGCCGAAACGTTCGTTCCATGCGATCCCTTCGAAGAACGGATAGATGAAGCCGACGATGATCAGTGTCGCGACGAGCTGCGGATTGAACTTCGCGCGCTCGGCGATGCCGCCGGACACGATCGCGGGGATCGCCGCCGCGAAGGTCAGCAGGAAGAAGAAGCGCACGAGCGCGTAGCCGCTGTGCTGCGACAGCGTGCCAATGTCGTCGAAGAACTCGACGCCGTACGCGATCGTGTAGCCGATGAAGAAATACGCGAGCGTCGACACCGAGAAATCGACCAGGATCTTTACGAGCGCGTTGACCTGGTTTTTCTTGCGGACCGTGCCGAGTTCGAGAAATGCAAAGCCCGCGTGCATCGCGAGCACCATGACGGCGCCGATCAACAGGAACAGTGTGTCGACGCCGGATTTCAGACCATCCATGCCGTGGCTTCCTTGCGCAAAAAACGGGCAAGGAACGCAAGTATCGAGCCAACTTGGTGAACGGCTGCGTGGAGTTGGTGCTCGAACACCGTGTGGTGCGGCATTCCGGTGAATCATGCACGGGAAGGGGGCGCGGCCGGCACGGGACCGGTGTGATGCCGGGTGCACGCGTGTGGTGCGGCGGGTGCGGAACTGGTGCGTGTGACGTGCCGATTGGTGCGGCGTGGTGCGCGATGGTGCGTCGCTGCGCACCGTTCCGGCGCGTCAGCGGCGCGTGAACAGCGTGGGCGGCCGGCGCAGCCGCAGCGCGCACACCGACCAGTAGGCGGCGACGGTTGTGAGTCCGAGCGCGGCAAACGCGAGCGCCGCGAAGCCCGCAAGCGACTGGCCGTCGCCGTCGGGGCCGAGGATGCCTCGCACGACGATCAGCGCGGCCGTCCAGAAGCCGATCACGGCCTGCGTGAGCAGGCGCGCGGACGCGACGCGGCGCGGGCGCCCGGAATCGGCAAGACGGCGCGCCGACCACGGGCGCAAGCACAGGAACAGGGTGGCGGCGAGCAGTACGGCCAGGGCGATGAGCCAGTCGACGAGAAAATCCATGAAAAAGGGGGCACTTCCGTAGCAGGTTGAGGCCTGCCCACTTTAGTGTTCTCGCGTGTGCGATTGAATCAGACGAGTCCTAAATTGAAAGCTATTTTTAATGGCGGGGCGTGATTGGCCGTGTTCCACAGGCGGTATCATCGACGTCGGTCCAACCATGAGGCCGCGCGACGCGCGGCCGGAGATTGCAGATGAACATGAAGACATCGCGGGCGCGTGGCGTGCCCGGGTCCGTCCTGGCGGCCGTGGCCGCCGGTGCGCTGTTGTTGCTCGCGGGCTGCGAGAAGTCCGGTGCGCCGGTCACGCAACCCGATACAGCCGCGAGCGCGGCCGCCGATGCCGCGAACAATGCGGCCAAGGCGCTCGACCAGGTGGCGAGCACGGTCAACCAGCAGATCAATGCCGCGAAGGCCGGCATCGCGTCCGCGGCGTCGGCCGTGCCGCCGCTGTCCGCGAGCGGTCTCGCTTCCGCTGCGCAGGCGCAGATCGATGCGGCCGCTTCCGCGGTCGTCGCGCATGCGGCTTCCGAAGCCGGCGCGCAGATCGCGCAAGCCGGCAAGAAGCTCCAGCAGTGGAGCCAGCAGAACGCGTCGGGCGCCAAGCCTGCGAGCGGAGAGTGACGCGGGCTTGCATGATCCGCAAAATGTAATTATGATGGTTACACATGTCGCCGGCTGCGGGATGGGCCGGCGTCGTCAAGTGAGTGAGGAATGAATACCAGCAGCCGGTTCGCGTTTGCCGTCCACGTGCTTGCCTTGCTGTCGATGCAGGAAGGCGCGCCGCTGTCGTCCGACATCATCGCGGGCAGCGTGAACACGAATCCGGCGTTGATTCGCCGGTTGCTGTCGATGCTGGCGGCCGCCGGGCTGACCACGTCGCAACTGGGCGCGGGCGGCGGTGCGCTGCTGGCGCGCGAGCCCGGCGCGATCACGCTGCTCGACGTGTATCGGGCGGTCGACGATGCGCAACTGTTCGCGCTGCACCGCGAGGCGCCGAATCCCGCGTGTCTCGTCGGGCGGCACATCCAGGGCGCGCTGATCGACTACATCGGCGACGCGCAGCGGGCGATGGAAGCATCGCTTGGCACGCGCACGCTGGCCGACGTCACGGCCGACGTGCTGGATCTGGAGCAGCGCACGCAACAGGCGGCGCGTGCCGGCGGGTGACCGGCGGCAGGGCAGGAAGCCGGGCGGCGCGACAGGCGCGGCGGCCGGTGCAACGGGGGCTATGCCCCGTTTTTTTCGGTCTTATCTGTAATTAACTGTGTTACATATTTTTCTGACTGGAGAATCGATATGACGCAACGTACTTTGAATATCGCGCTGTTTGGCGCCACTGGCACGATCGGCTCGCGCATCGCTGCAGAAGCCGCACGACGCGGCCATCGCGTGACCGCGCTGTCGCGCCATCCCGGTGCGGCCGGCGACGGCATCACCGCGAAGGCGGCCGACCTGTTCGACGCCGCCAGCATCGCGGCCGCGCTGCCGGGCCATGACGTCGTCGCGAGCGCGTACGGTCCGAAGCAGGACGATGCGGCGAAGGTCGTCGCGGCCGCGAAGGCGCTGGTCGCCGGCACGCGGCAGGCGGGGCTGAAGCGGCTCGTGGTGGTGGGCGGCGCCGGTTCGCTCGAAGTCGCGCCCGGCAAGCAGCTCGTCGACAGCGAAGGTTTCCCGGAAGCGTACAAGGCGGTCGCGCTCGCGCACCGCGATGCATTCGACTACCTGCAGACGGTCGGCGATCTCGACTGGACGTTCTTCGCGCCCGCTGCGCTGATCGCCCCGGGTGAGCGGACGGGTACGTTCCGCACGGGTGCCGGCAAGCTGATCGCGGACGCGCAAGGCAACAGCAAGATCTCGGCGGAAGACTATGCGGTCGCGTTCGTCGACGCGCTCGAGCAAGGCAGCTTCGTGCGCGAGATCGCGACGGTCGCGTATTGAGCGGCGTGCCGGCCGGCGGCGCGTGCGCGCCGGGCCGGCCGTGACAGGCAGGAACGCCAGGCGATTCCACCCTGATGGGCGGGATCGCCTGTTTCATTTGGCGCGTGCCGCGTGCCGGCGGATCCGTTCATGCGATGCGCGTACCGGATCGGTATTTATACCGGTCGACGCGGCGCAGCGGTTTTCATATTGTTCCCCGTTGGGCAGGATGCATAGAATAAATTTCTATCTACGAGGGACTGGAGAAATGGACGCCATCGATCGCAAGCTGCTGGAGCTCTTGCAGGCGGATGCCACGCTACCGATCGCGGAACTGGCGCAGCGCGTGAACTTGTCGCAGACGCCGTGCTGGAAGCGCGTGCAGCGGCTCAAGGAAACCGGCGCGATTCGCGCGCAGGTTGCGCTATGCGATCCGCGCAAGCTCGGGGTCGGCACGACCGTGTTCGTCGCGATCCGCACGAACCAGCACACCGAGGAATGGGCGCAGCGTTTCACGCAGGCCGTGCGCGACATGCCGGAAGTGGTCGAGGTGTACCGGATGAGCGGCGAGACCGACTATCTGCTGCGCGTCGTGGTGGCCGGCATCGACGATTACGACCGCGTCTACAAGCAGCTGATTCGCGCTGTGCCGCTGTTCGACGTCAGCTCGTCGTTCGCGATGGAGCAGATCAAGTATTCGACCGCGCTGCCCGTGCGTGATCTTGCCGAGCCGGCATAACGCGGCAAGGAAACGCGGCAATGAAGCGACGCGGGCGCACATCGCACCCGCGGGTTCAGCGGCCGCGCGCCAGTGCGCGCGCGCGTTCGTCGGCCAGTGCGTCGCGGCGCACGAAATCCGCGACGAACGGGCTGGCCGGATGGTGATGCAGTGCGTACGGCGTATCCCATTGCGCGAGCTGGCCGTCCTTCATCACGCCGATCCGGTCGGCGATCGCAAACGCTTCGGCCTGGTTGTGCGTGACGAGGATCGCGGTGTGGCCCGTGCGTTTCAGGATGTCGCGCAGCTCGAACGCAAGCCGCTCGCGCGTATCGACATCGAGATTCGAGAACGGCTCGTCGAGCAGCAGCAGTTCCGGCGACGGCGCGAGCGCTCGCGCGAGTGCGACGCGCTGTTGCTGGCCGCCCGACAGTTCGTGCGGATACGCGCCGCCGGAATCGGCGAGGCCGACGAGTTCGAGCATTTCCGCGACGCGCATGCGACGTTCGGCCTTCGGCATGCGCCGCAGGCCGAACGCGACGTTGTCCGCCGCGCTCAGGTGCGGGAACAGCGCGTAGTCCTGGAACATCATGCCGATGCGGCGCCGCTCGGGCGGCACGTCGAGCGACGGCGCCGCGACGGGCGTGCCGTCCAGCACGATGCGTCCCATGCGCACCGGTTCGAAGCCGGCGATCGCGCGCAGCACGGTGGTCTTGCCGCAGCCCGACGCGCCGAGCAGGCAGCCGATGTCGCCGCGCGGCAGCGCGAGGCTCAGCCCGTCGACCACGGTGCGGCGACCGTGCGGCGTGTCGTAGGCGAGGCAGAGGTCATCGAGTTCGAGCAGGTTCACGGTGTCAGGCTCCGATCTTGTGGCGGGTGCGGGCGAGCAGGATCACGGGCACGAGCCCGGCCAGTACGATCGCGAGCGCGGCGACCGCGCCTTCCTCATAGGTGCCGCGCGCGGCTTCCGCATACAGCCAGGTCGCGAGCGTGTCGAAGTTCAGCGGACGCAGCAGCAGCGTCGCCGGCAATTCCTTCATCGCGTCGACGAACACCAGCAGCGCGCTCGTCGTGAGCGCGGGCCGCAGCAGCGGCAGGTGCACGCGGCGCAGCGTGCCGCCGGCCGTCTCGCCGAGCGAGCGCGCCGCCTGTTCGAGCGACGGCGGGATCCGCGCGAGGCCGGCCTCGATGCTGCCCGCCGGGATCGCGAGAAAGCGCACGGTATAGGCGATCACGAGCGCGGCCGCCGAGCCCATCAGCAACAGCCCGTCACGGCCGAGCGCCGCGCCGAACAGCCGGTCGGCCGCCGCGAACGGGATCAGCAGGCCGATCGCGAGCACAGTGCCCGGCACCGCATAGCCGAGGCTCGCGATGCTTGCGCACACGCGGGCCGGGCCGGCGCGGGCGCTGTCGCGTTGCGCGCGTGCGGCCCACGCGACGATGAGCCCGCACGCGACAGTCGCGACGGTGGCGGCGGTGGCGATCGCCAGCGTGTTCGCGAGCCCCGTCATCAGTTGCGCGGACACGCCGCCGACGAGGTGCAGCCGCTTGGCCGTCTCGACCGCGAGATACGCGGCCGGCGCGCCGAAGCCGAGCAGCACGGGCAGCCAGCCCAGCACGGCGGCGCCGAATGCAGCCGCGCCCGTCAGGCGGCGCGGCGCGATCGGCCGCATGCGCCGGCCATGCGCGTAGCGCTGGCGGCGCCGCCCGTAGCGTTCGAGCACGATCATGCCGACGACGATCGCGAGCATCGCGAGCGCGATCTGGGCGGCGCCGGCAAGATCGGAGCGCGTGATCCAGGTCGTATAGACGGACACGGTCAGCGTTTGCACGCCGAGGAATTCCGATGCGCCGATATCGTTCAGCGTTTCGAGCAGCGCGAGGCTCACGCCGACCGCGATCGCGGGCCGCGCGAGCGGCACGACGACGCGCCAGAACGTGGCGATCCGTCCCGCGCCGAGCGTGCGCGCGGCTTCGAGCAGGCTCGCGGACTGCGTGACGAACATCGCGCGCGTACTCAAGTAAACATAGGGATACAGCACGAAGCCGAGCACGAAGATCGCGCCGGGCAGCGAGCGCAGGTCGGGCAGGCGGAACTGGCGCGGGCTGTCGAAGCCGAGCAGCCAGCGGATCGCGCCTTGTACCGGGCCGATCGGGTGCAGCAGGTCGAGATACGCGAACGCGACGATATAGGTGGGCACCGCGAGCGGCAGCAGCAGTGCCCACGTCAGCATCCGGCGGCCGGGAAAGTCGTACGCGGTGACGAGCCACGCGCAGCCGGTGCCGATGATCGACACGATCGCGCCGACCCCGGCGAGCAGCAGCAGCGTATTGACGAGCGCCTGCGGCAGCACGAATTCGGCGAGATGCCGCCAGTGTGCGAGATCGGCGTCGAACGCAGCCGCCACGAGCACCGCAAGCGGCGCCGCGACCGCCGCGGCGATCGCCAGCGCCGCGCTCAGCCACCGGCTGCCCGCGCGCGGCAGCAGGCGCGGCTGGCGTGACGCGCGGCGCGCGCCGGCGGTCGTGGTGTCAGTTGTCAAAACCGACCTTGTCGACGAGCTGGCTCGCCTGCTTGCGATGCTTCGCGATGTCCGCCAGCGGCAGCGGGTCGATTTTCAGCGTGCCGAAGCTGGCGATCACCGGGTCCAGCTTCACGTTCGCGCGCACCGGGTATTCGTAGTTCGCCTGAGCATACAGCGCCTGCGCTTCCGGCGACACGAGGTATTCGAGCAGCTTCACCGCGTTGGCCTTGTGCGGCGCGTGCTTCGCGACCGTCGCGCCGCTGATGTTGACGTGCGTGCCGCCGCTCTTCGCGTTCGCGAACGTCGGCCGCACGACCTTGATCGCGTCGCCCCACTTGCGCGCGTCGCTGCCGGGCTCCGCGTTCTTCATGTGACCGACGTAGTACGCGTTCGCGAGGCCGACGTCGCAGATGCCGCCGAGGATGTCGCGTGCGACGTCGCGGTCGCCGCCCGTCGCCTTGCGCGCGAGGTTCGCCTTCACGCCGCGCAGCCACTTCTCGGTCGCCGCTTCGCCGTCGTGCGCGATCATCGCCGCGACGAGCGCCGTGTTGTACGGATGCTGGCCCGAACGGATGCAGACCTTGCCCTTCCATTTCGGATCGGCGAGATCCTCGTAGCGGAACGTATCGACCTTCAGGTCCTTCTCGACGTACAGCACGCGGTCGCGCAGCGACAGCGCGTACCAGTCGCCGTTCGCGCCGCGCAGGTTCGCGGGAATCGCGTCGTCGAGCGCCTTCGAGCGCACCGGCTGCGTGAGCCCGCCGTCGACGAGATCGAGCAGGTTGCCGACGTCGACCGTCATCAGCACGTCGGCCGGCGACTGCACGCCTTCCGCCTTCACGCGCTCGAGCAGGCCGTCCTTCACGAACACCGTGTTGACCTTGACGCCGCTCTGCTTCGTGAACGCGTCGATGAGCGGCTGGATCAGCTTCGGTTCGCGGGTGGTGTACAGGCTCACTTCCTCGGCGGCCTGGGCCAGCGGCGCGAAAGCGGCGGCGGCAAGGGCGAGGGCGCCGGCAAGCGGCAGCAGGCGGGTGCGCGGATTCGACATGGAGACTCCGGAGGGGCAGGTGGACGAAGGGAGCGTTCCGGGGCGCGCCTGCCGCCCGAGCGACCCGAAACATTACAAAGTGAAAGACTCGGAATTCTAGATCGAAATGGGAACGATTATCAAATGAAAGCTTGCGGCAGGCGGGGAGAGGCGGGGGATGGGGATAGGCAACGGCGCGTCGCAGCGGGCGCGCAAGCGCGTAGAATGCCCGCTTCGATGAATTTGACGGAGTCGCCCCGACCATGAACGATCAGCGCAAGAAGAACCCTGTCCGCAACGTGAGCATCCTGATCGTCGTGGCCGTGCTGCTCGTGATCGGGACGATCCTGTACAACGCGATTTCGCAGAAGCACGCGTACGACGAGGCCCATCCGGCCGAGGCCGGCGAGCGCGGCGTCGCACTGACGTGCCGATGTGCGGCCCGCGGGCCGCGCACGTGTGGGGATGTGAAGGGGATGAATCCCCGGCTGTTGCGGCGGCGGATGCCGCGCGGAGCCGGGGAAGAAGCGGGCGCCTGAATGGGCGCACCGCGTATGCAGGTCAGTCGTGCGTCAGCGTGACGCAGGTGCGAATTTCGGGCGGATCCGTGCGTAGAACACGACCGCGAGCAGCACGAGCCAGGCCGCGCCGACATACAGCGCGACGCGCGTGTCTTCGAACCAGCCGAGCATCACGATCACGAAGCCCATGAACGCGATCGTCAGGGCCGGCGCGACCGGCCACAAGGGCACCTTGAACTTCAGCGCCGCGACTTCGGCGTTCGACAGCCGGCGGCGCATCGCGACCTGCGACAGCAGGATCATCAGCCACACCCACACGGTGGCGAACGTCGCGATCGCCGCGACCATCAGGAACACGTCCTTCGGCATCAGGTAGTTGAGCAGCACGCCGACGAGCAGCGCGGCTGCCATCACGACCACCGTGACCCAGGGCACGCCTTGCCGCGACGTCGTCATCAGCACGCGCGGCGCCTGGCCCTGGCGCGCCATCCCGAACATCATCCGGCCCGCGCCGAAGATGTCGCTGTTGATCGCGGAGATCGCCGCGCTGATCACGACGAGGTTGAGGATCGTTGCAGCCGACTTCACGCCGAGCGCCGAGAAGATCTGCACGAACGGGCTGCCGTCGCCGCCGACACCCGTCCACGGGCTGATCGACATCAGCACGACCATCGTCAGCACGTAGAACAGCAGGATGCGCGCGGGCACCGCGTTGATCGCGCGCGGAATCACGCGTTCCGGATCCTTCGCCTCGCCGGCGCTCATCCCGATCACCTCGATCCCGCCGTACGCGAAGATCACGACCGACAGCGACGCGATCAGCCCGCCGACGCCGTTCGGCAGGAAGCCGCCGTGGTTCCACAGGTTCGCGAACGTCGGCACGTCGGCCGAGTGGCCGAAGTGCATGCCGGTCAGCAGGATCGCGACGCCGCCGCCGATCATCGCGACGATCGCACCGACCTTGATGATCGACAGCCAGAACTCGAGTTCGCCGAACACCTTCACGTGGCACAGGTTCAGCCCGCAGATGATCGTGACGACGCCGAGCACCCAGATCCATTGCGGGACACCGGGAAACCAGAAGCCCATGTAGATGCCGAACGCGGTGATGTCGGCGATCGCGACGATCACCATTTCGAGCGTGTAGGTCCAGCCGGTGACGAATCCGGCGAACGGGCCGAGGTTCTCGGTCGCGTAGTGGCCGAACGAGCCGGCGACGGGTTCGCGCACGGCCATCTCGCCGAGCGCGCGCATCACCATGTAGACGGCCGCGCCGCCCAGGATGTACGCCAGGATCACGGCCGGGCCCGCGAGCTGGATCGCGGACGCCGAACCGTAGAACAGGCCCGTGCCGATCGCCGAACCCAGCGCGAGAAAGCGGATATGCCGCGCGCTCAGGTGGCGCTGCAAGTTTTTCATCGAGTCTCCGATATCGTTATGCGACGGACCGGGCAAGCGGGGCCGATCCGATTGGCTCAAGTTGTCTATACAACTTGAATGTGAACGAATGATAACAAGCCGGGCCGGGTGACCGGAATCGGGTATTCCCTGACTGGCGCGACGGGCGCAATAGGGGGCTGGGCGGTCGCGCAGCGAGGGCGCAGGCCGCGTGGAGCGGGCGGGTCATGCTTTCGGGGATCGCTGAATCGGGGAGCGCCGGGGCCGATCCGCGGCGTGCGCGGGTCGGCCACCGGCGGGGTAACGCCGCGGTCAGGCGGGCAGGCGGATCACGCTCGCATCCTTGCGGATCAGCAGCGAAGATGCAAGCATCTGCTTGCATTGGTGCGCGAGCACCTTCAGGTCGTGCGTGAGCTCGGCACCCACCGCATCGGATTTCTCCGCGGACACGACCATCGCATCGAGGTCGCGCGTGATCTGCTTCGACGCGTCGAGCTGATCGGCGGGCGGCGGCTCGCCGGCCTCGGCCTTCTCGAGATTGTCGAGCACCGCGGCGAGGCCGCGATGCAGCGCATCGTCGTGGAGGATGCTGCCGTCGGCTGCGCAGGCCGTGCGGATCAGCGGCGCGGCGGCCGTGATCTGCGCGCCGAGCACGTGGGTCTGCACGAGCAGGTCGTTCAGTTCGGGCACGAAGCGCTGGTGCGCCTTCGGCTCGATCATCATCCGCTGGAATGCCTGCCCGAGATTCGCGAACGCGATGTGCACATCCTTGCGCGCGAGGCGGTAGCGGTAGTCGTCGTCGAGCGTCGTGGCGGGTGTCTCGATGGCCGCGGCGACGACCGGCACCACGGCCGCGCCGTCGGCGGCCGGCACCGGCGGCGGCGACATGCCGCGCCCGGCGCGCCACACGGCTTCGAAATACTTGCGGGTGGCGGTGAGCATGTCGGCGACCTGCTTGCCCATCAGCCGGTATTCCCAGTACGGGAACAGCCGGCTCGCGGCGATCGCGATCATGCAGCCGACCACGGTGTCGATCGCGCGCTCGCCGATGATCCGCATGCTGCCCGGCGCGAGCAGGTGGAACATCAACAGCACGTACGACGACGTGAACACGACGCTCGCCGCGTAGTTGAACAGCAGCAGGCTGTAGCTCATCACCATCGACCCGAACATGATCGCGATCAGCAGGTGCGGCTCCTTCACCGTGTAGATCAGCGCGATGCTCGCCGCGCAGCCGATCAGCGTGCCGATGATCCGCTGCGCGTTGCGCTGCTTGGTGAGCGAGTAGCCGGGCTTCAGGATGATGATGGTCGTCATCACGATCCAGTACGCGTTCGTGAGCGGCAGCAGGCGGCCGAGCCAGAACCCGACCGCCACCGCGATCGTCACGCGCAGTGCGTGGCGAAAGCTCGGCGAGCGCATGTTCAGGTTCGAGAAGATCAGCAGCGGCGACATCCGGCGGCGTTGCAGGAAGCGCGTGAGCGCCTTGTCGATCTTCAGTTCGGTTTGCTGCGGATCGGCGTGGCCCGACAGGTTGCGGCGCATCCGGTCGATCAGGCGCGTCGCGCTCCAGATGCGCCGAAACGTGGCGAGCACGGCCGCATACGCCTCCGCGTTGGTGGCCGCGAAGTTCTTCTTGCGCATCAGCTCGATCTCGTACTCGATCGCGCGCAGTTCGGCCTTCACGCTGATCCGCGAATGCGGCGCGCGGTTCTCGAGCACCGCGAGGCCGATCTCCTCGAGATCGGCGGCTGCCTTGCAGATCAGGTCGCGGTAGAAAATGATCAGGTCGGACCCGCCGAACGTATTGCGCACCAGCGGGTAGTCGGTGTGCGCACCGACGAACAGCTCGTGCAGGTCGACGCTGTTGATGAACAGGTTGTACATCGTCGTGCGGCCGGGGTCGAGCTTGCCGCGCCGCAGTTTCGGCAGGTTGCGCAGCACGATGTCGCGCGCGGTTTCCTGCGTTTCGACCGCGGTGATCTGCCGGGCGACGAGATTGCGGTAGCACTCGTCGAGATCGGCATCGAGATCGTAGAACTGCGCGCGCGCGAGCAGGTAGTCCGCGCAGGCGAACAGGCTCTCGGCGAGTGCCTGCTGCTCGATCCGGCGCGCCTGCCATTGCGACACGAGCGTGGCCCAGTACGTGTACCAGAGGCCGCCGGCGAGAATCCAGCCGGCGTTGATGAACGCCTGCAGCGGCGTGAACTTCTCCTCGAGCGTCATCACCATCATGAACAGCGTCGCGAAGCTGATCTGCGGCCAGCGGTTGCCGTACACGACGATCAGCGACAGCACGAAGGTGAGCGGCACGATGGTGAGCCACAGCACGAAGATGTTCGGTGTCGCGAGGCCGGTCGCGAGCGCGGCCAGAAAACCGATCACGCTGCAAGCGAGCATTTCGTTGTGCTTGTACTTGAGCGGGCCCGGCATGTCGACGACGCAGGCGCCGAGCGCGCCCGTCGAGATCGTGAAGCCGAGCTCCCGGTTGTGAAACACGATCAGGCACAGCACGGCCGGCAGCGAGACGCCGACCGCGATCCGCAGGCCGCCGAAAAAGTACTGACTGTAGAAAAACTTTCTGATTTCGACCGAATAGCGCATCGATGGGCTGAATGGCAGACGAAGACGCCCGGGGGCGGCATCTTGACTGGCGACGAGTCTATCGTATTTCGCGGTCCGCAAAACCTGGCTTTCCGGACGAGGTCCGCTGCGACGGTCCATTTGCTATCCTTGGTGATCCTGTTCGCCCGGCTGGCCCGGCGCGACGTACCGACTCCCGCTTCATGCTCCATCTCTTCTATTCGAACCGTCACGAAACGCTGGCTGACGCGCTGCTCGAGGATCTGGCCGCGTTCCCGGCCAGCAATGGCCCGTGGGCGCAGCAACAGGTCATCGTGCCGAGCGCGGCGCTGCGCCGCCGTCTCGAGCTCGATATCGCCGCGCGCAACGGCGTGTGCGCGAACGTCGAGTTCACGTATCTCGCGCAATGGCTGTGGGCACAGATCGGCCGCGTGCTGACGGTGCCCGCGCGTTCGCCGTTCGCACCCGACCGCCTCGTATGGCGCTGCTACCGGCTGTTTGCGCAGGCGTCCGACGGTGCGCCGTGGCTCGCGTCGCCGCGGCTGGCCGCATATTTGTCCGCGTCCGACGATGCGATGCGTTACGAGCTTGCGCACCGCGTCGCGGCCGTGCTCGATCATTACCTGACCTATCGCCCCGAATGGCTGGCTGCGTGGCAGGCCGGCGAATCCGTGCTCGCGGGCGACGGTGCGCCGCGCGGCGTCAGCGACGCCGCACGCGACGACGAGCGCTGGCAGGCCGCGCTGTGGCGCGCGCTGCTCGCCGAGCTGAGCGACAGCGGCACGCCGCCCGCGCACCGCTTCCTCGTCGAAGCGCGCCATCTCGATGCCGACGCGGTTGCGCGCGCCGACTGGCCCGAATCGGTCAGCGTGTTCGCGCTGCCGACGATGCCGCCGCTGCATGTCGCGCTGCTGCGCGAGCTGTCGCGCTGGATCGACGTGCGCGTCTATGCGTTGAACCCGTGCCGCGAATTCTGGTTCGACATCGTGACCGCCGCGCATGCCGAGGCGCTCGATGCGGCCGGGCGGCTCGACTACCAGGAAGTCGGCCATCCGCTGCTCGCGGAATGGGGCAGGCAGACCCAGGCGCAGCTGCACATGCTGCACGAACTGACTGAAAGCGCCGCGTCGGGCGACGCGTCGCGATTCGTCGAGAATCCCGCGCCAACATGGCTCGCGCGCGTGCAGAACGCGATCCTCGACCTGCAGCCGGAGGCCGAAGCCGGCGATGCACCGGCCGAGCGCGGGATCGAGGTGCACGTGTGCCACAGCCTTGCTCGCCAGCTCGAGGTGCTGCACGACCGGCTGCTCGCGTGGTTCGACGCCGACGCGAGCCTGCAGCCGTCCGACGTGCTCGTCGCGGTGGCCGATCTCGCGGCGGCCGGGCCGTTGATCGACGCCGTGTTCGGCACGGCCGGCGCCGGCGGCGCGCGTGTGCCTTACCGGATTACCGGCCTGCCGCCGTCGCAGGCGAACCCGGTCGCGCGTGTGCTGCTCGACTGGCTCGCGTTGCCGGAGCGGCAGGTCGGCGCGCCCGAACTGGTCGAATGGCTGCGCGTCGACGCGGTGGCGGCACGCTATGGCATCGATGCGGCGGCGCTGGAGACGGTGCAGACCTGGCTCGCGGCCGCCGGCGCGCGGCGTGGGCTGTCGCCGCTCGCGAGCGACGACGCGGCCGTGCCGTCGCCGCGCCATACGTTCTCCGATGCGCTCGCGCGGCTCTTTCTCGGTTATGCGATGCCGGAAGGCGCGGCGCCGGTCGGCGCGTGGCTGCCGATCGAGGCGGCCACCGGCAGCGAGGCCGAACTGCTCGGCCGGCTCGCGCGCTTCACCGACGATCTCGACGGCTTCGCGCGGCGGCTGGCCGAGTCGCATACGCCGCAAGGATGGAGCGAACTGTTCGCCGACACGCTCGCACGTTTCTTCGATTCGGGCGCCGCGTATGCGGACGCGCTCGCGGGCGTGCGCGATGCGCTCGACGCGATGCTGGCCGCGATGACGGAGGGGGCGCCCGACGAAGCGTTGCCGGCGGCCGTCGTCCGGGCCGGGCTGGCCGCCGCGCTCGACGATCCGGCGCGCGGCGGGGTGCCGTGGGGCGGCGTCACGTTCTCGTCGCTGACGAGCCTGCGCGGCTTGCCGTATCGCGTCGTCTGCCTGCTCGGGATGGACGATGGCGTGCTGCCGAGTCTCGCGCGCGCGGACGAATTCGACCTGATGGCCGTGTTGCCGAAGCTCGGCGACCGCCAGCGCCGCGACGACGAGCGCAACCTGTTTCTCGACCTGCTGCTCGCCGCGCGCGACCGGTTGCTGGTTGCCTATACGGGCCGCAGCATTCGCGACAACGCACCGTTGCCGCCTGCGGCACTCGTCGACGAACTGCTCGACCATCTCGCGCTCGTCACGGCCGGGCCCGACGCCGCACCGGACGCGGTCGAGGCCGCGCGGCGTGCATTCGTCGTCGAGCATCCGCTGCAACCGTTCGCGGCTGCGTATTTCCAGCCCGGCAGCGAACTCGTTTCCTATGACGCCGAGCGTGCGACGCTCGCGACGCTGCTGGCCGCCGAGGCGTCGCGCGACGGGCCGCGCGAGCGGCCGTTCTTTGCGCAGCCGCTGCCGGCCGAACCGGTCGAGCCGGTTGCATTCACCGAATTCGAACGTTTCTGGCGGCATCCCGCGCGTGCGCTGCTGCGCGCGCGGCTCGGCATCGTGCTCGCCGACGCGCAGGCCGAACTGCTCGACACCGAGCCGTTCGCGCTCGACTTCGCCGGCAGCGATGCGCTCGCCGAGCGCGTGCTGCCGCTGCTGATCGAATCGGACGAGGGCGGCGTGCACGATCATGCGCTGCGCATTGCGGACGCGAGCCCCGAACTGCCGGGCGGCGCGACGGGCGCCGTGTGGCGCGACCAGGCGCTCGGCTCGATGACGCAGCTTGCGTCGAACGTGCGCCGCGCGCTGGCCGACGGGATGGAGCGGCGGCCGTTCTCGCTCACCGTGGTGCCCGCCTGGCCCGACACGGAGCAGGCGCTGTTCGGCGCCGACGACGCGCTGTTGTCGGGCGACGCGGTGAGTGCGCCGCTCGAACTGCACGGCACGCTGAACCGGCTCACGCCAGCCGGGCAGATCATCTACCGCTATGCGCGGCCGAGCGCGCGCGACTACCTGTCCGCGTGGCTCGCGCACCTCGTCTACTGCGCGATCGAGCCGGGCGGCCCGCGCCGCACGCTGTGGTTCGGTAGCGGCGGCGCATTCGAGCTGACGCCCGTCGCGGCGCCGCTGGAGCGGCTCGCGCCGCTTGCCGCGCTGTTTCGCGCGGGGCGGCGCATGCCGCTGCGGTTTTTCCCGCGCAGCGCGTGGGCGAGGGTGTCCGACGGCGAAGCCAAGGCCGCGAGCGTGTGGATCAACGAGCGCGTCGTGAGCGAGGCCGACGATCCGGCCATCGCGATCGCGTGGCGCGGTGCGCATGCGTCGCTCGACGAGCCGTTCGGCACGCTCGCGCGGCTCGTGTTCGATCCGCTCGTCGAACATCTGAAGGAGGTCGCATGAGCGCCGTATCTCAGCCGAAGCAGGCGCTCGAACTCGACGTGTTCGCGTGTCCGCTCGACGGCGTCAACCAGATCGAGGCGTCGGCCGGCACCGGCAAGACGTGGAACATCTGCGCGCTGTACGTGCGCCTGCTGCTCGAAAAGGATCTCGGCGCGGACGAAATCCTCGTCGTGACCTTCACGAAAGCGGCGACCGCCGAGTTGCACGAGCGCATTCGCGGCCGGCTCGCGCAGCTCGCGCATGCGCTCGACACGGGTGACAGCGGTGGCGATCCGTTCATCGAACGCCTGCTCGAAACCACCCTCGGCGAAGGCGGCACGCTCGAGCCGGAAACGGCCGCGAAGCGGATCCGGCGCGCACTGCGCGCGTTCGACCAGGCCGCGATTCATACGATCCACGCGTTCTGCCAGCGTGCGCTGCAGGAAGCGCCGTTTGCGGCCGCGATGCCGTTCGCGTTCGACATGGAGGCCGACGACGCATCGCTGCGCTTCGAACTGGCCGCGGATTTCTGGCGCACGCGCGTCGAGCCGGCGGCCGCGCGCTGGCCGGGCTTCGCGACCTGGCTCGTCGAATCGGGCGCCGGCCCGGCCGCGCTCGATGCGCAGCTCGCGCGCCGGCTGAAGAAGCCGCTCGCCGCGCTGCGCTGGGACGGCGTGACCGAGCCGGACGAATCGGCCGAGGCCGCCGCGGTCGAATGCTTCGCCGAGGCCGCGCGGATGTGGGCCGCCGAGCGCGAAGCGATCGATGCGTTGCTGCGCGTCGCGCAGCCTGCGCTCAACCAGCGCTCGCACAAACCCGAGGCGGTAGCCGATGCGCTGGCTGCATGGGCCGCGCATTTCGCGCAGGGCGACGCGACGGCCGCGCTGCCGAAGGCCGCGCTGAAGCTCACGCGCACCGCGCTCGTGAAGGCCACGAAAAAAGGCGGCGTGACACCCGAACATGCATTCTTCGACGTGGCCGACGCGCTCGAAGCGGCCGTGGCGGCGGCCGAGGCCGCGCAGCGCGCGCGCTGGCTCGCGCTGATCGCCGAATGGCTCGACATGGCGCCGGGCGAGCTGGCCGAGCGCAAGCGCACGCGGCGCGTCGTCTCGTTCGACGATCTGCTCGCGAACCTGTACCACGCACTGCATGCGCATCCGTGGCTGGCCGAGACGTTGCGCGCGCGCTATCCCGCCGCGCTGATCGACGAGTTCCAGGATACCGACCCGCTGCAGTTCGCGATCTTCGACCGGATCTTCGCGCCGGGCGGCCCGCTGTTTCTCGTCGGCGATCCGAAGCAGGCGATCTACAGCTTTCGCGCGGCCGATCTGCATACCTATCTTGCCGCGCGCGCACGGGCGAGCGCGTGCTACACGCTCGCGGTCAACCAGCGCTCGACGCCCGCGATCGTCGATGCGTGCAACCGCTTCTTCATGTCGAATCCGCGCGCATTCGTGCTCGACGGGCTCAACTACTACGCGGTGCGTGCCGGCACGCGCGTGCGTGCGCCGTTCGTCGACGCAACCGATCCGGGCCCGGCCGGCGATTTCCGGGTGTGGGCGTTGCCGGGCGGAGAAGGCACGCTGCTCAAGCGCGACGCTCAGGCGCAGGCTGCCCAGGCCTGCGCGGCCGAGATCGCGCGGCTGATGCGCGGCGCGCGCGAAGGGCGCGTGCGGCTCGGCGAGACGCCGCTGTCGCCAGGCGACATCGCGGTGCTCGTGCAGACGCACCGGCAGGGCAGTCTCGTGAAGCGCGTGCTGGCCACGTGGGGTATCGGCAGCGTCGAATTGGCACAGGCCTCGGTGTTCTCGACCGGCGACGCCGAGCAGCTCGAACGCGTGCTGGCGGCGATCGACGCGCCGGGCGACCTGCGGCGTCTGCGTGCGGCACTCGCATCCGACTGGTTCGGCCTCGACGCCGGCGCGCTGTGGCGGATGGAGCAAGGCGACGGCGATGCGCAACGTGAAGCATCAGCGGCCGACAGCACCGACGCGATGAGCTGGGTCGAGCGCTTCTCGCGGTACCGGCTGTTGTGGCGCGAACGCGGCTTCGCGGTGATGTGGCGCACGTTCACGCGCGAGCTGCGGATTGCCGAGCGGCTGATGGCCGGTGCGGACGGCGAGCGTCGCGTGACCGACATCAACCATCTGGCCGAACTGACGCAGGCACGCGCGTCCGCACAGCCGGGCATCGCACCGACGCTGCGCTGGCTCGCCGCGCAACGGCTCGACGGTGGCGGCGAGGAAGCGCAGCTGCGGCTCGAATCCGACCGCAACCTCGTGCAGATCGTCACCGTGCACAAGTCGAAAGGCCTCGAATACGCGATCGTGTTCTGTCCGTTCCTGAACGACGGCGGATTGCGCGAGCCACCCGCGTCCGCGCTGCCCGATGCGCGCGAATATCACGACGACGCGGGCGACGCGGTGCTGCATTACGGGTGCGACGACGAGGCGGCCGCGCACGCGGCGCGGCAGGCGTTGCGCGAGCAGGCCGCGGAACGCGCGCGGCTCGTCTACGTGGCGCTGACGCGCGCGGTCTATCGCTGCTACGTCGTCGCCGGGCCGTATCTGTCGTCGCGCTCGACGCGCGAAGCGCGGCGCAGCGTGCTCAACTGGCTCGTCGCGGGCGCCAGCCAGTCGTTCGATGCCTGGCTCGACGAGCCGCCCGACGAAGCCGCGCTCGATACGGCGTGGCACGCGTTGGCGGGCGGCCCCGTGAGCGTCGCGCCGCTGCCGGCGCCGGCACGACCCGAGCGTCTCGCGGCCGGGCACGACGCGTCGCAGACGCTCGCGGCGCGCCATGCGACGCGCGTGCTGCGCGATGCGTGGCGGATGGCCAGCTTCAGCTCGCTGACCGCGTCGATGGCGCGCGAGGAGGCGGGCGTCGCGGCCGTGCCCGACGACGAACTGCGGCCCGATCACGATGCGCTCGCCGCGGTGGCGCCGGATGGCGAGTGGCTATTGGCCGATACGTTCGCACCCGAACCGCCCGACGACGACATCCTCGTGTTCCCGCGCGGCGCGGCGGCCGGCGAGTGCCTGCACCGCCTGTTCGAACTCAGCCGCTTCACGGAGCCCGAGTCGTGGCCCAGGGCCGCGCTCGGCGCGCTGCACGACCGGCCGGTCGAGGCCGAGCCCGAACTCGCGACGCGCCTGCCGGCGATGATGGTGCAGCTGGTCGACGATGTCGTCAGCACCGAGCTCGTGCCGGGCATGCGGCTCGCCGATCTCGATCCGGCGAAGCGGCTCGACGAAATGGGTTTCCTGTTCCCGGCGCCGTCGCTCGACCTGATGGCGCTGCGTCGCCTGCTGGTCGCGCACGGCTACCCGGACGTTGCACTGGAGGCGGGCCTGCTCGCCGGTTTCATCAAGGGTTTCATCGACATGATCGTCGAACACGACGGCCGCTTCTGGATCGTCGACTGGAAGTCGAACCATCTCGGCACGACGCCGGACGCCTACGGCCCGCGCGCGCTCGACGTCGCGATGGCCGATCACGCGTATCACCTGCAGGCGCTGCTCTATACGGTCGCACTGCATCGCTATTTGCGCGGGCGGTTGCCCGATTACGACTACGACACGCATATCGCGGGCTACCTGTACCTGTTCGTGCGCGGCGTGCGGCCCGGTTGGCGCAGCAGCGGCGAGCCGGCCGGCGTGCATGCGCGGCGGCCCGCGCGTGCGCTCGTCGACGCACTCGACCGGATGATGGAAGGGGGCCGCTCATGAACGCATCCGACGATACGCTCGAATTTACCGGCGGCCTCGTCGCGCGGCTGCCCGAACCCGCCGATTTCGGCATCGCGCTCGCGGAAGGCTTTGCGCGCCGTATCGGCGACCTTTCCCGCCGTGCCGGTGCGCCGGCCGTGGCCGCGCGCTGGGCGGCGCGCGCCGCGTTCGCGACGAGCCGTGCTACCGCGGGCGGCCACGTGTGCGTCGCGCTCGGCGCGCTCGCGCAGCGCTACGAAGCGCCGCTCGACGAAGTCCGCGCGGCGCTTGCTGCGAGCGGCGTGGTCGCGTTCGGCACGCTCGCGCGCGGCGACGAGCGGCCGCTGATCGTCGACCGCCACGACCACCTGTACCTGTCGCGCTATTTCGACTACGAACGGCGGCTTGCCGATGCGCTCGTCGCGCAGGCCGGTGTGGCGGCGCCGGACGAAGGTCTTGCGCCTGACCGGTTGCGCGACAGCCTCGCGCGTTATTTCGGGCCGGCAACCGGCGAAGTCGACTGGCAGCGGGTCGCGGCGATCGTCGCGCTGACGGGCCGCGTGACGATCGTCAGCGGCGGCCCGGGCACCGGCAAGACGACGACGGTCGTCGGCGTGCTGGCCTGTCTGCTCGATGCGCACCCGGGGCTGCGCGTCGCGCTGGCCGCGCCGACCGGCAAGGCCGCGCAGCGGATGCAGGAAGCGCTGCATGCACGGGCCGGCGACTTGCCGCCGGAACTTGCGGCGCGCCTGCCGGATACGTCGTACACGCTGCACCGGCTGTTGGGTGGCGGTGGGGCGGCCGGTTTCCGGCATCATCGCGACAACCCGCTGCCGTACGACCTGATCGTCGTCGACGAGGCGTCGATGATCGACGTCGCGCTCGCCGCGCATCTGCTCGACGCGCTCGCGCCGGGCGCACGGCTCGTGCTGCTCGGTGACAAGGACCAACTGGCCGCGGTCGAGGCGGGCGCCGTGTTCGCAGAGTTGAGCGCGCGGCCGGCATTTACCGCTGCGGCGCGCACCCGCATCGCGCGGGCGCTCGGCATCGACGAGGCAGCATTCGTCGCGGCGTTGCCGGTGCCGGACGAAGTCGCGACCGCAGCCGTTCCCGCCGCGCATCCGGTTTCCGCCGCGGCACGAGCCCCGGCGCCGCCATCGGCGCCTGCGGCTGCTGCGATACGCAAACCCGCGTCGCGACGGAAAGCCGATGAACGACAGGCATCGCTCTTCGACGACGAACCGCAGGCTGACGAAGTTGCGCCGACCAACGTCGCGCCGCCGCCGGCCGCAGCGCCGGTGCTGACCGAAACCGGTGAAGCGGGCGAAGCAGGCGAGGCCTCCGCGTGGATCGAGGTCGACGAACTCGCGTGGCTCGACGCCGTCGAATTGCCGCCGTTCGACGCAGGCGACGCCGCGCTTGCGTCGGTCACGTCGATACCGCCGGGCGAAACCGCCGCCGCGCTCGCACCGGCACCGCTCGCCGACTGCGTGGTCTGGCTCGAACGCAATTACCGCTTCGGCCTCGATTCGCCGATCGGGCGGCTGTCGCTCGCGATCCGCAGCGGCGACGTGCAGGCCGCGCTCGACGCGCTGCCCGCCGACGATTCGGCCGCCGCGTCGTTCCACGATGATGCGGGCGAGTCGCTCGCGTCGTCGACGGTCGAGCGGCTCGCGCGGCGCTTCGGTGCTTACCTCGACGCATTGTGCGACGCGCTGGCGGCGCCGGTACCCGATCCGCTGCCGCTGTTCGACGCGCTCAACCGGTTCCGGATCCTGTGCGCGACCCGCAGCGGCTTGCGCGGCGCGGAGCACGTCAATGCGCTCGTGGCCGCGCACGTGCGCCACGCGGCGCGCGTGCCGCTCGCGGTCGGCGCGCACTGGTTCACGGGGCGGCCGATCATGGTGACGCGCAACGACTATGCGCTCGGGTTGTTCAACGGCGATATCGGCATTGCGCTGCCCGACGCGCACGGCGTGCTGCGCGTGTGGTTCAGGCGCGCGGACGGCACCGCGCGGGCGGTGTCGCCGGCCGCACTGCCGCCGCACGAAACGGCGTTCGCGCTGACGGTCCACAAATCGCAGGGCTCGGAATTCGACGAGGCGGCGCTCGTGCTGCCGGCATCGTTCGGCCGCGTGCTCACGCGCGAACTCGTCTATACGGCCGTCACGCGTGCGCGCACGCGCGTGCAGGTGATCGGGCCGCGGCGCGTGCTGGCGCAGGCGGTCGCGACGCGCACGCAGCGCGATTCGGGGCTCGCGGCACGCGTCGACGAGGCGCTTGCACGGCGCAGCAGGGAGACTTCGCGATGATGATCCGCTATACGCTCGATCCGGCCGAAGTCGAATGGACGGCCATGCGCGCGCAGGGCGCGGGCGGGCAGAACGTGAACAAGGTGTCGAGCGCGATCCACCTGCGCTTCGATATCCGGGCGTCGTCGTTGCCGCCCGTCATCAAGGAGCGGCTGCTCGCGCTGTCCGACCAGCGCATCACGCGCGACGGCATCGTCGTGATCAAGTCGCAGGAATACCGTACCCAGGAGAAGAACCGCGAGGCCGCGCTGGCGCGCCTCGATGCGTTGATCGGTGGCGTCGCGTACACGCCGCGCGCACGGGTCGCCACGCGGCCGACGCGTGCGTCGAAGGAGCGGCGGCTCGAGCACAAGTCGCGCCGCAGCGTGGTGAAGTCGGGAAGAGGGAAGGTGATCGACTGACGAATCGATGAGCGAACGAACGATGCGTGCGACAGCCGATCGCCCGCCGTCGCGCCCGTTATCGCATGACGGTTCCTGCGCTGTCGAGCACGAAATCGACGCAGAACACGACGAGCCGGCTCTGCGCGCGGATCGCGACGGCGGCCGTATAGCAGTCGCGGCCTTCCGTCAGCGAGAAGTGCGGGCCCATCAGCGCGACGCGTCCGGGTGCGGCGATCGCACGCTGGAAATACGGGCGCCGCGACCAGTTGCTGTGCGTTTCCGGGAAGAGCGGTGCGAGGCGGGTGGCGCCCGCCTGGCCGTCGTCGGTGCGCGCGCCGATCGACGGCAGGAACTGCTCGCCGGTCTCGTCGGTGACGAACACGCGGCGCGCGGCCGGCACCGCGAACACGCGTTGCGCGGCGTCCTGCAGGTTGCCGCTCGCGGAAAACGCGGCCGCGCCCGTGAGCACGAGCCGTTCGATCGCGTCGAAGCCCGGCTGCTCGGCGACGACCGGCGTATGCCGGCGGGCGATGAAGCGCTGCCACGCGGCGTCGAGCATGGCGGGTGCCGCCGCGCTGGCATGTGCGATCGATGCATCGGGCTGGCCGAACTGGAAACCCTGTACGAAATCGATGTCGGCGTCCATCAGCGCCTGCAGCGAGTCGTCGTTCTCGACGCCCTCGGCAAGCACCATCGCGCCGGCCTGGTGCAGCATCGACACGAGGTGATGCAGGATGCGGCGATCATCGGCCGATCCGGTCGAGCGCACGATGAGCGAGCGATCGAGCTTGACGATGTCGGGGCGCGCGCGCCACACGCGGTCGAAGTTCGAGAATCCTGTGCCGAAATCGTCGATCGCGATCAGGAAGTCGCGATGCTGGATCATGTCGATCGTGCGGGCGAGCGCGGCTTCGTCACGCGCGGGCTGTTCGACGACTTCCAGCACGATGCGGTTCGGCGGCAGCGCGAAATGCCGGCACAGCGCCTCGACGAATTCGCGCTGCACGAGGCCCGTGTCGAGCACGCGCGGCGTGACGTTCAGGAACAGCCAGCCGTCGCCGATGCCCTGCGCGACGAAGTTGGCCGTGTGCAGGCAGCGCGCGAGCCGGTCGAGCAGCAGCGCGTCGGCGTCGGCGCGCGTCTTGTCAAACAGCGCGGTGGGCGAGATCAGCGCGCCGTTCGCGTCGACGACGCGCAGCAGCGCCTCGTAACCGACGACCCGCTTGTGCGTGATCGACAGCACGGGCTGGAACACGCTGCGCAGCGTCGTGGTGCGATAGGTGGCGAGCCAGCCGCCGGGCGTCGGCGTGAGGCGTTCGAGCAGGGAGTCGAGCGAGAGATCGCGGGCGGGCTTCATGTCAACGGTGCCCGGGGTCGAGCGGAGGAGCGGCAGCGCGCCGCCATGCTGAAGCAGTCGCACGCGCGGGCGGACGCGAAAGGACGTGGGACATCGAGGCCGCCTTCTGCGGGTAAGTGTTTGGAGTGTAACGGGAATGGGGCCGCTCGCGTATCAGGGAAACTCCAGACGCACACGGGTATGCGGCTGGCGCCGCTCGCATGCGCGCGACGCGTGACCACCGCGAAGTGAAAGAGGGCATCGCCGCCGCACATGGCAATCCAGCGGCATGGGGTGCGCGGTGACGTGCGAACGTGGCGAGCGAATGTCGCCGTCAGAGGAATACCGGCCGCGCCGCGGCACCATTCGCAGCGTGGCGGAAAACGGTTGGCGCCCGGTCGTCAGGCATCGCGGCCCGACCGACGGCGGTGCGTGCGCCCGAATGAATCGTCAGGTCGCTTCGCCGCTGCGCGGCCGGATCCCGGGAATCCGCTTGATCGCGCCGGTCGCGAGCGCGGTGCCGACGAGCACGATCGCGCAGCCCTCGATCATCACGGCCGTCACGTGTTCGCCGAGGAACAGCGCACCCCACAACAGGCCGAACACGGGGATCACGAACGTCACGGTAATCGCGCGGGCGGGGCCGACATGCGCGATCAGGTAGAAGTAGATGAAATACGCGATGCCCGTGCAGGCCACGCCGAGGGCGAGCACCGAGCCCCATGCGTGTGCGCCGACCGGTGCGGCCGGCCAGGTGGCGATCGCGAACGGCAGCAGCAGGATGGTTGAGCCGATCATGCTGCCGGTCGCGTTGACGAGCGGATCGACGCCGGTCAACTTGCGCTTCGCGTAATTGGCTGCGATGCCGTACAGCAGCGTCGCACCGAGCGCCGCGGCGGCGGCGAGCGCGGTCGCGGTCGCGCCCGTTTCGCCGTGCGCACTCGCGATCTGGTTCCACACGAGCGTGAGCACGCCGGCGAAACCGATCACGAGGCCAAGCACGCGCGGCAGCGACAGCTTGTCCTTCAACCACAGATAGGCCACGAGCGCGCCCCACAGCGGCGTCGTCGCGTTGATCACCGACGTCACGCCGGCCGACAGCGTCAATTCGGCGAACGCGAACAGGCAGAACGGGATGCCCGAGTTCAGCGCACCGACGACGAACAACGGCCATGCGTGACGGCGCAGCCGGGTGCCGAGATCGGCGGGCTTGAAGCGCGTCAGCGCGAAGCCCGCGAGAAACAGCGCGCCGATACCCACGCGCAACGCCATCAACGGCGCGACGCCCAGATCGACGACGCCGATCCGGATAAACAGGAACGACGCACCCCACAGGGCAGCGAGCACGGTCAGCAGAAGGGCGTTCTTGGGGGACATCGATCGTGAAGCGCGGGGAACGGATGCGGAGAATCTTACACCCCGTTACCACCCCGTCGTTTCACGATTCGATGAAATGGCAAGAAACGGGAGTGTCGCCGGTTGCCGGCGCGGGGCGGCCGCCAGCCGGCGGTCGCGCCCGTTCAATGATGGCGCCAGCCGCCGCGTCCGCCGAAGCCGAAATTGAGCGACAGCGCCGGGCCCCAATAGCCGCCCCACGCAGGTGCATAGGCCGGTGCCGGATAGTAATAGGCGGGGCCCGGATCGACGTAGACGGGGGCCGGCTGCACCGGTGCAGCCGTGTAATAGCCGCCAGGATAATAGCCGTACGGGTAGTAGCAGCCGGCGAGCGTCACGCAGGCGAGCGCCGCGGCGACGAGGGTCCTGTTCATGATGTCTCTCCGGCGGAGCCGGCAATCGGCAGATGCTTAAGCTTAGGCCGCGCGCCGATGACACGGTGTGCAAAACGGTAACGGATCATTTCCGTGCAGGCTGCCGGTCACGTTGCGGCGCCGCATGCGAAAACGGCGCTTCCGCACCGCGAAAACGCCGTCTGGTTGACTGTCGCGGCGCGCGTCGCCGCTTACTTGCCGACCTGGTTGCCGATGATGCCGCCGGCCGCCGCGCCGCCCAGCGTCGACAGCGCGCTGCCGCCGATCGCCGCGCCGGCGACGCCGCCGACACCTGCACCGATTGCCGTGTCGCGCTGGCGTCTCGTCATCGAGTCACAGGCCGACAGGCTGGCCACGGTCGCGACGAGCAGCGCGCATACCCCAATACGCCGTATCGAATTCATGATCGTTGTCCTTGCGGTTGTGAACGGAGGACACGCGACCGGCCGGCGGCCGCGCATGAACCCAATCTACGCGCCGCCCCCCGACGCTGCTGTAAGGACTTGTTAAGGCTCGCGCGGTTTCGTAATGAATTGTTTCCGGTGGTTTCCCGGTGCGCAGGCAGGCTTGCGACATGCGCAAAAAAGCCCGCTCGAAAGCGGGCTTCGTACATCGCGAATCGCGAGATGATCCGGCGAGGATCGCCGGATCACCGCGTGCGCTTACTGACGGTGATAGATTTCGGCGCCGGTCTTCACGAACTCGACTGCCTTCACTTCCATCCCTTTCTTCAGCGCTTCGGTTTCCGACACACCCTGCTGCGCCGCGAACTCGCGCACGTCCTGCGTGATCTTCATCGAGCAGAAGTGCGGGCCGCACATCGAGCAGAAGTGTGCAACCTTCGCCGAATCCTTCGGCAGCGTTTCGTCGTGGAATTCGCGCGCCTTGTCCGGATCGAGGCCGATGTTGAACTGGTCTTCCCAGCGGAACTCGAAGCGCGCCTTCGACAGCGCGTTGTCACGCACCTGCGCGCCCGGGTGGCCCTTCGCGAGATCGGCGGCGTGCGCGGCGAGCTTGTACGTGATGATGCCTTCCTTCACGTCGTCCTTGTTCGGCAGGCCGAGGTGTTCCTTCGGCGTCACGTAGCACAGCATCGCAGTGCCGAACCAGCCGATCATCGCGGCGCCGATGCCGGACGTGATGTGGTCGTAGCCCGGCGCGATGTCGGTGGTCAGCGGCCCGAGCGTGTAGAACGGCGCTTCCTTGCACCAGTCGAGCTGGAGATCCATGTTCTCCTTGATCAGCTGCATCGGCACGTGGCCGGGGCCTTCGATCATCACCTGCACGTCGTGCTTCCATGCGATCTGCGTGAGTTCGCCGAGCGTCTTCAGCTCGCCGAGCTGCGCTTCGTCGTTCGCGTCGTAGATCGAGCCGGGACGCAGGCCGTCGCCGAGCGAGAAGCTCACGTCGTACGCCCTCATGATCTCGCAGATCTCTTCGAAGTGTTCGTACAGGAAGCTTTCCTTGTGATGCGCGAGGCACCACTTCGCCATGATCGAGCCGCCGCGCGACACGATGCCGGTCATCCGGTTCGCGGTGAGCGGCACGTACTGCAGGCGCACGCCCGCATGGATCGTGAAGTAGTCGACGCCTTGCTCGGCCTGTTCGATCAGCGTGTCGCGGAAGATTTCCCAGGTCAGATCTTCAGCTTTGCCGTTGACCTTTTCGAGCGCCTGGTAGATCGGCACCGTGCCGATCGGCACCGGGCTGTTGCGGATGATCCACTCGCGCGTTTCATGGATGTGCTTGCCGGTCGACAGGTCCATCACCGTGTCGCCGCCCCAGCGGATCGCCCACGTCATCTTGTCGACTTCCTCGCCGATCGACGACGTGACGGCCGAGTTGCCGATGTTCGCGTTGATCTTCACGAGGAAGTTGCGGCCGATGATCATCGGCTCGGATTCCGGGTGGTTGATGTTCGCGGGGATGATCGCGCGGCCGCACGCCACTTCCGAGCGCACGAATTCCGGCGTGATCTCGGCCGGTGCGTTCGCGCCGAAGGCCGCTGCGCCGAACGCCTGGCCCGGGTGCTGGCGACCCATCATCGCGGCGAGCTTCGCGCCGTTCGGGCCGCTTGCCTTCAGGCTCTCGAGGTACTCGGCGCGGCGCTGGTTCTCGCGGATCGCGATGTATTCCATTTCCGGCGTGATGATGCCCTGGCGCGCATAGTGCATCTGCGTGACGTTCTTGCCGGCCTGGGCGCGGCGCGGGTTGCGGTGCAGGCCCGGGAACCGCAGGTCGGCGGTGGCCGGATCGGCCGCGCGCTCGAGGCCGTACTGGCTCGACAGGCCGCCTAGCACTTCGGTGTCGCCGCGTGCCTCGATCCAGCCCTGACGCAGCGCGGCCAGGCCTGCGCGGATGTCGATCTTCGCGTCCGGATCGGTGTAGGGGCCCGACGTGTCGTACACGTAGATCGGCGGATTCTTTTCGCCGCCGAAACCGGTCGGCGTGTCGGCCTGCGTGATTTCACGCATCGGCACGCGGATGTCGGGCTGCGAGCCGGTGACATAAACCTTGCGGGAATTCGGCAGCGGGGCGACGGCCGCGGCATCGACATGAGCGTCGGCGGACAGAAACTTCGGATTGGCGTTCATGCAATCTCCTGTGTGAGCGCCGGACAGGCGCTTCGGCGCTTGCCCGGAGCCCTTGACGTATGTGGGGCTCGAGCTAAGCAGGAGACGAGGCTTGGTGAGGCGGCGGATTTCGTCAGAAGGATGGCGGCGAAATCCGTACGCTTCCCTGCGCTGGCATTATCCAGATCAGGTTCAAAGGGTATTTCTCACCCGCAATGCCGGTTGTTTGACCGAACGCATTGCAGGACCCCCGCGTTAGCAGGGCACACGATACACTGGCTTGGCGGCGGTTTCAACCGGGAGAGGATCGGCTGCCCCGGTGCGGCCGCAGCATGGCGGGCGGTACGATGGCCCGTCGAAATGGCAGCGCGCGTCGCCGCCGCATGGCCTCCCGGCCTGGCCGGCAACGGCGAAGCGGTGCAGCATGACGCGCTTTCGCGCAACCTTAAAAAAATTTCGCAGCGGCTGTCATTTCCCGCGACGTCGTCCGTCTATTCGGCTCCTTAAACCCATGTTTTGGAGAGATGTCATGAAAAAAGGTCTGATTGCCGCTTGCGTCGCCGCTTTCGCCACGATCACCACGGGCGCGTATGCGCAAAACGACGCGATGTCGCAGCCGGGCTCGTCGATGTCGAAGGACGCGATGGGCCACGACGCGATGGCCAAGGATGCAATGGGCCACGACGCGATGAAGAAGGACGGCATGAAGAAGCATGCGATGAAGAAAGACGCGATGAAGAAGGGCGCGATGTCGCACGACGAGATGGGCAAGCCGTCGGGCGACAAGATGGCGCCGTCGAACTGACGGAGGCGGACGCGGCGCGGCCGGCGCGTGCGTCGCACGGCGGCCGCCCGCCCGCATCGTGTTTCGTCGACCCATTCCGGGAGACTTCATCATGCAAACCGTTCCTGCCACCGGCCGTGCGGCCGCCACGCCGCCTGCGCGCCCGATCCATCCGCTGTGGGTGCGCGCGAGCCACTGGCTCAACGCGCTCGCGGCGATCCTGATGGTGCTGTCCGGCTGGCGCATCTACGACGCGTCGCCGATCTATCCGCCGTTCACGTTTCCGCATGGCATCACGCTGGGCGGCTGGCTCGGCGGTGCGCTGCAATGGCATTTCGCGGCGATGTGGCTGCTCGTCTTCAACGGGCTGTTCTACCTGACGATGTCGATCGCGACGGGGCGCCTCGCGCGCAAGATGCTGCCCGTCACGCCGGCGTCGATCTGGCGCGACATCCGTGCCGCGCTGGGCGGGCGGCTGTCGCACGACGACCTGAGCGTCTACAACGCGGTGCAGCGTGCCGCCTACCTGACCGCGATCGTCGATCTCGTCGTGCTGGTGCTGTCCGGACTCACGATCTGGAAATCCGTGCAATTTCCGCTGCTGCGCGAATTGTTCGGCGGCTACGACAACGCGCGTGTCGTGCACTTCTGGGCGATGTCGCTGCTCGTCGCATTCTTTGTCGTTCACGTCGCGATGGCACTGCTGGTGCCGCGCTCGCTGCTCGCGATGCTGCGCGGGCGCTGACCCGTCAACTTCGGGTGAAGGAAATCATCATGTCGGAATCCGAATACAAGCGCGACGGTTCGCGCTGGACGCTCGACCGGAAGTCGCTCGAACTCGACGTGCGCCGCGAGCTCGAGATGCCGTCGCGGCGGCTGTTCAACCGTCGCGTGCTGACGATCGGCGGCCTGACGATGCTGACCGGCTGCACGCTGAAGGACGACGCGTCGGTCAACACGTTCCTCGAGAAGGTGTCGCGCATGAACGACCGCGTGCAGGCGTGGCTGTTCAGCGGCGAGCGGCTCGCGCCGACCTACACCGAAGCCGATATCACGCGACCGTTCCCGTTCAACGCGTACTACGGAATCGACGACGTGCCGCACGTCGATGCGTCGACCTATCGGCTCGTGCTGTCCGGACGCGTGACGGGCAAGCGCGTGTGGACGCTCGACGAACTGTATGCGCTGCCGCATGCGGAACAGATCACGCGGCATATCTGCGTGGAAGGGTGGAGCGCGATCGGCCGCTGGGGCGGCACGCCGTTCGGCGCGTTTCTCGCGCGCGCCGGTGCCGATACGCGGGCGAAGTACGTCGGCTTCAAGTGTGCGGACGATTACTACGAGAGCATCGACATGCCAACCGCGCTGCATCCGCAGACGCTGCTCGCGTTCGACTACGACGGCCATCGGTTGCCGCCGGAATTCGGCTTCCCGATGAAGCTGCGGATGCCGACCAAGCTTGGCTACAAGAACCCGAAGCACATCGTGGAGATCTTCGTGACCGATACGTTTCCGGGCGGCTACTGGGTCGACCAGGGGTACAACTGGTTCGGCGGATCGTGAGCGGTGCGTGGCACGCGGTGGCGGCGCATGCGCGTGCCGAGATGCATCGGGCATCGCATGTGACGCGTCACGCGGATTCGCGTACCTGGAGGTCGACGCGCAGGCCGACAGCCGCCGCCATGTTCACGAGCGCGTCGAGCCCGAACAGGTTGATCTTGCCGCGCATCAGGTCGGAGACGCGCGGCTGCGTGACACCCAGCTGTTTCGCGGCCTGGGCCTGACTGAGCTCGAGCTGCGCGATGCGCTGCTTGAGCGCGATCATCAGTTCGGATCGCAGCTTCATGTTCTCGGCTTCGGCCGGCTGGCCCTCGATTGCGTCCCAGACGCTTGAATAACGTTCGTTGGTCATCGTTTCCTCTCCATCGTCAGCGCGCGGTAGCGCCGGGCGGCCAGTTCGATATCGGCCCGGGTCGTGCGCGCCGATTGCTTCCGGAAGCAGTGCAGCACGTAGACGGTGTCGGCGAATGTCGCGACGTAAATGATCCGGAACGCACCGCTCGCATCGCGCAGGCGAATTTCCCGCACGCCGACGCCGACGGTGCGCATCGGCTTCCAGTCGTCGGGGGCCAGCCCGCGTTGCACCTGGTCGATCTGGTGGCCGGCTTCGCGTCGCGCGGGCAGCGGAAAGCCGCGAAGATCGGCTAGCGCGCTGCCGACGAAAACGACAGGCTTCGGCGGAAGAATGGTTGGATTATACAAAATTTTGTATGGGTCGTGCGGGTTTCGAAGGAAGGCCGCGCAGGGCGGGAGGCGCGTGGGTCGACCGTCACGATAAGGGGGAAGCGCTGGCCGGCGTGCAGGACTGGCCGTTCGGCCGATGCCTGGCTCGATCGCGACGAACTGCCCTGGATGGCGGGGCGAAGCGGAATCGGCAACGCATGCGCGACGCGTATCCGGCCCCGATTTCACCGGTCCGCCGGCCGGAAAATGTCGCGCGGAAACATCATTCGTGATCCTTTCAGACAGGTCCGACGATGCTTTCGAATCCTTGATGCCATAATGCCGAGCGTGCGCAGCCGAAGCGGTTGCGCGCGTTTTTTTTGTCCCTCTGCCGCCGCTTGCCGGTTCTTTTTCGTCGCCGTTCGCACTGTCATGTCGTTCCGCACGTTCGCTCTGCCTTCCCGGTCCCGCCAGGGCCGTTTGCCGGCATCGCCGGCGTCTTTCAGCGGAGCACGCGGCGTGACGTGCGGGCAGGCCGCACGATGACGCCGCTCGACCGTCTCCTCGATTTCTTCGCCCGCTTCTCGTTCCGGATCCGCCTGCCGCAAAGCCGCGGCGGCCGCGTGGCGCTGGCGCTCGTCTTCATCTATTTCGTCTGGGGTTCGACCTACAGCGGCCTGCATTTCGCGCTGCAGTCGTTCCCGCCGCTGCTGCTGTCTGGGCTACGCAACCTGCTCGGCGGGATCGGCCTGTTCATCTTCGCGCTGCGGCGCAAGCCCGAATGGCCGACGCTGCTCGAAATCCGCAACGCAGGGATCGTCGGCACGATGCTCGTCGCGCTGTCGTCCGGCACGATCGCGCTCGGGATCAGTCTGGTCAGCAGCGGCTCGGCCGCGGTGATGGTGGCCACGGTGCCGCTGTTCGCGACCGTGATCGCGGCGGTTGCCGGGCGGCCGGTCACGAAAGGCGAATGGTCGGCCGTCGCGCTCGGGATGGTCGGCATCGTCGTGCTGAATTCGGGCGGTGCCGCCGCGCAGAATTCAGCGCTCGGCACGATCTGCGTGCTGGCCGGCGCACTGTTCTGGGCCGGCGGCGCGCATCTCGCGACGCGGCTCAAGCTGCCGTCCGACCTGTTTTTGTCGACGTCGCTGCAGATCGGCCTTGGCGGCATGATCTCGACGCTCGTCGCGTGGCTGGTCGGCGAGCGTATCGAGCACCTGATGGTGGGGCCGGTGTTCGCGTTCCTGTACCTGATGGTGTTCTGCACGATGGCCGCGTACGTCGCGTACGGCTACCTGATCCGCCACACGAGCCCGATCATCGCGAGCAGCTGCATGTACGTGAACCCGATCGTCGCGGTTGCGCTCGGTGCGCTGCTGCTCGGCGAACCCGTGACGATGGCGACGGTGGTCGCGACCGTCGCGATCCTCGGCAGTGTCGGATTGTCGTTCGTGTTCGATCCGGCGCGCCGGCCCGCGGCGGCCGCCGCGGCTGTGAGTTCGTCGGCAGCGGCTACCGAGCCGGCGGCGACGGCGGGTGCGTCGTCCGCCGCACCCGAGCAGATCGCAATGCCGGAGGCGGCGCCCATTCTCGCGCCCTCCGCCGTTCCGCTGGCCGTGCCGGCACCGGGCGCCGTGGTGGATCCCGCTGCCGTGATCGACCCGCCACCGGCGTTCGCGCAGCCGCAGGTCGACGAACCGGCCGCGCCCCGCGCCGACGCGTGACCTTGCCGTGGCCGGCGGCGCTCAGTCGCGCTGGCCGCCGCGGTAGTGGAACCAGCCGGCGAGCGCGGTGAACAGCAGCCCGACCGCGCACGTACCGAGCCAGCCGAACCCGCGCCACGCGGCGACGCCGGCCGACGAGCCGAGCGCGCCGCCGATGAAATAGCACACCATGTACACCGTGTTCACGCGGCTGCGTGCCTCGGGCTTCAGCGCGTAGATGCGCGACTGGTTCGAGATCTGCGCGGCCTGCACGCCGACGTCGAGCACGATCACGCCGATCACGAGCCCGACGAGGCTCGTGCCCGACAACGCGAAGATCACGTAAGACAGCGCGAGCAGCGTGATCGCGAGCGAGATGATCGTGCGCGGGCCGCGCTTGTCCGCGAAGCGGCCCGCGTACGGTGCCGCGAGCGCACCCGCCGCACCGACGATCCCGAACAGGCCGGCTGCCTGCGGGCCGAGATGGAACGGCGCGCTGGCGAGCAGCAGCGTCAGTACCGGCCAGAACGCGCTGAACGCCGCGAACAGCGCGGCGCCCGTCAGCGACGCCTCGCGCAATCCGCGCAGTTCGACCGCCAGATGCCACATCGAGCCGAGCAGCTTGCCGTACGGCAGCGTCGACGTCGGCGAGCTGCGCGGCAGCCGCAGCACGATCACGGCGGCGAGCGCGACGAGCGCCGCGACCGATGCGGCGAACACCGCGCGCCAGCCGAAATACTCGGCGACGAAGCCGGCGGCCGTCCGCGCGAGCAGGATGCCGAGCAGCAAGCCGCTCATCACGGTGCCGACCGCATGCCCGCGCTGGGCGGGCGGCGCGATCTCGGCGGCGAACGGCACGGCCTGTTGCGCGATCGTCGCGAGCACGCCGATCGCGAGGCTCGCGATGGCGAGCACGGCCAGCGACGGCGCGGTGGCCGCGACGATCAGCGCGATCGACAGGCCGGCGATCTGCATCAGGATCAGCCCGCGGCGGTCGAAGCGGTCGCCGAGCGGCGCGAGCAGGAACATGCCGGCCGCATAGCCGAGCTGCGTCGCGGTGGGTATCACGCCGATCCAGGACGCGCCGTCGGGAAACGCCGAGCGGAAGCTGTCGAGCAGCGGCTGGTTGTAATAGATGTTCGCGACGGACACACCCGCGATCGTCGCGAGCAGCAACAGCAGGCTGCGCGAATAGTGGGGCGAGGCGGCGTCGGTCGGACGGTCGGTGGAGGCGGTGGACATGGCTGCGCGGACAGAGTGGGACGGCGCAGCGCGCGGCGCACGCGTCGGGTGCGCAGGCGGGCAGGGCGCCGGTCAAGGCTGCCGATCATACCGGAGCGACGTGAATCCTGCCGGACGGGGGCAAATCGGCCAGGCCGGCCCAACCAGCGCACCCGGCCGGCCGCCGCCCGTCATCGTGCGCGCTTCATCGCGTCAGTCGACCAGCTCCCCCGTCGGTTCGTAAAACGGATAAGGCCCGGCGCCTTCATCGACGTACACGTGATGCGACGTCATCCCCGTATCGGGCGCATGGCAATGGATCGCGAACGCCGGCGGTTCGAGCCGGAATGCGGATGGCGCATCGGTTCGCAGGTCGAATGCGACCTGATGCGCCGGCGACGGCACCGCGGACGCGAGCGTGCCGCCGAAGCGCGTGAACATCGTGCGATGCACGTGGCCGCACAGCACGCGCTCGACGTTCGGATGACCGCGCAGCAGCGCGTCGAGTTTCGCAGAAGCGGCGGGCGCGAGGCGCAGCTTGTCCATGTGGCCGATCCCCGACACGAACGGCGGGTGATGCAGCGCGACGATCACCGGCCGGTCGCGCGCGGCGTCGAGCTGTGTGGCGAGCCAGGCGAGCCGTGCGTCGCACAGGTCGCCGTAGCTGGCGCCGGGAACCTGCGAATCGAGCGCGAGCACGCGCACCGCGCCGACGTCGAGCGCGTACTGCACGAATTCACCGCCCTGCAGTTCGGCGCGATCGGCAAACGCGCGGCGCAACCCGGCGCGGTCGTCGTGATTGCCGATCATCAGGTAGTACGGAATCTCGAGCGTCGCGAGCAGCCCGCGCAGGTTGCCGTACTCTTCATCGTGACCGAAGTCGGTCAGGTCGCCGGTGACGAGCACGGCGTCGGGGCGCGGCACGAGCGCGTTCAGCCTGGCGATGCAGCGCGCGAGCGCGGCCGCCGTGTCGACGCGCCGGTATGCGAGCTGGCCCGGACGCTTGATGTGGAGATCGCTGATTTGAGCAAGCAGCATCGTCGTTCCTCGGAATCGTCTGATTGTTGTCGCGGCGGCGTCGCGCGCCGCGGTGGGGTGCTGCATGAATGATGCCCGAATGACGGGTTACGCACCGAGTGCGATCAGCCCTTCCGGTGCGATCGTGAGGCCGACAGCCGTACCGCGTGCGAGTGCGATGCGGCCCGGCACGTCGATCACGAGCGCGTCGGGTGCCGCGTGCTCGATCGTGAGCCGCGTGCGCTCGCCGAGGAACGCGCACGCACTGACCGCGCCGCGCAGCGGCGCATGCGCGGGATCGGCGAGCTGCGCATCCTCGGGGCGGAAGAACCACTCGTCGGCGGCGTGCGGCGTCGCGATCGCGCCGCCCGCGGTCACCAGCGTGCCGTCGCGCCATTGCCCGGCAAGCCGGTTCAGCGTGCCGATGAATTGCGCGACCGTGCGATTAGCCGGGTGGTAGTAAATGTCGCGCGGCGTGCCGATCTGCTCGATGCGGCCCGCGCCCATCACGACGATCCGGTCGCCGAGCTCCATCGCCTCGGCCTGGTCGTGCGTCACGTAGACCGTCGTCACGCCGAGTTCGCGCAGCAGCGCATTCATTTCGCGCCGCAGCGTGTCGCGCAGCTTTGCGTCGAGCG
This sequence comes from Burkholderia sp. AU45251, assembly GCF_030482905.1. NCBI lineage: Bacteria > Pseudomonadati > Pseudomonadota > Betaproteobacteria > Burkholderiales > Burkholderiaceae > Burkholderia > Burkholderia sp. AU45251. The sequence continues at coordinate 124,031 of NZ_JAUJQH010000016.1, read as the reverse complement.
CGGTCAGCGGTTCGTCGAGCAGCAGCACGCGCGGCCGTACCGCCAGCGCGCGGGCCAGCGCGACGCGCTGGCGCTGGCCGCCCGACAGCTGGTCGATCGGCTTGTCCGCATGCGCGTCGAGCCGCATCATCGCGAGCAGCTCGTCGACGCGCTCGCGCAGCGCGCGCGGCTCGGTCTTGCGGATCTTCAGCCCGTAGCCGACGTTGCCGCGCACCGTCAGGTTCGGAAACAGCGCGTAGTTCTGGAACACCATGCCGACCTGCCGGCGCTCGATCGGCAGCGGCGTCACGTCGTCATTGCCGAACGCGATCGTGCCGCCGGCGTCCGGCGTGTCGAGGCCCGCGATCAGGCGCAGCGTCGTCGTCTTGCCGCAGCCGGACGGCCCGAGCAGCACGAGCGTTTCGCCCGCGCCGATCGACAGGTCGAGCGGTTCGAGCACGCGTGTGCCGCGGAACGTCTTCGCGCAGCGGGTCAGGGTGATGGGAGTGGAATCGAGTTTCATGTCTGCGGAAAAATCAGCGCGGGCGCTTCTTGAGCGCGCGCGTGCCGGACGGATCGACGCCGAGCCACTGCATCGCGACGAGCAGCGGCAGCGTCATCAGCAGGAACAGGATCGTGTACGCGCTGCCGACTTCGAGGCGCAGCGACGCATACGTATCGGCGAGCCCGACGGGCAGTGTCTTGGTGTCGGGCGTATGCAGCATCCACGTGAGGTTGAATTCGCCGATCGACAGCGTGAGCACCGCGAGCGCACCCGCGACGATGCCGGGGCGCAGGTTCGGCAGCACGATCGTGACGAAGCGCGTGACGAACGACGCACCGAGGCTCGCCGCACCTTCCTCGAGCGTGCGCAGGTCGGCACCGGCTGCGACTGCCGCGACCGCGCGCACCATGAACGGCAGCGTGAACACGACGTGGCCGACGACGATGAACCACAGGCTCATCCGGAACGCGGTGAAGCCGCCGTACACGACCAGCAGCGCGAGCGCCGACGCGAGGCCGGGCAACGCGACCGGCAGCACGAGCGCTTCCTCGATCGCGCGCGCGACGCGGCTCTTGCTGCGCGCGAGCGCATAGCCGGCCGGCACGCCGACGACGAGCACGATCGCGAGCGTCGCGAACGCGACGTAAAGCGACAGCGCGACCGAGCCGTGATATTGCTGCCACACCTGTTCGAGCCAGCGCAGCGTGAGGCCGCTCGACAGGCCTCGGAAGTAGTTGACGGTGAGGCCCGCGAGCACCGACATCACGACAGGCACGATCAGGAACGCGCACAGCAGCAGGGTGACGCCCCATTGCAGCGCGGCGATCGCGCGCGCGCCCGTGACGCGCGGCGCGCGGCGCGCGACGCCGTTCGCCTGGGCGGGAGCGGGTGCCGGTGAAGGCGACGGCGCGGAAGAGCCGGAAAGCGATTGCATGCGGGAATCCTCAGGCCGCGGCGGCGGCGGTGTGGCCGGTGAAGCGGCGCGCGAGCGCGAGCACGGCCCAGGTGACGATGCCGAGCACGATCGACAGGCCGGCCGCCGTCGCGATGTTCGCGTTCAGCGTGAACTCGGTATAGATCGTCATCGGCAGCACGTTCAGGTCGGTGGCGAGCGTGAACGCGGTGCCGAACGCACCCATCGCGGTCGCGAAGCAGATCGCGCCGGCCGCGATCAGGCCCGGTGCGAGCGCGGGCAGCACGATGTCGACGAAGATGCGCCACGGCGATGCGCCGAGCGAGCGCGCGGCTTCCTCGAGCGACGCGTCGAGCTTCGACGCGGCCGCGATCACGGTGACGATCACGCGCGGAATCGAAAAGTACAGGTAGCCGATGAACAGGCCCGCGACCGAGTACGCGAATACCCACTTGTCACCGGTCAGCTTCGCGGACAGCATGCCGATCAGTCCCTGCCGGCCGGCGAGCATGATGACCATGAAGCCGACGACGACACCCGGGAACGCAAGCGGAAACGTCAGCAGCGCGAGCAGCACGCGCTTGCCCGCGAATTCGCGGCGCGCGAGCAGGAGGCCCGAGATCGTCGACAGCACGAGCGTCGCGAGCGTGACGCCCGCGGACAGTGCGACGGTCTCGCCGAGGCTCTTCATGTAGCGCGCATTGCCGAGCAGCGCCGCGTAGTGCGAGAAGAACGCGCCGTCGGCGGACACCTGCACGAGCGCCGCCATCGGCAGCAGCCAGAACGCGGCGAACACCGCGAGCGCCGGCGCGACGAGCGCGACGCGCCAGCGCAGCGGGAAAGTCAGGTCGAGCATCGGTTGCGTCCTGCCGCTTACTGCATCACCTGCAGGTACTGCTGGCCGAATGCCTGCTGGCCGGCCGCCATCTTGCCGAAGTCGACCGATTTCGCGCGGGCATATTCGCTCGCCGGCAGGAATTTCGACGCGATGTCGGCGCCGAGCGTCTGTGCGCGTACCGGACGCAGGTATGCGTTGGCCCACAGCTTCTGGCCTTCGTCGGACAGCACGAAGTCGAGCACCTTCTTGCCGTTCGCGTCGTGCGGCGCGCCCTTCACGAGACTCATCACGTACGGCACCGCGATCGTGCCTTCCTTCGGAATCACGAATTCGACGTTGGCGTTGTCCTTGTACTTCGCGCGATACGCGTCGAAGTCATAGTCGAGCAGGATCGGAATCTCGCCCGACAGTACGCGCGCATACGCGGTCTGCTTCGGCACGATCGGCGCGTTCGCTTTCAGCTTCCTGAACCAGTCGAGCGCCGGCTTGAAGTTGTCGAGGCTGCCGCCGAGAGCCTGGTTCACGGCGACCGCGCCCGCATAGCCGACGAACGCGCTCGACGGATCGAGATAACCGACCATGCCCTTGTATTCAGGCTTCAGCAGATCGGCCCACGAGCGCGGCACCGGCTTGCCGTCGAGCGCGTCCTTGTTCACGAAGAAGCCCAGCGTGCCCGAGTGGATCGCGAACCAGTAACCTTGCGGGTCCTTCAGGTTCGCGGGAATGTCGTTCCAGTGCGCGGGCTTGTACGGCGCGATCACGCCCTTGTCCTTCGCCTGGAAGGCCGACGATACGCCGAGATAGACGACGTCGGCGACCGGGCTCTTCTGCTCGGCGATCAGCTGCGCGATCGACTGGCCCGAGTTCTTGTTGTCGAACGGCACGCGGATGCCGGTCTTCTGCTTGATCGCCGCGATCTGCGCGGCCCAGTCGGCCCATTCGGGCGGGCAGTTGTAGCAGATCGCCGTTTCGTCGGCATGGGCGGCGGGCGCGCCGGCGATGAGCGCGGCGCAGGCGAGCGGCGCGGCAAGCGCACGCAGCAGCGAGGTCAGGCGAAAGGACACGGTTGGTCTCCGGGCGAGGGTGAGGCGCTGGGGTGGTGGTGTGTACGGGGCGGTGAGGCGCCCGGGTTCAGGCCTGGCGCAATTGCAGGTCGGTGGCCGGCGGGGCGACCGTCGCGCCGTCGCGCACCACGTGCGGCAGGATCAGCGACGTGCGTTCGATGGCTGCGCCGCCGATGCATTCGACGAGACGCTGCCACGCGTGGCGGCCGATGTCGCGGTTCGGCGTCGCGACGCTCGCGAGCGGCGGCGCGAGCAGTTCGCCGATCGCGATGCCGTCGAAGCCGAGCACCGACAGGTCGTCCGGGATCGAGAAACCCGCGCGGCGCAGGCCGCGCATCACGACCATCGCGAGCAGGTCGTTGCTGCAGAAGAGGGCGGTCGGACGCGTCGCGTGCGCGGTGAGATGCGCAAGCACCGCGTCGGGCAATTCGGGCGCGTTGAAGTCGACTTCGACCGGCGGCAGCGTGGCGACGCCGCTTTCCTCGAGCGCCTGCGCATAACCGAGATGACGCTGGCGCGCCCGATCCGACGCGGCGAGCGAGCCGGCCAGCATCAGCACGCGACGATGACCGCGCGCGGTCAGCAGCCGCACGCCGTCGTAGGCGGCGCTGCGGTTGTCGACCGATACCGACGGGCGGCGCTGCGTGTCGTTGTGCATCAGCACGTAGTGCGGGCCGTCGCGGTCGAGCATGTCAAGCAGCGGGTGCGTGTCCGCGTCGGCGACGGTGAGGATCAGCCCTTCGACGCGCTGCTCGCGCAGCGTCTCGATCGCATGACGCTCGCGTGCCGCATCGTATTCGGTCGTCATCAGGATCAGCTTGAAGCCGGCCGCGGTCGCGAGTTCGTCGATGCCTTGCAGGCAGTCGGCGAACACGGGGTTCGACAACGTCGGCACGACGACGCCGACGAGCCGCGTGCGTTCGCCGCGCAGTTGCCGGCCGAGCGGGCTCGGGCGAAATTGCAGCGTGTCGATCGCGGTGCGGATCGTTTGCAGCGTGGCGGGACTGACGGTATGCGGCGCGTTGATCGCACGCGAAACGGTGGCGATCGAGAAGCCCGCGAGGGCAGCGACGTCCTTGATGGTCGAGGTCATGTGGTAGCGCGATGTAAACGTTTTCGGCCGGAAAATTATCGAAAACGTTTGTGACCTGCCGATGACGCGTGAAGGGGGCACATCGGACAGCGCGCGCGGGCTCGTATGACGAAAGCGCTCGCGAAACCAAGCGTGGATTGTAGCGGCGGAACGGCGGGTCGTGGGGGCGTGTGAGGCGGTTTGTGGCGAAGGATCGATGCAGGCGTGTCTGTCGGCGCGATAGCGGGGTGGGCGCGCGCGAAGAACGGCGACGCCCGAATCGCGTGGCCCGCGTACCGTCCGTCGACCCGGGCGGCGGACGGTACGCAAGGACCGACGGACGTTACAGCGCGACGAACAGCATGCCGTGCGGATCCTGAAGCGCCGACGCGTTGCCGACGCTCGTTGCGATCGGCGTCAGGTGACCGGTCTTCGGATCGAGCTTCATCACCTGGCCCTGGCCGGCGCTGTATGCGTCGCCCTGGCTGAATGCGGCATCGACGCGGTACGTGGTGTTGTTTGCGTCGGTGAACAACATGAAGGTCTTGTTTTGCGGCCCGGGTGCCGGCACCCAGCGGGTATCGTCGACCGGATACACGGGGCCGTCCTTGTCGTTGAAGAGCGTGAGCGTCAGCACGCTGACACTCTGGCTTGCGCCCGGATTGTGGATGAACACCAGCTTGCCGTCGGCCTGGCTGTCGAGGACGAGGTTGCCGGCCGTATCGATCGCTTCGGAATCCGGGTCCGTCAGGGCCAGCGTGACCGGCTGGTTGTAGGTCGGATTCGGCGAACCGCAGACCGACGGCGTCAGGTCGGTCGCCTGCGCGTTGCCGGCCAGTACGGGGGCGACGTCGAACGTCGTGCCGTTGGCGTTCAGCGTGAGCTGGACGACCGTCGGCGCGGCGCCCGGCGTCGCCGGGTTCGACGCGCTCACGTAGACGTTGCCGTTGAGCAGTTGCATGTCGTCGTAGCCGCCGCCGTGCGCGGTCGGATTGACGGTCGGCGCGTAGGTCTTCTGCGTGCCGGCCTTGAGGTCGATGATCGTCAGCTCGGGATTGCCGTCTTCGTTGGCCATCGCCCAGAGCGTGTTGGTATCGGCGCGCGCCATCAGGCCGTCGACGTGCCCCGGCACCGAGTAAGTCTTGAGCGCGTTGCCGCCCAGGTCGTACTGCACGACATCGTTGGTCAGCCCCGGGACCGAGCCGTCCTTGACGTCCCCGGCCTTCTGGTAGCCGATGAAGACGGTGTCGTTGAACTGGACGATCGAGTCGGGCTTGTCGGTGGAGACCGGCGCTTTCGCGAACACGGACAGCGCGTAGCCGGACGCGGTGGCCGTGTTCGGCACGGCCGCCGTGTTGGCCGGTGCGATACCGGGGGTCGAGGTTGCATCGTCTCCACCGCATGCCGCAAGAAAGACCGATGCCGACATCGCAATGAACAGAGGCTTTCTAAACATTTCGTTTTCCTGAACGAATGATTCGTGCCGACCGAATCGGGTTGATCTATTACCGCTGGTTACATGGGCGCGGGTCAGGCTAAGGCGCACATATTTCGTTTCGGTGAAAAAATCACGAACGTGCGGCGTGCCGTTCGCAACGCCGGAATCGGCTATCACGGCGTTGCTTAAGGCGGGCTTAACGCAATGTGGCGAATCGCCTGCGTCTCGAAATTCCGTCGGAAATCGGAGCATCGGCTGCGTCGGTCGCGCATGCGTCTGTCAGGCGAAATCGAAGCCTTTCATTTTCCGGATGTAAGGCGTATGCGATCGAACGCGCGGCCGATCGTGCCGGCAGGCATCGGTACCGTTGCGTGGGGCGATGATTCACCGGACCGGATCGGTCTCGGGACGTTGCCGTGGCAGCGCGTCGCCGGTCGGGCAATCAACGACGGAACAAATGAAGAAGGGGGGCGCGAGCAATGGTAGAATCGCGTCCGCCCTCTTGCCGGGGTGATGAAATTGGTAAACATAGCGGACTTAAACGATTGAGTGCCCGGTCGGAAACGGTCGGTGCAGAACCCTTCAAATTCGGTGAAACCCCTGATGCGCGCATCGAGGCAACGCCGAGCCAAGCCTCGCGGTATCCGCGAGGAAGGTGTAGAGACTAGACGGGGGGCGCCTAAGGCGCACGGGCAGCAGTTATGCCCGCGCGTGACGGTGAAGGCATAGTCCAGCGCACGAACGGCATCGCGCACGCGACGCCGGCTTTGAAAGAAGCAGTGTGACGAAAATCCGCCGCCTTAACTGGCTTGCCGGTTCGAGTCCGGTCCCCGGCACCACGATCGCTTTCACGGCGATGCGACGAAAGGTCGAAAGCCCGCGAGAAGCCTAGCGCTCGCGGGTTTTTTGTTTTTTGTGGCGTTGAGTCGGATGCGATTGCCAATCGAAGCATGCATCTTCCACATGCGCTGCGTGCTCGATACTTGTAACGATGGTCTTCAGGCGGGTCGGTCATTCGACCGATGTCGTCGAGGCCCGTTGCAGGCCACGATCATCACTCAACGAGCGGCGCTGAAGTCCTGGCAACTGAATTCAGGCTCACACCGACGCACGGGAACTCCTGGGGGATGATTGCAATGTCGGCTCGTCAATGCATCATCGTTGCGATTGCGGGCTGGCTGCCCCGAGCATTGGGAATCTTCCATTCTGTCGGGAGCCATTCGGTTCGGTCATGCCATTCGCCGCGGGAAGGCGGGCGGTGCGCGATGGGGAACGCTCTCCAGCGCCGCACGATCCGCCCTGGTGGGGGCGTTGCTTTCCAGCGAGGCGATGGGCGCCGTCTACTTTCTGATGACGGGATGGTGGTGGTTCGCCTGCGAGTCGAAGGGCAACCCGCAGTCGATCTGCACGGGAGAATAGGATGGACAACAGGGAGATTCCGCTTGCCAATGACCCGGTGCAGTACAGGACTCTGCTGCACGACGAGATCTGCACGGTATTGCAAACGACGATTCAGTCGGGCGGCGTACCGGACATCGTGCCGGGCGAATAGTTTCGTCGAGGTAAACCGCGGGCCGGCGCAACCACGTTTCTTCAGATCAGGCCCATTGCCGATGCCTTGAGCGTCGCTGCCGCGCGCGTCGAACAGCCAAGCTTGCGAAACACACTTTCGATGTGCGTGCGCACCGTGCTCGGACTGATGGTCAATTCCCGCGCGGCCTCCTTGTTGCTCGCGCCGCGCGAAATGACGCGCAGCACGTCGATCTCTCGCGCGGACAGGCCGGCACCGGACGGTGCACTTCTGGATGCGCGTCTGGCGACGGGGATGCCTGCCGACGTCAGCACACCGACCGCTTCGCCGCATAGCCGGCCGTGCGAGGCCTCGTCCCTCAGCAGACGGGCGGCCGCGTCGTCGGTCAGCGCGGCGCGCCAGGGGCGTGGCGATCGCAATGCGACCCACGCGACGGATGCTGCCAGCACGCGAGCCTCCAGTGACAGCGCAGACGTGTGTGCGCCGCGAAAATACCCCGAACCGTCCAGCCGTTCGTAAGCGTGCGATGCAAGGAGGGCGGCGTGGCACAGCGCGCCGGACTGTTTGCCGGCGCGTTCCGTCCAGTACGGTACCAGCCGCACCTTCTCCCACGCGCTTGCCGGCAACGCCGTGGGCAGGTTCCATACGTCGTTGGGTACGGCTGCCTTGCCGATACCGTGAATCAGTCCGGCCTGGTAGACCAGCGAACGCCCGGCGTCATCCGGTTTGAGCCGCGCATGACACCCGGCCGCCGTCACGGCGACCGCACGCGAAAAGCCCGTCATCCACGGCAATTTCAGGTCGACGATGTCGGCGATCAGTTCAGCGGATGTCATCCGTTGCATATCGGAGGTCGCCAGTGCGATGTCGAACTCGGCCGGCGACGTGCGTTCCAGTTCCGTCAGCCAGGCTTGCGCGTGACGTATCGTCGTCGCGACGAGGTGCGACGGATACCGCGAGTCGGCACGCTGCCCGATGAGTCCCAGTGCCCGCTCGACGCCATACGTGCGACTCAGTACTTCCAGATCGCCGGCAAGCGCGACGACCGGCACGGCTGCAGGTACGTGTTCGCGTGCGAGCTGTGCAGGGAACCCGCTGCCGTCCCAGGCCTCGAAAATGTGACGCAGCGCCGTTTCGGTCGCCATTGAAAGCCCGAGTATTCGCGCGACCTCGCCAGCTACTTCGCAGTGAATCTGCGCGAGTTGGGTCATCGATGCAGCGGCGTTTCCGATTGCCTCGGCCATGCCGGGCCTGTTCTCGAGCATCGCCGTGCGGATCGCGATGTCGTCACCGAACACGTGCGCGAAACCTGCTGCGTTCGCCGTACAACCCGACCAGCGAAGCAGCGACACCTCGCGAACCGTATCGCACGCCGATGCGCCCAGTCCGGCCGCGTCTGCGAGTCGTATACCCAGCCACGCGGTGCGAAGCGAATGGTCGGTCGGCTGTCCCATGCTCAGATCGCCGATGAAGGCGATGGCCCTCACGGAATCGAATATGCGCAGTGCGGCGTGGCTGGCTTCGGCGTCGAACATCAGGCTCGGCTCGGAAAATCGCAGGGACGAGCGAACGATCATACGCGACGCGGGCGCGTGCGCCCCGTTGCGTGACGCTGTCCGGGGTCGGTCATTTGACCGATCCCGGACGGTTCGAACGATCGGGACAATCTGGCTGCACGCGGGGCAAGCGAAATGCAACGCCGCATGAATGCTTCCTTGCGCCGTCGGTGTCGCCGGAGTGGCGGCGACCGGGGCCAACATTGTCAGAAGGAGTCGTCGTCTTATGCCTCATCCCATTTCCGCTTTGGGTGCCGGTCACACCCTCGTCAGCCTGGTGACGATTGCCGCCGGCCTCTACAGCTTCGCCCGGTATCGGAAGATCGACAACGCGACCCGGTCCGCCAGGATTTACGTCACAGGCATGGCGATATCCGTGCTCACGTCGTTCGGCTTGTCCAGTACCGGCGGCTTCAATGCCGGGCATGCACTCGGCATCCTGGCGCTGATCGCGATATCGGGCGGGCTCCTCGTTCCGCGCATCGAAGCGCTGGGGCGTGCACGGCCGTACCTGGCCCAGTTCGCATTCTCGTTCAGCTTCTTTCTGTTGCTGGTTCCCGGGATCAACGAGACGCTGACGCGGCTGCCGATCGGTCACCCGCTTGCGAATGGCCCGGCATCCCCGGTCGTGCGCGGATCGCTCGCCGCGTGGCTGGGCATCTTCGTGCTTGGATCGGTGTTGCAGCTTGTGCGGCTTCGGTCGTACCGCAGCCGCATCTGAACGTGCGGAAAGCGGGCGCCGTGTCGCATCATCGCTCGGCGTGCCCGGCCGTGCCGCTTTCCGGGGCGGCATCTGCCGGCCGAACCCGCACCATGTCGATCAGCGCACGCAACCCGCCCGAAACATGGCGATGACCGGAGTAATACAGGCACAGCCCCGGCATGACCGGACACCAGTCGGCCAACACGCGTTCGAGACGCCCGTCGGCCAGCGCATTGCAGACGAGATGGTCGGGCACGAATGCGATCCCGATTCCGTCGATCGCGGCGTCGACCATCAATGGCTGGTCGGTCAGCGTGAGCGGGCCGCGGACGTTCACCGTTTCGACGACACCGCGGCGCTCGAACTCCCAGCGGTAGATCGCACCGCTATCGAAGCGGAAGCGGATGCAGTCATGCCGGTCCAGATCCTGCGGCACGTCGGGGCGGCCGCGCGCGGCGAAATAGGCCGGCGACGCGACGGCGGCGAATCGCACCGGATCGGACACGCGCACCGCGATCATGTCTTGCGGCACGGCTTCGGCCAACCGGATCCCCGCGTCGAATCCGCCGGCGACGATGTCGCCGAGCTTGCCGTCCGTCACGATGTCGAGGTGGACCTGCGGGTAGTCGCGCAGGAAGCGTGCGAGCACCGGTTTCAGCACGAGGCGGATCGCCCCTTCGCTGGCGTTGATGCGCACGGTGCCGCTGGGTGTGTCGCGCATCTCGTCGACTGCGAGCATCGCCTCCGCAACCGACGAGATCGCCGGGCGGAGCTTGTCGACGAGCCGCTCGCCGGCGTCTGTCAGCGACACGCTGCGCGTGGTGCGATTGAACAGGCGTACCCCCAGGCGCTGCTCGAGGCTCTTGATCGAATGACTGATCGCCGACGGCGTGACGTCGAGCTCGACCGATGCCGTGCGGAAGCTGAGGTGAGTCGCCGCGGCGAGGAACACATTGAGCGAGAAGAGATCGCCGCTTTTCAATTGATGAGCTGATTTCATCGTGACATAAAGATTGGCGAGATTGTCATGATAATGCGCCTTTTCTAGACTAGGCCCTGCGTTCGGTTGAACAAGGAGCGGGCAATGAAGATGAAGGCGATCGTGATGACGGGGGCCAACCGGCCCTGGGAAGTGCAGGAAGTGCCGGCGCCGGAAGCCGGTCCCGGGCAGGTGCTGGTGAAGGTGCATGCGTCCGGGATGTGCTACACGGACGTGTGGGCAACGCAGGGCTACGGCGGGGACATCTACCCGCAGACACCGGGCCACGAGGTGGTCGGCGAAATCGTCGAAGTGGGCGCGGGCGTGCATGCGCGCCGGGTGGGCGACCGGATCGGCACGACGTGGGTGCAATCCGCATGCGGGCGCTGCCCGTACTGTCGCGAACATCGCCCGCTTTCCGGCCGGACGGCCGTGAATTGTGATGCGCCGCGGACCACCGGGTTCGCATCGCAGGGCGGACATGCGGAGTACATCGCCGTGGCGGCCGAGGGCACGGTGCTGTTGCCCGACGGGCTGGCCTATGTCGATGCCGCGCCGATGATGTGCGCGGGCTACACGACATGGAGCGGCTTGCGCGATGCGGCGCCGCAACCGCACGAGAAGGTGGCCGTGCTCGGCATCGGCGGACTGGGGCACGTGGCGCTGCAGCTGTCCCGCGCGTGCGGCTTCGAGACCATCGCGATCACGCATTCGGCTGACAAGCGCGACCTCGCCATCGGGCTGGGTGCGGACCGGGTCGTCGCAAACGGCGCGGAGCTTCGCGACCTGGGCGGCGCGGATGTCCTGCTGGTCACGACCAACGAGTTCAGTACTGCAGAGGAAGCGATGACGGGCGTGCGGGTCGACGGCCGGGTGATCCTCTGCGGGCTCGACTTCAGCAAGCCGTTCTCGATCGCGTCGCAGCGCAAGCCGTTCCACATGATGCGCCAGCAGGTCATCGGCTCCACGCATGGCGGCTTGCGCTACCTGAGCGAAGTGCTGGACCTTGCCGCCAAAGGCAAGGTCCAGCCGATCGTCGAGACATTCTCGCTGGACCAGGCGACCGAAGCCTATGACCGCCTCGCGTCCGGGAAGATGCGCTTTCGCGGCGTGTTCACACCTGCGCAAAGCCACTGACGCTCGAAGGTGCCCGGGGGATGCGGGGACGTATCTCCCGGCAAGCGCGCGTGGCCGACTCGCCGCGCTCCGCATCCGCGCGGTGATCGAATGGGTCACACCGATCGGTGGCGTTCGTCCGCGATCGACATTCTCCTGATATCGACTGCCGCCCGATTGGGCGCGGCATGCCGGCACCGTCCGGCACATCCGGACCCCGCCCGGCATTGGTCGCAGCGGCATCCGCGATTTCCCGTCAGGCCCCGGTTCGTACCGGCACGGCGACGCCGGAGCGCCGGCCGGTGCCCGCCCGCCGGCCCGCCCGCCGGCCCTCCCGCACCCGGCATGGCAAATTTGCTCACCGCAGTCGAGCGGGTTGGTCATCGACGGCTGGCCCCATATTGCCTAAATTAAAAAGATTGACGTGCCTATCCGCACGCCAGTCAGCGTGCAGGCCGGCAACCGGCCGCGCGTTCCTAATCAGCGTGAGACACAATCGAGCGTGGAGACGACACGATGAGCCTGTCAGAGCCATTGCGTCTGCATGTGCCGGAGCCCACCGGGCGCCCGGGCTGCAAGACGGACTTTTCCTATCTGCATCTATCGCCGGCCGGTGCGGTTCGCCGCCCGCCGATCGACGTTGCCGCGGCGGACACCGCCGATCTCGCCCGCAGCCTCGTGCGCGTGCTCGACGACAGCGGCAAGGCCGTCGGCCCGTGGGCACCGGATCTCGACGATGCGCGGCTGATCGCCGGCCTGCGCGCGATGCTCAAGACCCGAATTTTCGACGCGCGCATGATGATCGCCCAGCGTCAGAAGAAAATCTCCTTCTACATGTTGAGCCTCGGCGAAGAGGCGATCGGCACCGCGCACGCGATGGCGCTGCGCGACGGCGACATGTGCTTCCCGACCTACCGCCAGCAGAGCATCCTGATCGCGCGCGACGTGCCGCTCGAGCGCATGATCTGCCAGCTGATGTCGAACGAAGGCGACCCGCTGAAAGGCCGCCAGCTCCCCGTGATGTATTCGGATCGCGACGCGGGCTTCTTCTCGATTTCCGGCAACCTCGCGACCCAGTTCATCCAGGCGGTCGGCTGGGCGATGGCGTCGGCGATCAAGGGCGACACGAAGATCTCGTCCGCGTGGATCGGCGACGGCGCGACGGCCGAATCCGATTTCCACACCGCGCTCACGTTCGCGCACGTGTACCGGGCGCCGGTCGTGCTGAACGTCGTCAACAACCAGTGGGCGATCTCGACGTTCCAGGCGATCGCGGGCGGCGAAGGCACGACGTTCGCGGGGCGCGGCGTCGGCTGCGGGATCGCGTCGCTGCGCGTCGACGGCAACGACTTCCTCGCGATCTACGCGGCGTCGAGCTGGGCGGCCGAACGCGCGCGCCGCAATCTCGGCCCGACGCTGATCGAGTGGGTGACCTACCGTGCGGGCGCGCATTCGACGTCGGACGATCCGACCAAGTACCGGCCGAGCGACGACTGGTCCCATTTCCCGCTCGGCGATCCGATCGAGCGCTTCAAGCGCCACCTGATCGTCAAGGGCATCTGGTCGGACAGCGCGCATGAAGCGTTGACGGCCGAGCTCGAGGCCGAGGTGATCGCCGCGCAGAAGGAAGCGGAGAAATACGGCACGCTGGCCGACGACCGGATTCCGTCGCCGGCTTCGATGTTCGACGACGTGTACAAGGAGCTGCCCGCGCACCTGCGCCGTCAGCGCCAGGAACTGGGAGCGTGATCATGGCGCAACAAGAGACAGGCACGGCAACGCAGCCGATGACGATGATCCAGGCGCTGCGCTCGGCGATGGACGTGATGCTCGGGCGCGACAGCGACGTGGTCGTGTTCGGGCAGGACGTCGGCTATTTCGGCGGCGTGTTCCGCTGTACCGAAGGACTGCAGAACAAATACGGCAAGTCGCGCGTGTTCGATGCGCCGATCTCCGAAAGCGGGATCGTCGGCGCGGCGGTGGGGATGGGCGCGTACGGGCTGCGCCCGGTGTGCGAGATTCAGTTTGCCGATTATTTCTACCCGGCATCCGACCAGATCGTGTCGGAAGGCGCGCGGCTGCGCTATCGGTCGGCCGGCCAGTTCATCGCACCGATGACGATCCGCATGCCCTGCGGCGGCGGCATCTACGGCGGCCAGACGCACAGCCAGAGCCCGGAGGCGATGTTCACGCAGGTGTGCGGGCTGCGCACGGTGATGCCGTCGAATCCGTACGACGCGAAAGGGCTCTTGATCGCATCGATCGAGAACGACGATCCGGTGATCTTCCTCGAGCCGAAGCGGCTGTACAACGGGCCGTTCGACGGCCATCACGATCGGCCCGTCACGTCGTGGCTCAAGCATCCGGCCAGCGCGGTGCCCGAGGGCTACTACACGGTGCCGCTCGATACGGCCGCCGTGGTGCGGCCTGGCAACGACGTGACCGTGCTGACCTACGGCACCACGGTGCACGTGTCGCTTGCCGCAGCCGAGGAGACGGGCATCGACGCGGAGGTGATCGACCTGCGCACGCTGTGGCCGCTCGACCTCGACACGATCGTCGCGTCGGTGCGCAAGACCGGACGCTGCGTCGTGGTGCACGAGGCGACGCGTACCTGCGGTTACGGTGCGGAACTGGTGTCGCTGGTCCAGGAACATTGCTTCTACCACCTCGAGGCGCCGGTCGAGCGCACGACGGGCTGGGATACGCCGTATCCGCATGCGCAGGAGTGGGCGTACTTTCCGGGCCCGGCCCGGGTCGGTGAAGCGTTGCGACGCGTGATGGAGGCCTGAGATGGGGATTCATGTCATCAAGATGCCGGATATCGGCGAAGGGATTGCCGAGGTCGAGCTGGTGGCCTGGCACGTGGAAGTCGGGCAGACGATCAAGGAAGACCAGCCGCTCGCCGATGTGATGACCGACAAGGCGGCGGTCGAGATTCCGTCGCCGGTGACGGGCAAGGTGCTCGAACTCGGCGGCCGGATCGGCGAGATGATGGCGGTCGGCAGCGAGCTGATTCGCCTCGAGGTCGAAGGCGACGGCAACCTGAAGGCCGGCGCACCGGTGCGAGAATCAAAGGTAGAAACCGCACCGGTCGCGGCTGCGCCGTCGAAGGCCGTGGCCGACGCGCCGGCGGAATCGCTCGCCAAGCCGGCGGCGAAGCACGCACCCGCGGAGCCACGTCGCGCGAAACACGCCGAGCGCACGGAGCACGTTGTGCCGCCGCGCGCGGCGCTCGCGCCGGGCGAACGGCCGCTCGCGTCGCCGGCCGTGCGTCAGCGCGCATGGGACATGGGCGTCGAGCTGCGCTATGTGCGCGGCACCGGTGAAGCCGGGCGGATCCTGCACGCGGACCTCGATGCGTATGCGGGCACCGGCAGCGGTGCGGTGCGCGGATCGCACGCGCATGGCTATGGCGAACGCAACGACGAGACCGACGTACCGGTGATCGGCCTGCGGCGCGCGATCGCGCGCAAGATGCAGGAAGCGAAGCGCCGCATTCCGCACTTCAGCTACGTCGAGGAGATCGACGTCACCGAGCTCGAATCGTTGCGTACGGAACTGAATCGCCGCCACGGCGACGCGCGCGGCAAGCTCACGCCGCTGCCGCTGCTGATCCGGGCGATGGTGATCGCGTTGCGCGACTTCCCGCAGATCAACGCGCGCTTCGACGACGAAGCGGGTGTCGTCACGCGCTACGGTGCGGTGCACATGGGCGTCGCAACCCAGACGGACGGCGGCCTGACCGTGCCCGTGCTGCGTCATGCCGAAGCGCGCGACGTGTGGTCGATCTCCGCCGAAATCGCGCGGCTCGCGGACGCCGTGCGCACGAACCGCGCGCAGCGCGACGAGTTGAGCGGTTCGACGATCACGATTTCGAGCCTCGGCGCGCTCGGCGGCATCGTGTCGACGCCGGTCATCAATCATCCCGAGGTCGGCATCGTCGGCGTGAACCGGATCGTCGAGCGGCCGATGATCCGCGACGGCGCAGTGGTCGCGCGCAAGATGATGAATCTGTCGTCGTCGTTCGACCATCGCGTCGTCGACGGCGCGGACGCGGCCGAATTCATCCAGGCCGTGCGCGCGGTGCTCGAGCGCCCCGCACTGCTGTTCGTGGAGTGATAACGCAATGAAGAACGAACACACCACGCTGCTCGTGATCGGCGGCGGCCCGGGCGGTTACGTCGCCGCGATTCGCGCCGGCCAGCTCGGCATTCCGACCGTGCTCGTCGAGCGCGACCGGCTCGGCGGCACCTGCCTGAACATCGGCTGCATTCCGTCGAAGGCGCTGATCCACGTGGCCGACGCATTCGAACAGGCCCGCGGCCACGCGGGCGAGGGCGCGCTCGGGATCCGCGTGCGCACGCCCGAGATCGACATCGCGAAAAGCGTTGCATGGAAGGACGGCATCGTCGACCGGCTGACGCGCGGTGTCGGCGCACTGCTCAAGAAGAACGGCGTGCGCGTGCTGCACGGCGATGCGCAGGTGGTCGACGGCAAGACCGTCGACGTCGTCGGCGGCGGCCACACGACGCGAATCAGCTGCGAGCACCTGTTGCTCGCGACCGGTTCCGAACCGGTCGCGCTGCCGTCGATGCCGTTCGGCGGGCATGTCGTGTCGTCCACCGAAGCGCTGTCGCCCGAGACGTTGCCGAAGCGGCTGGTCGTCGTCGGAGCCGGGTATATCGGGCTCGAACTCGGGATCGTCTATCGCAAGCTCGGCGTCGACGTGAGCGTCGTCGAGGCGGCGGAGCGCGTGTTGCCCGCATACGATGCCGAACTCGCGCGGCCGGTTGCCGATTCGCTCGCGCGGCTGGGCGTGCGGCTGTTGCTCGGTCACAAGGTGCTCGGGCTCGCGGAACACGGCGCGGTGCGCGTGCAGGCCGCCGACGGCGCGGAGCAGACGCTGCAGGCCGATCGCGTGCTGGTCGCGGTGGGCCGCCGGCCGCGCGTCGACGGCTTCGGGCTCGAGTCGCTGCCGCTCGATCGCAATGGTCGCGCGCTGTGGATCGACGACGAATGCCGGACGTCGATGCGCAACGTCTGGGCGATCGGCGATGTCGCCGGCGAGCCGATGCTCGCGCATCGTGCGATGGCGCAGGGCGAAATGGTGGCCGAGCTGATCGCCGGCAAGCGGCGCAAGTTCATGCCCGCGTCGATCCCGGCCGTGTGCTTCACCGATCCGGAGATCGTCACGGCCGGCTGGTCGCCGGACGACGCGCGTGCGGCCGATGTCGATTGCGTGAGCGCGTCGTTCCCGTTCGCGGCGAACGGGCGCGCGATGACGCTGCAGGCGACCGACGGCTTCGTGCGCGTCGTCGCACGGCGCGACAACCATCTGATCGTCGGCTGGCAGGCGGTCGGGCGCGGCGTGTCGGAGCTGGCCGCGGCGTTCTCGCAGTCGCTGGAGATGGGCGCGCGGCTGGAGGACATCGGCGGCACGATCCATGCGCACCCGACGCTCGGCGAAGCGCTGCAGGAAGCCGCGCTGCGCGCGCTGGGGCACGCGTTGCACGTCTGACGCGTATCGCGCGTGACACGAAGCCGCCGATGCGCAACGTGCGCATCGGCGGCTTTCCTTTTGCCGTGCCGGCTTTCGCGCCGGCGCGTGCACGATTCGTCAGGACGGCGCGCGGAGGTCGACGCGTTGCGCCGTCACCTCGCGATAGAACGCATCGATCGCCTCGACCATCTGCGCCAGCCCCGGTTGCTCGAGCGGATAGTGGCCCGCGTTGTCCAGCATGACGACCTTCACCGGCACCTTCCGCACGCGTTGCAGGAACGGTTCGCTCAGGTGCAGCGGCGTCCAGCGGTCCGCGGCCGGTTGCGTGAGCAGGATCGGGCACACGGCAAAATCCTCCGGCTCGACCGCCGGCCGGTACGACATGTAGGAATCGAGAAACGCGATCGTCGTCGCGTTGCCGGCGGAGGTGCGATCGGACAGCCACACCTTCAGCGCATCCGGGTCGTTGACGAGCGCGGACATCTTGCTGGCGAGCGTCATCGGCACGCGCATCGATTTCAGCGGCGTCATCGCGGTGAGATGCATCATCGTGCCGCCGACGCGGCTCATGAACACGTTGCGCGCGGTTTCGTCGCGCACTTGCTGCAGGTGCTGGTCGAGGAAGGTCATGCCGACGATGCCCGCGACCTTGCCGTTCAGCGCGGCCACGTGATACGTGAGCATGCCGCCCGCGCTCAGCCCGTAGAGCACGATCGGCCGGTCGTCCTTCGCGCGCTCCGCGTCGATCAGATCGCTGCCGGCGCGCACCCAGTCGTCATAGCGAACCAGCGCGCCCCTGGCGACCTCGGTCATTCCGTATTCGGGCATGTCGACCGCGATCGTTTCGTAGCCGCGGCGCGCCAGTTGCTCGCCGAGGATCATCGACATCTGCCGGCCGTTGGTGCCCACGCCGTGAAACAGGATCACCTTCACCCGAGCTTGCGGGTTGCGGTACGTGTCGAGATGCATGCGATGGCCGTGCCACGACCACCATTCTTCCGTCGGTTGCTGGCCGTCTTTCCACTGGAAATCGGTCGGAAGGAATTTCTGCATGTCGCGCCAGACGGGCTGGTCTGCGTAGGTCTTGGGCATGGTGGCGGACTCCGGTGGAATGGGCGAAACGGCATCGTCGGCCCGCGCCGGTGCGAGCGGTGCGCCCGTCAGGCCGGCGGCCAGCAATAACGTGCAGGCCGGGCGAAAGAGTGAAGAGCGCTTCATGGTGATTGACGCCGTGGGGGTTGCGATGTCGTTCATCATCGGCGCGCGGGCTCGTGCGATCCATGCTGGGGCAGGCCAACCGCTTTAGAATCTAGGCCAACCCACGTCGAGAGGCGTCTGATGAATGTCTGGAACTTTGCCCGCAGTCCGGCTTCCGTCCTGCTGATGATCGAATTCGGGCGCGACCGCAAGATCGCGCCGCAGGCGTTGCTCAAGGGGGCGCAGCTCACCCTGAAGCAGCTCGCCGACCCGGATTTCACGGTGCTGGCCGCGCAGGAGCTGGCCGTTGCGTCGAACCTGCTCGATTTGACCGCCGGCGAGGCCGGCGTCGGCCTCAAGGTCGGCCTGTCGTACCAGCTTTCGGCGTACGGGCTGCTCGGGTACGGGCTCCTGAGCAGCGCGACCGGCATGGACGCGGTCGCGCTCGCGGGCCGCTACCTGGCGTTGACCTATACGTTCGTCGGGATGACGTTCCGCCGGGTCGGGCCGCACGACGCGATTCGGTTCGACGCATCGCCGGAGCTCGCCGCGGACGTGCAGCGCTTTTTCGTCGAGCGTGCGATGGGCGCGACGTGCCGCGTGCTGCGCGACGTGATCGGCAGCGCGTTCGAGCTCGCGACGTTCGACCTCGCGTATGGCCCCGGCCCTGACCCGACGCAGCCGGTGCTGGGCGCGAGGATCCGGCACGGCCAGCCCGCCAGCACGCTCACGTTCGAGCATGCGCATCTCGAGCGGCCGTTGCCGCAGGCGAATGCCGCGACCGCGGCGATGTGCGAGCGCATGTGTGCCGAGCTGGTCACGCGCCGGCGGACGCGCGTCGACCTCGTATCGTTCCTCAACGAATACCTGGCCACGCGCCCGTTCGACCGGCCGCCGCAGTTGAAGGACATCGCGACGCTGCTCAACACGAGCGAGCGCACGTTGAAGCGCCGGCTGCAGGAAGAGGGCGCGTGCTTTCGGGATATTTCGAGCACGGTGCGCAAGACCCGCGCGCAGGCGTTGATTGCCGAAGGGCGGCTGTCGATCAAGGAAATCGCGCAGGAACTGGGATTCAGCGACATGTCGTCATTCTCGCAGGCGTACAAGCGCTGGACGGGTGTCGCGCCGAGCCTGTCGCGCCAGGAGACGGCACGGTCGTAGCGGGCTGCGCACCGAAACAAGCGTGTCCTGTAACTTTTGGAGATGTTGAAAGGTTGCCGGCGCCGAGGTGGCCGACGATCATGCAGGAAGCTGGAAAGCGGGCCGTTCGCGCCCGCCGGCCCAGGCTCCACAGGGAAGAACCGGATATGAAATTGCTGCTCGTCGGCGCGACCGGGCTCGTCGGGCGCCACGTCCTCGAAGTCGCGCTCGCCGATGCGCGGGTCGATCAGGTAATCGTCCTCGCGCGCCGCCCGTTGTCGCCGCACCCGAAGATGCGCGCGCTCGAGGTCGATTTCGATCATCTGCCCAATGCGGCCGACTGGTGGCACGCCGATGCCGTGATCTGCACGCTCGGCACCACGATGCGGGCGGCCGGCTCGAAGGCGGCATTCCAGCGCGTCGACCACGACTATCCGCTCGCGGTCGCGCGGCTCGCGCATCGCCACGGCACGCCGGCTTACGTGCTGAACTCCGCACTCGGCGCGGATCCGGCGTCGCGCATCTTCTACAACCGCGTGAAAGGCGAGGTCGAGCAGGCGCTTGCCGGCGTCGGGTTCGCGTCGCTCACGTATGTGCGGCCCGGCCTGATCGGCGGCAGCCGCGACGAATTCAGGTTCGGCGAGCGGCTGCTGGTGGTCGCGTTGAACCTGGCCCGACCCGTGTTGCCGGCGAAGTGGCGCGTGAATCCCGCGTCGCGGATCGCCCGCGCGATGCTCGACGCGGCAATCGATGCGCGGCCGGGCGTGCAGGTCATCGCGTCGGACCAGCTCGCCTGACGTAAAACGGATGGCCCGCGCCGGTCACTGACCCGCGAAACCGTCGAGCCCACCGAACTGTTCGGCGAGCGCTGCCGCGAACGCCTCCAGCGCTTCGCTGCCGTCGCAGTTCCTCGGTGTCGCGAGCTGGAATTCGACCGTATGGCTCAGCTTGCTCGCGAGCAGCCGGCGCATCTTCCCCGTGGCAACCCACGGCGCCGCGACGTGGTCGGGCAGGAAGCCGACGTGCGCGCCGGACAAGATGAAGATCACGTCGGCATCGACGTTTTCGGAGAACGCGGTCGGCTGCGCGTTGCGCGGCGCCGCACCCGACGCGTTCGTCTTGTAGAGCCGCGCGACGTTGCTCGCGCTGGCGATGTCGTTGATCGACACGGTTTTCTTCGCAAACAGCGGATGCCGGGCACCGCAGTGCAGCGACTGGTGCTCGACGAACAGCGGCGTGTAGTGCAGGCCGGCCTGGTGGCCGGAAAAGTAGCCGATCGCGAGTTGCAGTTCGCCTTTCAGCAGCCTGCGCTCCAGTTCGTCGGGCGGGTTCGCGACCATTTCGATCAGCACGTCCGGCGCCCGTTCGCGGAAGCCGCCGACGGCCGCCGCGATCGATTCGACGATGTCCGGTGCGAGCCGCTCGGACAGCCCGATGCGCAGTTCGCCGAGCAACGTGCCCGACACGTGCTGCGTATCGCGCGTGAACACGTCCATCGCGTGCAGGAGCCGCCGCGTCGACTGCAGCACGCGTTCGCCCTTCGGCGTCAGCCGGAAGCCGCTCTTGCCGCGATCGCACACCCGGAACCCGAGACGCGTCTCGAGCTTGGCCATCTGCGTGCTGATCGTCGAAGGCGCCATCCCGAGCGTGCCCTGCGCGGCGCTGAAGCCGCCGCTTTCGACGATCGTCAGAAAGAGCCGCAGCAGTTGCAAATCCATGTCTCTCAATCGGGTCAGCATGGCGATACATCGCATTTCGTGAAGTCGGCTTATGTTAGTTCATATTTTTCGTCGGATGCCGTCGCGGCAGAATCGGGCACGAGGTCGCCAGCTGTGCGGCCGTTCCCCTTCAGACAGGAATCCGACGATGAGCCAGAACGATTTCGCCTTCACGCGCGACAGCCTCTACGGCACGCAGGCCGAACCGACCTTCGCGGGCGCGACGAGCTTCATGCGGCGGCGTTTCAGCCGCGACCTCGCAGGGGTCGACCTCGCGATCACCGGCGTGCCGTTCGATTCCGCCGCGTCGCACCGGCCCGGCACGCGCTTCGGCCCGCGCGGGCTGCGGATCGCATCCACGGGCATCGCGTGGGAGCGCCCGTGGCCGTGGTCGTTCGATCCGTTCGACGTGCTGGCCGCGGTCGACTACGGCGATTGCGCGTTCGATCTCGGGCAGCCCGAATCGGTGCCGGGCGCGATCGAGCGGCATGCCGATGCGATCCTCGCGCGCGGCTGCGCGATGCTGACGCTCGGCGGCGATCACTTCATCACGTATCCGCTGCTGAAGGCGCATGCGAAAGTGCACGGGCCGCTGTCGCTCGTGCATTTCGATGCCCATACCGACACGTGGCCCGACCGCGACGTCAAGCGCATCGATCACGGCACGATGTTCTATCACGCGGCGCGGGAAGGGTGGGTCGTGCCCGAACGGTCGGCGCAGATCGGGATCCGGACGACCAACGACGAGCCGATGGGCTTCGATATCCAGGATGCGCGCCAGGTGCATGCGTCGACGCCCGCGGCGGTGGCCGCGCGCATTCGCGAGCGGGTCGGCGACCATCCCGTGTACCTGACGTTCGACATCGACTGCCTCGATCCGGCATTCGCGCCGGGCACGGGTACGCCGGTCTCGGGCGGGCTGTCGAGCCATCAGGCGTTCGAGATCCTGCGTCACCTGGAAGGCATCAACCTGGTCGGCATGGATGTGGTCGAAGTGTCGCCGCCGTATGATCATGCGGAAATCACGTCGCTGGCCGGCGCGACGATCGCGCTGGAGCTGATCTGCCTGTATGCGTCGCGCCGGCGGCGGATCCTGGAAAAATCGAACGATGACTGAACTCACCTGGCGCGAGGCCGTTCCCGACGATGCGGCCGCGTGCATCGCACTGCGCGGCAAGACGCGCGAGAACGCGTTCACCGAAGCGCAGTTGCGCGACCTCGGCATCACCGTCGAAAGCTGGGGCGATGGGATTCGGGATGGCCTGTTCTCGGGCCATGTCTGCTGCGCGAACGGGCGCATGGTCGGCTACTTCTTCGGCGACACCGGCTCGGGCGAGATCGTCGTGCTCGCGATCCTGCCCGAGTACGAGGGGGCGGGGATCGGCAAGCGGCTGCTGCGGCAGGTGATCGACGCATTCGCGGCGACCGGTTTCACGTCATTGTTCCTGGGGTGCTCGACCGATCCGGCATCGCGCTCGCACGGGTTCTACCGGCATCTGGGCTGGACGCCGACGGGGACGCTCGACGACGCGGGCGACGAAATCCTGACGCTGCGGATCGGGCTGCACGCGTAACGGTTGGCGCCGGATCGCTCCCGGCGCGTCATCAGGTCGTAAAACTGTTTCGTCATACCAAACAATGACCCGACCGGGGAACCGGCGCTGACCTACGATGAAACCATTGCTTCCATCGTCCGTCGAGCCGTGTGCACCCACTACCGCGCCCCCGATGAAGACCCGGGCATCAGCGAGCTGAAGATCGGCATCGGCGATCTGTTCCGCCGCGACCCGTGGGCACCCGACGTGTATCCCGACTACGCGGCGCCGGTCGCGCGCGCCGATGGCGACGGCCTCGAGGTCGTCGCGGCCGTGTTCGGCTTCTGGCCGAAATTCATGCAGCCCGAGCGGGTCGACGAGCACGGCCGCAAGAAAAAGAAACTCGATACGGTGAACGCGCGGGCGGAAACGGTCGGCTCGTCGCGGCTCTACGGCAACGCGTGGCGCACCGGCCAGCGCTGTCTGATTCCGGTGCGCTGGATCTTCGAGCCGTGCTACGAAACCGGTCGCAACGTGTGGCACCGGATCGGCGTCGACGGCTGGCAACCGAGCTGCGTCGCCGGCATCTGGCGGCGCTACGAAGGCGCCGACGGCCGCGAACGTGCGGGCATGGCGATGCTCACGGTCAATGCGGACACGCACCCGCTGTTCGCGCGGATGCATCGGCCCGGCGAAGAGAAGCGGGGCGTCGTGATCCTGCGCCGCGACGACTACGACGAATGGCTGCACGTGCGCGACATCGAGGCCGCGCGGCGCATGCTGAACCTGCTTCCCGCCGCCGACATGACGGCCGAGCCCGAGCAGGTCCCGCCCGCGAGCGGCTGACCTTTCATTTTCAAGACACCTTGCTTTCAGTCGGTCATGTCGAACGCATCCCGATTGTTCGGACAATTACGAATATCGGCCGATACCGGGTAATCACCGATATCTGGCAAGTTGTATATACAAGATCATCCGCAGGCAATGTCGGCACACGTCGTGCCGCTTGCGCGCCAGTGCGCAGACCGTGCGTGCGTGGCGCATGCCGGCGATCCACGGCGCCCCGCACCCGCAGAGCCGAAAGGGCGGCTCGCAGATTCCAGTCTCGTTCAAACAATTTGTGATCCTGAGTATTTTGGAGATTTCCCCGTGTCAACGAATCCCAGTGGAAAAGCCGGCGGCCTGATCGAGGTACGTTCGATCGACTTCATCCCCGACGCCGAGCGCCACGGCGGCTTGCTGAGCCAGTTCACCCTGTGGCTGTCGGCCAACATGCAGATCACGGCCATCGTCACGGGCGCGCTCGCGGTCGTGCTCGGCGGCGACGTGTTCTGGTCGCTGGTCGCGCTGCTGCTCGGCCAGTTCATCGGCGGCGCGGTGATGGCGCTGCATGGCGCGCAGGGGCCGCAGCTCGGGCTGCCGCAGATGATCTCGAGCCGCGTGCAGTTCGGCGTCTATGGCGCGATGATCCCGATCGTGCTCGTGTGCCTGATGTACATCGGCTTTTCCGCAAGCGGCTCGGTGCTGGCCGGGCAGGCTGTCGCGCAGTTGCTGCACGTCGACGACGCGGCCGGCATCCTGCTGTTCGCGGCCGTGATCGTCGTGCTGACCGTGTTCGGCTATCGCGCGATCCATGCCGTCGGCCGGATCGCAAGCGTGGTCGGCATCATCGCGTTCGTCTACATGTTCACGCAGCTGTTCGCGAACCACGACATCGGCGCGCTGCTCGCGAACAAGCATTTCTCGCTCGCGAACTTTCTGCTGGCGATGTCGCTGTCCGCGTCGTGGCAGATCGCGTTCGGCCCGTACGTCGCGGACTATTCGCGCTACCTGCCGCGCTCGACGTCGTCGGTCGCGACGTTCGTCGCGGTCGGCCTCGGCTCGGTGATCGGCGCGCAGGCGGCGATGGTGTTCGGCGTGTTCGCGGCCGCGCTGGCGGGTAGCCAGTTCGCGCACCATGAAGTGTCGTATATCGTCGGCCTCGGCTCGGCGGGCGCCGTGGCCGCGTTGCTGTACTTCAGCATCGCGTTCGGCAAGGTGACGGTGACGGCGCTCAACGCCTACGGCAGCTTCATGTCGATGGCGACGATCATCAGCGGCTTTCGCGGCAAGGGCGCCGTGTCGTCGAAGAGCCGCCTCGTCTACATCTTCGGGATGATCTGCGTATCGACGCTCATCGCGCTCGCGGGCCGCCATTCGTTCCTGAAGGAATTCACCGCGTTCATCCTGTTCCTGCTCGCGTTCTTCACGCCGTGGAGCGCGATCAACCTGGTCGACTACTACTGCTTCACGCGCTCGCGCTACGACGTGCCGGCACTGTCCGATCCGGACGGCCGCTACGGCCGCTGGAACGTGATGGCGATCACGATCTACGTGGTCGGCATCCTCGTGCAGTTGCCGTTCATGTCGACGCACATCTACACGGGCCCGCTCGTCGACGCGCTCGGCGGCACCGACATCTCGTGGATCCTCGGTCTGGTCGTGCCGGGCGTGCTGTATTACATCGGCGCACGTGCATCGCGCCGCAGCATTCCCGAACGCCTGATCCTGCCGCTCGAACGCGGCGAAGTTCACCACTGACGACACGTCACGCGCATCGGGCCGGCCAGCTGCCGGCCTGAATGCCGCGCGAGCCGGGCGCTGTCTGCGCCGGGTTCCTCCCCACGTTTCCTTTCCCGCGATGCCGGTGCGGCGCGACTGCCGTGCGCGGTGTCGTTTCATTCTCGGACAATTTAATAGTATGACTAAGCAAATGGCAGGCTGCGGGAGCAATTCCCGGGCGCGGATGGTGCACGCCGGCATTCGGATGACGGTGGCGGCGGCGTGCGTTGCCGGATCGGGGGCCGCGCTCGCGCAGGACGGCGTCACGCTGTATGGCGTGATCGACGAATTCGCGCAGTACGTGAATACGGGCAACGGCTACACGGCGGCGATCGGTTCGGGCGGCCAGTGGGGCAGCCGGTTCGGACTGAAGGGCGGCGAGGATATCGGCGGCGGGCAGAAGATCGAGTTCGCGTTGGAGAACGGCTTCAACCCGAACGACGGTTCGCTCGCGAGTTCGGGCAGCCTGTTCAACCGGCAGGCGTGGGTCGGCATCGCAGGGCAGTGGGGCAAGGTGCGCGCGGGCCGCCAGAATTCGCCGCTGTTCAACGACCAGGGCGGACAGGATGCGTTCGGTGGCGTCACGCAGGCGTCCGGCATGGACAACCTGACCGTGTTCGCGTTCCGCACCAGCAATACGCTGTCGTATCAGAGCCCGGAGATCGCGGGCTTCCAGGGCGGCGTGTACTTCGGGTTCGGCGATGCGGGCGGCGTGCGCTCGGCAGGCGCCAGCCAGCAGGTCGACCTGACCTACGAACACGGGCCGTTCGGGGCATTCGTCGCGGGCCAGTGGCTGAAGAACGCGACGGCGACCACCACCGATCGCACGATCATGGCCGGCGCGTCGTACGAGATCGGCAAGGCAACCGTGTACGGCGGCTTCTCGGCGGTGAAGTGGGCCGATCTCGGCATCGATTCGCGCGTGTACGGGCTGTCGGTCAAGTACCAGTTCAATCCGGCGAACTACGTGGCGCTCGGCTACGCGTATCTGCACGATCAGTCGTCGCAGGGCAACAATGCGGACCAGCTCGGGCTGATGTACGAGTACGACCTGTCGAAGCGCACGAGCTTCTATGGCGCGCTGTCGTACCTGCGCAACCGCAACCAGGCCGGCTATACGCTCGCCGGTGCGGCGAACCCTGGCTTGCCGCTCGCGTATCCGGGGGCGAATGCGCGCGGCGTGCAACTCGGCATCGTGCATCGGTTCTGACGAGGCCGACGCGCCGGGCCGTGTGCGCCCGGCGCTTTCCGCAGGCGCGTTCGCGCCGTCATTTTCCCAGCCGCTCCGCGAGCGAAAAGCGCTGCATGCAGCGCTCCATCGCGTCGAGAAACGCGTGCTCGGCCGCGTTCATCTTGCGATCGCGATGCCACAGCAGGAACACGTCGA
This sequence comes from Burkholderia sp. AU45251, assembly GCF_030482905.1. Lineage (NCBI taxonomy): Bacteria > Pseudomonadati > Pseudomonadota > Betaproteobacteria > Burkholderiales > Burkholderiaceae > Burkholderia > Burkholderia sp. AU45251. The sequence goes on along the minus strand of NZ_JAUJQH010000016.1, from coordinate 97,256 downwards.
CATCGACGAGCCCTTCGTCGGGCGGCAGCCGCCACAGCCGCTGTTGCGCGATGTCGTCGCGCACGATGTGCTCGGGCAGGCAGCCGATCCCATAGCCGGCGAAGATCAGCCGCCGCACTTCATCGAGGCTCGGCGACGACGCGACGATGCGTCCCGTGAAGCCCCGCTGGTCGCGAAACACGGTAAGCGGCGACAGGCTGTCACCGATCTGGTCGCTCGTGAACGACACGAAATTCTCGGTGAGCAGATCGTCCATCCGCAGTTGCGTCTGCCCGAACAGCCGATGATGGCGGCCGCAGTAGATCGCATAGCGCTGGCGCAGGAAGCAGCGCATCTCCAGCTTGTCGTGAGGCGTGCGGCACAGGCCGAGCCCGGCCGTGGCCGTCTTCTGCAGCAGCGAAGACAGGATGTCCGACGAGCGCATCACCTCGATCTGCAGGTCGATGCGCGGATACGCACGATGAAATTCCGCGAGGAATTCATCGTAGACGGGCGACTCGATGCGGCTCACCGTCAGCAACCGGATCGACCCGGTGAGGTCGGCCGTGCTGTCGTCGATTTCGGTTTCGAGGCGCGAGATGCCGCCGTAGATGTCGCTCGCGATCCGATAGACGGCTTCGCCGGCTGGTGTCGGCGCGAAGTGCGTGCCGCGCCGCTCGATCAGCTTGCGTTCGAGCGTGTCCTCGAGCCGCCGCAATGCCTGGCTCACGGCCGGCTGCGTCACGTGCAGGCGCGCGGCTGCGCGGCTCACGCTGCGCTCCTGGATGATCACCAGGTAGGTGCGCAACAGGTTCCAGTCGAGACGGTCGTTCAGGAACGGGGCGAGGTCGGGGCGCATCGGGTCTCCGGGCGAGGCGTCAGGTCGGGCATTAGTTGAATTTATACGGCGAATAATAACTTGAAATTTGACTAATGATTTGCGGTCGCCGATAAAGGAGGGGCTGCCGCAACGTGCGGCGCAAGGCCGCGACAGACGGCCGTCACACGATATTGCGCGTCGCCCCGCGGTGGCGCGCGTCAGGAGCCCGCATGACCCAGTCCCTTCCTTCCGCCCGCCAGCCGGGACGCGCCGCGACGGCCGCGTTCATCGGCACGATGATCGAGTGGTACGACTTCTACATCTACGCGACGGCCGCCGCGCTCGTGTTCGGCGACCTCTATTTCCCGTCGCATGACCGCTTCGTCAGTACGATGGCGTCGTTCGCGACGTTCGCGGTCGGCTTCTTCGCGCGGCCGCTCGGCGGCATCATCTTCGGCCATCTCGGCGATCGCATCGGCCGCAAGAAGGCGTTGATGACGACGCTGATGATGATGGGCGTCGCGACCGTGTGCGTCGGGCTGCTGCCCGACTATTCGAAGGTCGGCATGCTCGCGCCGGTGCTGCTCGTCGCGCTGCGCGTGGTGCAGGGGATCGCGGTCGGCGGCGAGTGGGGCGGCGCGGTGCTGATGGCGGGCGAGCATGCGCCGCAGGGGCGCCGCACGTTCTTCGCGTCGTTCGCGCAGCTCGGCAGCCCGGCCGGGCTGATCCTGTCGCTGATCGCGTTTCGCGCGGTCACGTCGATGGACAAGGCCGACTTCCTCGCATGGGGCTGGCGCCTGCCGTTTCTCGCGAGTTCGGTGCTGCTCGTGGTCGGCATCCTGATCCGGCTCGGCGTGAACGAGTCGCCGGAATTCGCGCGCGTGAAGGAAACCAACCGCACCGTGAAGCTGCCGGTCGCGGAAGTGTTCCGCTCCGCATCGGGGCTCGTGGCGCTCTGCATCGGCGCGAACACGATCGGCATCGCGGGCGTCTATTTCACCAATACGTTCATGATCGCGTACACGACGCAGTACGTCGGCGTCTCGCGTTCGCTGATCCTCGACAGCCTGTTCGCGGTCGCGATCATCCAGTTCTTCGCGCAGCCGATCGCCGCGTGGATCGCCGAGCGCATCGGCGGCGCGCGCTTCCTGAAGCTCGCGGCGCTGCTCGCGATGCTGTCGCCGTATCCGATGTTCATGCTCGTGCAGGGCGGCACGTCCGCATCGCTGATCGCCGGCATCGCGCTCGCGGTCGTCTGCATGGCCGGCTTCTATTCGGTAATCGCGGGTTTCGTGAGCGAGGTGTTCCCCGCGCACGTGCGCTATTCGGCGATCTCGCTCGCCTACCAGATCTGCGGCGCACTCGCGGGCGGGCTGACGCCGCTCGTCGGCACGTGGCTCGCGCATCGCTTCGCGGGCCAGTGGTGGCCGCTCGCGGTGTTCTACACGTGTCTCGCCGGCATCTCGCTGCTGTGCATCGTCGCGCTCGATGCGCGCCGCGCGGCGCGGCCGGCCACTGCCGAAGCGTTCGGCTCGCAGTGACCTTCAACGTACGAATTCATCCGGAGTGCACATGAAAGACCTGCTGGAAATCGACGGCGCCCGTTTGTGGCAGAGCCTGGCGGACATGGCGCGCATCGGCGCGACGCCGCGCGGCGGCGTGCGGCGCCTCGCGCTCACCGACGACGATCGTCGCGGGCGCGACCTGTTCGCGCAGTGGTGCCGCGACGCGGGGATGACGGTGAGCGTCGACGCAGTCGGCAACCTGTTTGCGCGGCGCGGTGGCGTCGATGCGCAGGCCGCGCCGGTGCTGATCGGCAGCCATCTCGATACGCAGCCCGAAGGCGGCCGCTTCGACGGCGTCTACGGCGTGCTCGCCGCGCTCGAACTCGTGCGCACGCTGAACGACGCGGGCATCTCGACCGACAAGCCGCTGGAAATCGTGTCGTGGACCAACGAGGAGGGCGCGCGCTTCGCACCGGCGATGCTCGGTTCGGCCGTCTTCACTGGCGCGTTGCCGCTCGACGATGCGCTGACCAAGCAGGACGCCGACGGCGTCACGCTCGGCGCGGCCCTCGACGCATGCGGCTATCGCGGCACGCGCGCGATGGGCGGTGCGGTCGATGCGTACTTCGAAGCACATATCGAACAAGGCCCCGTACTCGAGGCGAACGGCACGACGATCGGCGTCGTCACGGGTGGGCAGGCGATCCGCTGGCTCGACGTGACCGTGACGGGCGTGGCGGCGCATGCGGGCACGACGCCGATGCCGTATCGCAAGGACGCGTATTTCGCCAGCGCGCAGATGGCGCTCGAACTCGAACGGATCGTCGCCGGTCATGCGCCGCGCGGGCTCGCGACGATCGGGCAGGTCGGCATTCGCAACGCGTCGCGCAACACCATTGCCGGCAATGTGACGTTCACGGTCGACCTGCGCCATCACGACGATGCGCAAGTCGACGCGATGGCGCGCGAATTGCGCGATGCGTGCGCACGCGTCGCCGCGGCGCGTGGCGTACAGGTCGCGATCGACACCTGCTGGCGCAGCCCGGCGACACCGTTCGATCGCGACTGCGTCGAGCGGGTCGCGCAGGCGGCCGCCGCGTTCGGCTATACGAACGAGCGGATCGTCAGCGGCGCCGGGCACGACGCGATCCTGCTCGCGCGTTGCGTTCCGACTGCGATGGTGTTCATCCCGTGTGTCGACGGCCTGTCGCACAACGAAGCCGAGGATGCACTGCCCGCCGACGTGACGCGCGGCACGAACGTGCTGCTTCATGCGGTGCTCGCGCGCGCCGGCGTTGCGGCGCGCGTTGCCGTGGCGGCCGCGATGCAGGATGCGTGACGCGGCAAACCGATCAACCGACAAATCGAAAAACCGACGAGGGCGAACGATGAAAACCTATTTCCATCCCGAGCAGTTGCTGCACCATCCGCGCAGCTACCTGTCGCGCGGCCAGATGCGTGAACCGCAGGAAGTGCCCGAGCGCGCGGCGCGGCTCGTCGCGGCCGTCCGGTCGCTCGACTTCGACGTGCGCGAGCCGGCCGACCGCGGCACCGCGCCGATCGCGGCCGTGCACGACATGAACTACCTGCGCTTTCTGGAAGAAGCGCACCGCGACTGGAAGCAGATGCCCGACGACTGGGGCGACGAAGTGATGTCGAACGTGTTCGTACGCGATCCGAACCCGCTGCGCGGCGTGCTCGCGAAAGCCGCGCGCTACCTCGCCGACGGCAGTTGCCCGGTCGGTGCGAACACGTGGCGCGCTGCGTACTGGTCCGCGCAGGGCGCGCTGGCGGCCGCGGCCGACGTCAACGACGGCGCGCGCGAGGCGTACGCATTGTGCCGGCCGCCCGGTCACCACGCACGCCGCGACGCGGCCGGTGGTTTCTGCTACCTGAACAATGCGGCGATCGCCGCGCAGTCGCTGCTTGGCCGCCATCGTCGGGTCGCGATCCTCGACACCGACATGCATCACGGGCAGGGCGTGCAGGAGATCTTCTACGGCCGCGACGACGTGCTGTACGTGTCGATCCACGGCGACCCGACCAACTTCTACCCGGTCGTCGCGGGCTACGAGGAGGAGACGGGCGCGGGGGCCGGCGACGGTTTCAACCTGAACCTGCCGATGCCGCACGGCGCGCCGGAGTCGGCGTTTTTCGAGCGGCTCGACGACGCGCTGCGCGCGCTCGCCCGGTTCCAGCCCGATGCGCTCGTGCTCGCGCTCGGCTTCGATATCTACAAGGACGATCCGCAGTCGCAGGTGGCCGTCACGACCGACGGTTTCGGGCGGCTCGGCAGTGCGATCGGCGCACTCGGGTTGCCGACGGTGATCGTGCAGGAAGGCGGCTATCACCTCGACAGCCTCGACGCGAACGCGCGTGCGTTTTTCGGCGGATTCGGCGCCGCGCGCTGACCGGCACGGCGGGGGGGCTGAGCCGTTTTTCATTGAATTTATGCCGCGCTTCGCATGCCGCGGCATGGCGAACGCTGATACGAATTGCCGGGTCTTTCAATCTTGATGGCCTGGCTGTTTCATTTTGTTCCAGTCGAATTGGGAGTCGATTGAATAAGCCAGGAAAACATTACGGTTCTGGATTCTTTCGCGCACGGGGTGGACGAAAGATTTTCATACGATGTGGCAATCAATCCGTGGTTTTCGCGGGGTGCAATACGATTTTTCCGATTGATATCACGAGCAGAATCGGCTCGAACGGAATGAATGACTAACGTATCCGGTGAAATTCAATGCGACGGCGATGAGTCATTCTGGCGGATTGAATCGCTTTCACTCAGCCGTTAATGGATTGAATTTTTATCGAAGCGAAATGCGCCGATATTCCGGTTTCGTCCGGTTGAAGAATCGGTGCAATGGAATTGACGGTTGAAAACGAAAACGGCCGCATCAAGCGGCCGTCGGGGTGTTTGCCGCGAGGGGCGGCGGGCCGTCGCGCATCGTCTGCGCGCGACGGCCCGCGATTACGAATTCGCGGCAGCCGGCGCGCGGCGCTGCTGCGCGATTTGCAGCACGACGAGCGCGAGTCCGGCCGCGGCGATCAGCCCGCCGACGAGCGGCACGGCCGCGTATCCGAAGCCGGCCGAGATCGCCGCGCCGCCGGCGGCCGCGCCGAGCGCGTTGCCGAGGTTGAACGCGCCGATGTTCACGGCCGACGCGAGGCCCGGCGCTTCGTGGGCCGCCCGCATCACGCGCATCTGCAGCGGCGGCACGACCGCAAACGTCGCGATACCCCACACGAGCAGCGTGACGGCGGCGCCGACATGCGTGCTGGCGAGCAGCGGGAACGCGGCCATCGTGGCGATCAGCAGCAGCAGGAATCCGATTAGCGTGCCGTCGAGCGCGCGGTCGGCGAGGCGCCCGCCCGCGATGTTGCCGATCGAGAAGCCGACGCCGATCAGCACCAGCATCGCGGTCACGAAGCCGGGCGTCGCGCCGGTCAGGTGTTCGAGCGTCGGCGTGACATACGTGTAGAGCGTGAACATCGCGCCGGCGCCGAGCACGGTCGTCCCGAGCGCGCCGAGCACGACCGGGCGCGTCAGCACCGAGAGTTCGGCGCGCAGGTCGGGCATCTTGCCGGCTTCGCCTTTCGGCAGCGCAACGAGCAGCCCGGCGATCGCAACCAGGCCGAGGCCCGCGGTCGCCGCGAACGACATGCGCCAGCCGATGATCTGGCCGAGCCAGGTTGCGGCCGGCACGCCGCCGACGTTCGCGATCGTGAGGCCCATGAACATCGTCGCGACCGCGCTGGCCTGCTTGTCGCGCGGCACGAGGCTGGCCGCGACCACCGAGCCGAGCCCGAAGAACGCACCGTGGTTGAGGCTAGTCACGAGGCGGGCGAGCAGCAGCGTCGTGTAGCCCGGCGCGAGCGCCGACAGCAGGTTGCCGATCGTGAAGATCGACATCAGCGCGATCAGCGCCGAGCGGCGCGACCAGCGCGCGAGCAGCAGCGTCATCAGCGGTGCGCCGACCATCACGCCGATCGCATAGGCACTGATCAGCATGCCGGCTTGCGGAATCGACACGTGCACGCCGTCGGCGATCACGGGCAGCAGGCCCATCGGCGAGAACTCGGTCGTGCCGATGCCGAACGCACCGGCGGCGAGTGCCAGCAGCGGCACCGCGGCGCTCCCGGCCGGGCGGGAAGGAGAGGAAGGGGTGGGGTTCACGCGATGAGCTCCTGTAGTCGAGGAACAACGGCACGGGGCCGGTGAGGACAGGGTGAAGTGTGCCTGCATGACTTTTGCGGAAAAAGCCGCATACGGACGAAATTATCTTGATTTCATTTCAACAATGCGGCGTGCGCACGAAGCGCGCTGGCGGAGCTGGCGAACGAGGGACGCAGTATTTTGTCATGAGAAAGGCACGGCTTTCGGCCGGGAGATCGCGATCCATCGGCGGTTCGACGCGGACTGCGGTCGCTCCGCGTGGTGCTCCGGCAGTCGTCCGCCGGCTGTCCGGCGGCGCGCGGCCGTGCGGATCCGGCGGGCCGTTCGGGGCACGGCCATCCCCTCGCGCGCGCGTCGCATCATCGCCGATCACCCTTTGCAGACAAGGCGTGCGGGCAAAAAAAGCCCCGGCCACAGGGGGACCGTGACCGGGGCAGAAAGGCATCCTCTCTTTGGCACGAGGGTTGGATGCGCGCGAAGTATATTTCGACGCATGACAATTCGAACCGGCGTTAAACGGCCGTTTTGGGTGTCAATTTAAAAATGCCGGCGCTGCGGCGCCACCCGTCAGTGTGATGAAAGATTGTTCGCGGACGCGATGCCGGTGTTTAGCGCGCCACGGCAGCTAAGCCGACGGTTTGACGGAGGGTGATGTCGGGGCGTCGATCGACGGGGCGAATCGTGCCGCTCGATCGCGTGCCGGACGTGTCGGACGAGCCGCGTCCCGTCAGCCCGCTTCGCCGACCGCATCGCGCACGGCCTCGAGAAACCGCGCGACGACGGGCGAAGGGGGCACGGCCGCGCCGTCGAACACGAACTCGATGTCGAAGCGGCTCGCGAGCTCGTCGAGCGCGACGAGCCGGACCGTGTGCGGGCAGGTCGGCGACGCGCTTTCCGGCACGAACGCACAGCCCATCCCGGCTGCGACGAGGCCGATCAACGTCGGAATGTCGCTGCCGACCTGCGCGATACGCGGCGTGAAGCCGGCCTGCTGGCACTGCGCCATCAGGAACTGGTGGTGCGCGGCCGAGCGCTGCGCGTCGAACCAGACGAATGGCTCGTTCGCGACGTCGGCCAGCGTGCGCGGCGCGGAGAAGCGTCTGCCGGGCGGCGCGGGCATCGCGAGCACGAAGCGGTCGCTCAGCAGCCGCACGCCCGACAGGTGCGGCGCCTCGTCGCGACGCCACGCCATGATCCCGCCGTCGAGCTGGCCGCGCACCAGCGCGCTCGCCTGTTCGGCCGACAGCATCGGCGCGATCGACAGCTTCACGTCCGGGCACGTGTCGCGAAACGCCTTGAGGACGTTCGCGACGACGGGCAACGGCAGGCAGTTCGGCAACGCACCGAGCCGCAGTTCGCCCAGTTGGCCCGCCGCGCAGCGCAACGCGCGCTCACGGCTGTCCTGCAGCGTCGCGAGCAGGCCGGTCGCGTCCTGCAGGAAGCTTGCGCCGGCCGCCGTGAGCGTGACGCCCGTTGCGCGGCGCACCAGCAGCGGCGTGCCGATCGCGTCCTCGAGTTCGCGGATCTGTCGCGACAGCGCGGGCTGGACGATGCCGGCCGCGCGGGCGCCGGCCATCACGCTGCCGGCTTGTGCGACGGCCACGAAGTAGCGCAGGTGACGCAATTCGATCTGGCGCATGCGGTATCAGCTCTCGTTCGTCGATATACCTGTGAAGCATAGCAAACGCCATTCGATGGTATTGGAAAGCATGGGGAGCGTGCCGTACGATGACCGTCATTGCCGCTCGCGCTTGCGAGTCGCGCGCGTTTCCTCCGTTCTCATTGGTCCCGTCCCATGCCGCTTCATATCCCGACCCCTTATATCCGCTCGCAGATCGCGTCCCGCCGGCTCGGCAGGACCCTCCGGCTGAAGCTCGATGCGCTGCAGCCGTCGGGCTCGTTCAAGCTGCGCGGCATCGGTGCCGTCTGCGAAGCACGCCATGCGGCCGGCGCGCGGCGCTTCGTGTCGTCGTCGGGCGGCAACGCGGGCATCGCGGTCGCGTATTGCGGCCGCGAACTCGGCGTGCCGGTGCTCGTCGTCGTGCCGGAAAGCGCGTCGGCCCGTGCGCGCGAGCTGATCCGTGTGGAGGGCGCGGAGCTTGTCGTGCACGGTGCGAGCTGGGCCGAGGCGAACGCGTTTGCGCAGTCGGCGCTCGGCGAGCACGACGCGTTCGTGCATCCGTTCGACGACCGCGTGCTGTGGCAGGGCCACGCGACGATGATCGACGAGATGGCGGCGGCCGGCCCGAAGCCCGACGCGGTCGTGCTCGCGGTCGGTGGCGGAGGTTTGCTGTGTGGTGTGCTCGAAGGGCTGGCGCGCAACGGCTGGCATGACGTACCGGTGGTCGCGGCCGAAACGGAGGGCGCCGACTGCTATGCGCGCTCGCTCGCGCAGGGGCACCCGATCGAATTGCCGGCGATCGCGAGCATCGCAACGTCGCTCGGCGCGAAGCGGCCGTGCGATGCGGCGGTCGAATGGGCCGCGCGGCACGAGATCCATCCGGTCGTCGTGTCCGATGCCGACGCGGTGGCCGCGTCGCTGCGCTTCCTCGACGAGCACCGGATCGTCGTCGAGCCCGCGTGCGGTGCCGCGCTGGCCGCGCTCGAGCGGCCGGTGCCCGTGCTCGCGTCGGCGACGGAGATTGCCGTGATCGTCTGCGGCGGTGTGACTGCGACCGTCGAGCAGTTGCAGACGTTGCACGCGACGTTGCGGTAGGCGGAGCCGCAGGTGCAAGCCTGCCTGTCGGGTGACGGCCGGAAATCACGGTGATCGTCCGCGGCGGCGTGACGGCGACCGTTGCGCAGATGCAGACGCAGCGCGCGACGTTGCGGCAGGTGGAGCGGTCGGTGCAAGCCTGCCTGTCGGGTAATCGCCGAATAGCTGCCGATCCCGGCGAACCTGGACATCGGCAGCGCATGCCCGCCGCGAAGCGCTGACGCTGCCCGCGGCGCGGAAATTCCTGTGAGGAAAGACGGGGAAGGGGGCGTATCGTCGCGCTGCGCCAGGTGTGGCCGCGCGCGACGATACGGGCGGCCGGTCAGTTTGCGGCTGGTGCGCTCGCGCCGGACGGTGCGGACGATGCGACGGGATTGGCGGCGGCAGGGGCGGGCGATGTGCTCGACGGTGCCGATGCCGATACGGGCGCCGATGCGGCGGACATGGGGGCTGGCGCGGCCGGTGCCTGCGTCGCAGCGGCGTGCGCCGATGCCGCTGCGGCAGGTTGCGATGCCGAACTGGAAGCAGGCGCAGGCGCGGAAACCGGCACGGGAGCCGGCGCCGAGGCGGATGCCGATCCGGACGCCGGTGCAGGCGCGATAGCCGGTGCGGGCGTCGACGAGGCGGCCGGAGCAGGTGCCGCACCCGTAGCCGGTACCGACCCCGAACCCGACGCTGCCACCGGCGCAGCGGCGCGCATCGCCGCCGGCGCGACCACGGCCGACGCGGCGGCCGGCACGGCGTTCGCGCCCGACTCGGGCGCGACGACCGGCAGCGAAAGCGGCACCGGCGCCGCGGGCGGCGTCGGCACGATCGGCGTCGTCATCTTCATCGGTTCGCCCTGCGGCGTCGGCGCGGGTTCCGGCAGCGGCGTGACGGGTTCCTTCTCGGCGGCCTTGACGGTCGCGCGGTCGCGGCGGGCCGGGTCGATCTTCAGGAAATGCTCGACGAGATTGAAGAAGCGCTCATAGAACACGCCGGCGGGAATCGTCTCGCTGGCGGTCTTGACGAGCGCGTCGTCGCTCGACCCGATCGGCAGCGACAGCGAGCCGAACACGCTGAGGCCGACGCTGGCCGACGTATTCGACTTCTTCAGCGTGTAGCGATCCTGCACCGCGTTCACGTACGCGATGCTCGACGAGCCGTCCGCGTTCGCGTCCGCGCACACGACGTGAAACTCGATCACGACGTGCATGTCGTTGTTCGGCTGGAAATTCTTGCTGCCGTCGACCGCATCGTTGCGCGACGACGACACCACATAGCCCTGGCTCAGCAGCGCGCGCCGCGCGGCCTCGCAGGCCGCGTCGGACTTCGAGTGGAACGTATGCGCATACGGGCTGCTGGTCGCGTCGAACTGTTCCTGCTGGTAGATCGGCTTGGGCGGCGACGAGCACGCCGCCAGCACGGTCGCGGCCGCGAGCGCGCACGAAACGGAAAACAGGCGAAATCGGTTGTGCATGGCGTCTTTCAGAAGGCTTGGCGAGAGGTCGCGCAACGGCAGTGCCTGGATGAAGCGCGCGGCAATCTCGTAAGGCCGGGGCGCCATTATAGTTTCGTTTGATGTCGCGCTCGCTTCAGTCGGCCGGCGCGCCGCGTGCCGCAGCCAGCAATTGCGACGTCAGCGGATGGTGTTCGCCGCGCCGCGAGCGGATCGCGTGGATCTCCTCGGTCACGTCGCCCGCGCGCCCGAGCCGCCGCAATCCGCGCAGCAGCGACGCGTCGTTCGCGCCGAGTTCGCTCAGCGGAAACACGCCGAGGCCGCGCGCCGCGAATACGGCCATCAGCGCGCTGTCCTCGAATTCCCCGGCCACGCGCGGCACGATCCGTTCGCCTTCCAGCCACCGATCGAGGCGCGCGCGCAGCGCCGAATGCGCGGTCGGCAGCAGCACGGGCAGGTCGGCGAGGCACTGCGGAAAGTACTGCCGCGCGGCCGGCGTGACGAGCGCCGCGGGGCCATACCAGTCGACCGGTGAAGCGACCAGCCGCTCGCTCGTCACGCGCAGGTTCGAACCCGACGGCGCGCCCTGGCCGGCCAGCACCAGATCGAGATGATGCAGCGCCAGCTCCGCGAGCAGCGCGTCGTGCTCGCCTTCGTGGCACAGCAGCCGCAGCGTGGGCGTATCAAGCACGGGTGCGAGGATCGTGTGCGCGGCGAGCTTGGAGATGCCATCGGCGAGGCCGACCGCGAGGCGTACGGTCGGCTGGCTGGCTGCGGCGCGCACTTCGTCGGGAATCAGCCGCCCCATCTCGAAGATCGCCTCCGCGCGCGCAAACGCGGCCTGGCCGGCGTCGGTCATCGCGACGCCGCGCCCGGCCGGGCGCAGCAACTGGTGCCCGAGCGCTTTCTCGAGCTCGCGCACCTGCGCGCTGATCGTCTGCACGGCCATGTCGAGGCGCGCGGCGGCGCGGGCGAAGCCGCCTTCCTTCACGACGACCCAGAAATAGTACAGATGTCGGAAATTGAGCATCGGATCGTAATTTCGGAAAAACCGAACTAAAAGTCAGATTCTCGCTGATTTTTCCGAAGTCCGGGGTGACCTATCATCGGGCTTTCCACTTTCATATCGGCCCATTTCATGGACTACCTGCTGACGCTTGCCGTTGACCCCGCCGTCTGGGCGGCGCTTCTGACGCTCGTCGTGATGGAAGTCGTGCTCGGCATCGACAACCTGATCTTCATCTCGATCCTCAGCAACAAGCTGCCCGAAGCGCAGCGTGCCCGTACGCAGCGCCTCGGCATCGCGCTCGCGCTGGTGATGCGCCTCGCGCTGCTCGGCAGCGTCGCGTGGATCGCGAGCCTCACCGAACCGGTATTCACGCTGTTCGACCATGCGTTCTCGTGGCGCGACCTGATCCTGCTGTCGGGCGGCCTGTTCCTCGTCTGGAAGGCGACCACCGAGATCCATCACCACGTGTCGCATGACGGTGAAGGCGCGGGCGGTACCAGTGGCGCGGTTGGCCTGACGATGTGGGCCGCGATCGGCCAGATCGTGATGCTCGACATCGTGTTCTCGATCGACAGCATCGTGACCGCGATCGGCATGACCGAACACGTGCCGATCATGTTCGTCGCGGTGATCGTCGCCGTCGCCGTGATGCTGTTCGCAGCACAGCCGCTCGCACGCTTCATCGACCGCAACCCGACCATCGTGATGCTCGCGCTGTCGTTCCTGGTCGTGATCGGCATGACGCTGATCGCCGAAGGTTTCGGTTCGCATGTGCCGAAGGGTTACATCTACGCGGCGATGGCGTTCTCGGCTTTCGTCGAGGGCATGAACATGCTGGCGCGGCGCGCGAAGGCGAAACGCGCGGCACGGACGGAAGGCCACTGAGCCGCCGCGCGTGACGTCGGCCGCCGCGGCGGCCGGCCTCGCGTGCCTCATACGGAATCCAGATGAAATTCGCACGGAAAGGAGAAGCGCGATGAAATGCCCAGTCTGCAAGACGCCCGACCTGCTGATGGCCGAGCGCCAGTCGATTGAAATCGACTACTGTCCGACCTGCCGCGGCGTGTGGCTCGATCGCGGCGAACTCGACAAGCTGATCGCACGCGAGACCGGCGACGCGCCGGTGCGTCGCGACGAGACCCCCGCGCGGCACGATGCGCAAGCGCCGCGCAGCCACGACGGCGGGTGGGGGCGTGATGCTCGCGCTTACGACGACCGTGACCGGCACGATGGCCGCTCGCATGACGATCGCTACAAGCACGACGGTCAGCGTCGCAAGAAATCGGTGTTCGACCTGTTCGACTTCGACTGATTGCGCGGCACGTCGTAAAAAGGCCCGCCGGGTGCGTACCCGGCGGGCCTTTTTCATGCGTGCGGGATGACGGCACGCACCGATGCTTACGCGTTGCCGGCCGTCACGTCGATGCGGCGCGGCCGCGTTTCCTCGCGGCGCGGAATCGTCAGCGTCAGCACGCCGTCGCGCAGGTTCGCGTCGATCCTCGACGTGTCGAGGTCGGGGCTCAGCACGAAGCTGCGCGCGTAGCGCGTCGCGCGGATCTCGGCATGCCGCACGCGCAGGTCGGCCGGCGTGTCGAGGTGCGTGTCGGCTTCGATCGTCAGCGTGTTGTCGTGCACCTTCACGTCGAGGTTCTCGCGCGGCACGCCGGGCAGGTCGGCCCGCAGCGTGACGCCGAGATGATTCTCGACGATGTCGACGGCCGGCGTGATCGCGGGCCGGCGGGCCGCTTCGGCGGCAGCGGGGTGAACGGTGTTGGTCTGACGCTCGGCCAGGGTCGGGTTCGCATTCATGTCGGTATCCTGAATATTATTGAACGGTGATCGCACGCGGCTTCGATGCCTCGCGCCGGCCGACGCGAATCAGCAGACAGCCGTTTTCATAGCGGGCGCTGACCTGGTCGGGATCCGCATCCCGTGGCAGCTCGACGACACGGCGGAACGCACCGTGAAAGCGCTCCTGCGCATAGGTGCGCAAATCGTCGCCTTCGCTGCGCGGCGCCGGCTTGCGTTCGCCGCTGATCGTCAGCAGGTCCTTGTCGATCGATACGTCGAAGTCGGCCGAGGCCATGCCGGGCGCGAACGCGACGATCTCGATCGCGCCGTCGGTCGCGCCGACGTTGAGCGCGGGAAACGCGCCGGGACGCACCGCGCGAATGCCGGACGGACGTTCGCCGAGCAGGTTCGCTACTTGCCGCTGCACGCGGGCGAATTCGTCGAACAGGTCGCTGCCGAAATGGATACCGCTCATGTTGGTCCTCCTGAACAGGGAACGCGGGAGACGTGACGGCGCGACGCCTGCGGCGGGCGCGACGCGGGAACTCCACTGGGTCGAAACGGGGGCGGTGTGTTGCATGGTGCACTGCCCGACGACGTGTAATTAGTGACTGCCGCAGCGCATTTCAAGAGGGAATCTGCAATCTGCATCAATGCAGGCCCGTGCGATTCGATGCGACAATCGCCGCGATCTATCTGTAGACCAACGACACGGGACAAACATGGACATTCGACGCATCGCGATCGTCGGCGCCGGCGTGATCGGCGCGAGCTGGGCCGCCTTCTATCTGACGCAGGGTTTCGACGTCGTCGCGACCGATCCGGCGCCGCAAGCCGACACGCGGCTGCGCGACGCGCTGGCCGCGTTTCTCGGCGATCGGGCCGCCGAGCTTTCCGCGCGGCTGTCGTTCGACGCCGATCTCGTGCGTGCGCTCGACGGCGTCGATTTCGTGCAGGAGAACGGCCCGGAACGGCTCGACCTGAAGCGCGAGTTGTACCGGCAGATGGACGATGTGCTGCCCGCGCACGTGCCGATCGCGTCGAGTTCGTCCGGCCTGAAAATGTCGGACATCCAGACCGCATGCGACAAGCATCCGGAGCGTTGCCTGATCGCGCATCCGTTCAATCCGCCGCACCTGATTCCACTCGTCGAGCTGGTCGGCGGCGATGCGACCAGCCAGGACGTGATCGCGCGCGTGAAGGATTTCTACGATGCGCTCGGCAAGCAGACGATCGTTCTCAACAAGGAGATGACCGGCCACGTCGCGAACCGGCTCGCGGCCGCGCTGTTCCGCGAGGTGTATCACCTCGTCGGCGAAGGCGTCGTGAGCGTTGCCGACGCGGACAAGGCCGTCGCCTGGGGCCCCGGCCTGCGCTGGGGGCTGATGGGGCAGTGCCTGACCTATCACCTCGGCGGCGGCGCGGGCGGGATCGCGCATTTTCTCGAACACCTGTCGGGGCCGATCACGAGCTGGTGGGACGACCTCGGCACGCCTTCATTCGATCCGGACGTCGATCGCAAGCTGAACGACGAATTGCGCGCGATCCAGGGCGAGCGCTCGATGCAGGAACTAGCGGCCGAACGCGACCGCCTGCTCGTCGAACTGATCGACGCGCGGCGCCGCAGTTTCCTGCCGTGATCGCGCTACGACGCCGCGTACGGGCCGACGCCGGCTACTGCTGCGCGGCGGTTTGCGGTGCCTGCGGCGTCTGCGCGAGCCAGGCCGGGCTCGCGGCCTGCACCAGTTCGCGGTTGCGCGCGCGTGTCGCGGCGTTCGGCGGGTAGTTGCCGTCGTTCGTCGGCAGTTCGCCGTCGAGATAGGCCTGCTTGAGTTGCGCGATCACGTCCGCGCGGGTCAGCCCCTGCGCGGGCGCCGCGGCGTCGGTCGTCTGGGCGAAGGCGGGGGATAGCAGGGCGGCGGTGGCGGTCGCGACGGCGAATCGCAAGACATTCATGGCGTGCTCCGATCAAGGGGACGGGACACCGGATGCGCGCGGCGGCTGGCCGTGCGTTCCGATGGGTCCCATTGTCGCGAGCGGGTGCTGCGCGGACGATGACGCGTTCCGGGCAAAGCTGTCAGTTGCCGGCGCGGGCACCGGGCGCGATCGCCTCTGCGTGGGTCGGGCCCGGTGCGGTTACAACTCCGACGCCGCCGCGATCAGTGTGGCTTCGAGTGCGAGCGTCGAACGCGACGCGGCCGCCGGCCGGTCGATCACGTATTCGAGTTCGCCGAGTTCGGGCAGCCCCGCGTCGAGCCGCGCGAGCCCGGCCGGAATCACATAGCCGGCGAACGCGCTGACGCCGAGCCCCGCACTCGCCGCGGCACGCAGCACCGCGACGCTGCTGCTCACGACCGCGATCCGGTACGGCCGTCCGACGGCCTCGAGCGATTCGAGCACGCGGCGGCGCGATACGCTCGGCTCCGGATGCATCGCGAGCGGCAGGACGGTCTCGTGGCCGGTGATCCGCGAATCGGGGCCCGTGCACCAGTACAGCGGCTCGCTGCGGATCACGCGGCCGCGCCGGCTGCCCGCGATGCGCTTCGCGAACACGAGATCGTGCCGCCCTTCGTCGAGCGCGTCGAACAGGTCGCCCGACAGCCCGGTCGAGATCGCGAGCTCGACGTCCGGATTGCGCTGCACGAAGCTTGCGAGCGCGGCCGTCAGGTGCGCCGACGCGAAATCCTCCGACATCGCGAGCCGCACCTTGCCCGACAGCGGTGGCCCGCACACCGACGTGACGGCCTCGTCCATCAGTTCGAGGATGCGCACCGCGTAGCGGAACAACGCGTCGCCGTGCTGCGACAGGTGCACGTTGCGCGTGTCGCGTTCGAACAGCGGCCGATCGAGCAGCTCCTCGAGGCGGCGGATGTGCTGGCTGACGGTCGACTGCGACAGGTTCACGCGCTCGGACGCGGCGGTGAAGCTGCCGGACTGGGCGACGGCGACGAAGCTGCGCAGCAGCTCGGGCGGTAACGGACGCATTGCTAAATCCACTGAATCGGTTTCGACAACTTCATAAATGGCCGGATTGTGCGGCGCTAGTATCGGATCACGCGCCGGTGCGGCCCCCAACGGGGCACACCAGGCGCGTAGCCCGCGTCGTGCCGGCGGCTGCCTCATTCAGTCTACGGCATCCGGCGTCCGGCCCGAAACCGCATCATCCCATCGACCGCCCGAGAACGCGCCCGCAAGACGGGCCGCCGGGCCGCGGCGCACCGCCGCAGGAGACGAGTCCGCGCACGGGATCGGCGTGCGGGGCCGGTTCCTGCATGCGTCCGGCGCCCGTCACGAAGAGACTGGAGACGACTCATGATCATCTACGGAACCGCGCTGCTGGCGTTCTGCCACCTGGCCGGACTGTTCCTCGGCGACCTGCTCGGCAGCGCGATCGGCGTGAAGACCAACGTCGGCGGCGTCGGCATCGCGATGCTGCTGCTGATCTGCCTGCGCCTGTGGCTGCACCGCCGCGGCTGGCTGCCGAAGGAGACCGAAGCCGGCGTCGGTTTCTGGGGGGCGATGTACATCCCCGTGGTCGTCGCGATGGCCGCGAACCAGAACGTCGTCGCCGCGCTGAAGGGCGGCCCGGTCGCGTTGCTGGCCGCCGTCGGCGCGGTCGCGATCTGCGCATGCTGCATCGCGGTACTCGTGCGCACCGGGCGCGACGACACAGCCTTCGCGGGCGTGCCGCAATTCGAAGAACAGTGACGGAGGCCGCCATGCTGCAGATGCTCGAAAAAACCGTCGCCCACAACGGGCTCGTCGCGTCGTTCGCGCTGGTCGGCCTGATCATGTGGCTGTCGTCGATCGCGTCGCGCAAGCTCACGTTCGGCCGCGTGCACGGCTCCGCGATCGCGATCGTGATCGGTCTTGCGCTGGCTTACGTCGGCGGCGCCTTCACCGGCGGCGAGAAGGGGCTCGCCGACGTGCGGCTGTTCGCGGGCGTCGGCCTGATGGGCGGCGCGATGCTGCGCGATTTCGCGATCGTCGCGACCGCGTTCGAAGTGCAGCCGACCGAGGCGCGCAAGGCCGGGCTCGTCGGCGTCGTGTCGTTGCTGCTCGGCACCGTGCTGCCGTTCATCGTCGGCGCGTGCATCGCGCGCGCGTTCGGCTACACCGACGCGGTCAGCATGACGACCATCGGCGCGGGCGCCGTCACCTACATCGTCGGGCCCGTGACGGGCGCGGCGATCGGCGCAAGCTCCGACGTGATCGCGCTCAGCATCGCGACGGGGCTCGTGAAGGCGATCATCGTGATGGTCGGCACGCCGGTCGCGGCCAACTTCATGGGCCTGAAGACGCCGCGTTCCGCGATGATCTTCGGCGGCCTGGCCGGCACCGTCAGCGGCGTGAGCGCGGGGCTCGCGGCGACCGACCGCCGGCTCGTCCCGTACGGCGCGCTGGTGGCGACGTTCCATACGGGCGTCGGCTGCCTGCTCGGGCCGTCGCTGCTGTTCTTCACGACGCGCGCGCTGGTCGGCGGGTAGGCCCGGACGATGGGCGGCCCGTGCGCGGGTCGCATCCATCGCGGCGTCCTCTGAGTCGCATTCGTCAACATCATCAATCGGCGGCGGCGCCAGGCTTAGAATGCCGCTGAACCATCGAAGCGGGAGAACTGTTCATGACGGGATGGAATCACGCGCGGCAGGCGCGCGATGCACGCCTCGCGGCCGGTGCGCGTTTCGCGCAGGGCAAGCGGGTCGATGCGCGCGACACCGTGGCGTTGCTCGAAGCGGTGCTGCGGCCAGGCGACCGCGTCTGCCTCGAAGGCGACAACCAGAAGCAGGCCGACCTGCTCGCGACGGCGCTTGCCGACGTCGACAGTGCAAAGGTGCACGACCTGCACATGGTGCAGTCGGGCGTCGTGTTGCCCGAGCACCTCGACGTGTTCGAGCGCGGCATCGCGAAGCGCCTCGACTTCGCGTATTCGGGCCCGCAGTCGCAGCGCATCGCGAAGCTGCTGTTCGGCGGCAAGATCGCGCTCGGTGCGGTACACACCTATCTCGAGCTGTTTGCACGCTACTTCATCGACCTCACGCCGCACGTCGCGCTGATTGCCGCGGTCAGCGCCGATCGCGACGGCAACCTGTACACCGGCCCGAACACCGAAGATACGCCGACCGTCGTCGAGGCCACCGCCTTCAAGGACGGCATCGTGATCGCGCAGGTCGACCGCATCGTCGACAAGGTGCCGCGCGTCGACATTCCGGGCGACCGCGTGCATTTCGTCGTCGAGGCCGGCCGGCCGTTCTACGTCGAGCCGCTGTTCACGCGCGATCCGGCCGCGATCACCGAAACGCAGATCCTCACCGCGATGCTTGCGATCAAGGGCATCTACGAGCCGTACGGCATCAAGCGCCTGAACCACGGGATCGGCTTCAACACGGCCGCGATCGAGCTGCTGCTGCCGACCTACGGCGAGAAGCTCGGGCTGAAGGGCAAGATCTGCTCGCACTGGGCGCTCAATCCGCATCCGACGCTGATTCCCGCAATCGAGTCGGGCTGGGTCGAGCAGATCCACTGCTTCGGCTCGGAAGTCGGGATGGACGACTACATCCGCGCGCGCTCCGACATCTGGTTCACGGGCCCCGACGGGTCGCTGCGCTCGAACCGCGCGTTCTGCCAGACGGCCGGGCTCTATGCGTGCGACATGTTCATCGGCTCGACGCTGCAGATCGATCTGTCCGGCCATTCGTCGACGGTCACGGCTGAGCGCATTGCCGGTTTCGGCGGCGCACCGAACATGGGCAGCGACGCGCGCGGCCGGCGTCATCCGAGCGAGCCGTGGCTGAAGGCCGGCGCGGAAGCCGACCCCGACACGCCAGCGGCGCTCAGGCGCGGCCGCAAGCTCGTCGTGCAGATCGGCGAGACTTTCGGCGACAAGAACGTGCCGATGTTCGTCGAGAAGCTCGACGCGCTGAAGCTCGCCGACAAGCTGCAGCTCGACCTCGCGCCGATCATGGTTTATGGCGACGACGTCACGCACATCGTCACCGAGGAAGGGATCGCGAACCTGCTGATGTGCCGCGACAAGGACGAACGCGAGCATGCGATCCGCGGCGTCGCCGGCTATACGGAGATCGGCCGCGGCCGCGACCGGAAGATGGTCGAGCGGCTGCGCGAACGCGGCGTGATCCGTCGTCCGGAGGATCTCGGCATCGATCCGCTCGACGCCGATCGCCGCTGGCTCGCCGCGCGTTCGATCAAGGATCTCGTGCACTGGTCGGGCGGCCTCTATGCGCCGCCGGCCCGGTTCCGCAACTGGTGAGGAAGAGGGCATGGAACAGTTGAACTACCGCTTCACCGCGCGCGAGCGCGCGAATGGCGAGCAGGCCGCGGCGCTCGTCGGCGTGGTGGCATCCGGGAATCTCGAAGTGCTCGTCGAGCGCGTGCTGCCGGGCAACGAATGCGAGATCGACATCCGCACCGCGGCGGTCGGTTTCGGCGCGGTGTGGCAGGCCGTCGTCACGGATTTCGTCGAGCGGCGCACGCCGGGCGGCCTGAAGCTGTCGATCAACGACGGCGGCGCGCGGCCCGACATGGTGTCGCTGCGGCTCGCGCAGGCGGTGCGGGCAATCGAGGGGGACGCATGATGAACGACGCGATCCACGATACGCGCGATACGCCCGCGTTCGTCGCGAATGGCGCGAGCTGGTACGAAGCATCGGCGCGGCAGCGCATCGACGGGCTGCTCGACGCGGGCAGCTTCAGCGAATTCCTCGGCCCGGCCGAGCGCGTGACGAGCCCGCACTTGCCGCTGTTCGACCTGCCGCAGCAGTTCGACGACGGGATGGTGGTCGGCCACGGCCGGCTCGACGGCCAGCCGGTGTTCGTCGCCGCGCAGGAAGGCCGCTTCATGGGCGGCGCATTCGGCGAAGTGCACGGCGCGAAGCTCACGGGGCTGCTGCGTGCGGCGCGCGAAACCGGCAAGCCGGTGCTGATCCTGTTCGATACGGGCGGCGTGCGGCTGCAGGAGGCGAATGCCGGCGAACTCGCGATCGCGGAGATCATGCGCGCGCTCGTCGAAGCGCGTGCGGCCGGCGTACCGGTGATCGGGCTGATCGGCGGGCGCGCGGGCTGCTATGGCGGCGGCGGGTTGCTCGCCGCGTGCTGCTCGGCGCTCGCGGTGTCGGAGCAGGGCCGCATCAGCGTGTCGGGCCCCGAAGTGATCGAGACCAATCGTGGCGTCGAGGAATTCGATGCGAAGGACCGCGCGCTGATCTGGCGCACGATGGGCGGCAAGCACCGGCGGCTGATCGGCGGCGCGGATCGCTACGTGGCCGACACACCCGATGCATTCCGTGCGGCGGCGCTGGCGCTGATCGGCCGCGCGCCGACGTTCGATGCGGCGATGCTGCGCGCGGAACAGGCGCGCCTCGAAGCGCGCGTCGAGCGGTTCGGTGCGTGCAAGGATGCGCTCGACGTGTGGCGTGCGCTGGGCGCATCGGCGCCCGAAGCGATTCCGGGATTGCCGGACGATGCCTTCGCCGCGCTCGCGGACCAACTGCAGGAGAGCCCGCATGACGCTCGATGAGGTACTGAATTCACTGTTCCCGCAAGGGCATTCGATCGTCCGTCACGGTGGCCTGCTGACCGGCCACGCGGAACTGGCCGGCACACGCGTCGACGTGATCGGCGTCGCCGAGCGTTTGCCGTTCGGCATCGACGAGGCGCTGACGCTCGCGGCGCGGGTGCTCGATACGATCGCGCGCGGCGGCGACACGCCGATCGTCGTGCTGGTCGACAGCGACAGCCAGCGGATGAGCAAGCGCGACGAACTGCTCGGCCTGAACGAAGGACTGTCGCATCTTGCGAAGTGCCTGATGCATGCGGATCTCGCCGGGCACCGGACCATCGGCGTGCTGTACGGCCACACGGCCGCTGGCGCGTTCATCGCAACCGCGCTCGCCACGCGCACGCTGCTTGCGGTGCCGGGCGCCGAGCCGGAGGTGATGGACCTGCCGTCGATGTCGCGCGTGACCAAGCTGCCGATCGACGTGCTGAAGGAGATGTCGCGTTCGACGCCGGTGTTCGCGCCGGGGCTCGACAACCTCGTGAAGATGGGCGCCGTCGACGCCGTGCTCGATCCGGCCCGCGCACTCGATGCGCAGGTCGGTGAATGGCTCGGCAAACCGGCCGACCGCGTCGACCGGCGCGCCACGCGCGGCCGGCCGGTTGCCGCCGATGTCGCCCAGCGCGTCGAGGCACTCGCGCGTGCCGCACGCTGAGCTGCCGCTGCGCCGCCACACGCTCGTCACGCTGACGGCGGCGGGGTGGGGCGCGGCATTCGCGCGCGATCCGGCGCTCGCGGCCGATCCGCTCGTGCAGGCATGGGCCGCGCGCGGCTGGCCGCTGATCGTGCGCCGCGCGTCGCCCGACGAGGCCGATGCCGGCCGCGTGCCGCTCGGCCTGCCGCTGCCGCCTTCCGCGGGCAAGCGGCGCATCGCGCTGAACGCGGCCGCTGACGCGCTCGCAACGGTCGGCCCGCTCCCCGCGTTGTCCGACGTGCTCGCTGCCGCGCCCGACGCATGGCGCACGGCGTTGCGCGAGCTCGATGCGCTCGGCGCGCGTTGCGGCGTGCAGGGCCGCGTGTTCGGCAGCCTCGCATGGCAGGCGCTGACGGGCGAGCCTTACCTGGGCGCGTCGTCCGATCTCGATATCGTGTTCCCGCTGCCGGAGGCCGCATCGATCGCGCCGCTGCTCGACGGCCTGGCGGCGATCGACGCGCGCGCGCCGATGCGCATCGACGGCGAACTGCTGCGCGACGACGGCGCGGGCGTCAACTGGCGCGAACTGCACGCGCGGCAGCCTGAAGTCGCCGTCAAGACGGCGATCGCCGTCGAATTGATGCCGGCCGACGGATTCACCGGAGGCGCACGATGAGCGCATGGGCTGCCTGCTGCGTAGCGGCGCCATCCGAAGCCGAGCGCATCGCCGAACTGGCCGAGCGCAGCCTCGTGCTCGAGATCGAGACCTATCCGAAGCCGGGGCTCGTCAGTCATGTCGACACCGGCAGTCATTCGGACATGGATGCCGCGACGTTTGCCCGCAGCGCCGCGGTGCTGCGGCCGTACTTCGCCGAATTGGCCGACGCGGGCGCGCGCGATGCGGACATGGCCGTGCTGCGCAAGATCGGCCTGCGTGCCGAGCACGCGATGCTCGCGGCGACCGGCGGTGTCAATACGCATCGCGGCGCGATCTTCGGGCTTGGGCTGCTGTGTGCGGCCGCGGGCCGGCGTGCGATGCCGGGGGCCGTGCGGGATGGAATGACGCTCGGCGCGTTCGTCTCCCGTCGCTGGGGCGCCGATATCCTTGGCGGCCCGCGTTTGCCCGACAGCCACGGCGAACGCGCGAGCCGCCGCTACGGCGTCGGCGGCGCGCGCCGCGAGGCGGCCGACGGGTTCACGACCGTCTATGCGGTCGGGCTGCCCGCGCTGCGTCGCGCGCAGCGCGACCTGCCTGACGACCTGGAAGCCGCGCGCGTCGATGCGTGCTTCGCGCTGATCGCCGCGCTCGACGATACGAACCTGCTGCACCGGGGCGGGCAGGCCGGCCTCGAGTTCGCGCGGGCGACCGCACGCGCGTTCGTGGCGCGCGGCGGCGTGCGCGCGCGCGACTGGCGGCTGCGCGCGGCCGCCGCGCATCGTGCATTCGTCGCGCGGCGGCTGAGCCCGGGCGGCGCGGCCGACCTGCTCGCAATGAGCGTTTTCGTCGATGCGCTCGAAGCCGACGGGGAGGCGCGATGACGCTGGCCATCCTCTGTTCGGGGCAGGGCGCGCAGCGCGCGGACATGTTCGATCTCACCGGCACCGCGCCGCAGGCCGACGCGCTGTTCGCGCACGCCGGCCGGCTCCTCGGCGACGATCCGCGAACGTGGGTCCGCCAGGCCGGGCCGGACGCACTGCGCGAAAACCGTGCCGCGCAGATCCTCTGCACCGTCCAGGCGCTCGCGGCCGCCGCGCTGCTCGATGCGGTGTGGCCGCGCCGGCGCTGCGTCGCCGGCTACAGCGTCGGCGAAGTTGCGTCGTGGAGCGTGGCGGGGATGATCGAACCGGAAGCCGCGCTCGACCTGGCCGATGCGCGTGCGCGTGCGATGGATGACGCGAGCGGCGGCGACGAGCGAATGGTGTTCGTGCGCGGCCTGACGCGCGCGCAGCTCGCGCGGTTGTGCGACGGCCGCGACGCGGCGATCGCGATCGCGAACCCCGGCGACGCGTTCGTGGTCGCGGGGCGGCAGGCCGATGTCGATGCGCTGGCCGATGACGCGTCGCGCGCCGGCGCGCTGCGCGTCGCACCCGTCTGCGTGCGGATCGCGTCGCACACGCGCCGGCTCGCCGCGGCCGTGCCGGTGTTTCGCGCGTCGCTCGCCGCGACGCAGGTACGGCGGCCGCTGCCGGGCACGCGGCTGTTTTCGGGGATCGACGGTGCATCGGTGCTCGACGTCGACGCGGGCCTCGACAAGCTTGCGCGGCAGATCGCGGAGCCGGTCGAGTGGGCAGCCTGTCTTGCCGCCTGCGTGGAGGCCGGTGCGACCGCGTTCCTCGAGCTCGGCCCCGGCCGCGCGCTGGCCGAGATGGCCGGTGGCGCGTATCCGGCGCTGCCGGCGCGCAGCCTCGCGGATTTCCGTTCCGTCGACGGCGTGGCGAGCTGGCTCGCACGCGTCGCGGCGGGCTGATCGGCGGCGTGAAAAAGGGCCTGTAACCCGTTCGCCGGGCACCGGTTTTGCGCTGTGTGTTGCGCCGGCGCAGCAGCATCGCAACCGGCGCTTGCCACCCGAATTGGCGTCGCTACAATGGCGCCCGCCATGAGACCCGCCGCCTTCCTTCTCGCCGCGCTTTGCTGCGCGCCGAGCGCCCACGCCGCCCAGATTCCGTCCGATGCCGCAGCGGTCGGCACATACTTTTCGTATGACAATGCCGCGGCCGACGCGACCGTCGACCTGATCGGGCAGGCGCAGCGCCGCGTGCTGCTGGCCGGCTATACGCACGTGCCGCCGGCGGTCGCGAGCGCGCTGCGCGCGGCCCGCTCGCGCGGGATCGAGGTGCGCGTCGTGCTCGTGCGCTCGCCGCGCGCGGGCAGGTACAGCGGCGCGGGCTATCTGAAATCGTCGGGTATCGACGTGGCGATCGATTCGCGGCACGGCGACCCTGCGCCGCGCTTCGTGATCGTCGACGACAGCGTCGCGCTGACGACGCTGTCCGAAGGCGCAACCGCGCATGCGGAAACGGTGAACGTGTTCCAGCGTGCGCCCGAGCTTGCGCAATCCTATGCACAGTCGTTCTGGCGGCTGTACCGGCAGGCCGGCGGCCTCTGACCCTTTCCTTCGGCGCCGCGCGCGCCGGTGTGACCCTGCTTGCATCGGCGCGGCCGATGAACCATGCTCGTTGACAGGCGCCGACGCGGGTTTCGCGCATCCGGCGCAACGGCAGGGAGCCGATCGTGTTCGAGTGTTTTGCCGATCGCGCCGACGCGGGCTGCCAGCTGGCCGGCGCATTGCGCGATTACGCGGGGCATGGCGATGTCGTCGTGCTTGCATTGCCGCGCGGCGGCGTGCCCGTCGCGTATCCGGTTGCGTGCGCGCTGCATGCGCCGCTCGACGTGCTGGTCGTGCGCAAGCTCGGCGTGCCGTACGATCCCGAGCTCGCGATGGGCGCGATCGCGACGGGTGGCGCGATTCATCTGCAGCGTTCGGTGCTCCGCTCGATGAACGTGTCCAGCGAGCAGCTCGCCGATGTGATCGCGCGCGAGACGGCCGAACTGCATCGCCGCGAAGCGCTGTATCGCGGTGCCGCGGCGCCGCTGCCGGTCGAAGGGCGCATCGCGATCGTCATCGACGATGGTGTCGCGACCGGCGCGTCGATGCGTGTCGCGCTGCAGGCGTTGCGCGAGCGTCATCCGGCGCGGATCGTCGCGGCTGCCCCGGTCGCGCCGGCGGGCACACGGCATGCGTTCGACGATCTGGCCGACGCGTTCGTCACGGTGACGCTGCCGCTGTCGTTCTTCGGGATCAGCCAGTTCTACGCGCGCTTCGAGCAGACGAGCGACGACGAGGTGCGCGCATTACTCGACGCCGCCCGGCTCTGACGCGGTATCACGTCCGCCTGAGGCGGCGTGGGCGAGGGCGGCGGGTTTCGGCCCACGCGAACACGCGCTGCAGCATCGGATGGACGTCCCCGTGCCAGCGCGCTCCCGTAAACAGCCCGTAGTGATCGCAGTCGTCGATGTCGATGCGGTAGCGCTCGTCGGCGGCGAGGCCGCTGCACAGGTCGAGCGCCGCATGCGTCTGGCCGGCGCCCGTGACCTTGTCGCATGCGCCTTCGACGGTCAGCAGCGCGATGCCGCGCAGCGCGGCCGGCTCGACGCGCTGGCCGCCCACGTCCCACGTGCCGTGCGCGAGGCTCATGCGCTGGAACACGATGTCGACCGTATCGAGGAAATACTCGGCCGGCATGTCGAGCAGCGCCGTGTATTCGAGCAGCGCCCGCCGCGCACCGGCGAGCCCGGCCATGTCGAAGCGCGACGCGGCCAGCGCGTAGGCCTCGATCAGCGTCAGGAAGCGCTGCGGGTACACGAGCGCGATCTCACCCTGCTGCAGATAGGTCGGAAATACGCGGCGGCCGTGCCCTGCGAAGCCAGGCGGCACGATGTCGATCAGGTGGCGGTGGCACCAGTCGAGCGAGTGGGCGGCGGCGGCGCTGCCGAGCGCACTCGGATTCCGGCGCGCGTCGAGCGGGCCGCCGATCAGCGTGACGCTCGCGGGCGGTGCGAGGCCGCGAGCGGCGCGCAGGGCGAGCGCGCCGAGCACCGGCACGGTCGCCTGGCACACGGCGACGACGTGCAGCGGCCGGTCGTCGTGCGCGAGCCCTTCGACGAAGCCGTCGAGCATCGCGACGTACTCGTCGAGCCCGAAGCGGCCCGATGCGAGCGGCACGTCGCGTGCATTGCGCCAGTCGGTCACGCAGACGTCGCCGTCCGCGAGCAGCGTCTCGACGGTTTCCCGCATCATCACGGCCGCGTGCCCGGCGAGCGGCGCGCACAGCAGCACCGTGCGTCGCGGATCGGCGCGCGTGAAGCGCCGCAGGTCGCAGAACGGCGTGCGCGCGACGACGTGCTCGCCGACGGACGGCCAGTCGATGTCGAAGCGCGGGGGGCCGTCCGGCGGCCCGAGCAGCGGCTCGAACAGGTCGTCGTAGCATGACGACGCGGCATGCGGCAGCGTGGCCGCGGGCCACGCGTCGAACGCGTGCCGCGTCGCCGCGCGCCAGGCGCGCATCCATTCCCGCTGCTGCTCGACGAGGGCATACCACATGGCGAACCTTGGGGCGGAAGGGGCGTGAACTTGCATTATGGTCACTGTGGCCGGACAACGTGAGCCCCGCGCGCGGTCGGCCGATGCGTATCAAGCGCACGGGCGCGCTAGGCGAAGCCACACGACGCTGCTACAGTCGTCGATCCCATTCCCCTCAAGCGGAGCGTTTGCGATGAAGCTGATCGGCATGCTGGATTCCCCGTTCGTGCGTCGTGTCGCCATTTCGGCGAAGCTGCTCGACCTCCCGTTCGAACACGAGTCGCTCTCGGTGTTCCGTCATTTCGAGCAGTTCCGGGCGATCAACCCGGTCGTCAAGGCGCCGACGCTCGTGACCGGCGACGGTGCGACGCTGATCGACTCGTCGCTGATCGTCGACTATCTCGATCACCTGGTCGCGCCCGAGCGGCGCCTGCTGCCCGATGCCGCCGATGCGCGGCTGCGCGCGCTCGTGCCGGCCGGCTTTGCGCTGGCGGCCGCCGAGAAGACCGTGCAGGTGGTCTACGAGCAGGCGTTGCGTCCGGCCGACAAGCAGCACGCGCCGTGGCTCGAGCGCGTGCTGAGCCAGATCGAGGGCGCATACGGCGCACTGGAACCGCTCGTCGCGGCCGCGAACGGCTGGTTCGGCGGTGCGCGCCTGCTGCAGTCCGACGTGACGGTCGCGGTGGCATGGCGCTTCACGCAGTTCATGGCGGCCGACTACCCGGTGCTCGCGCGGATCGATCCGGCCCGTTATCCGGCACTGGCCGCGCATTCGGCGCGGGCGGAAGCGCTGCCGGCGTTCGTCGAAACGCCGCTCGTCTAGGCGTCACGGCGGCGCGCGACGCGGCCCCGTGCCGTTGCCCGCCGCCTGCTCAGCCTTGCCAGGCAAGCCTTTGCCGATTGTTCGCAGCGGCCGACAAGTGACTTCGCATTCGTGCTGTTTATCCGGAAGCGGCCGGTCCCTAGAATCCACTCCATCGAATCACGCATTGCCTGATGGAGCCGATGATGAAAGCCCTGATCGAATCGAGCCTGTACCACCCGTCCGTCGTGTTGCCGCTTGCCGCGCTGACGCAGTTGATGGTCGAGCGCGATTTCAATCTCAGTCAGGTCGGGCTGATCGTCGCGGCGCGTGGCGCGCAGGCAGCCGTGTCGCGCTCGCGCGCACTGATTTTCTGCCGCCACTGCGAAGCGCAGGCATGATGGCGCGCGCAGCGCACAGATGAAAAAAAGCCCGGCCGGCGCAAGCCGGTCGGGCGGATCGGGTTCGATCGGGCCCCGGCTTCGGCCGGGGCTTTTTCATGGGCGACGCTCAGGCGCGTGCCGGCGACACGACACCGTACATGTCCGATTCGTCGTCCTCGCGCATCTGGCGCACGAGCTGGTGGGCTTCGCGGCGCGTCGCGACGGCCGGCGGCGAGCCCTTCAGCGGCTGGCGTGCGGTTTCGGCGAGCGCGACGACCGACACGATACCGATCACGGCGGCGCCCATCATGTAGTACGCGGGCATCATCAGGTTGTGCGTGACCTCGACGAGCCACGCGGTGACGAGCGGCGTCGTGCCGCCGAACAGCGACACCGACACGTTGAAGCCGATCGCGAGCGCGCCGTAGCGGATCTCGGTCGGAAACAGCGCCGGCAGCGCCGACGGCATCACGCCGGTAAAGCACGACAGCAGCACGCCGAGGATCAGCAGGCCGCCGAACACCGACGCGGTGGTGCCCGCATGGATCAGCATCATCGACGGGATCGACAGCGCGAGCAGCCCGACACAGCCGGCGAGCATCACCGGCTTGCGGCCGATCCGGTCGGACAGGCGGCCGGCGGCGAGCGTCAGCGGCATCATCAGCACCATCACGATCAGCACGAGCACGAGGCTGTGCGATTCGTCGAAGTGCAGCGTCGACGACATGAAACTCGGCAGGTACGACAGCACCATGTAGTCGGTCACATTGAAGATCAGCACGAGGCCGACGCACAGCAGCAGGGCACGCCAGTTGCGCATCAGCGTTTCGCGGAAGCGCGCCTTCGGCACGGCCTTGTCCTGCGCTTCGCGCTCTTCGGCCTGGCGCTTGAACGCGGGCGTTTCCTCGAGCTTCATCCGGATGTAGAGACCGATCAGGCCGAGCGGGCCGGCGATCAGGAACGGCACGCGCCAGCCCCACGACAGCAGCGCTTCCTGCGACAGCGACGCGGTGAGCAGCGCGACGACGCCGGCCCCCATCACGTAACCGATCAGCGTACCGAACTCGAGGAAGCTGCCCATGAAGCCGCGGCGCTTGTCGGTCGAGAATTCGGCGATGAAGGTGGCCGCGCCGCCGTATTCGCCGCCGGTCGAGAAGCCCTGCACGAGCCGCGCGACGAGCAGCAGCACGGGGGCCATGATGCCGATCGACGCGTAGCTGGGGATCAGGCCGATCGCAAAGGTGCCGACGGCCATCATGATCATCGTGGCGGCGAGCACGCGCTGGCGGCCGATGCGGTCGCCGAGCGGGCCGAACACCATGCCGCCGAGCGGGCGCACGAGGAACGCGGCCGCGAACGTGCCGAAGGTCGCGAGCAGCTGCGCGGACGGGCTGCTGGACGGGAAGAACACCTTGCCGAGCGTGACGGCGATGTAGCTGTAGACGCCGAAGTCGAACCATTCCATCGCGTTGCCGATGGCCATCGCGCTGACGGCGCGCTTGAGGAGGCTCTGGTCGACGACGGTTATGTCGTCCGCGACGAGCGGAGCTTCGCCGGACGACGAAGCGGAGGAGGAAGCAGCGGTCGGGCTGACGTGTGTTGCGGTCAAGGTCATGCACTCCTTTGACTGCGCCGAACGGGCGGGCCGTCCGACACGGTTTGCCGGCGAGCGCGGTGTCGTGTGCTGCGCGTCGGGGCAAACCTTTAAGCACTTACTGCACAACAGGCGGTAAAGGGCCGAAAGGGGCTGCTTCGACGCGGGCCCGATGGGCCGTCGCGACAGTGCGCTCATGAAGAATGGGCCGCGTGATGCTGGCGGCAGATGCCGGTGCGGACGATGTCCGGCGTTCCGGCAAGCGCCCCGAAGGGGCAACGAAACGAGAAAAGCGGGCCTGTCGGGCGGGCTTTCCTGTGGATGCAATTTCGGTCGAAGGGCCGGCCCGCAACGCGCGGACGGACTTCTCTCGAAATCGAATAGACAGAGATTGAATGTTGAAACAGGCGACATGATAGCACGATGACGGATGATCGTGCAAATTGCCGGGAAACGCCCGTCTGGCGGGGGATCCGGCTAGGGCGGCTCGGGTATGATCGGCGGCGCGCGGCGGGGCCGTGCAGCCCCCGGTGACGGGGGCCGAATTCACGAGGAACCGGATGACCGAACTGATGAGGATCGCGGCGCTGTTCGCCGCCACCGCGCTGGCCGAAATCGTCGGCTGTTACCTGCCGTGGCTCGTGCTGAAGGTGGGCCGGCCGGTGTGGCTGCTGGTGCCGGCCGCGCTGTCGCTCGCGCTGTTCGCGTGGCTGCTGACGCTGCACCCGAGTGCGGCGGGGCGCACCTATGCCGCGTACGGCGGCGTGTATATCGCGGTGGCGCTGGTCTGGCTGCGGGTGGTCGACGGCGTCGCGCTGACCCGCTGGGACGTGGCCGGCGCGGCGCTCGCGCTTGGCGGCATGGCGGTCATCGCGCTGCAGCCGCGCGCGTGAGCGCGGCCGCGGCGCGTGCCGCGTGCCGTGTGGGTCAAGTCGTTTCGGCGGCGCCCGCGTCGGCGGACTTGCGCCATATGCAGGTACCCTTGACCGACTTGTCGAGTTCGTCGAGTTGTGTCTGGTGCGCGGCGAGCTCGTCGTCGCTGGCCGCCACCACCGGCAGGTCGAGCGACGCCAGCGCGACACGCTGACCGTTGCCGGCGCCGCCGTGGGCCGCTTCGTCGTCGAGCATGTCGATCACGAGGCTGTCCTGGCCGCGCGTCATCGCGAGGTACACCTCGGCGAGCAGCTCCGAGTCGAGCAGTGCGCCGTGGAGCGTACGGTGCGCATTGCTGATGCCGAAGCGGTCGCACAGCGCGTCGAGCGAGTTGCGCTTGCCGGGGAACATCTGCTTGGCCTGCACCAGCGTGTCGATCACGCCGCCGCACTGCTCGGTGAACGGCGGCAGGTCGAGCCGCGCGAATTCGGCGTCGAGGAAGCCAAGGTCGAACGGCGCGTTGTGGATGATCAGCTCGGCATCCTTCACGAAGTCGCGGATCTGGTCGGCGACTTCCGCGAATTTCGGCTTGTCGCTGAGGAATTCGGTCGTGAGCCCGTGCACCGCCAGCGCGCCCGGATCGCTGTCGCGCTCGGGGTTCACGTAGAAGTGCAGGTTGTTGCCGGTGAGCCGCCGGTTCAGCAGCTCGACGCAGCCGATTTCGATGAGGCGGTCGCCCGTGCGGGCGTTCAGGCCGGTGGTTTCGGTATCGAGAATGATCTGGCGCATGTCGGGAAAAACGTAAAAAACAGGGGGCGGCCCGCGTTCAGGCCGTGAGCGATTCGACGCCGCGATTCGCGAGCGCATCCGCGCGCTCGTTTTCGGGATGGCCCGCGTGGCCCTTGACCCAGCGCCACTCGACCTCGTGCTGCGCGACAAGCGCGTCGAGCCGCTTCCACAGGTCGGCGTTCTTCACGGGCGTCTTCGCCGCGGTGACCCAGCCTTTCTTCTTCCAGCCGTGGATCCACTCGCTGATGCCTTTCTGCACATATTGCGAGTCGGTATGCACGATTACCTGGCACGGCCGCTTCAGCGCTTCGAGCGCGGCGATCACGCCCATCAGCTCCATGCGGTTGTTGGTCGTGTTCGGCTCGCCGCCGAACAGCTCCTTCTCCTTGTCGCCGTAGCGCATCAGTGCGCCCCAGCCGCCGGGGCCGGGGTTGCCCTTGCAGGCGCCGTCGGTATAGATGTCGATGGTATCGGTAGTCATGAATGTTCTTGATGAGTGGTCGGGGAGGCCGCCGGCGTCAGGCCCGGTGCGAGCACGGGCTTCTTCATCCGGATCTGGCCGACGAGGCGCATGCCGCGCACGCGCTTGACGGCCGTCACCATGTAGACGGCGCCGAAGATCGGCCACCAGCGGTCGCCGGCGGCCTCCATGAAGCCGTAGCGGGCCAGCCACTTGTCGGTGACGAGCGGCGGCCGGTAGCAGCCGAAGCGGCCGCGTTCGAGGTCGAAGCCGAGCAGCTTGATCCAGTCCTTGAGCCGGATGAACGCGATCTGGTCGCGCGTGGCCGGCACGAACGGACGGTTCGCCATGCGCCCGAACGATTGCCGCATGCCCCACAGGCTGAGCGAATTGAAGCCGGTGATCACGAGCTGGCCTTCCGGCATCAGCACGCGCTCGGCCTCGCGCAGCAGGCGGTGCGGGTCGGACGTGAATTCTAGCGTGTGCGGCATCACGATCAGGTCGACGCTCTGCGACTCGAACGGCAGGTCGAGCAGGTCGCACCAGGTCGTGCTGCGGTCGGCGGGCGCGTGCTCGGGCGCATGCGCTTCGCGCGCCCACGGATACTGGTACGGCGCGCTCGCGCCGCTCGCCGGATCGAGCACGAGGCCGCGATACGGCATGCGGTTCTCGCGCAGCGCGTCGAGCTGCGGCAGGCCGAGCTGCAGCGCGTGGAACCCGAAGACGTCGGACACGATCCGGTCGAGCTGCGCCTGTTCCCAGCCCAGCACGTAGCGGCCGGGCGGTGAGTCGGTCCAGGCGGGCCAGTCTATAATTTGACGGTCAGACATAACGATGATTGCGCGCCCATGAACGAGCTGGAATACGTGCCGGTTCCGGCATTCGATGACAACTATATCTGGCTCGTCTCGGACGGCCGCGATGCGATCGCCGTCGATCCGGGTGAAGCCGCGCCGGTGCGCCGGGTTCTTGCCGAACGAGGCTGGCGGTTGACCGCTATTTTACTCACGCACCATCACGCCGACCACGTCGGCGGTGTCGCGGCGCTGCGCGATAGCCAACCGGACGATGTGCCGCTGCCCGTTTACGGCCCGGCCGCCGAGGCGATCGGCGTGGTCACGCAGCCGCTCGAAGGCGGCGCGCGCGTAACGCTCGACGCGCCCGCCGCGACGTTCGACGTGCTCGACGTGCCGGGCCATACGCGCGGCCACATCGCGTATTTCCAGGCGGCCGGGCAGGGCAACGCGGCGCCGCACGTGTTCTGCGGCGACACGCTGTTTTCCTGCGGCTGCGGCCGTCTGTTCGAAGGCACGCCCGCGCAGATGCTCGCGTCGCTCGACGCGCTCGCGGCACTGCCGGGCGACACGCACGTGCATTGCGCACACGAATACACGCTGTCGAACATCCGCTTCGCGCTCGCATGCGAGCCCGGCAATGCGGCGCTCGCCGCGTGGCGCGACGACGCGCAGGCGCGGCGTGCGCGCGGCGTGCCGACCCTGCCCACTACGATCGCGCATGAGCGTGCCGTTAACCCGTTCATGCGTGCGGACAGCGATGCGATCCGCGCGACGCTCGAGGCCGAACTGCACGAAACGGTGCCGGATCGTCTGACGGCGTTCACGCTGATGCGCGAGTGGAAAAACCGGTTCCGATGACGATTTTCGGAGGACTCCAAAGCTCAAGCGGTATCTGTAAAAATTGCTCCAAATGTAGGATTTCGCTGAGTTTTCGGTGTTTTTATTGACGTGAAGCACGCACTTCCGTAGTATCGCCTGCAATTTCCAGCCGTCGGAAGCAGAGATTTTCATGCGACTTATATTGAGTGCGATGGTGGTTCTGCTGCTCGCCGCTTGTGCGAGCCAGGCCCCTGTCGCCAACAACGCCGCCGATTCGCAGGCGACGTCCAACTACCTCCGTAAATCAGCCACCGCCAAAGAAACTGTCGACGTCGACAAGCAATCCGTCGGCGACCTGACCAGTGCAGACTCCGATCTCTGGGGTCGCATCCGCCGCGGTTTCCAGATGCCCGACCTGCAGACCGACCTCGTCGACATGCAGACCACGTGGTACACGCAGCGCCCGGATTACGTGCAGCGCATGACCGAGCGCTCGCAGAAGTACCTGTACCACATCGTCGAGGAGCTCGAAGCGCGTCACATGCCGACCGAGCTCGCGCTGCTGCCGTTCATCGAGTCCGCGTACAACCCGCAGGCGCTGTCGGTCGCGAAGGCGGCCGGCATGTGGCAGTTCATGCCCGGCACGGGCCGCACGTACAACCTGAAACGCAACATGTGGCAGGACGAGCGCCGCGACGTGCTCGCGTCGACGAGCGCCGCGCTCGACTACCTGTCGCGCCTGCATGACATGTTCGGCGACTGGTATCTCGCGCTGGCCGCGTACAACTGGGGCGAGGGCAACGTGCAGCGCGCGATCGCGCGCAACCAGGCGGCCGGCCTGCCGACCGACTACCTGAGCCTGCGGATGCCGAACGAGACGCGCAACTACGTGCCGAAGCTGCAGGCGGTGAAGAACATCATCGCGAATCCGCAGCAGTATGGCCTGACGCTGCCGGACATCCCGAACCACCCGTATTTCGTGACGGTCACGACGTCGCGCGACATCGACGTGGCGGTGGCCGCGAAGCTCGCGAACCTGTCGCTCGACGAATTCCGCTCGCTGAACCCGTCGTTCTCGAAGCCGGTGATCCTTGGCGCGACCGAGCCGCAGATCCTGCTGCCGTTCGACAACGCGTCTGCGTTCGAGAAGAACCTGAAGGCCTACAACGGTCAGCTTTCGTCGTGGACCACCTATACGGTCAGCGAGCGTGCGCGTCCGGCCGCGATCGCCGAGAAGATCGGTGTGGACGCCGATACGCTGATGTCGATCAACAAGATCCCGGCCGGCATGCGCCTGAAGCCGGGCTCGACGATCGTCGTGCCGCGCGGCGATGACGACGACGAAGACATCAGCGCGGACGTCGCCGAAAACGGCGCGCTCGCGATGGAACCCGACGTACCCGATACGCGCAAGATGCTGATCCGCGTGCGCCGCAAGCAGTCGATGGCGGCGATCGCCGGCCGCTACGGCGTGTCGGTCGGCCAGCTCAAGGCGTGGAACCGCACGCACCGCGATCTCGTGATGCCGGGCCAGGCGCTTGTGCTGCACGTGCCGGTCGGCCGTTCGGTGCCGGCGGAACCCGGCCCGGAGCGGATCGCGACGTCGGCCGCCGGTGCGCACATTGAGCGCGCGAGCCTGGCGGTAGGCGGCAAGTCGCACGGCGCGAAGCGCGGCGCGGCGAAGCCGACGGCCAAATCGGCGAAGGCGGCCCCGGCCAAGGCCGCTGCGCACAAGGGCAAGAAGAAGTAACGCAGCCGCGAACGCATCGTGCGGCCGGCCTGGTTCGCACGATTGCGCTATCATCCGACGAAATGCGACGAAACGCCGTCACCGAGGTGACGGCGTTTTTGTTTGTGCGCGGCGCGGGGGGGTGCTGCTTCGAATGTCTTCATATAACGAGGGGAAGCGATGTCGTCGGTGCAGGTGAGGGTGCTCGCGCTGTTTTCGGTCGGGTATTTCGTGTCGTATGTGTTTCGCGGCGTCAATCTGGGTTTCGCGCCGTTCGTCACGCACGAGCTCGGGTTGTCGGCCGCCGATCTCGGGTTGCTCACCAGTCTCTATTTCCTCGGCTTCGCGGGCGCGCAGATCCCGGCCGGCGTGATGCTCGACCACTTCGGCTCGCGCCGCGTGACGGCCGGCATGCTGCTGTTCGCGGCCGCTGGCGCGGCCGTGTTCGGCGCCGCGCACAACCTCGGCACGATGATGGTCGGCCGGCTGCTGATCGGCGTCGGCGTATCGGTGTGCCTCGGCGCGGCGTTCAAGGCGCTCGCGCAGCATTTCCCGGTCGGCCGGCTGCCGCTCGTCAACGGCCTCGTGATGGCCGTTGGCGGCCTCGGCGGCGTGATGGTCGGCTCGCCGCTGACCTGGCTGCTCGGCTGGACGAGCTGGCGCGCGATCTGTTTCGGTCTCGCGGTGCTGACGGTGATCGTCGCGGCATCGATCGGCCTGGGCGCGCCGGAAGCGAAGCAGGTGCGCCATCAGGGCGGGCTCGTGAGCCAGTTCAAGGGCACGTGGCATATTCTGAGCAGCCGCGCGTTCTGGAAGATCTCGTCGTTCTCCGTCGTCACGCAGGGCGTGTTCTACGCGATGCAGTCGCTGTGGGTCGGGCCGTACCTGCGCGATGTCGCGGGGTTCGATGCGCCGCATGCCGCGCGCCTCGTGTCGGTGCTCGGCTTCGCGATGATGGCCGGCTGCGTCGGCTTCGGCGCCGCGGCGCGGGTGCTCGAGCGGCGCGGCGTGTCCGTGTACGCATTCTGCGGCGTCGGCATGGCGCTGTTCGTCGCGACGCAGGCCGCGATCGTCGCCGGCGTGCCGTTGCCGCCGGCCGTGCTGTGGGCGGCATACGGAATGTTCGGCGGTGTCGGCATCCTGACCTACGCGGTGATGGCCGGGCATTTCCCCGCTCATCTGATCGGCCGCGCGAACACGACGCTCACGCTCGTGATCTTCCTGCTGATCTTTGCGTTCCAGATCGGCGTCGGCGCGGTGCTGTCGCACTGGCCCGCGGTCGACGGCCGCTATCCGGCCGCCGCGCACTTCACCGCGTGGGGCGTGCTGCTCGCGCTGCAGCTCGCGAGCGCGGTCTGGTACGTCTGGCCCGCGCGCGGCGCTGGTCAAGCACACTGATCCGGCGGTACGCTGGCGGGTAGGGCGGCCGCGGAAACGGGGCCGCAGCGCGTTGCGTCGTGCCGCCGGGCATGGCGAGCGCACGATCGGACGGCCAAATCGATTGAAGATAGGGCCATTTTCAGGCTATAATTTGAAAGTTTGTGCTGATCAACCTCGCACCCTAGCGCCTACCTCATTCATCCCGTTCATCCGCCGCACGCCGCCAGCCGGGCGATGCCGCGAAGCCTCGTGCGCCATGCGCCGGGTTCGCGTCTCGACAAAGCAGGCCGCGTCCAGCAAGCGACCGCGCGCGCCCACGCAGCGCGGCGCTCGCGCGGCAGGGTAAACAGGTCGGCAGCAGGGTGTTCCCCAAGGAGCCTCCCGTGTTGCCGTCTTTTACTCCCGCCTTGCTTGCACTCGCCGACGGCACGGTCTTTCGTGGTTATTCGATCGGGGCCGAAGGCCACACGATCGGCGAAGTCGTGTTCAATACCGCGATCACCGGCTATCAGGAAATCCTGACTGATCCGAGCTACTCGCGCCAGATCGTCACGCTCACCTACCCGCATATCGGCAACGTCGGCGTCAACGCCGAAGACGTCGAAGCCACGAAAGTCCATGCCGCCGGCCTGATCATCCGCGATCTGCCCGCGCTCGCCTCGAACTTCCGCATGGATCGCACGCTCGGCGACTACCTGCGCGACGAAGGCGTCGTCGCGATCGCCGGCATCGATACCCGCAAGCTGACCCGCATCCTGCGCGACAAGGGCGCGCAGAACGGCTGCATCCTGACGGGCTCGGACGACGAAGCGAAGGCGATCGAGCTCGCGCGTTCGTTCCCGGGTCTCGCAGGCATGGATCTCGCGAAGGTCGTGTCGACCACCAAGCCGTTCGAGTGGAAGCAGACCGAGTGGAAGCTCGGCAGCGGCTACGGGATGCAGGAAGCGCCGAAGTACCGCGTCGTCGCGTACGATTTCGGCGTCAAATACAACATCCTGCGCATGCTCGCGGAACGCGGCTGCCACGTGACGGTGCTGCCGGCGCAGGCGAGCGCGGAAGATGCGCTCGCGCTGAATCCGGACGGCATCTTCCTGTCGAACGGCCCTGGCGATCCGGAGCCGTGCGACTACGCGATCGCGGCCACGAAGCAGTTCATCGAGCGCGGCGTGCCGACCTTCGGCATCTGCCTCGGCCACCAGATCATGGGCCTCGCGGTCGGCGCGAAGACGCTGAAGATGAAGACGGGCCACCACGGCGCGAACCACCCGGTGAAGGATCTCGGCGACGGTCGCGTGGTGATCACGTCGCAGAACCACGGCTTCGCGGTCGATGCGGATTCGCTGCCGGCCAACGCGCGCGTCACGCACGTGTCGCTGTTCGACGGCACGCTGCAGGGCTTCGAGCTAACCGACAAGCCGGCATTCTGCTTCCAGGGCCACCCGGAAGCGTCGCCCGGCCCGCACGACATCGGCTATCTGTTCGACCGTTTCACCGCGCTGATGGACGCGGCGAAGCAGCGCAACGCTTAACGTCACCGACGCAACTGAAGGACGGGAGATTCACATCATGTTCGGCCACGCACTCGGCATCACGGATATCTGGACCTACGTGTTCGGCGTGATCTTCATCATCCTGCTGCCGGGGCCGAACTCGATGTACGTGCTGTCGCTCGCGGCGCAGCGCGGCGTGAAGGCCGGCTATCGCGCGGCCTGCGGCGTGTTCGTCGGCGACACGGTGCTGATGGTGCTGTCCGCCGCCGGCGTCGCGTCGCTGCTGAAGGCGAACCCGCTGCTGTTCTCCGTCGTCAAGTACGGTGGCGCCGCGTATCTGCTCTACATCGGCACCGGCATGCTGCGCAGCGCGTGGCGGAAGCTGCGCGCGCCGGCGAATGCGCCGGCCGATGCGCCGCCCGCGGTGGACGGCGAGCGGCCGTTCCGCAAGGCGCTGATCGTGAGCCTGCTGAATCCGAAGGCGATCCTGTTCTTCATCTCGTTCTTCATCCAGTTCGTCGACCCGGCATTCCCGCATCCTGCGCTGTCGTTCGTCGTGCTCGGGGCGATCGCGCAATGCGCGAGCTTCCTGTACCTGAGCACGCTGATCTTCGCGGGTGCGCGGCTTGCCGAGCACTTCCGCCGCCGCCGCAAGCTTGCAGCAGGCGCGGCGAGCAGCGTGGGCGGCCTGTTCATCGGTTTCTCGGTGAAGCTTGCGCTCGCCACGATGAGCTGAGCGCAGCCGGCCGACCCACGACAACGATTACTTATTGAATTCACCAGCCATGCCAAAACGCACAGACATCAAGAGCATCCTCATCATCGGCGCCGGCCCGATCATCATCGGCCAGGCGTGCGAGTTCGACTATTCGGGCGCGCAGGCTTGCAAGGCGTTGCGTGAGGAGGGCTACAAGGTCGTTCTCGTCAACAGCAACCCGGCGACGATCATGACCGACCCGAACACGGCCGACGTGACCTACATCGAGCCGATCACGTGGGAAGTCGTCGCGCGCATCATCGAGAAGGAGCGCCCGGACGCGATCCTGCCGACGATGGGCGGCCAGACCGCGCTGAACTGCGCGCTCGACCTGCACCACCACGGCGTGCTCGAGAAGTTCGGCGTCGAACTGATCGGTGCGTCGCCGGAAGCGATCGACAAGGCGGAAGATCGCCAGAAGTTCAAGGACGCGATGACCAAGATCGGTCTCGGTTCCGCGAAGTCGGGCGTCGCGCACTCGATGGAAGAGGCGACCCAGGTGCACGCCGAGATCATGGCGCTCACCGGCGGCAGCGGCTACCCGGTCGTGATCCGTCCGTCATTCACGCTCGGCGGCTCGGGCGGCGGCATTGCATACAACCGCGAAGAGTTCGAAGAGATCTGCAGGCGCGGCCTGGATCTGTCGCCCACGCGCGAGCTGCTGATCGAAGAGTCGCTGCTCGGCTGGAAGGAATACGAGATGGAAGTCGTGCGCGACCGCGCCGACAACTGCATCATCGTCTGCTCGATCGAGAACCTCGACCCGATGGGCGTGCACACCGGTGACTCGATCACGGTCGCACCGGCACAGACGCTCACCGACAAGGAATACCAGATCCTGCGTAACGCATCGCTCGCGGTGCTGCGCGAGATCGGCGTCGACACGGGCGGTTCGAACGTGCAGTTCTCGATCAACCCGAAGGACGGCCGCATGGTCGTCATCGAAATGAACCCGCGCGTGTCGCGTTCGTCGGCGCTTGCATCGAAGGCCACCGGCTTCCCGATCGCGAAGGTCGCGGCGAAGCTGGCCGTCGGCTACACGCTCGACGAGCTGAAGAACGAAATCACCGGCGGCCAGACGCCGGCATCGTTCGAGCCGACGATCGACTACGTCGTCACGAAGATCCCGCGCTTCGCATTCGAGAAATTCCGCGAAGCCGATTCGCGCCTGACCACGCAGATGAAGTCGGTCGGCGAAGTGATGGCGATCGGCCGCACGTTCCAGGAATCGTTCCAGAAGGCGCTGCGCGGCCTCGAAGTCGGTGTCGACGGTCTCGACGAGAAGTCGACCAACCGCGACGAGATCGCGATCGAGATCCACGAGCCGGGCCCGGACCGTATCTGGTATGTCGGCGATGCGTTCCGTATCGGCATGACGGCCGAGGAAATCTTCGCGGAAACCGCGATCGATCCGTGGTTCCTCGAGCAGATCGAGCAGATCGTCCTGAAGGAAAAGGCGCTCGGCGGCCGCACGCTCGCATCGCTGACGTTCGACGAGCTGCGCTACCTGAAGCAGAGCGGCTTCTCCGACCGCCGCCTCGCGAAGCTGCTGGGCGCGACGCCGGAAGACGTCCGCAAGCGCCGCGTCGAACTGAACGTGCGCCCGGTCTACAAGCGCGTCGACACCTGTGCGGCCGAGTTCGCGACGAAAACCGCGTACATGTACTCGACCTACGAGGACGAGTGCGAGGCGCAGCCGACCACCAACAAGAAGATCATGGTGCTGGGCGGCGGCCCGAACCGGATCGGCCAGGGCATCGAGTTCGACTACTGCTGCGTGCACGCGGCGCTCGCGATGCGCGAGGACGGCTACGAAACGATCATGGTCAACTGCAACCCGGAAACGGTGTCGACCGACTATGACACGTCCGACCGCCTGTACTTCGAGCCGCTGACGCTGGAAGACGTGCTCGAGATCGTCGACAAGGAAAAGCCGGTCGGCGTGATCGTCCAGTACGGCGGCCAGACGCCGCTGAAGCTCGCACTCGACCTCGAGGCGCACGGTGTGCCGATCGTCGGCACGTCGCCGGACATGATCGACGCGGCCGAAGACCGCGAACGCTTCCAGAAGCTGCTGCAGGACCTCGGCCTGCGCCAACCGCCGAACCGCACCGCACGCGCCGAAGACGAAGCGCTCGCGCTCGCGGAAGAGATCGGCTATCCGCTGGTCGTGCGCCCGTCGTACGTGCTGGGTGGCCGCGCGATGGAAATCGTCCACGAGCCGCGCGACCTCGAGCGCTACATGCGCGAGGCCGTGAAGGTGTCGAACGATTCGCCGGTGCTGCTCGACCGCTTCCTGAACGACGCGATCGAGTGCGACGTCGACTGCATCTGCGACGGCGAAGCCGTGTTCATCGGCGGCGTGATGGAGCACATCGAGCAGGCGGGCGTCCACTCGGGCGACTCGGCATGCTCGCTGCCGCCGTACTCGCTGTCGAAGGAAACCGTGGCCGAGCTGAAGCGCCAGACGGGCGCGATGGCGAAGGCGCTGAACGTGGTCGGCCTGATGAACGTGCAGTTCGCGATCCAGCAGGTGCCGCAGGCAGACGGTTCGAAGCAGGACGTCATCTACGTGCTGGAAGTGAACCCGCGCGCATCGCGCACGGTGCCGTACGTGTCGAAGGCAACCAGCCTGCCGCTCGCGAAGATCGCGGCGCGCGCGATGGTCGGCCAGAAGCTCGCGCAGCAGGGCGTGACGAAGGAAGTCGAGCCGCCGTACTTCAGCGTGAAGGAAGCGGTGTTCCCGTTCGTCAAGTTCCCGACCGTCGATCCGGTCCTCGGGCCTGAAATGCGTTCGACCGGCGAAGTGATGGGTGTCGGCCAGACGTTCGGCGAAGCGCTGTTCAAGTCGCAGCTCGCGGCCGGTTCGCGCTTGCCGGAATCGGGCACGGTGCTGCTGACCGTGATGGACGCCGACAAGCCGAAGGCCGTCGAAGTCGCGCGCATGCTGCACGACCTCGGCTACCCGATCGTTGCAACCAAGGGCACGGCTGCCGCGATCGAAGCGGCCGGCGTGCCGGTGAAGGTCGTGAACAAGGTGAAGGACGGCCGTCCGCACATCGTCGACATGATCAAGAACGGCGAGATCGCGCTCGTGTTCACGACGGTCGACGAAACGCGCCAGGCGATCGCCGATTCGCGTTCGATCCGCATGAGCGCGCAGGCGCACAAGGTCACGTACTACACGACGATGTCGGGCGCGCGCGCGGCGGTTGAAGGCTTGCGCTACCTGAAGGATCTGGAAGTCTATGATTTACAAGGTCTTCACGCTCGCCTAAACTAAGCAGTCAGTTACCTGTCGAAGCAACACGTGCCGCGATTAGGCGGTGTTTCCAGTGCATCGGAAACGCGCTTAATCGCGGTGATTTTTTTTATAGCCGTTTTTAGCGATTGAGCCGTTTATGAGCACCATTCCGTTGACAAAGCGTGGCGCAGTGCAACTGCGCGATGAATTGCAGCGCCTCAAGTCGGTCGAGCGGCCGGCCGTGATCAACGCGATCGCGGAGGCCCGCGCACAGGGCGACCTGTCCGAAAACGCCGAATACGATGCCGCGAAGGAAAAGCAGGGCTTCATCGAGGGTCGTATCGCGGAACTCGAATCGAAGCTGTCGGCCGCGCAGGTCATCGATCCCGCCGGGCTCGACGCCGACGGCCGAGTGGTCTTTGCCGCAACGGTTGAACTCGAGGATCTCGAGTCGGGCGACACCGTCAAGTACCAGATCGTCGGTGACGACGAAGCCGATATCGATCACGGCCTGATCTCGGTCAGCTCGCCGATCGCTCGCGCGCTGATCGGCAAGTCCGAAGGCGACGTCGCGGCCGTGCAGGCACCGAGCGGCGTGCGCGAGTACGAAATCATCTCGGTCAGCTACATCTGAAGCGGGGCGACGTGATGCCGCATCGCGTGTTCCGTCTGCTGTCGGCCGTGTGGGTCGGCAGCCTGCTGACGATCGGGTATGCGGTCGCGCCCGTGCTGTTCAAGACGCTGGAGCGGATGACGGCCGGTTCGGTCGCCGCCCAGCTGTTCCGTATCGAGGCGATCCTCGGTGTCGTGTGCGGCGTGCTGCTGCTCGCCTTGTCGAACCAGCAGGTGCGGCGCGGCAGCAGCGAATATCGCCGCGTGCGCTGGGTCGTCGCCGCGATGGTCGTGTGTGTGCTGGTCGGGTATTTCGCGCTGCAGCCGTTCATGAACGCGCTGCGGGTGGCCGCGATGGATGCGGGCACCGATATCGCGAACTCGCCGTATGCGAGCCGCTTCGGGATGCTGCACGGCGTCTCGAGCGTGTTCTATCTCGTCGAGAGCGTGCTGGGGCTGATGCTGATCTGGCGTCTGCCGGCGCGCGACGCCTGACGCGAGTGCCGCGCAGGCCCGGTCGATGCCGGGCCCGCGGGCAGGGCGGTGGCACGGGCAGCCGTGCCGCGCCGATGCTTACTTGTCCTGGAACGGACGCTTCGTGCTGGCCTGGCGCTTCTTGGCGCGCTTCACGTTACCGCCTGCCGTCACGCGCTCGTTGCCGCGCACGACGACCTTCGTCGGCTTCGGGCGACGCACGGGGCTTGCGTTCGGCGACACCTTGACGACCTTGACGGTGCGCGGCGCACGGCCCTTCTTGTCGTCGACGGCTTCGGCCGCGCTCGGCAGCGTGCCGGCACGACGGCCGCGGGCCGGGGCCGCTGCGGCGGCTTCGGGCTTCCAGATCACCAGCAGCTTGCCGATGTGCTGGATCGGCGCCGCGCTCAGGCGATCGCAGATCTCGTCGTAGATCGCGATACGCTCGTCGCGCTCGTCGCCGAACACGCGGATCTTGATCAGCTGGTGCGCGTCGAGGTGCACCTTGATTTCCTTCAGCACGGCGTCGGTCAGCCCTTCGGCGCCGATCAACACGACGGGCTTGAGCGCATGGGCCTGGGAGCGCAGCGCGGAGCGCTCGGCGGGAGAAAGCGAAAGGGCGGGCATGGAAATGTCGAAATCTAAATAAGGGCGCGCTGACTGAATAGCGATCGCGGGAAGTTACCGCGTCAGCCGTGCGCCGAAACCACGTAAAATCGCGGCGTGGGCCCGAAAAGGGGCCGCAGCCGCGCGAAGAAGACGCGTATTATCCGCTAAAAGCGCGGCTTCACGAAGCAATTGGCAGCAATCTCTCTCTCGAATGGCAAAAAACCGCTTCAACCAGCACTGGCTGCACGACCACATCAACGACCCCTACGTCAAAATGGCGCAGCGGGAGGGCTATCGCGCGCGCGCCGCGTACAAGCTGAAGGAAATCGACGAGCAGGACAAGCTGATCCGTCCGGGCCAGGTGATCGTCGACCTCGGCGCGACGCCGGGCAGCTGGAGCCAGTATGCCCGCAACAAGCTCGCGCAGGGCAAGAAGCGTGACGCGGAACGCGAAGGCGGCATCGACGGCACGATCGTGGCGCTCGACATCCTGCCGATGGAGCCGATCGCCGACGTCCACTTCCTGCAGGGCGACTTCCGCGAGGACGAAGTCCTTCACCAGCTCGAGGAAGTGCTCGAAGGGCGCGACGTAGACCTTGTTATTTCCGACATGGCCCCCAACCTCTCTGGCGTGGCCTCGGCGGACGCGGCGCGCATCGAGCATCTGTGCGATCTGGCGCTCGAATTCGCGCAGAATCATCTGAAGCCGGACGGTGCGCTGCTCGTGAAATGCTTTCACGGCAGCGGCTACAGCCAGATCGTCGAGAAATTCAA
Organism: Burkholderia sp. AU45251; assembly: GCF_030482905.1. Taxonomy (NCBI): domain Bacteria; kingdom Pseudomonadati; phylum Pseudomonadota; class Betaproteobacteria; order Burkholderiales; family Burkholderiaceae; genus Burkholderia; species Burkholderia sp. AU45251. The sequence continues at coordinate 52,944 of NZ_JAUJQH010000016.1, read as the reverse complement.
ACAGCAGTTTAAGACCGTCGCGCCGCGCAAGCCGAAGGCGTCCCGCGACAAATCGTCCGAAACGTTCATTTTGGGTCGGCATCTGAAACGTCCGCGCTGATGCGCAACGGGGTGCCGCAAACGGGCTCCGGCCCTTGCCAGACAAGCGAAGCGCTATCGCGGCGGTTGTCAATGCTTATGGCGAGGGTGGTCGGACTGGATTAGAATGACCGAGGGGCGCCGCAAGGAAAATGTAGGCGCTCGTCTACGAGTGAAGGAGTGGTGCTTTGAACAACAATATGTTTTCGAAGGCAGCGGTGTGGCTGGTGATCGCACTGGTGCTGTTTACGGTGTTCAAGCAGTTCGACAAGCCCCGCGTCCAGGAAGGCGTGTCCTATTCGCAGTTCATGGACGACGCCAAGAACGGCAAGGTCAAGAACGTCATCGTTCAGGGGCGCAACCTCACCGTCACTCCGGCTGATGGCCAGAAATACCAGATCGTGTCGCCCGGCGACATCTGGATGGTTGGCGATCTGATGAAGTACGGCGTGCAGGTCAGCGGCAAGGCCGATGACGAGCCGAACGCGCTGATGTCCGCGCTGTACTACCTCGGGCCGACGATCCTGATCATCGTGTTCTGGTTCTACATGATGCGGCAGATGCAGGGAGGCGGCAAAGGCGGCGCATTCTCGTTCGGCAAATCGCGAGCGCGGCTGATCGACGAGAACAACAACGCGGTGAACTTCTCCGACGTCGCGGGCTGCGACGAAGCAAAGGAAGAAGTGTCCGAGCTCGTCGACTTCCTGCGCGATCCGCAGAAATTCCAGAAGCTGGGCGGTCGCATTCCGCGCGGCGTGCTGCTCGTCGGCCCTCCGGGTACCGGCAAGACGCTGCTGGCCCGTGCGATCGCGGGTGAAGCGAAGGTGCCGTTCTTCAGCATCTCCGGTTCGGACTTCGTCGAAATGTTCGTCGGTGTCGGCGCGGCTCGTGTGCGCGACATGTTCGAGCAGGCGAAGAAGCATGCACCGTGCATCGTGTTCATCGACGAAATCGACGCGGTCGGTCGCCATCGCGGCGCCGGCATGGGCGGCGGTAACGACGAACGCGAACAGACGCTGAACCAGATGCTCGTCGAGATGGACGGCTTCGAGGCGAACTCGGGCGTGATCGTGATCGCGGCAACCAACCGTTCCGACGTGCTCGACAAGGCGCTGCTGCGTCCGGGCCGTTTCGACCGCCAGGTCTACGTCGGTCTGCCGGATATCCGCGGCCGCGAACAGATCATGCGCGTGCACCTGCGCAAGGTACCGATCGCGAACGACGTCGATGCGGCAGTCATCGCGCGCGGCACGCCGGGCTTCTCGGGCGCCGATCTCGCGAACCTCGTGAACGAGGCCGCACTGTTCGCCGCACGCCGTGGCAAGCGTATCGTCGAGATGCAGGATTTCGAAGACGCGAAGGACAAGATCTTCATGGGTCCGGAGCGCAAGTCGGCCGTGATTCGCGAGGAAGCGAAGCGTGCGACCGCTTATCACGAGTCGGGCCACGCGGTGATCGCGAAGCTGCTGCCGAAGGCCGACCCGGTGCACAAGGTCACGATCATCCCGCGCGGTCGCGCGCTGGGTGTCACGTGGCAGCTGCCGGAGCATGACAACGAAACGTACTCGAAGGACTACCTGATGGACCGCCTCGCGATCCTGTTCGGTGGCCGGGTGGCGGAAGAGCTGTTCATGAACCTCGTCAGCACTGGCGCATCGGACGACTTCAACAAGGCAACGCAGACGGCACGCGCGATGGTGGCCCGTTTCGGCATGACCGACGCCCTCGGGCCGATGGTCTACGTCGACGACGAGAACGATGCATCGCCGTTCGGCCGTGGCTTCACGCGCACGATCTCGGAAGCGACGCAGCAGAAGGTCGATTCGGAAATCCGTCGCGTGCTCGACGAACAGTACGGCCTTGCGCGCCGCCTGCTCGAAGAGAACCGCGACAAGGTCGAAGCGATGACCGCCGCGCTGATGGAGTGGGAGACGATCGATGCCGATCAGATCAACGACATCATGGAGGGCCGTCCGCCGCGCTCCCCGAAGAGCTCGCCGGCTGTCGGCGGCGATTCGTCGGGCGGTGGCAGCAGCGCCGAGGTGAAGCCCGGCAACGCGCCGGCACCTGCTTCGCCGGCGGCATAATCTCCGCTTTAGCGCTTTAGCGCCGTTCACGGGCTGGTGTGGCTTCACACCGGCCCGTTTTGCATTCATTCACGCCAGTTGCTCGTGTCCGATTCCGCTGTTTCCCCGTTCACTCCTGCGCCACTCCAGTGCGGCCGCTTCGAACTGACGTTCGAACGCCCGCTCGTGATGGGCATCCTCAACGCCACGCCTGATTCATTCTCCGACGGCGGCCGCTTCCTCGCGCGCGACGATGCGCTGCGCCAGGCCGAGCGGATGATTGCTGAAGGCGTCGACCTCCTCGATATCGGCGGCGAATCGACGCGCCCCGGCGCGCCGCCCGTGCCGCTCGACGAGGAACTCGCGCGCGTGATCCCGCTCGTCGAAGCGCTGCGGCCGCTGAACGTGCCGCTGTCGATCGATACCTACAAGCCGGCGGTGATGCGCGCGGCGCTTGCCGCCGGCGCCGACCTGGTCAACGACATCTGGGGGTTCCGCCAGCCAGGGGCGATCGACGCGGTGCGCGAGGGCAACTGCGGGTTGTGTGCGATGCATATGCTGGGCGAGCCACAGACGATGCAGGTCGGTGAACCCGATTACGGCAACGTCGTGGCCGACGTGCGCGATTTTCTCGCCGCGCGCGCGCAGGCGCTGCGCGACGCGGGGATTGCGCCGGAGCGGATCTGCGTCGATCCTGGGTTCGGGTTCGGCAAGGCGGTCGTCGACGACAACTATGCGCTGCTGGCCGCGTTGCCGGACACGGCGCCCGCGCGGCCCGACGGGCGCGCGTATCCGATCCTCGCGGGCATGTCGCGCAAGTCGATGCTCGGCGCGGTGATCGGCGGCAAGCCGCCGATGGAGCGCGTCGCGGCGAGCGTGGCGGCTGCATTGTGCGCGGTCGAGCGCGGGGCGGCGATCGTGCGCGTGCACGACGTCGCGGCGACGGTCGATGCGCTGAAAATCTGGAATACCGTGCGCGAAGTCGCACGGCAACGATAAGTCAGAAAACGAAGGAGGAAGGACCCCATGGGACGTCGATATTTCGGCACGGACGGCATTCGCGGCACGGTGGGCGACGCACCCATCACACCGGATTTCGTGTTGCGTCTCGGCTACGCGGCCGGCAAGGTACTGGCCAGCTCGGCCGAGGTCGCGGCAGGCTCGCGCCCGACCGTGCTGATCGGCAAGGACACGCGCGTGTCGGGCTACATGCTCGAAGCCGCGCTCGAGGCCGGGTTCTCGGCGGCGGGCGTCGACGTGATGCTGGCCGGCCCGATGCCGACGCCGGGCGTCGCGTACCTGACGCGCGCGCTGCGCTTGTCGGCGGGCGTGGTGATCAGCGCATCGCACAACCCGTATCACGACAACGGGATCAAGTTTTTCTCCGCCGACGGCAACAAGCTGCCGGACGACACCGAAGCCGCGATCGAAGCGTGGCTCGACAAGCCGCTCGAATGCGCGTCGTCCGACGGTCTTGGCAAGGCGCGCCGCCTTGACGATGCGGCCGGCCGCTACATCGAGTTCTGCAAGAGCACGTTCCCGGCCGCGTTCAACCTGCGCGGGCTGAAGCTCGTGATCGACTGCGCGCACGGTGCCGCGTACCAGATCGCGCCGCACGTGTTCCACGAACTCGGCGCGGACGTGATCCCGATCGGCGTCGCGCCGAACGGTTTCAACATCAACGACGGTGTCGGTGCGACCGCGCCGGACGCGCTGGTGCGCGCGGTGCGCGCGAACCACGCCGATCTCGGCATTGCGCTCGACGGCGATGCGGATCGCCTGCAGGTCGTCGACGCGACCGGCCGCCTGTACAACGGCGACGAACTGCTCTACGTGCTGGTGAAGGACCGGATCGCAACCGACGGCAAGGTCGAAGGCGCGGTCGGCACGCTGATGACGAATCTCGCCGTCGAAGTCGCGCTGCAGCGCGAGGGCGTGAAGTTCGTCCGTGCGGCGGTCGGAGATCGCTACGTGCTCGAGCAGTTGCGCGAGCATGGCTGGCAGCTCGGTGCGGAAGGTTCGGGCCACATCCTGTCGCTCGACCGGCACTCGACCGGCGACGGCATCGTGTCGGCGCTGCTCGTGCTGGCCGCGCTCAAGCGCAGCGGCGAGACGCTCGCGCAGATGCTCGACGGCGTCACGCTGTTCCCGCAGAAGCTGATCAACGTGCGGATGAAGCCGGACGCTGACTGGAAGGGCAGCACGTCGATTCGCGCCGCGATCGATGCAGCCGAAGCTGCGCTGGCCGGCAGCGGCCGCGTGCTGATCCGTGCATCGGGCACGGAGCCCGTGTTGCGCGTGATGGTCGAAGCGCAGCAGGCGGCCGATGCGGTCCGCCATGCGGAGGCGATTGCCGACGCGGTGCGTGCTGCGACAACCTGACGCAGCGGCCCGGCGCGGGGGCGGTCAAGCGCCCGCGCCGGGCAAACCGGCGAACCTGTATGCGGCGCCTTCGGGGCGCCGCGATTTCTTCAGACGCAAAGGTTTGCGATACCTATAAGAAGGGGGCCTCGACCACCGCACGCCGCGGTCGAAAAATCGTCGGACCCCTGGTATCGGGCGAGCCGCGAGCGGAGGCTTTCCGTCCCGCGGATGCTGCGCTACCATCCGCTCGCCCCCATGCGAAACGGGCCGTCATCCCGTCCCTTCCTGGCCGGCAATTCTTGCCGCCAGCGCCGCTCCGGCGCCGTCCGGGCGCCGCGCGCGCCGCACCTGCTACTCCCTTTCAACCAGTCATGTTACTGTCACGCCAGTTTCATCGATTGTCACATTACCGTCATGAGGAGCCCCTAACCTTCGCGGTGCCGTAGTCATCCGCTCACACACTGGAGGTCTCATGAAATTGATGCAAACCGCGATTGCCGGCCTGGCTGGCGCGCTTTTCGCCGTCGCCGCTCACGCTGCCGACATCACGGGCGCAGGCAGCACGTTCGCGATGCCGATCTATACGAAATGGGCTGCTGACTACCAGCAGACCGGCGGCGCGAAGGTCAACTACCAAGGTATCGGTTCGTCGGGCGGCCTGAAGCAGATCGTCGCGAAGACGGTCGATTTTGCCGGTTCGGACGCTCCGCTGAAGGATGACGAGCTCGCAAAGGAAGGCCTGTTCCAGTTCCCGACGGTGGTCGGCGGCGTGGTGCCGGTCGTCAACGTGCCGGGCGTGAAGGCTGGCGAACTGACGCTGTCGGGCCCGGTGCTCGGCGACATCTACCTCGGCAAGATCAAGAAGTGGAACGACCCGGCGATCGCCGCACTGAACCCGAAGGTCAAGCTGCCGGACACGGACATCGCCGTGGTTCGCCGCGCTGACGGTTCGGGCACCAGCTTCATCTGGACGAACTACCTGTCGAAGGTCAACGACGAGTGGAAGTCGAAGGTCGGCGAAGGCACGACGGTCAACTGGCCGACGGGCACGGGCGGCAAGGGCAACGACGGCGTCGCAGCGTTCGTGCAACGTCTGCCGGGCGCAGTCGGCTACGTCGAATGGGCGTACGCGAAGAAGAACAACATGGTCTACACGGCCCTGAAGAACTCGACGGGCGCAGTGGTCGAGCCGAAGACGGAAACGTTCAAGGCCGCTGCTGCAGGTGCGAACTGGTCGAAGTCGTTCTACCAGATCCTGACGAACCAGCCGGGCAAGGAAGCATGGCCGGTCGTCGGCGCGACGTTCGTGCTGCTGCACGCAAAGCAGGACAAGCCGGAGCAGGGCGCGGAAACGCTGAAGTTCTTCAGCTGGGCGTTCAAGAACGGCGAGAAGGCTGCTGACAGCCTCGACTACATCTCGCTGCCGCCGGCGGTCGAGACGGAAATCCGCAAGCAGTGGAAGGCCAAGGTGACGGACGCTTCGGGCAAGTCGGTCGCCGCCGAGTAAGCATTGCAGCGGTTCGCTGCCCGGCCGTGCCGGTCGGGCAGTGTGTGCGGTAAAGCCGGACGTTACGGCGTCCGGCAATCAAAAGCAGGCACCCATGTCTGATATTTCCTATACGTCCTCACGGTCCGCCGACGTTGGTCAGCAACGCGCGCCGAGCCGCCTCGGGGATGTCGTATTCGGCGGTCTTGCACGGCTGGCCGCCATCGTGACCCTGCTGCTGCTCGGCGGGATCATCGTTTCCCTGATCATTGCGTCGATGCCGACCATCGAGAAGTTCGGCCTCGGCTTCCTGTGGCAATCCGAGTGGGATCCCAACTCGGACGTCTACGGCGCGCTCGTGCCGATCTACGGCACGATCGTGACGTCGATCATCGCGCTCGTCATCGCGGTGCCGGTCAGCTTCGGCATCGCACTGTTCCTCACCGAGCTGTCGCCCGTGTGGCTGCGCCGCCCGCTCGGCATCGCGATCGAGCTGCTCGCCGCGATTCCGTCGATCGTCTACGGCATGTGGGGCCTGCTCGTATTCGCGCCGATCTTCGCGGAGTATTTCCAGAAGCCGATCGGCCGCCTGTTCAAGGACGTGTGGATTCTCGGCCCGCTGACCGCCGGCCCGCCGATCGGTATCGGCATCCTCGCCGCGGGCGTGATCCTCGCGATCATGATCATCCCGTACATCGCGTCGGTGATGCGTGACGTGTTCGAAGTCACGCCCGTGCTGCTGAAGGAATCGGCGTACGGCATCGGCTGCACGACCTGGGAAGTGATGTGGAAGGTCGTGCTGCCTTATACGAAGACCGGCGTGATCGGCGGCGTGATGCTCGGCCTCGGCCGCGCGCTGGGCGAGACGATGGCCGTGACCTTCGTGATCGGCAACACGAACCTGCTCGACAGCGTGTCGCTGTTCGCGCCGGGCAACAGCATCACGTCGGCGCTCGCGAACGAATTCGCGGAAGCGCAGCCGGGCCTGCATACGTCCGCGCTGATGGAACTGGGCCTGATCCTGTTCGTGATCACGTTCATCGTGCTGACCATCTCCAAACTGCTGCTGCTTCGTCTCGAGAAGGGAGAGGGCAAGAAATGAGCGAGCCCATCATGAATTTCCCGGGGCCGGACGGCGCCGTGCTCGACGCGATGCGCAACCGCCTGCAGCGCAAGCGCAAGGCCGTCAACGCAATCGCGCTGACCGCGTCGCTCGGCGCGATGGCTTTCGGCCTGCTGTGGCTCGTGTGGATTCTCTACACGACGGTGCATCTCGGCATCGGTGGCCTGTCGTTGCAGCTGTTCACGGAATCGACGCCGGCCCCGAACACGGAAGGCGGTGGTCTCGCGAACGCAATCGTCGGCAGCCTGCTGCTGTGCGGCTTCGGCACGCTGGTCGGCACGCCGATCGGTATCCTCGCGGGTGTCTATCTCGCCGAATACGGCCAGAAGAACCTGCTGGCGAGCACGATCCGCTTCATCAACGACATCCTGCTGTCCGCGCCGTCGATCGTTATCGGCCTGTTCGTGTACGCGATCGTCGTCGCGAAGTCGGGGCGCTTCTCGGGCTGGGCCGGCGTGATCGCGCTCGCGCTGCTGCAGATTCCGATCGTGATCCGCACGACCGAGAACATGCTGAAGCTCGTGCCGAATGCGCTGCGCGAAGCGGCCTTCGCGCTCGGCACGCCGAAGTGGCGCATGGTGCTGAAGATCACGCTGCGCGCGTCGGTCGGCGGGATCATCACGGGCGTGCTGCTCGCAGTCGCGCGGATCGCCGGCGAAACGGCGCCGCTGCTGTTCACCGCGCTGTCGAACCAGTTCTTCTCGTGGGACATGAGCCAGCCGATGGCGAACCTGCCCGTCACGATCTACAAGTTCGCGATGAGCCCGTTCGCCGAATGGCAGTCGCTCGCATGGGCGGGCGTGTTCCTGATTACGCTCGGGGTGCTCGGACTCAACGTCCTGGCGCGTTCGATCTTCTCGAAAAAGTAACGGCGGAGCAATCCGATGAATATGGCAGAAAGCCACCTGAATCCCGTCGAGCGCACCGCTGCGCCCGCCGGCACGCACGACGCGGCACACGGCCGTCCGCTCGAGCCGCTGAACGCGAAGATCGAGGTCAACAACCTCAACTTCTTCTACAACAAGTTCCATGCGCTGAAGAACATCAACCTGAGCATTCCCGAAGGGAAGGTGACGGCGTTCATCGGTCCGTCGGGCTGCGGCAAGTCGACACTGCTGCGCACGTTCAACAAGATGTTCGCGCTCTATCCGGAGCAGCGCGCCGAAGGCGAAATCCTGATGGACGGCGAGAACCTGCTGACGACGAAGCGCGACATCTCGCTGCTGCGTGCGCGGATCGGCATGGTGTTCCAGAAGCCGACCCCGTTCCCGATGTCGATCTACGACAACATCGCGTTCGGCGTGAAGATGTTCGAAAAGCTCACACGCTCGGAAATGGACGACCGCGTCGAGTGGGCGCTCACGAAGGCCGCGCTGTGGAACGAAGTGAAGGACAAGCTGAACCAGAGCGGCTACGGCCTCTCGGGCGGCCAGCAGCAGCGTCTGTGCATCGCGCGCGGCATCGCGATCCGCCCGGAAGTGCTGCTGCTCGACGAGCCGTGCTCGGCGCTCGACCCGATCTCGACCGGCCGCATCGAGGAGCTGATCGCGGAGTTGAAGAGCGACTACACGGTCGTGATCGTCACGCACAACATGCAGCAGGCCGCACGCTGCTCGGATTTCACGGCCTACATGTACCTGGGCGAGCTGATCGAATTCGGCGAGACCGAAAAGATCTTCATCAAGCCGGTGCGCAAGGAAACGGAAGACTACATCACCGGCCGCTTCGGCTGATGACGGAGAACAACAGCCATGTCGGATAAACATTTGTCGAGCCAGTTCGACGCGGACCTGAATGCCGTGTCGTCGAAGGTGCTGGAAATGGGCGGGCTCGTCGAGTCGCAGATCGTCGGCGCGATGCACGCACTGAACGAATTCGATCGCGATGCGGCCGAGAAGGTGATCACGAACGAAGAAGTCCTGAACGCGATGGAAGTCGACATCGACCAGGAATGCGGCAACATCATCGCGCGGAGGCAGCCTGCCGCGCGTGACCTGCGTCTTTTGATGTCGATTTCGAAAACGATTACGAACCTCGAGCGCGCAGGCGACGAGGCCGAGAAGATCGCGAAGCGCGTGCGCCGCCTGGTTGACGAGCCGGCCGCGCGTACGGTCAACATCGCCGAGATCAAGGTGTCGGGCGAAATGGCCGTGACGATCCTGCGCCGCGCGCTCGATGCGTTTGCGCGTCTCGATACGGTGGCCGCCGCGCAGATCGTCAAGGACGACAAGGAAATCGACCTGGAATTCCGTGCATTCGTGCGCAAGCTCGTGTCGTACATGCAGGAAGATCCGCGTACGATCTCGGTCGGCCTCGAATACCTGTTCATCGCGAAGGCGATCGAGCGGATCGGCGACCACGCGAAGAACATCGCCGAGTTCATCATCTACATCGTGAAGGGCACGGACGTGCGGCACCAGCCGCGCGACACGCTCGATCGCGAAGCCAACAGTTAATCGACTCCGTACAGGGGAAAAAAGAGGTGCCGATGCCCAGCAACATTCTCGTCGTTGAAGATGAGCCCGCGATTTCCGAACTGATCTCGGTGAATCTCCAGCACGCCGGTCACTGCCCGATTCGGGCGTACAACGCCGAACAGGCGCAGAACCTGATCAGCGACGTGCTGCCCGATCTCGTGCTGCTCGACTGGATGCTGCCGGGCAAGTCCGGTATCGCGTTTGCGCGCGACCTGCGCAACAACGAACGGACCAAGCACATCCCGATCATCATGCTAACTGCACGCGGCGACGAGCAGGACAAGGTGCTCGGCCTCGAGATCGGCGCGGACGACTACGTGACGAAGCCGTTTTCGCCGAAGGAACTGATGGCGCGGATCAAGGCCGTGCTGCGCCGCCGCGCGCCGCAGCTGACCGAGGACGTCGTGTCGATCAACGGCCTGCGCCTCGACCCGGCCACGCATCGCGTCGCCGCGCACGGGGAAGGCAACGAGATCAAGCTCGATCTCGGTCCGACCGAGTTCCGCCTGCTGCATTTCTTCATGACGCATCCGGAGCGCGTGCACAGCCGCACGCAATTGCTCGACCAGGTGTGGGGCGACCACGTGTTCGTCGAGGAGCGCACCGTCGACGTGCACATCAAACGATTGCGCGCGGCCTTGAAACCGGCCGGCTGCGATGCGATGATCGAGACCGTGCGCGGCAGCGGCTACCGGCTCGCCAAGCACGCGTAACGACTCCACGCATGCTGTGTGCCACGGCATGCCGTTCATTCTTTCGGGCGCTGAATCATGAACATCATCTGGGCGCGCTTTCTGGTGTCGCTCGTGCTGCTCGTGCTGATCGGCGTATTGGTCGGCGTTTTCGCCGGCCCGACCGCGGGCCTCGTGTTCGTCGTCGTGATGCTGGTCGCGCAGGGCTTTTTCAGCACCTTTCATACGCAGCGTCTGTGGCGCCTGCTCGATGCACCGGTCTATGGCGAGGTGCCGAGCGCGCCGGGCATCTGGGGCGAGATCTACTATCGTCTGCACAAACTCGCGAAGCAGTGGCACGCGCAGGTGCGGCAGGTCGAGCAGCAGCATTCGCGGTTCATCCAGGCGATCCAAGCGTCGCCGAACGGGGTCGCGATGCTCGACGACCATGACCAGATCGAGTGGTGCAATGCGATCGCCGAGGTTCATTTTGGCCTCGACGCGAAGCGCGACCTGCGCCAGCACATCACCAACCTGGTACGCCATCCCGATTTCGTCCGCTATCTGAACGCGCAGCATTACGACGAGACACTCGTGATGCACGGCATGGGCGACGCGCGGCAGAACGTGCTCGCCGTGCAGGTGTTTCCGTACGGCGAGAATCGCAAGCTGCTGCTCACGCAGGACATCACGGAGCTCGAGCGTACCGATGCAATGCGGCGTGACTTCGTCGCGAACGTGTCGCACGAGTTGAAGACGCCGCTCACCGTGCTGTCGGGTTTCCTCGAGACGATGCGCGAGCTGCCGCTGAACGAGGAAGACCGTGCGCGCTATCTCGAGATGATGGAGCAGCAGGCATCGCGGATGCGGCACATCGTCACCGACCTGCTGGTGCTCGCGAAGCTCGAGGGCGAGAGCAAGCCGCCGCTCGATCGCGCGATCGACATGCGCGCCGTGTTCGACCATCTGAAGGAGGACGCGCAGACGCTGTCGAACGGGCATCACGACATCGTGTTCTCGATCGACGAGACGCTCGGTGTCACCGGTGCGCAGACGGAACTGTTCAGCGCGTTCGCGAATCTCGTCACCAACGCGATCCGCTATACGCCGGACGGCGGCAAGATCGTCGCGACGTGGCGGCGCGAAGGCGCGCAGGGCGTGTTTTCCGTCACGGACAGCGGCTTCGGCATCCCGGCCGCCGACCTGCCGCGGCTTACCGAGCGTTTCTACCGCGTCGACCGCAGCCGTTCGCGCGACACGGGCGGAACGGGGCTCGGGCTTGCGATCGTCAAGCACGTGCTGCAGCGGCACGACGCGCACCTGTACGTGCAGAGCGAGGAAGGGCGCGGCAGCACGTTCACCGCGCGGTTCCCGGGCTCGCGCATCATCGCGATCCGGCCGGCCGCGTACGAGGCATGAGCGCGTAACGGTATCCGGTATCCATCGCTCGTTCGGCGAGCGGCGGCCTGTCGGCTCCACCATAAAAACGCAGCCCGCGGGCTGCGTTTTTTCATGGCGGTGCGGCGCGCGACTCGCGTCGCGCTGCGGGTTCAGGAGCAGAACTTCCCGAGCAACCCGAGTTGCGCGTTGCGGATCGTCTTGCCGGCGCGGCGGCGGCGGTAGTGGCCGTCGCTGTGCATCAGCCACGCCGACTGGTTGTCGCCGAGGCATACCGACAGGCCTTCGGCGATCACGCGCCGCTTGAGCTTCCGATCGCGAATCGGGAACGCGACTTCGACGCGGCGGAACAGGTTGCGGTCCATCCAGTCGGCGCTCGACAGATAGACGTCCTCGGCGCCGTTCGCGTGGAAATAGTAGATCCGGTGGTGCTCGAGGAAGCGGCCGACGATCGAGCGCACGGTGATGTTTTCCGACAGCCCCGGTACGCCGGGCTTCAGCGCGCAGACACCGCGTACGATCAGGTCGACCTTGACGCCGGCCTGCGACGCTTCGTACAGCGCGGCGATCACCGTCGGCTCCAGCAGCGCGTTCATCTTTGCGACGACGCGCGCGCGTTTGCCAGCGCGTGCATTGTCGATCTCCGCGCGGATCGCGTCGATGATGCGCGGATGCAGCGTGAACGGCGACTGCCACAGCTCGTGCAGCGTGAGTTCGCCGCCGATGCCGGTCAGTTGCTGGAAGACGTGATGGACGTCCTCGCAGATCTTCTGGTCGGCCGTCATCAGCCCGAAGTCGGTGTAGAGGCGTGCCGTGCGCGGGTGGTAGTTGCCGGTGCCGAGGTGCACGTAGCGGCGCAGCGACGCCTTGCCGGCCTGCACGACGCGTCGCACGATCAGCATCATCTTCGCGTGGCACTTGTGGCCGACCACGCCGTACACGACATGCGCGCCGACGGCTTCGAGCTGCGACGCCCAGTTGATGTTGGTTTCCTCGTCGAAGCGCGCGAGCAACTCGACGACGACGGTCACTTCCTTCCCGTTGCGCGCGGCTTCCATCAGCGCGTCCATCAGCGGCGAATCGGTGCCGGTGCGGTAGATCGTCTGCTTGATCGCGACGACGCTCGGATCCTTCGCGGCCTGCTGCAGCAGTTCGAGCACCGGCTGGAAGCTCTCGTACGGGTGGTGCAGCAGGATGTCGCCGTTGTCGATCGCGTCGAACATCGTCGGCGCGTTCGTGATCGCAGACGGGGTCGATGCAGTGAACGGCGTGAACTTCAGGTCGGGGCGGTCGACGAGATCGGGAATCTGCATCAGTCGCACGAGGTTCACCGATCCGGCCACGCGATAGCAGTCCTTCTCGCCGAGTTCGCTTTCCACAAGCAGGCGTCGCGCGATGTGCGGCGGCGTGTCGGCCGACACCTCGAGGCGCACCGCGTTGCCGAGGTGGCGCGCGGGCAGTTCGCCCTGCAGCGCGACGCGCAGGTTCGTGATTTCGTCTTCGTCGACGAACAGCTCGCTGTTGCGCGTGATGCGGAACTGGTTGCAGCTCTTCACGACGAGTTGCGGGAAGAGTTCGCCGACGAAGCGCTGCATGAACGAGCTGAGCAGCACGAAGCCGTGCTCGAAGCCCGACAGCGCGTGCGGCATGCGCACGACGCGCGGCAGCGCGCGCGGTGCCTGCACGATGCCCATCACGGCCTGGCGGCCGAATGCGTCGCGGCCTTCGAGCTCGACGACGAAGTTCAGGCTCTTGTTCAGCACGCGCGGGAACGGGTGGGCGGGATCGAGGCCGATCGGCGTCAGCACGGGCAGCAGCTCGTCGAGGAAGTAGCGCCGCGCCCATTCGAGCTGCTCGTCGTTCCACGTGTCGCTCGCATGGAAGTAGATGCCTTCCTGTTCGAGCGCGGGCAGCACGGTTTCGTGCAGCATCGTGTACTGTCGGTGGACGAGCCGCTGCGCGCGTTCGACGACGAGATCGTAAGCATGTTGTAACGACATGCCGTCGGGCGTCAGCGCGCCGGGGTTGTCGCGGATCTGCTCCTGCAGGCCGGCCATCCGGACTTCGAAGAATTCGTCGAGGTTGCTGCTGGTGATGCAGATGAAGCGGAGGCGCTCGAGCAGCGGGACTTGAGGATCAGCTGCCTGGGCCAGCACGCGCTCGTTGAAGCCGAGGATGCCGAGTTCACGATTGAGAAGCGGGTAACGGACGGACATCGGCAGAGTAGGGGGTGATTCGGGCGATGATTCGAAAGGACGCTCGGAAACTCTCACGGTACGATGACGTGCTGATGACGGTAGTGTATTTATATCGGGAAATTCTACGCTGTAACCGTTTCGTCTCATAAATGTTTCGACGATATGCAAACGAGCAGTGTGCATGCCCGTGAAGCGTGGCAATGGCAAGCGTTCCACGCTTAAAATGTCGCCTTTGATTGATCGCCCATGGCTGTCGCACCGGCCGCCGTGGGAGAACGCGCACGGAGCCCCCTTCTGATGGTTACAACCCCCCACTTGCTGGCTGCCGTGGATCTCGGCTCGAACAGCTTCCGGCTGATCGTCGGTCGCGTCGAGGAAACGTCGGCGGGCAGCCAGATCTATCCCGTCGACGCGCTGCGCGAGCCCGTCCGGCTGGCCGCCGGCCTGTCGAGCGACAAGATGCTCGATCGGGCGTCGCAGGAGCGTGGCTGGGAGGCGCTCAAGCGGTTCGGCGAGCGCCTGCGCGATTTCCATCCCGACCATGTGCGCGCGGTGGCGACCAACACGCTGCGTGTCGCGAAGAACGCGGGCGAATTTCTCGGCGAGGCCGAAGCAGCGCTCGGTTTCCCGATCGAAGTGATTGCGGGCCGCGAAGAAGCGCGCCTGATCTATGCGGGCGCCGCGCACTCGGTGCCGGCGAGCGCCGGCAAGCGGCTCGTCGTCGACATCGGCGGCGGCTCGACCGAATTCATCATCGGCTCGCACTACACGCCGATCGTGATGGAGAGTCTCTATATCGGCTGCGTGAGCCACAGCCGCACCTTCTTCCCGGCCGGCAACGTCGACGAATACACGATGCGGCAGGCCGAACTCGCGGCCAAGCGCGAGATCCAGATCATCTCGAGCGAGTACAAGAAGGCCGGGTGGGATCAGGCGATCGGCTCGTCCGGCACCGCGCGCGCGCTCGCGGAGCTGGTCGAGGCAAACGGCTTCAACGATCCGGGCATTACGCACGGCATTTCGCGCGGCGGTCTTGAGCGCCTCAAGCGTGCGCTGATCAAGTCGGAGAACGTCAACCGGCTGAAGCTGATCGCACTGAAACCCGACCGCGTGCCGGTGCTCGCGGGTGGCCTCGCGATCATGCTAGCGGTGTTCGAGGAGCTCGGTGTCGATTACGTCGATACGACCGACGGCGCGTTGCGCCTCGGTGTGCTGTACGACCTGCTCGGCCGGACGCAGCACGAGGACATGCGGGCGGTGACCGTCGAGGGCTTTACGCGCCGCTACGGTGTCGATCGCGCGCAGGCCGAGCGGATCGGCGCGCTGGCGGTGCGTTTCTACGACGAGCTCGAGGAAGCCGACGACGAAGCGCGCGAGGAAGGGCGGATGTTCCTCGGCTGGTCGGCCGCGTTGCACGAGATCGGCCTGTCGATCTCGCACAGCGCGTATCACAAGCACTCGTCCTATATCGCGAGCAATGCGGACATGCCGGGTTTTTCGCGCACCGACCAGGCGCGCCTCGCCGCGCTCGTGCTCGGTCATGCAGGCAAGCTCGGCAAGCTGTCGCAGGCGCGCGAGGTCGAGTGGCCGCTGCTGTTCTGCCTGCGGCTCGCTGCGCTGCTGTGCCGGCGCCGAACCGATGCAGGGCTGCCGGACATTTCCGTTTCGCAGATGAAGAAGGGCGGCTATGAAGTGCGCCTGCCGAGCGCGTGGGTCGAGCAGAACCCGCTGACCGACTACAGCCTCAGCCAGGAGGCGGCCGAGTGGGAGAAGGTCGGTATCCCGTATCGCGTGGTGTATACCGGCGCGTAAAAGGTCGAGAGCGGGGCCGGGTGCCCCACCGGATAGCCGCTCGATCGTCCTGGCGGCCGCTCAGTCCGACGAGCAGACGATCGCGGTCAGGAACGGAAACGCCTGCCTGACGGTCGCGTCGCTGCCTGCCTTGCGCACGGCTTCCTCCACCGCGCTCTTCGTGCCGCGCACCACGACACCGTAGGCCCAGTCGCCGATCGGCGTGCCGTCGCCCGTGCGGAAGATCGGGTCGTTCGCCTGGTAACCGAGTACGACATACACGCCGAAGCCGTACGCGGTCAGCGAATGGCTCGTGCGGAATGCATTGACCGAGTTCGATTCGACGTGCATCGGCTCCGACTGGATGTCGCCGGCGGCGAGCAGCGGCGCGACGAACTTGTGGCCGGTCGAATGGCAGTCGAGCGCGTCGTCGAGCGCCTTGGCCGACGCGGAGCCGCAGGTTGCCAGTGCGAGCAGCGATGCGCAGAGGGCGGTCTTGAGAATGTTGTTTTTCATGCGCGGATGCAGGTTGTCCACGCGCATTATCGCGTGTTCCGGTGAGCGCCGTGTGCGAGCTGCGGGTGGCTCGTTGGCCGTATGCCGTCGGCAAACCGACGGGCCGACCAGGCGGGCGCTCGATGATTTCCAACCTGTCTTTCCACGAACCTGACCGACGATGAAGTTATCCCGACTTGCCGCATGCGCATTGATCCTGGCCATGACCTCGGTGACTGCGGCGCATGCGCGAGATCTCGACAAGCGTGACCCCGACCGCGCGCAGATCCTGGCAGCCGTCCATCGGCTGAACGACCGCGATCCGAACCTGAAGGAGTATCGCTATGTCGTCGTCGATCTGCTGAAAGACCGTGACGCCGCGTTCTTGTGCGTTGCATTGGCGGAAAAGGACGGCGGCTTGATATTGACGGACGACCAGGCCGGGATCATGACGTTCGCGCTGGAAAACCGTCACCCGCAATGGGCGGCGATCAATCTTGGCGGTGTCGGATTTGCTGCCGGCGCGAGGCCCGTGCAATCGGATTGCGTGGTGGACGGCCGTACCGTGAATACGCGGGCCGATATCAATGCCGCATTGAAAGCGAAAGGCCGCAAGCCGTTTGCTTCGCGCTGACCGTCGAAAAGTGTTCGCCGAAGGGGGTGTTGTAGCGTCGACGCCCCAATGGATCCCTACAATGGATTGAGGCGAGGCGGGAATCCCGATCGGCGTTTCAAGGGCCCGGAAATGGAAAAGGGGCTACGGCGTTAACCGTAACCCCTTGATTCCTTTGGTCGGAGCGATAGGATTCGAACCTACGACCCTCTGATCCCAAATCAGATGCGCTACCAGGCTGCGCTACGCTCCGACGAGCCAAAGAGTATAGCGTTGAATGAATGATCAGGTCAATCCCGATATGCGGGTAAATGCCGCGGCGGCGAACCGGCCGAATTTGCGACAATTCGCCCGGTAATCGGCCGGCCCGGACGCATGGGCGCGGGGCCGCTCGCCGAAGCAAGGAGAACATCATGATGAACCTGATCCTGTGGCGCCACGCCGAAGCCGAAGACTACGCGACGAGCGATCTCGCGCGCCAGTTGACCGTTCGTGGCCGCAAGGACGCGCAGGCGATGGCCAAATGGCTGCGTGGCCGGCTCGAGGCGAATACCGTGATCCTCGCGAGCCCGGCGGCCCGCACCGTGCAGACCGTCGAGGCACTGACCGACCAGTACCGGACGGTCGACGCGCTCGCGCCGGGCGGCAGTGTCGACGACGTGCTGGCGGCGGCCGGCTGGCCGGAAGGCATCGCGCCGACGGTCGTGATCGTCGGGCATCAGCCGACGCTCGGCAGCGTCGCCGCGCAACTGATCGCCGGCGGCGACGACAGCTGGAGCGTCAAGAAGGGCGGAATCGTGTGGCTCGCGAGCCGCACGCGCGACGGCAGCCGGCAGGCCGTGCTGCGGGCGGTATTGACGCCCGATCTGGTGTGAGGCCCGCCTGAAGCGCTTTGTAGGGATTCATCATACGGTTTCGCAAGCTTTCTGCTAAAGTCAATTCGGCGACACGTCATTGAAAGGACATGGTCGTGCCACATAACGGTCACGGCCGATTACTACATTGGCGGGCATGTCGTCCTATTCCTTACGACCAGGAAAGCCTAATGCGAGAACTGCCGACGCCTACGCTCCCTTTTGCCTCGCTGCCCCTCGACACGTCGCGGCGCCACCTGCCGCGCGCTGCTGAAACCGTCACATCGGAGTATCGCCTGCGCGCCGCGTGGGCGCGTACGGAAGACGAATTGCGCGAAGCCCAGCGCCTGCGTTACAGCGTGTTCGCCGAAGAGATGGGCGCGCAGGTCAGCGGCCCCTCCGGTCTCGACGTCGATCCGTTCGATGCGTACTGCGACCACCTGCTGGTTCGCGATCTCGACACGTTGAAAGTCGTCGGCACGTACCGCGTGCTGCCGCCGCATCAGGCCGCGCGGGTTGGCCGCCTGTACGCCGAAGGCGAATTCGACCTGTCGCGCCTCACGCACCTGCGCGGCAAGATGGTCGAGGTCGGCCGCTCGTGCGTGCACAGCGACTACCGCAGCGGCGCCGTCATCATGGCGCTGTGGGGCGGCCTTGGCGCATACATGATGCAGAACGGCTACGAGACGATGCTCGGCTGCGCGAGCGTGTCGATGGCCGACGGCGGCCACTATGCGGCGAATCTGTACCAGTCGCTGTCGGCAGGCTCGCTGACGGCGCCCGAGTATCGCGCGTTCCCGCACACGGCCCTGCCGGTCGACGAACTGCAGACGGGCACCGTCGTGGCGCCGCCGCCGCTGATCAAGGGTTACCTGCGTCTCGGCGCGAAGATCTGCGGTGCACCGGCCTGGGATCCCGATTTCAACTGCGCGGATTTCCTGACGCTGTTCCGACTCTCCGACATCAACGCGCGCTACGCCCGCCACTTCCTGGGCTGAGCCGTCCGAACCGCATCGCGCCCGTCCGGGCGCGCGCAAGCGAACGCCGTCGCGTGGCACGAGCCGCGCGGCGGCGTTCGTCCATCTGATCGATGTGTGTGAGTCAGACCCTGTTAATTTCGGCGATACGCGATCACCGGCGTGCCGCGAAAGGCACGTTCGCGAACGGCCCGGAGTAGGGCCGGACGGCAGCGGCGCGCTTAGTGCTTGCGCCGCCAGTCGAGCAGGTGGTGTTCGGCCATCCAGTGGTGGATCATCCCTTCGCCGTCATGGCTGCGCTTGTATTCGCGCGACTCGAAGAACGACAGGGCGACGAGCACCATCAGACCGACGAACAGGCCGATCAGGCCGGCAATTTCTTCAGACGACATGGCAGCCTCCTTTCCACGGCACAGCGCCATGCGTACATAGTAGGACATGCGCGGCACGACTCCGAAGCAGGATTTCCGCTAGACTCGGCGCGGTCCCGGCGTGCGATGGGCACGCCGCTTTCCGGAGCCCTACCCGATGACCCGTTTCATGCTGGCCGTGCTGGCCGCATCTTTCCTCGCCGCCTGTACCAGCGATCCGCATCAGGCCCGTCGCGGCCATCCGCCGGAAGATCCGGCCGACTACCATGGCGTGCCGACCGACATGACGCCGCCGTCGATGCTCGACGCGCCGCCGCCGAAACCCGTGCAGTAACGGCCGGTTCGGCCCGCTGTCAGGCGCGGACCGCGGGCGCGTCGGTGCCGATGTGCCGCAACAGCCCCGGCAGGTAGCGCGCCAGCGTTGCGCCGCGTGCGGCCATGAACAGCAGCAGCGCGAACCAGAGGCCGTGATTGCCGAATGTGCCGACGGCGGCGAGTGTGGCCACGACGAAGATCGAGAATGACGCGACCATGGCGCGCATCAGCGATTGCGTCTGCGTGGCGCCGATGAAGACGCCGTCGAGCAGGAAGCCCCAGACCGACACGATCGGCGAAATCGCGGCCCACGGCAGGTAGCGCAGCGCAACGTCGCGGATCTCGGTCTGGTCGGTCAGGCGCGCGATGATCCAGCCGCCGGCGGCCCAGTACACGAGCGCGAACAGCAGCGCGCCGAGCGCCGACCAGAACAGCGTGACGCGCACGGCCTGCCGGAAGGCGCGGCGGTCGCGCGCGCCGGCCGCCGCACCGACGAGCGCCTCGGCCGCATGCGCGAAGCCGTCGAGGCCGTACGCCATGAACGTCTGGAAATTCAGTAGCAGCGCGTTTGCCGCGAGCGTTGCATCGCCCTGTTTTGCACCGAGGTGCGCGAACCAGCCGAATGCGCCGAGCAGGCACAGCGTGCGCAGGAAGATGTCGCGATTGAGCGCGATCAGCCGCTTGAGCGCGACGCGGTCGGCGAGCGCATGCGCGACGATCGGGGCGAGGCCGCGCGGCCGCAACCGCCACAGGATCCATGCACCGAGCGCGAAGCCGCATGCGTCCGCGGTGGCGGTCGCCGCGCCGATGCCGGCGATGCCCCAGCCGAAGCCGTAGACGTAGAGCAGCACGGCGCCGATGTTCACTGCGTTGATGAACACCTGCGCGACGAGCGCGAGCCGCACGCGCTGCATGCCGAGCAGGTAGCCGAGCACGACGTAGTTCGCGAGCGCGAACGGCGCGCTCCAGATCCGCGCGTGACTGTAGGCAAGCGCCGTCGCGCGGACGGCATCGCTGCCGCCGAGCGCGGACAGCGCAATTGACAGCAGCGGCACCTGCAGCGCAAGCACCGCGACGCCGAGCGCGAATGCGACGATCAACGCGCGCAGCAGGTTCAGGCGGATCCCGGCGGCATCGCCGGCACCGTGCGCCTGCGCGACGAGGCCGGTCGTCCCCATCCGCAGGAAACCGAACCCCCAGAACACGAAATTGAAGAACAGCCCGCCGAGCGCAACGCCGCCGAGGTATTGCGCGCCGTCGAGGTGGCCGGCGACGGCCGTGTCGACGGCACCGAGGATCGGCTGGGTCAGGTTCGCGAGGACGATCGGGAACGCGAGTGCGAGGACGCGCCGGTGCGTGACGGTGGCCGAGCCTGTGCCGGCGCCGTGCGGTAACGCGGATTCGGACATGGCGGACGCGTCAGGCGCGTTCCTGCACGCAGACCCACGGCGAGACGACGACCGCCCACAGCTCCGGATTGCGCGCCGCATAGTCGGCGGCGGTTTCGGCCGGCATGCGCGCGACGAGGCCCGACGACAGCCAGCGCGTGACCTGTTCGGCATCGTCGTCGGCAACCGCTTCCGCGACGCTGACGAGATCGAGGTCGCGTGCAACGGACAGCAGCTTGCCCTGCGCGAAGAAGCGTTCGAGATCGCACCAGTCGATCTTGGCGGTTTCGCCGAGGAGTTTGGCGTAGAGCGGGCTGTGCGACGCGCCCGCGTCGGAGTGGTGATCAGAGGACATCGTTTTCTTGGAAAGACTGCGTGGTGGCGCCACTATAAACCATCCGGCCGGGCGGGCGGCGCGGGTGGCGGCCGGCTTACGCGTCGCGCAGCGCGCGGCGCACGATCTTGCCGGTTGCGGTCATCGGCAGGCTGTCGACGAACGCGATCGCACGCGGATACTCGTGCGCGGCGAGGCGCGTGCGCACGTGCGCCTGCAGCGCCTGCACGAGCGCATCGTCGCCGGTGTGGCCGGGATTCAGCACGACGAATGCCTTGACGATCTCGGTGCGCGTCGCGTCGGGCACGCCGATGACGGCCGCCATCCGCACCGCCGGATGCGTGAGCAGGCAGTCCTCGATCGGGCCCGGGCCGATCCGGTAGCCGGCGCTCGTGATCACGTCGTCGTCGCGGCCGACGAAGCGCACGAAACCGTCGGCGTCGATCATGCCCGTATCGCCGGTGAGCAGGTAGTCGCCCGCGAACTTGTCGCGCGTCGCGTCGGCGTTGCGCCAGTATTCGAGGAACATCACCGGGTCGGGGCGGCGCACCGCGATGCGCCCTTCGACGCCGGGCGGCAGCGGCGTGCCGTCCGCGTCGACGATCGCGACCGCATGGCCGGGCACGGCCTTGCCGATGGCGCCCGGCTGCGCATCGAACAGCGCCGCGCACGACGACAGCACCATGTTGCACTCGGTTTGCCCGTAGAACTCGTTGATCGTCACGCCGAGTGCGTCGCGCCCCCAGGCCGTCAGTTCGGTGCCGAGCGACTCGCCGCCGCTCGCGACCGATTTCAGCGACAGCGCGTAGCGTTCGCGCGGTGCCGGGACGGTGCGCATTAGCTTCAGCGCGGTGGGCGGCAGGAACGCGTGGGTGACGCCGTGCCGTGCCATCAGTGCGAAGGCCGCGTCGCCATCGAATTTCTCGAAGCGGCGGGCGAGCACGGGCACGCCGTGATGCCATGACGGCAGCAACACGTCGAGCAGGCCGCCGATCCACGCCCAGTCGGCGGGTGTCCAGAACAGGCGCGCATCGCGCGGGAAGCACTGCTGCGACATCTCGACGCCCGGCAGGTGGCCCAGCAGCACACGATGCGCGTGCAGCGCGCCTTTCGGCTTGCCCGTCGTGCCGGACGTATAGATGATGACCGCGGGATCGTCGGCAGCCGTATCGGCCGGCACGAAGTCGGGCGTTTCGGCGGCGAGCGCCGTGTCGTAGCGCAGCACGCCTGGCGTGTCGGGCGCATCGTCGCCGATGCAGTAGACGGCATGCAATGTCGGCAGCTGTGCGCGCAGCGGCGCGATTTTCGCGTAGCCGGCCGCGTCGGTGACGAGCGCGGCCGCCTCGCTGTTCGCGAGCCGGTATTCGAGCGCATCGACGCCGAATAACGTGAAGAGTGGCACCGCGATCGCGCCGAGCTTGTAGGCGGCGAGGTGCGCGATGGCCGTTTCGGGCCCCTGCGCGAGAAAGATGCCGATGCGGTCGCCATGTCGCAGGCCGGCGCGCACAAAGCTGTTTGCGAGCCGGTTAGAAGCATTCCTCAGGTCGTCGAACGTGAGGCGGGAAACGTCGCCTTGCGCCGTTTCGTGGATCAGCGCGAGGCGTCCGCTGCCGTCGGCCCATTTGTCGCAGACGTCCACGCCGATGTTGTAGCGCGCCGGAACGTCCCATGCGAAGCGGGAGAGCAGGTCGTCGTAGCGGTCGGTGGCGGGCAGCATCGCGTTGTCTCCTGTGCGGCGAGCGTGGTGTCGGGCGGAAGGCTTACATCAGGGTTTCACGCAGGCGAATCCACAATGACGTCTGAGGGCATGGAATCTTCGTACTCGTCCAGTAGCCTTGGCTCAGTGCACGATTCCACAATGACGCATAAGATCACGAAAAAACAGTGTGTGACCATGGATTTGCTTCTGATAGCTGCGGGGTTCAGCCTGATCGGGATCGGCCTGCTGGTAGCGTTTGCGCGTCACGTCGATCCGTTGTCCGGCCGTTTCACCGGACGTCTGCGTAAGCGCTGACACCATCTTTCCCGATGTTTGCCGCGACGGCACGCGATGCGCGCCGGCATCGCGTGTCGCCTATCGGGCGCTCAGCGCGCCGGCAGGTAGCGTGACGGGTCGATCGATCGGCCGCCGTAGCGCACCTCGAAATGCAGCGCGACGCGATCGCTGTCGCTGTTGCCCATCTCGGCGATCGACTGCCCCTGCGTGACCGACTGGCCTTCCTTCACCAGCAGCGCGCGGTTGTGCGCGTAGGCGGTCAGGTAATCGGCGTTGTGCTTGAGGATGATCAGGTTGCCGTAGCCGCGCAGCCCGTTACCCGCATAGACCACCACGCCCGGCGCCGCCGCGATCACCGGCGTGCCCGGCGAGTTCGCGATGTCGATGCCCTTCGATTTCGAGCCGTCGAACGTGCGAACCACGTTGCCGGCTGCCGGCCAGATCAGCGCGATGCTCGTGGCCGGCTTGACGGCCGACTCAACCGGCGCGGAAGGCGCGGGGCGGGCCCGGCCGGCGCTGCCGGTACCGGTGGTCGACGGTGTCGATGCGGTGGTCGTGCCGGGCGCCGGCGCGACGCGCAGCACCTGGCCGACTTCGATCGCATCGGGGTTCGTCATCTGGTTCCAGCGCACGATGTTCGATACCGACGTGCGGTTGTCGCGCGCGATCTTGTAGAGCGTGTCGCCGCGCTCGACGCGATAGAACCCGGGGCCGACAGGCGCGGAGCCGCACGCGACGAGCAGGGCGGCGCAGGCGGCTGCGAAGAGTCGCTTCGTTGTTGTTCCGAACATTGAACCTCGCAAAACCCTGCCGCTCGTGACGCGGCAGGCAACACAAAACGTCCGATTTTAACGGGTTCGACCCGCGCACCGCAGTTTGGGCCGTTGCCGGGGCCGTCGCGCGCCGGTTCGGCGCGCTGCGTATTGACGTCTCGGCGGGCGTATCAGCCGGCGAGCGGGAGGACGCGAATCCTCAGCGTGGCCGTTTCGGTCGCGCCCGGCGCGAGCATGCGCAGCCCGAGGCCGTTGTGGATCGCATCCGGCAGCCCGAGCCACGGTTCGACACAATAGAAGTCCGAATCCGGCTTTTCGGTCCAGGTCGTGACCGCGTACCACGGGATCGAGCCCGGCACGTCGAGCGCGATCTCGATCGTGCGGCGGCGGCCCGGCATCACGATGCGCACCGGCGTGGCCGGCGCGCCGTCGAGGCAGTGGAAGCGGTCGAGAATGTCCGGGTTGTCGAGGCGATAGCGGGCTTCGCCCGGTTCGGGCGTACTGATCGAACCGTCCGGGAGCTGCGCGCAACGATGCGTCGGCGGCAGTTCGAGCGTGGTTTCGGTGCGCTCGCCGTGCGGCAGCGCGAAATAGAAATGGTGGCCGGCGTAGTAGGGCAGCGGCGTGTCGCCGCGATTGGTTGTCGTCAGGGCGACTTCGAGCGTGTGCGAGTCGGCCAGACGGTAGGTCGTTTCGAACCGGAAATCGAACGGGTAGCTCGCCCGCAGCGCGTCGGTCGCGTCGAGCGCCATCGACACCGCGGCGCCATCGGCCGACGGTTGCGCGGCGAACGGCAGGTCGCGCGCAAAGCCGTGCATCGGCAGGTCGCGCACCACGCCGGCGGCGTCGCGCCAGCGGCCGAGTTCGCCGTCGACGCGGTGACGGCCGAGGAACGGGAACAGCAGCGGGTTGCCGCCGCGCACGCGCGCAAGGTTGCTCCAGTCGGCCGTTTCCGGCCAGAAGATCACCGGTTCGCCGTCGACATGCCAGGACAGCAGGCGGCCGCCGAATTGCGGAGCGACCCTGACGAGCGACGGGCCGGCGTGAAGTTCGTGAATCTCGTGTTGCTGGAAGGTCGGCATGGCGAATCGGGGTGGGCGGGTGGACGGGAACGGCGCGCTCCATTATCGGGCCGTGGCGGCTCGGGGAAAACCCTTCTCGGGAAATCGCGAGTTTTTAAGACTGTCAACGGTCGGGATAATGCCTCTAAACCGGTGAGGTTGCCGGGTCATGACACTTCGTGGAGGGGGCCATGGATCTGGCAATGGCAATGGGTATCGCACTGTTCGGCATGTTCACCGGCAGCACGGTATTATTTTTCTATCAGCTCGGCCGCTGACGGCAATTCCTGCCGAAGTCGAAAGGCCCGCCATGCAAATGGCGGGCTTTTTGCTTTCTGTGTGCTTACAAATTGCAAGCGTTTGTGTGCATGGCCGCAATACCCTGCCAAATGCCTTGGCGCGGTAATCCTGGCTCGGCATAATCGGGGCGCGTTTTTTCGGACGCGCATCGCGTCGTCCGCTTTTCTCCCCGCTTAATCTTCACTAAAAGGATCGACGCGTGAGTCTCTGGTTTCTGGTATTCCTGAGCGTCCTGCAGGGCGTCACCGAACTCTTTCCCGTCAGCAGCCTTGGTCATACGCTGCTCGTGCCGGCACTGTTCGGTATGCACATCGACAAGCACGCACCGCAACTGCTGCCGTTCCTCGTCGCGCTGCACCTTGGCACCGCACTGGCGCTGCTGTGGTATTTCCGCGCGCGCTGGATCGCGCTGATCAGTGGTTTCTTCGCGCAGCTCGGCGGCCGCAAGAACGACGACGGGCACCTGATGTGGGCGCTCATCATCGGTACGATCCCGACCGGCATCGTCGGGCTGCTCCTCGAGAAGCGCATCGAACGCGTGTTCCACGACCTGCGGATCGTCGCGATCGCGCTGATCGTGAACGGCGTGTTGCTGTGGCTCGGCGATCGCATCCAGCGCAGCCGCGCGCATCAGGCGCCCGAGAAGATGACGTTCAAGCAGGCGTTCTTCGTGGGTCTCGCGCAGATCGGCGCGCTGATTCCGGGTTTCTCGCGCAGCGGGCTGACGATGATCGCCGGCAATGCCGCGGGGCTGACGGCGGAGAAGGCCGCGGAATTCTCGTTCCTGCTCGGTACGCCGATCATTTTCGCGGCGGGGGTGCTCGAGCTGCCGAAGCTGTTCCATGCACGCGACCAGCTCGCCGATGCGCTGCTCGGCGGCGTGCTGACGGCGATCGCCGCGTACCTGAGCGTGCGGTTCCTGATGCGCTATTTCGAAGGGCGTGGCCGGCTGGCTTCGTTCGGCGTGTATTGCGTGATCGCCGGCGTGTTCTGCCTCGGCTGGTTCATGATGCATCCGCAGCCGGTTTGATGTCGCGGCGGTCCGTCTCGCGTGATGTGACGCGATGATCGGGTATAATTTTGGGCTCGGCTTCATGCCGGGCCCGTTTTGTTTCGGGGCTTCGAGGTGGGTGGTTCTGCTGCCGCTTGAAGTCTTGTGTCAAATTCGGCCCGCGCCGGCCGTGTCTTTTCTCCCCGACCGCCCTTAGCTCAGTTGGATAGAGCAACGGCCTTCTAAGCCGTAGGTCACACGTTCGAATCGTGTAGGGCGGGCCAGTAAAATCAATGGGTTACATGTTTTTTTGTATGTGCCCGGCATCCCTCTGTCTCGCTAGGTCTACACTAGGTCTACACAATTCATATCCCGGTCTGGGGCGGTGAGTCGGCACCATATGTGTATGGCGAGGCACGCGAGCAGCCCCGCGATAGCCATTGGCGGCGACTGCGAACGCAACTTCACGGCGTGTGGCTGGCCGTTGCCGACCCGAAGCGGTCCTTTGAAGCTGCGGTTTCCGAACGACTGTTCGCTGGCCGGATCCGAACGTCGACAATCCGTGCTTCCGACCGCCAGCACCCACCCTCGAAGCCTCTACCGCACTGGGTTGCTGGACGAAGCAATCGAAGCGGAGCGTGCGAACCGTCTCACAGGCAAAACTGCGACGATCGCGCATTGGATGCAGCAACCGCGTCGGCATTCAGTTCTATCACGACGACATCGATACCTCGAAGTGGCCGTATCGCCAGTCAGGCCCGGCCGGCACCAACATGCTGGTCGCACTGGAGACGCGCCACACGGTTCTCGCACCCGATAGGTGTCCCAGTGGTCGGGAAAGCAGGTGCATACTTAGTTAAGCGCGCGGCTAACCATGATCAGGTCGCTTCGGGATATTGCGCCACGAAGAGGTCGGTCGCATTCGTAGTGAGCGGTTTGGCGCCGCTCACCGGCTTGACCACGACAACTATTCCTTCGCTGGAGAGGCGGGCCCGCGGAGGATCAATCCATAATCCTCGCGCAGCTCACGATCAACTAGGTGGAATCGTTCCAACCCGAGGCTGGTCCAATGAGTCTCTTCGATATGTTCCAGCACGATGATTTGAAAGCCTCCATGCGCGTCCATTTCCTTGACGAAACCGTTGAGTTCGCTTAGCACGACGTCAAGGCTAAGGATATCGTCGGTGGGCTTCCCGTCGGTCCAATACGGCGTACTGGGTTGGTCCAGCACCAAGAACGATGGCATCCAGGGGACACGCTGAAGTTTAGCGATCTCGTGCAGTGCCAGAAAATAGGCGACATGCAGGTAGAGGTAGTTCGACGCACTGCCAATGTCCGGCATTTTCTCTGTCTGCGAGAGATCCGGGGAGTACAGGGTGATCAGGCGGTCCCGCTCGGCAAGATGCGCGGAAAAGCCCTCGTAACCCTTGAGTTTCAGCCGCGTTAACCGTGCATTGATGCGTCGGTTGAGTTCTTCCTTGGTGTGGGCGGTCTTCTGCCGGTTAGCGTCGACTGCTTCCTGCAGTTCTCGGATGGGCGCATCGAGGTCGTCGTTGATAACCGGTTGGCGCAGGTCGTCGCGTCTGGCATAGAGTTCAAGCTTCGACTCGATCCGGCCAAGATACCGATGGTAGGTCTGCGGACTCAGGCGCATCGCCTGACTGTGCTGTAATTCCGCCTGTCTAGCACGTAGATCGACGATGCGCCTTTCGTTATCATCGATCAGCGTTTGTACCTCCTTGAGAAAGGGGAAGGTGTCGCGGCTGCGGATGGCTCGCTGAATATCGTCCAGTTCCATCTTGAGGCGCGAAACCACCTGATGGGCCAGGAACGACGGAAACACCTGCTCTAAATCGGCGTCGAATATGCTGGCCGGTTTAAGTGCATCGGCCATGTTCCGGAGCGCACCTTTATGGTGGTCTCCGTTTTCGACGAAAGCCACCAACCGGCGGTTCTTCGTGCGTAGCTCAAAAATCTCGGCTTCGATTCGATCTGCCTCATCGAGCTGTGCTGGCAAGATATCGGCCATGTCGAGCGCTAGCCGGAGTGCAGTAATCTGTTCCGTAGGCGTATCCGGGAAGTTGTCGACCAGGCCGAAAGACATGGCTTCCCGGCCGAGCTGCTCAAGCTCGTCGGAGAACGCGTGGACCGCCTTGTCATAAACCCCCTGCTTTCTCGCTTGCGCGGCCTTCTTGCGTTCGAGGTCGGCCAGTTGACTGCGCGCGAGCGCTGTCTTGACGTTCTCTGCACCGATGGCCATGCGAAAAGTCCGTTCGATCCCCTCCTGGTATCGTCCATCACTTGGACGGATGTACAGATAATCCGGGGCGATGATGGTCGTCTGATCCTGGTAGCAATGCGCCAGGAAGTTGCGAAACGAGACCTTTTGACCAGCCTGGATGAACTTGCCACCGTAAGGAACCTTCAACTCGGGATCGATACCGAAAGCCTTGTTGAGGACCCGCTTGAGGTTATCGATACGGATATTCGGTGTCGGCCGTTCTGGGATGATTCCATCCTCACTGAAGTAGGCGCGCTCGCTGTCCTGTTGCGCCTCCGAAGGGCGGGCAATGACCAGCTCCTTGCCGTCGATGGTCAGCCTGATGCCATACCAGTCGACCTTGGAATCGATATTGGTCTTGGATATACCCTTGGTTTCACTGGCCAGCAGGCAATAATCGATGATGAACAGGATGGACGATTTTCCCTTGCCCGCGTCGCCGGTAATTACGTTGACGTGGTTGTGTCGAAATTCCAGATTCCTGAGCTGCTGGTCTTTCTGCCAAAGGAGAATGTTCGATATCTGAATGTTGCTCACAGCGCTATCCGAAAGGTTTGATACAGATCAACGGCTGGCTCACGCAGTAGTGTGGCCAGGTGCGGACCGGCGCCCATGATGTCGCTGGCTGTCTTACCGACGCGTGCCGGCTTGCTATCGTCGAACAAGACTTTCTCAAGCACAACGTCACTGTTAACCAGCTGGGTCATGCCCATCTCGCAGGCAAGCAAGATAGTGTTGAGTGAGGTCAGAGACAGATCGCTGAAGCGTGCGCTGACGGTGGTGAAAGCTTCGGGGCGCGACAGGATCAGATCCTTGCAACTCACGATAACGGTGCGCTGATCCTTGAGCGTTTTGCGAATGCTGCGGTCGAACAGGAGAGGCAAGACGAGGAACGCTTTGGAGAGCGGGAGTCGCCAGTCCGGTGCGTGCTGCAGGGCTGTCTGCAGCGCAACTGTACCGAGCAATTCGTTGGTGGACAGGGCACTCATGATTTGAATTTCGCCTCCCAGTCCTTCGTCCAGCCGATTCTCGGCTGATCCGACAGGCTGATGAATTTGCCACGGCTCATGGCGATCGGCAGCGAATTCTTGTTGGCAGTCAGCGACTCCCTGATGGTTTGCTTGTAGCAGGCATAAGCCGCTTTGCGGTGTGCTGCCTCGTCGGCATGCGCCTCGCGGTGAGTATCCCGATGGATCTCTGTCCAGATACCGTGCGCGCTGTTTTCCAGCCGGAGATTTTCAACTTGCCCGAAAAGTCCGCGGTCGCGCAGTTCCTCGATGAAGTCTTCGGCGACCTTCATCTCAATGCCGCGATCGATGATTTCGTCGGGTGCGACATCGAGCTCGGCAAGCTGCGCCTGGAACTTACTGTTTAAGAAGGACAATTCTTGCGGACGGCGATAAGAATAATGGCGATCCACAAACTCTTCAAAATTTGCTTCGTCAGTCCTCGCGGCCGTCAGAATCAGCCCGAATCCCATCCGTTTGCGGAAATCATCGAAGGAAATGCTGACCTTCTCCTTCGCACAGATGGTCTTGAACTTGTGCTCCTTGAAAGCCCCAATCAAGGCTTGGCGGGTCGCTAGGAGTCGGCTATCCGGCACTGAGAGGTAAGTCAGGAGCGAGTCGATTCGCGCGAGGATCCCGTTGTTGTCCGCATGGAACTCGAAGCGTTCAAAAAGAAAGCGCAGGTCGACATCGGATGCTTGCGCCAGCGCCCCGGCGTAGCCCGCGATCGGATTGGGAGATGCCTCGGGGGCTTTCTTCGCGTCTGTAGCAGCGATGTCATGGTGCGTCTCACGAATATGCGTGACGATCGCATCGATGTCTTTCTTGGGGGCCTTGAGCAGACTGATAAGTGTCTGGCTGTTCAGTGCCTTATTCGTATACAGTCGAAAACCGACCTCGCCGTGCTGCGGTAGTTCGGGTAACGCTTTAAGCCAGTTGGCGAGCGTTTTCCACAGGTCGCAGTCACGATCCGTGATGTTGCCTCCGGACAGGCTATGCTTGACCTGATACAGGAGGAACTTGCTCGATATCGTCTCGAGGTGGATGTCGTCAAAGACTTCGAGCCCGAGTGATTCGCCAGGCTTGAGTTCCAGGAGTTTTTCGATAAACACCAGATCCTGGAATTCAAAGCCGAGCGAGGTTTTGTCTGCCGAAACTGCGTCTAGATGGCCCATGTTTGTTATATCGTTGTACGGCGATTTTAATGAATGGCGCCCACGCTGCGAACGCAGGCACAATATCGCGCGCTCGATCATAACGTCCGGATCGACGCGTGGCTATGCCTGACGACCACAGGTACAGTCCAGGCGTGCATTAGCCCCCTCAGTGTCCGCTCCCCGTTGCGGAGCCGCCGCCCGGATGAGCAGTTAGCGATGGTGTCAATCGGCCGCTTCTGGCCGGCTAGTGCCTGATGACGCTTGGTGGGAGCCGACGCACAAGAGCCCTCCGATACGCCTTGGCAAGGTGGTAGCCGAGGGTTTCACAGGACAAAACTTTCACTCGCATCAGCCGATAACGCGAAGAGAAACCACCTGGACGGTCGCCGGACAGCCAGCAGGCCCCATTCGATGCGCCCATTCACCTGCCACTTCGCATGGGCCTGCGCGGTTTCCACTCGTTTGCTCAAGGACTCGGGATGCACAAGCTCAGTTTTAAGCAGAAGCTGTGGTTGCCGCTGATCATCAGCCTCGTCGCGTTGCTCGCTGTGTCCGTATCGGCGGCGTGGCAGTCGCGCGAGACGCGGATCGAGGAACGTAAGCACGACCTCACGAACATCGCGCACGTCGGGCTCGGCATCGTGACGGAGTATGCGGTGCTGGCCCAAAGCGGCGCGCTGCCCGAGGCCGATGCCCGCAAGCAGGCACTCGAACGACTGCGCGGCGTCCGCTACGGCGAAGACGGCTATTTCCTCGTGATCAACTCGAAGCCGCAGATGGTGATGCATCCGATCAAGCCGGCGCTCGAAGGCAAAGATCTTTCAGGCAGCGCGGATGCCGACGGTCGTCACCACTACGCGGCGTTCGCGTCGGCTGCACAGGCGCCGGACGGCGGCTTCGTCGACTACGTGTTCCCGCATCCGGGCGCGGTGTCGGCGCAGGCGGTCGGCAAGATCGGCTACGTGGTGCGCTATGCGCCTTGGGACTGGATCATTGCAACCGGCGCCTATGTCGATGACATCGACGCTGCGTTCATGGCGTCGCTGTGGCTGATCGGCGGGATCTTCCTAGCAGTGTCAGCAGTACTCGTGACGCTCGTCGCGGTGACGAACCGTAGTATCGCATGTACGGTCGGCGGCGATCCGGCCTATGCGGCGAATGTGGCGGAAGCGATCGCATTGGGCGACCTGACCGTTACGATCCATACGCGCGACGGCGACACGTCGAGCCTGCTGCACGTGATGCGGCGAATGCGTGACGCGCTGACCAGCACTATCTGTCAGATCAAGCATGCTTCCGACAACGTCGCGTGCGGCGCGAACGAGATCGCGAACGGCAATGCGGACCTGTCGTCGCGCACCGAGAGCCAGGCGGCGTCATTGCAGGAAACTGCGTCGAGTATGGAGCAGATGACGGCGATGGTCCGTCAGACTGCGGACAACGCGCGCACCGCCAGCGAGCTTGCGGCCGGCGCCACGAAAATCGCGAATCGCGGCGGCGACATGATCACGCAGGCCATCGCGGCGATGAAGGGTATCTCGAACGAATCGGGCCGCATGGTCGAGATCATCGCGACGATCGAGGGTATTGCGTTTCAGACCAACATCCTCGCGCTGAATGCGGCGGTCGAAGCGGCGCGCGCGGGCGAGCAGGGCCGCGGCTTCGCTGTCGTCGCGAGCGAGGTGCGCAGCCTCGCTCAGCGTAGCGCGACCGCGGCGAAGGAAATTCGCGAGCTGATCGGTCATGCGGTGGGCAGCGTCGGCAGTGGTGCGACGCTGGTCGAAAACACCGGCTCGACGATCGACGAAGCGCGCGACGCGATCATGCGTGTGACAGGTGTCCTGCAGGAGATCGCGGCGGCCGCTGCGGAACAGAGCGCCGGCATCGATCAGGTGAATCTCACGGTCACGCAGATGGACAGCATGACGCAGCAGAACGCGGCGCTCGTCGAGCAGGCGGCAGTAGCGGCGCAATCGCTGAAGGAGCAGGCGATGAGCCTGCAACGCTCGGCTGCGGCGTTTCAGGTAAACGACGTCGACGCTAACGGCGGTGCACCGCTCGCGCCGGCTTCGGCGCAACACCGCGCAGTGTTTGCGTAAGGACCGGCGCCGCAATCTCGCGGCGAATCTCGCGGTCTATGGCACGTCCGTGCGGCTTTTGGGACTGTCACCTTGCGACCCATACCCGACATCGGCAGTACGGGTTTGGGCGCCCAGAAGCTGACGCTCGTACAGTCGAGCAACGAAGAAGATGTCGCCGCAGGCCCGTGCTCTCGATGGAGGTTGGCTGCCCCTTAGAGGGCCGGGGACAGTCGCCCTGGTACCGCTGCATTGCAGTCGACCGCTATCTACCTGTCTACATCTGGGGCTAGGCTTCAATTCCGCCCTCGGCCAAAAGCGCTGGAACTTTGCTCTCCGCGAACAATGTTCGCAGCAACCGTCCGAAACGGTTCTCTTTCTCGGCTCTGACGATGCGCAGGCATGCTTCCAAGAAATTCATTCCAGCCTGGCCGAAGTGTTTCTCGTACATTTCGTGCTGCTCGAGAATGTCCAAACTCTTGAGTACGAAAAGCTTGAAATCACGACCTTTCAACGTGCGCATCGCAGTCTCGAAATCGTCGATCGTAGCCGCTCTCATCGCCGCTTCTTCCCGATGGCCCCATCCGTCATTCTCAAGAAGGTGCTTGATGGCATCGACGACAGTCGCACTGTGAATTCGAGCATCGCGCGCATCGTCGATTGCTGCCTTAAGTTTTGGGTGCAGCGACTGACGGAACGGTGATTCGCCGAATTCGGCCTTGTCGGCGATGGTCGCGAAGTGAGCCAACCAACCATCAATCAAAGCTTCTTCAAGTTTGGCACCGTCAGGTAGATCGGCCATTTGTTTTCCGAGCGCCGTGACAGTGTAGGCATCAAGGTCGGCGACTCTGTCGATGAGCTTGACCGCATCAGCTACGAGATCGTCGTCGCAGTCTGTGACGTCCCAATTGAAACGTTCAGTGAATGCATACGCGAGATTTCTAGATTCGGTGCGATTCTCGTTGTGTTGGTAGCCTTGGACGATGGCCTCGATCGCCTTTGCGTCGTGCCTTCCGTCGCAAACGAAGGCGACAACCAGTTCTTCAAATTCGTCCGAAGAATTGATCCCTAGCTTTGACAGCAGAACTTTCCATGCGGCTGGCGTTGAGTCCTCGGTTTTCTCCTTTGACGCATCGCCTTCCCGCCCGAGGTAGCGGCTAATAAAGTCGCTAGGACCTCGGTTGTAGCCGGCGACATACTCCAGAGTTGGCCCGTCCTTGATGGCTTTGTTTGCAAGAGCAGATATGAGCACAATCGAGGGAACAGTTCGTGCCTGTATCGCGAGAGGCATGTCCCCAGTCGCACCGAGGAGCCGAGCCACAAGACGGTAAGCCTGGCGGATGACCCGGATATTGGTGATCCCGCACGCATCCACCGCAGTCCTGGCCGTCGCACGGTAAGGGCTATTCAAGTCCGGAACCGCGATGTCAAACGCCTCCCCAGGTGTCGGCGTGAAACGAAGTTCTTCTTCGATCACCTTCTCTCGGAACGCCGCCCAGAGCGCGCTATCGGTCGGCGCGGAGAACTGGTCCGAGTTGAGAATCAAGAGGAATCGCGTACCAAAATTCTGAGAGTATTCGTCGACGAAGCCCAGGACCTCGTCAACTGACAACGAGGCGTGCTTGCGCTCGATGTCGTCGACGACTACGAATCGGTTGCGCAAGGCGACAGGAACCGCTACCAGCGCAAGCTCGTCGAGCGCCGAAAACCCCTCGTGGACCTTCTTCAAGGCGTCGACGCTGATCTTCCAAGTCTTCATCAGACCTTCTGTCAACGAGCTGCTCTCACCGCCTACAGGGAGCGCGCTTTGGACCACCTTGAGCTTGAGCTGATTGATATCTTTCAAGCCGAAGAGGGACACGTAGCGCGCGCCTTCGACAATCGGGTCCTGCGACTCTTTGCGAATCTCGTTCCAGAGGTGGGTTTTGCCGGTGCCCCATGCGCCTGTCAGCGCGATGACTTTTAGGTCGGCGTTGTCGATGAGCGAGATCAACTGCGTTTTAGATTGTTCGATCGTCATTTGCCTTATTCGATGCTGAATCCAGCAGGCGGTCCCGTCAGTACGACGTTTGGGTTGCATCACTGGCGCACTCGACCAGCCAGCTCCTGTGAAGATTGTTCGAGATTCGAGGAGAACGCGTCGTCATATCGCAATTCTAAGTCAGCACCGGGCCACCGCGAGTTTATGGGCCGCTCCGAAGCTGCCGCTCTCGACCGGCAGCAAATGGCCGTGCGACGCCGTTGTGATCGGGTAAAGCCCCACACAGCATTCGTTGCGTCGCTCTGGAACGCCGCATCGTCGTATCAGTGACGTTTCGGCCCGAAAGCAACCCGAAGAACCGGAGCTTTCCGGCTGAAGGCGCTTAACCGGTTAAGGGGCAAATGGTGACGGGCGGTCTCAGGATAAACGGCCGCTATGTTTCGAGACAGGCACGGGGGCTCTGTGCGGCCGAGATCCGGTTGAGTCATTCACGCATGCGCTCACGCTGAAAAAGAAGAGTGCGCAGTGTGCTGGCGGTCCGTTGAAGACGGCGGCGATTCAACAGTCGAACGTTGCACGACCGAGGCGAGATGCGGCGTATGAATGCGAGATAAACGCAGTAACGTCAGGTCGACTATCGTCTCGCCAGCTTGTCTTCAATGTCGATGGAGACGCACATTAGCGGGGTGCCGCGAGCGGTAGAGTCAGGCGGTTCGAGTCGCAGCAGAAAGTCGAAATATCGTTCCGTGAGCCTCGCAAGTTGTTCCTGTACCGCGCCAAGCCGGATCAGGCATTGGGCGTCCCAGTTCATGCCCACAACCAGTTCGCTCGTCTCGCCGTTCCACTCGCTTACGAGAATTGTGGCGGCGCGGGCGTTTTCCTCGGCGAATCGTTCGACGCGCTGCTCAATGTAGCGCACGTCGTCGCGCATTAGCATGCCGGAAACGCGAAGCGAAACGGCATGCGCGACCTCGTCGTGCCGGAGGTAAACGGAGGCGATGCCTCCCAAATGGCGAGATACCCTATCGAGTTGCTCGTCCTCAAAATCGTCTTGCACGGCGAGCGCGCCGCTCAGGACGTACAGGGCTGGTTCTTCCATTTTGAAACTCCGGGGATTGGATTTGTCCAGCACGATGGATAGCGCTGGGATGTCAGTGCTCCCGCCCTCTAGCTCGCCACCGGTCGAAATTTCTCGAGAATCCGCGCCTGACGTTGGAGAAAGGCCTCCAACTGGACGTGCTCATCGGCGAGTTCGTTGAGCAACTCCACGTGCAGGGCGAGGCCGAGTGGCACACACGACTGCTCTCCGTAGCGCACTCGTCTGAAGATACTGCCGGTCCGTGCCCATTTCTGGGAGAATTCCCCAAGTGCGTTCTCGACGATCTCCGCTTCGTCGTCGTTCAGTACGCCGCGAATGCGGATCACGAGCGAATGCGTGACGGCATCTGTCGCGAAGTAAATGTCGGCAGGGTCGGCAATCGTTTGGGCGAACTGCTGCGCATGGTAGTGCCGGAAGTTGTCCAGGACGGACAAGGCACCGCAGATTTCATAGGTGAATGACATATAGCCTCCGCATCAAGGAATCGCGGTCAGCGAGGGACAGGCGTATGTCCCCGCCGAGGTGCGATACGCTAGCAATCGGATACCTCTGAAGCTCAGTTTAGAGTCGTTTGATATATTGTCAAGGGGAAAGAATATCAAATGGATGATTTCGAGGCACGCTTGAAAAGGGAACGATTGCGTTTGGGACTGAATCAGACCGAGCTGGCAACGCTCGGTGGGGTCCAGAAACACGCGCAATTTCAGTACGAAAAAGGGATGAGGCGACCCAACTCCGATTACCTGAGTGCGATCGCTGCTGCGGGCGTGGACATTTGTTATGTTCTGACCGGCGAGGAAGGCGCGCGCCTAGAGAGTCCCGACGAGCAGCGGATCGTATCTGGGTTTCGGGCGCTCGACGCGCGCAGACGAGAGGCGATTTTGACGCTGATCGAGGCCATTGCTGAGTCTCCGCCACAATAGGAGTGCCACTGAGTTTTTCCTCAGGGACACTAACGTCTCGGGAATGTATTCCGCCGACGCCACGCTTCCCCTTGTCGTTTGATTGCATCAAGTCGCGCGATCGAAACGCACTATCGTCGAGAAGTAGTCGTAGAGTTCGTCGCGGCGAAGTAGTGCGTGATCCCGACGTCATCGGTGTGTGAGCTGTCGGCTGATCGCTGCCTACTACACTCGTTGCGTAGACATGACGCGCGTGCAGCGTACGGCGGTTTCCCATCGCCCGACATGTTCAGTCGCGTTTTGCATCAGCCGCTTATGTCCTCTGGTCGGGCCTCGTGTTACGTCTCGCAAGATCCCGCTCACGCTTCGCAACCACCAGGTCGTTCTGCCGTATTGCCGATGTACCGCGCGATTGCGGACACGGCGCCCAAAACCGGCGCAAGCCTATCCTGCAGTTTCGTTTCTTTCGTGCTTTTATCTCGTCGTTCGTCAATTGCAGCGCGCGATCTAGTAAGTTCATGCAGAAAGATGGAGCTGCGGTTGCAAAAAGACGCGTTCGTAGCACACCGGAAGGGTGCACGTCTCGCGCAACAAGACGATCCGGATGTAACCAAATAAGCAACGGACGACACGGGCTGCGTCATGTCAATCGAGCGACCACGTGACGTAGGAAAACCAAGTGCTACGAGCAAGAAGAACGATCGTGTCATTTGCAGACGACGCAACAAAACCGACGGACACAACACGTGACTGAATCAGTCGGAATGCAAACTCGACGAGTACGCATCGGCGCGAAAGCAGGGAAAATAGCATCTGCCAAATACGCCGGTTTGTTCGTCGACCGTCGCTCAGGTGATCAGATACGTTCGACTCCGACCGGCAGTTTGCTGCTTGAGGCATGGTCGATCACGAGTTCGCGTTGGCTCAGCGCGACGACGAAAAATATTTCGTTATGCCGTGCAATTCCGCCCCGTTCCCATGCGGCCCGATACGCAAGGCTCGGCTAGCTTTCGGGCATTGACGGCCATCATTGCTATCAGCAAGATGGCAACAAGGCAGTGTATCGAGGCGGATTATGCCGATCGTAAAACACTTTACCCAAGCGCAATGGGACGCGGTTGCTCGCCGTCTCGACGCGTTGCCATTGAAGCCTGCGAACGAGCATCACGTCACTGTGCGTGACGCGGTAAGCGCGATGCGGCCGCATATCAATGGCGCGCAACAGAAGGGCTACACGTTCGAAGAAATCGTTCGGCAACTGGCGGAAGAGGGCGTCGACATCAGCGCCAGCACATTGCGCTACGCGATGCGACGGGTTGCGAAAGATCAGAAGGCCGGGCGTGCGGAAAGGGCCGTCCCGGCGGGCCAGCCTACTGCGTCACTGCAAGTCAGGAAGCCGAAGCGAGCGAAATCGAGCGTTGACCACGTAGAGAATCGCGATCGCCAGGATAACAGGCGAGCGACAACGAAACCGGGGTCCATGGTGATTCAGGACGCGTTCTCATTCACGGTCGCGCCGGACACCGAGAACCTGTAGAGGACGCATATGGCGACGACATACCCGATCTATCTGGTGGGCGGCAGTAAGGGCGGTGTCGGCAAGAGCTTTATTTCGCTCGCGCTGGCCGACTACCTTCAGCGCCGCGATCACCCGATCGCGCTCGTGGAAACCGATACATCCAATCCCGACGTGATGAAAGCGATTCAGGATGAGGTACCGTGCATTGCCTATAGTCTGGACGAAGCAGAAGGCTGGATCGGCCTGGTCAATTTCTGCGACGAGCGCCGGGACGCGGCGATCGTCGTCAACACGGCGGCGCGCAGCCAGACGGGTGTCGTGCGGTTTGGCGCGACACTGGCCAGTACGCTCGGCGAACTGCGGCGCGAACTCGTCGTACTCTGGGTGATCAATCGGCAGCGCGACAGTCTCGAACTGCTGCGCGCGTTCAGTCCGACATTTCCCGATGCAACGATCCATGTCGTGCGAAACGGCCATTTCGGTACGCCGGACAAGTTCGCGCTGTATCAGGCTTCGCAGCTTCGCAAAACGGTTGAATCACGCGGATGCACCCTCGACTTCCCGGATCTGGCGGATCGCGTCGCGGATGAGCTGCGCAGTCAGCGGATGTCGATTCGTGCCGCGTCGGAAACGATGCACATCGGCGAACGGGCGGAGTTGCTGCGCTGGCGAGCGTTATGCGACACGATGTTCTCGACGATGATGGACAACGCCGGAACGGGCGATGAGCCGTAGACGGCCAGTCGAGCCACTGATCCGGCTGTTCCAGGAGGTGTTCGGCGAGGTTCCGGACGAGGCGAGCCTGGCCCGTATGCGCCGGGTTGCGGGTGCCCTGAATCTGCAGGACAACGATGCGCTCTGGTCGATTATCGCGGTGCTCGAGTACTACGCGCGCCTGTACGAGGCGATGCCGGAGCGCATTCGATGGGCGAGCGAGGGTAGTCTCGAAGCGACTCGGCGGGAAGTCGGCGGCGCAAATGATGCGTTGATGCAGCAGCACCGCGACGCGCTGGAGCGGTGCAAGGCGACAATCACGTTGGCTGAAAAGCTGATACAGGAACATGAAGCACGGTACCGGGAAGCGCTGGCAAACCTCAATGAGGCGTTCCTCACGACGCTCAGCGCACGGCTGACCGCTCAGGTTGCACACTCGGCGGGCAATCGGCTCATTGGTGCAGTGGCAGTTTCGGGGCGCGATCAGCAGAAACGGCTGGACGAGGTGGTCGACAGATTCGGGCGTGCAGTGGACGTAGCGGCGGCGCGGGTGGAGGAGATGTCGACGGCGATGGAGCGACGTTTTGCGCGTGCCATGCGCGGCCTATGGCTGTCCGGCGCAGTCGTCCTCTGCTTGATCGTGCTCGTCGCGGGCGGTTGGATGGACGGACGGTGGGGGCGCCACCCGTCGGGTGTGGTGGGTCAAGCGGTGCAGGGCAGGTCGGTAGACGGCAGGTCGTGAGCGCACTGCCGTCTACGGTGTCGCGTCCGTGGACAGGATCGGTCGTTACGCAACGTCCGGGCCAGTTTGGGCAGCGGCTACCGACTCGGTAGTTGGGAAGGGCCACGGCGGCGGTTCGGTGGTTCCGGCGGACGGCTCGGCATCGGGCGACGTATGGTTGATGCGGTTGCCGTCATTCTCGGGGTCCTCATCAGCCTCAGCGTCCTCGTCATCGTTGTCGTCACGGACGGCCCGTGAGGGTGACGCCGGAACTTCGCGGGCGGTGAGGATTTCCGGCAGCCATGCGATCTTCGTGAGGCGCAGTTCCGCGGCGGCCGCGGCGTCACCTTTTTTCATCTTGCCGAGATCGGCCGCGACCTTGGGAGAGACCGCGCCGGACACGACTTCCGCGATGCGTGCCTTGCTGACATGGTCGAAGTACGCCGTGCTCGTTGGCGTCCAATAGCGGGCCATGTCGAGATTCACTGCGTCGGCCAGCGCGTTGATTGCATGTGGCGCCTCTGATGGCGCGATCCCGTCGAGCAGGGTACCGGTGCAGAACGCGAGGAGGTCGAGCAGCGTTGAATGCGCATCCTGCCCAAGCAACCACGGCAGCAGATCGGTTCGGTTCGTCGGCAACTCGCCAATCCAGCGCGTTCGCTGCGTCTCGATGGTGTTCCACGCCGGGCTGACCGGTAGGTCGTCCGCCGCGCGCAGAAGACTATCGCGATTGTTGTTTCCCGAGAGCGTCAGATAGCGCGGCGCGCAGGCGTGGCCGCAATGCTCGGGTAGCGCTTGCGGAATCAAATGTTGCAACAGGGCCGCGAGTGCCACGGTGGGCTGTGCGACCAGTTCCGCGTGGA
Source organism: Burkholderia sp. AU45251 (assembly GCF_030482905.1). NCBI lineage: Bacteria > Pseudomonadati > Pseudomonadota > Betaproteobacteria > Burkholderiales > Burkholderiaceae > Burkholderia > Burkholderia sp. AU45251. Next base: position 12,502 of record NZ_JAUJQH010000016.1, on the reverse strand, counting down.
TGGCGGCGGTGCGATGTGCGGTCAGCCGCTGGCACAGCGTTGCACTATGAACGGGTTTGGCCTTGGCCGAAGCCTCTTTGGTATCCGGGCCATCGGCTTCGGGGGTACCGGTCACAGTTGCGCCAGCCGCATCGAGCGCCGCGCTGTTCTCGCGTCGAACGAGGTCGCGTTCGATGACGAGTGCGCCCTGCGGGCCGACGATCACGAACGCACCGGCTTCCGCCATCTGCGGCGCGTCCCACGCGACGGTGCGATTCTCGAACGCGTGGATCGCGGCTTCCACCTCGTCGATTTCAGCGTCGAGGCGTTCTGCTTCCTCGTAGGCGCCTTCGTCGTCCTCCGATAGCGCGTCGAGCTTGTCGGTCAGTTCGCCGTGCTGTGCAGTGAGCGTATCGAGTTCGCGCTGCTCGTCGTCGGTATACAGGCGCTGACTCGGACGCAGTCGGCCGTAACGGTTCAGTTCAAGCATGTCGCGCTCGATGCGCGTTTCGACCCAGCCCCAGCCTTCGGCGCGCACCGTGTCTGCGGCTGTATCGAGTTTCTGCGCGGCGAGGCGCTGTAGCAGTTCGGCATCGGCAATATAGCCCGCGTGCTCGTCGTCGCTGAACAGGTCGCGACGCACATAGCCGCCCGCTGCCTCGTACGCGTCAAGGCCGACGAAGCACACGAGGCGGCTGCGACTCGCATCGATCTCGGCATGCGTGATCGCCTGCCGCAGATAATGCGGCTGACGCTGCCACTCGTTGGCGTCGAACCACAGGTGTTCCTGCGCGTCGTGATCGTCCGCCAGCGCAAGCGCGGCAAGCTGGTCGAGCGTGATGGCATCTTCGCGCAGCAGTGCCAGCAGCTTGGGCGACACATTGGCGAGCTTCATGCGCCGTTTGATGGTGAGTGGCGAGGCGGAAAAAAGAGCCGCAATGTAGTCGATGCTGCGGCCTTCCTCAGCCAGCATCCGATAGGCACGCAGCACGTCGAACGGATCGAGTCCTTCGCGTTCGCTGTTCTCGATCAGCGAAATGGCGAGCGCTTCACCTTCGCTGACGATGCGCACCGGGACCGGATAGTCGGCGGCGATGTGCCTCTGCTCGAACAATAGATCGAGCGCGGCTTCGCGCCGCTGGCCCGCGCAGACGCCGTATTTTCGGTGCTTCCCGCGTGCCCCCTTGATCTCATGGACCACGAGGTTTTGCAGCAACCCTTTGGCGCGGACGTTGGCCGCGAGTCCGGCGATGCCGGATGGCGGCTTCGTGCGCACGTTCAGCGGCGAGCGTTGCAGGCTGGCATACGGCACGGTCACGATCGGTCGTTCGTTGCCGAAGTTTGTTTCGAGCATTGCGGATAATTCCGTAGCGCCAACGGCGGCGATGGAGGTTTCAACAGATTGGGCTTGCATGATCGACTCCTGAGAGTAGGAAAGAAGATGCCGGGCCAGTAAGGGGCGGATGCGTCAGGACGTGACCCGACGGGCGTCATGGCGCAAAGCCGGACAGCAGGGCGACGCAAGTGCGCCGCCCCGAAGCCGTTACACCTTCAACTGGCGCATGGCATCCGCGAGCATCCACAGTGCGCGGTTGAGCTTCACGTTCTGGTCGATGCCGGTGATTGGGCGTGTAGACATCGTGCGGCCCGAGCGGGACCGGCCGTGCAGGCCACCCTTGGTCAGGTTCTCCTGCACACGGTTAAAGACGGTCCAGAGGTCGTCGCGGCGGTCCTCGAAACGGCGCGGGGCGAGCAACTGGCTTTCGCTGACGGGTGCCGGTGCGTCGGCATCGGTCTGGTCGTAGCGGAGCGCGAGTGCGGAGCGGGCGAACGCATGCTGTTCGTCGCGGTCGAGCGTTACAGAGCGCATGCCGTCTTTCTGTTCGCGGATCAGATCGAAACCGTCGAGTACGTCGAACGCGCCATTGATCACGTTTTGCACCACGTTGCCTTTGTGCGGCACGCGGATATCGGCGATGTTCTCGCCGGCGACCATGCCGTTCTGACAGACAAAGCGGAATGTGCCGGCAAGCATCTGATAGCTGCTGGTGCCGTCGTGCGAGTTCAACAGCACGATTTCGTCGGCTTCCTCGCCGGTGATCTGGTCGGCATGGCGTAGTCGGAGCATGTGCTTGGTGAATTCGCGCTTGCCAGAGTCACGTACGCGGGTCTGACAGATCATGAACGGCTGAAAGCCTTCGTTCCGAAGGCCGCGCAGCACGTCGATGGTGGGAATGTAGGTGTAGCGTTCCGAACGGCTTTCGTGCTTGCCGTCTGCGAAGATCGACGGGGCGACGCGGCGAATCTGATCGTCCGACAGCGGAGCATCCGCGCGCAGCATCGGGGCGCTGTAGTGGAATGAGGAAGCGAGTTGCATGGCGTTCTCCAGTCAAGGTTGAGGACCTGAACCGGGCGAGAAGGTGTGCCTTGCCGTTGCGGCTGGATACCTTCCGGTGGAACTCGGGGTTGGCTTTGCTGCCGCCAGGCTCCCGGGTTCCCGCCCGTGCGACTGGAGGAGCCGATCGCGGGCAGGTGTCAAGGAAAAAAGCGAGGGAGGGGTGCGGGCAACACGGTCCCGCGCCCCTTGATGCCTGCCCGCGATCGGCTACGGTCGCGGGTCAAGGGCGGGAAGCCGGGAGTCGCGTGCATGCCATGCCACGAGTTGACCGGGTTCTGAGGAGCGGCGTACGAGAGATATCGCTCAAAGAATGTTCAGCAGGCACAGCCGAGGCGCACGCAGCGATAACTTTGGCTATGCGTGCTCGATTTGCCGGGTGTGGCCTAGAAGCTCTAACAAAATGAATTGCGGGGGCTGCAAGCCCATCGCGTGCTTCGCTAACCGTTTCTCTGACGAGAAGACCATGGCAAAACCGATACTCGGTGACTAACTGTGGTCACTGATCCAACCGCTGTTGCCGCCACCGAAGCCGCGCCGGACACGATACCCCGAACGCAAGCCGCTCGACGATCGGCCGTGCTGACCGGCATCCTATTCGTACTGCAGTCCGGTACTCCCTGGGAGATGCTTCCGCAGGAGATGGGCTGTGGCTCGCATGAGCTGTTGGCGCAGACTGCGCGACTGGCAACCGGTCGGCTGGGACCGGCTGCAGCAGGTACTGCTGGCCAAGCTTCGAGCAGCCGATCGTATCGACGGGTCCTGTATAGTCATCGATTCGTCCTCCATTCGTGCAGCGGGATCGGGTCAAAAGCAGGACCCAATTTCACCAATCGGGCACGACCCGGTTCCAAGCACCACCTCGTGACCGAAGCGCAGGGCATCCCGCTCGCGCTGATCCTTACGGGCGCCAACCGCAACGACGTCCGCAACTGCTGCCCCTCGTCGAGGCCATATCGCACATTCGCGGCAAGCGGGGGCGGCCACTGTCAAAGCCTGCGGTCATCCAGGCCGATTGCGGCTACGATCGCGACGAATATCGCAAGCCGCTGCATGCCGTCGGCATCGCTACGCAGATCGCCCGTCGAGGCGAGACGCATGGCAGTGGCCTCGGAAAAACCCGCTGGGTCGTCGAGCGCACCTTTGCATGGCTGCACAACTTCAGCCACTTGCGCATCCGATTCGAACGCCTCGCGGCTATACACGAGGCATTCATGAAAATCGCCGCTTGCATCATCTACTAGCGGTACCTTCAAAGTCATTCTGTTAGCGTTTCTTAGAACGCCGTCCGGATGCTCTTGCCTGCCAAAGTCAGTCCGCCGAGGAAGAAACCGCCAAAGCTGCCTAGGTTTAACGCCGTCGCCATGACATTGCGGCCGGCGGCCGCACCGACGGCCTGAACATATGCTTCAGATTGATAGAGCGAGCGTTAGAATCTGTATCCAACAGATACGAACGAAATTATGGGATTGACTTTTAGCTTTGCATTGCTGGTTACGATGCCTACTTTCGACTGTGTTGTCAGCGTTGCCCGGACGGACAACCACATATACGAAAGCGAGGCATCAATCGACCAGTGTTGGTTGATGTTGTAGGTCAAGCCTGCATTAACTATGGGCGCGAGCGAGCGGCTCAACTTGACGGTGGTCGGTCCCTCAAGCGCAGCTCCGAGCCTCGGGGAGTATAAAAGTGCGCCACTAGATGCCACGGGCTCAAGTTTCACGTCACTAAACCAGACATAGGCGGCTCCTCCCGCAAGGTACGGTCGAAGGTTGCTCGTGGCATCGTTGAAGTAGTATTTCAACAATATTGTCGGGCTCCATTCATACGCCGCCCCTGCGCGCCCGAGAGCGCTGAGCGACCCGGTGCCGCTTAGCCGAAATTTTGGCGGAATACCGCCTACGGCCGCAGCCGCGATGTGGTCGGTAATGAAGTATGTAGTGGCGAATCCGAGCGTATCAGCGTTATCAACCGACGTGCCAGTGCCCGCTGCAGTAATGCTGGTTCCGAGAGCATGGACTTTCAGTGGGTCACTGGAGTCCAGTGGTGCGAGATGGAACCAACCTAAGTTCGCAACGAGATCTCCGGCTTTTTGTGCCTGGGCTGCCGTGCACGTTAGCAACGCGGCAGCAACCGCCAAAACTTGTTTCTTCAACATCCTGTCTCCTCCGACTGTACGGTCAAGGTGATAAAGTGAAGCGGTAAATCAACTGGATACGGGCCGTGATTACGCTGCTGAACGAATTCCGTCACGTTGCGATCTTCAGAAATAGATCGATCGAAGGTCGGCCTAGCGTAAATTTCGCAATTTATATTTATTAATTAATAAAATAGGAATCCGAATTATTTATATTGGTTGGCGGCACGGTGTCGATATGCATATGAAATTTAGAGAGGGATTTGCAAGTACGTTTTCTACCGATTTAGCAATTGGTGTGGTCGCCGCTCGCGTTTATGCAACTATTTTACGCACTGAATAATTGAGTATCTATACTGGCTTCTTTGAAAATCAAATCGCGCGACGCGCCAAAAAACTTTCTGGGTCGTTGTCGCGACAGAAAGGCACATCCACATAGCCGCGCAGCGTGGGCAGCTATAGGCGCGGCCTCAATCTCGGCCGTAACCGTTTTGTGTGGCGCGTAGAGGTACATGGACATGCAGTCACTCCTCCGAATTTCAGAAGGAGAGGGACCACCGGGGCTCAGGCAAACCGACGACTGCTTGTCACCATGAGCGGACTGCCTCTGGAGTACCGCACGCTGACTGGCAATCGCAACCCGATGTCATCCTACTAGGAGGTCCGCTTCATTCTCGATCGACCCTTTGCTACGTGTGCCCGCAGCACGTTGGTTGGATATCTCGCTCCGCGTGACAGGTAATCCCACACCCGATCTCGACCAACGCCGAAACTGTTGGAGGCGTATCAGTGCTGTGTGGTAGTCGTGGGTGCTCAGCGCCGTATTCATTAGCGCCTTACGGACCCAGATTCGGAGCGCGCTACCGCCCGTCCGGCGCAGACGCTGAACCGACGTGACTTTCCCGAGCAAGGCTAGGGTACGCATGGTGCATACTCAGAAGTTGGATGAATGGAGGGCACCTCCTTGGCAGTGTCGGATCCACATGATGTTCCCATGTGTGCGGCGTATCGGTGCTCGTCTGATAACACTGGCAACCTCCATGAGTATATGATTCGTATAGTATTTGAACTATATAAAATGTATAGTTGGTGAAAACCACAACTGTCCGGCTCGAGGCGGAACGCTCGAAAGAGTGACGCAGTCAATCCGGCCGGATAGATTGTCGCCGAGTCTCCTGATTCTGATGATCAAGACGGCTGCCGAACGCACTGCGTGCCAGCGCCAGATGCCCAGGGTTGTTGACGTCCTGAGCGAGGCTGACTCGGCTCCGTGAACGTGCAATTCTTGCGATTGCGTAGCACCATCCATGACGCCCATCGACCGTGCTGTTCCGCGGTACGACTGGGGAGGTCCTGACCTGAGACGGATCGTGACTGAGACTGAGGGCGGGACTCATGCCTCCGATTATCGAGGCGTGAGGGTATTAGTGGGGCCGAGCGCTCGCCGAGAAGCGACGGAACCAGTCGGGATGCGTCGCAGTTCGGTCGACTTTCGCGGGAGCATCGACTGTAAGCAGATACTGGTCGGCCAGGGAACTCGTTTGAACCCAAAGATTTCTGGGCCGTTGCCTTCATGGCGCGTCTTCTCGCATCGGTTGCCAACCAAGCTTGCTTACATGGCAAGCCAGGTTCGTTGCGCGATGATGCAGGCAGCGCAAATGGTGCGGCCGGGGTTTATAGGTATCTGAAGTTTTGGATATTTGTGAGTCTCAGCCGAACTTCGGCAAGACATCAGGGCTTGTATTCGAGAATCTTGAATACCTGTGTGAACGCCTGCTTGCTTCCTTGCAGGAGGGATACGCGCCCTTCGCGGAGTGCGTGCGTAGGAGTGACTTCGCGCAAAGCCAGAGCCATGAATGTCCCCATGTCGCACTGTATCTTGACGTCGGGAGGCTCTGTGCTGGGGCCGGAACGGATCAGCACCTTTCCGTGGTTCACCGGGACATGGAAAATCTCCGCGCCCACATGGAACTCATACAAAGTTTGTAAGCCGGCGCTCGCGGCGGGATCGCTCGACCCCGTCAAGCACAGTGCGATGAGTTCCGCACGGGCCGTGGACGGATCGATGCGCTCATCGAGCGGCAGGCGCAGACCCCAGAGCCCGAGTGCAATCACAGGCTTGCGCAGTTGTTCGCCCATTTCCGTCAGTTCATAAGCTGGCGTAGCGGCGGATGTTGGCAACGTGGTCGGTTGGATGACATCGTTCTCTACCAGCATGGCCAAGCGCTCGGACAGCCGGTTTGCACCCATGGCCGGTAAGATCGCTAGCAGATCCTTGAACCGCTTCGGGCCCAGCAAGAGTTCGCGGATCACGAGAAGCGTCCAACGATCGCCGAGGACGTCTAATGCCCGGGCCATTGGGCAAAGTTGACCGTAGGTTTTGTTTGGCATGTCACATTGTACAAGGCCCTGCTTAAGCAAAGCCGGTTGGAAGGTGATGGTCACGGCTCAGACGGGAAATTGACGGACGGCCTTGCGGACACCAGCATCCGTAGGGAAAATTTTCCAGACAAGGCGTGCCTTGCCATCGCAAATCTGCCGCTGCGTTGGGTATCCGTTGAGTCACGTCCTGAATCTCCTCGGGGCAACACACCCGGCGCACACGTCGGGTCGTCCCAGAAGGCGATGACTGGCCGCGCGATCGCTGCCGCAGCAAAAGGGGTATTCGTTGTCGCGCCTTCTCGCGCAGAGACGCCATGGCACGCGGGGCGGTCTGATCGAACGGCAGCGCGACCTTGAGGTCTCGCGATGTCTGCGTCGTAACCGGACCCATGCGTTTTCTCCAGTCTCGGGGTTCTGAGCGCGCACTACACATTCTACTATATTGTTTGTATAGTCACTGTGCTATACCAAGCGTATAGTGTTGTCGGTGGTCGTAACGTCGGTCCCGAATTTGTGCCTTTCGCCCCGGTCGGCGGCGGTCCGATACTGCGCCCAAGCTAACGCGGTGTGACGGTTGGCGGACTGAACGGGGTCTTCTCTTATCGGTACGGATACCTGAATGACGGGAGACGCTGAATTCATTCGTGCGGATCTATCCCCACGAGATCGTTTTGGATCGCGGTCCTTCGTCGACTACGCTGCTGAAGACTACTAGAACCAGGAAACGGAGACAAACCATGAACGTGCTATTCGCCAATATGGGTGTAGAGAGCCGGACTAGAGAAGGCTCGAGGTGCTCCAGATGAGTACTTCATATGATTTTGACTATATCGTCATCGGTTCAGGGTTCGGTGGTAGCGTGTCCGCCTGCCGTCTCACTGAAAAGGGCTATTCGGTTGGTGTGATGGAGATGGGGCGGCGTTGGACAGCTGAAGATTTTCCTAAGACCAACTGGGACGCGAGGCGCTGGATGTGGCGACCTGGTCTGAAGATGTTCGGCTTCTACAACATGCGGCTGTTCCGCCACGTCATGGTCTTGAGCGGAAACGCAGTCGGTGGTGGTTCCATCACATACGCGAACGCCTTACTGGTACCGCCCGAAAGAGTGTGGGACGAGGGTTCGTGGGCGGGCCTGAAGGACTGGAAGGGTGTCATGCCCCAGTACTACGCCATGGCTGAACGAATGCTCGGGGTGACCGAGAACCGAATTCTGGGCGAGGCCGATTTTCGGCTCAAGAAGATGGCGGAATTGCAGGGCGTAGGCGATACGTTTCACAACGGCCGTGTGGCAACTTTCTTTGCACCAAACGGTGAGGCTGGCGGCAAAACCTATGCCGATCCCTACTTCGGCGGCGAAGGTCCGGAGCGCGGGACATGTGTCGGTTGCGGTGGCTGTATGGTGGGTTGTAAGCACAACGCCAAGAATACGCTTGACAAAAATTATCTCTATTTTGCCGAAAAGCGTGGGGCGCGGGTTTTTGCCGAAACCAGGGTGGTGGACGTGCGCCCACTCGACGGTAAGGAAGACGGGAGCAACGGCTACGAAGTCTTCACTGAGTGCTCGACCACATGGTTCAATAAGCAACGACGCAGTTTCCGCTGCCGCGGGGTGATATTTGCCGCGTCCTCATTGGGCACGATGGAATTGTTGTTCCGCCTTAAGCAGAGCGGCTCCCTGCCGCGCATCAGTGATGACCTCGGCAAGCGCGTGCGCACAAATGCCGAGTCTCTCGTCGGTGTGCGCTTTCCGGCCAAAGACAAGAGCATGTCGCCCGGCGTAGCCGGTGGTGCCGGCGTCTATATCGACGAACGGACGCACATCGGCGCGGTGCGTTATCCGGAAGGTTCGGACGCTACAGGTCTGATGATGACCTTACTATCTGGCGGGCGTGCCGGGTGGACGCGGATTTTTACCTGGCTATGGACGCTGGCAACACATCCGGTGAAAGCAATACGTGTGCACAACCCCTTCGGATTTGCACGCCAGACAATACTGTTCGTTGTAATGCAGACGGTGGACGCCTTTATCAACATGCAGTTCAAGCGTCGCTGGTATTGGCCGTTTGGCAAGCAGTTGTGCACTGAAGGTGGCCCGATCCCTACCTTCATCCCTGAAGCCAACAACTTTGTTGAAAAGGGGGCGAGGGCCCTGGGCGGCATCCCAACGACGTTGCTGACGGAAATTCTATTCAACATTCCAACGACGGCGCATTGTATGGGCGGATGCGCAATGGCGGACTCGCCCGAGCGCGGGGTGATGGACGCTCAGAACCGCGTCTTCGGTTATCAAAATTTTCTGATCTGTGACGGCTCGATGCTCAGTGCCAACCTTGGTGTGAATCCGAGTCTCACTATCACGGCGCTGACCGAGCACGCGATGTCCCACATTCCTGCGAAGTCGTCGCACGTTCCCCATCTTTCGAGTGTCTCCTATGGCCAGTCCGCTTACAACTAACGGCATCCCGTTGAACCGGCCCTTGAGCCTGCCCAATGGCAGCGTGTACAGCAACCGGCTCACCAAGTTGCCCTAAGTGAGGCACTGGGTAGGTACGACAACCATGTGACGCCCAGACTCGCCGAACTGTACCGGCGCTGGGCAGCTTCAGGTGTCGCACTAAGTACAAGCGGGCTTGACCGCTGACACGATTTTTCCACTATTAGCGTCGTCGAAGAATGATCATGGAGATCAATGCAATGCGCCATCTACTGAAGTCAGGTGTCATCGGACTAGCCCTGGCCGCAACTCTCATTTCCTCGCCAGTTCGGGCAGGTGAGGTATCGTCAGATAGCGAGAAGATCAGCATACCGATACAAAAACAGGAACTCGATGTCAATTGGAAGGACGTGCCGACGCAGACCATCACTGCAGGAGGTGTGGACTTCGCGTATCGGGAGCTCGGGAAGGAACATGGTGGTACACCGGTGATCTTCCTTACTCACTTGGCTGCCGTGCTAGACAATTGGGACCCTCGAGTGGTGGACGGCCTCGCTGCGGAGCATCATGTGGTCACGTTCGACAATCGTGGTGTCGGAGCCTCCAGTGGCTCGCCATCCGATTCGATTGATCAGATGGCTGATGATGCCATTAGCTTTATCAAGGCCATGGGGTACAAGAAGGTAGATCTTTTTGGCTTTTCGATGGGCGGCATGGTTGCACAGGAACTCGTGTTGAAGCAGCCCGAACTCGTCCGAAAAATTATTCTCGCGGGAACGGGGCCTGCCGGCGGGGAGGGCATCAGTGCAGTGACCAGCGTTACCCTCTACGACATGCTTCGAGGGTTCCTCACTGGCCAGGATCCGAAGCAGTACTTATTCTTCACCCGGACACCAAATGGTATCGAAGCAGGAAAGGCGTTTCTGGCGCGTTTGAAGGAGCGTTCGGAAAACCGAGACAAAAAAATCTCCCTGACCGCTTTTGGGGCTCAATTGAAGGCGATTCGCGCATGGGGGCAGAAAGAGCCACAGAACCTCTCGGTTGTGCAGAACCCAGTGTTAGTTGTCAACGGCGATAGCGATCGGATGGTTCCAAGCAAGAACTCCGAGGATTTGGCGCGGCGCCTGCCGAACAGCACGCTCATCATCTACCCTGATTCGGGCCATGGTGGTGTGTTTCAGTTCTACGCGGACTTCGTGCCAAAAGCGCTCGCGTTCCTTGGCGAATAAGTTTGAAGGTGGCGCCCGCAAGGGCGCTCGATCCTCCTAAGCAGGCTTGCGTAGTGGGAAGAACGGCAAGTTTGACGCAGCAGACGGCTAGTTTCCCGATTCGCGCCGAGCATGGTGTCAGTCTGTCATTTTCGAACATCAAGAATCATAAGGATTCCATCATGACCGATACTTTTCGTAGTAGCACGTCTGCCGTGGGGCAGGCCGATATATTCAAAAAATGGGTTCAATATTTCGGTGCGACCGATCCCAGGGATCTCGACCTCGGAACGTTAACGGCTATCCATGCGTGGGTCATGGACGGTTTGGAGCCGAATGATCAAAGACAAGAACGGTAGTCGGCCCCGCACGTGTATCGGTGGTTGAAAGTCCCCATTCCTTGAAATGCAACACCGTCCAGTAAGGGGCCATCGGTGCCCCATGTCACTTTTGCTTAGCTGAGCTGTCGTTACCATGATCGTGCGCCGGTTCGCATGCTGCCGCCGACGGCCCCAGGGTCGCTAGGATCTTGTCGCGGCATACCGTTAGGATTTCGTCGGCCAGTCGGGAATCATCCGGGCACGCGCGCGACAACACAATGGCGCCGACCGCATGCGCCATGATGTCGAGGCAGTTGGCTCGCGCCTCCGCCGAGGCTGCACCGTCCGACGAACCACGCTCTTGGCACAGCGCCGCCAGCAGTCTTTCGATGCCGTCCGCGAATGTGGCGCGGACTGCTTCGGATTGACGCGCGGCATCTCCGCCCAGCGCAGCCATCGTGCAGCCGGTTCCGCGCGAGTCCCGGTGCTCGCGCGCGAGATACAGTCGCACAAACTCCGATGTGTCGACCCCAGCCGATAGCGCAACGGTCTGCGCCATGCCGCAGGCTGCCGACTCCGCGATCAGATCGGCCTTCGAGCGGAATTGCTTGTAGAAGCCGCCGTGGGTAAAACCAGCTGCACCCATCAGATCGGCTACTCCGACCCCATCATAGCCGCGCTCCCTGAATAGGGTGGACGCAGTTTCAACAACGTGGGCCCGATTGGCCTGGGCCTGTGCCTTAGTGACCTTCACTTTTCCTCTTCCGTGGACGAGTTTCTGTATGAAGTCCGACTATACATTGATGTCGGTCGTCATCAAAGTCTTGACATGTTGGATTATGACCATCATCATTGAGTCATTCCCAACACCGAACGCTGGAACAACATGTCAGAGAAATCGCTTTTCGAGCCGTACGCCCTCGGTAGCCTGACGCTCACCAATCGCATCGTCATGGCACCGCTGACCCGCAATCGTGCAGGAGCCGGGTTGGTGCCCAGCGAGCATGCCGCGACCTACTACGCCCAGCGCGCCTCGGCCGGGCTGATCATCACCGAAGCCACCCAGGTTTCGGCTCAGGCCCAGGGCTATCAGGACACCCCCGGCCTGTACACGCCCGAGCAGATCTCTGGCTGGCGTAAGGTCACGGATGCCGTACATGCCAAGGGTGGACGCATCTTCGTACAGCTTTGGCATGTAGGCCGCGTCTCGCACACTGACTTGCAACCTGGCGGTACGGCGCCGGTCGCACCTTCCGCTATCCGCGCCGAGACGAAGACTTTCGTCAACAACGGATTTGCCGACGTGTCCGAACCACGCGCCCTGGAACTCGCCGAGCTGCCGGGCATCGTGAACGATTTTCGACAGGCTGCCGCCAACGCTATTACCGCTGGTTTCGACGGAGTGGAAATTCACGGCGCCAACGGATATCTGCTGGAGCAGTTCATCAAGGACGGGGCCAACCATCGCACCGACGACTACGGCGGTTCGATCGAAAACCGTGCGCGCCTGCTGCTCGAGGTGAGCGTGAGCACGTAAATCGATGGGAATTCGGGGCGTTTTGAGCAGCTTGCGTGATGTAGCGGTGGGGGTCTCCCTCAGGCATCTTGCACAAACGACGCCCAAGGGAGAGTCTCGTGTCTGCCAAG